>NZ_JAHXSA010000004.1 GCF_019429565.1 Schaalia sp. ORNL0103 | reverse complement strand
ACCCCCATCGGCAGCCAGCCTGAAGCTCGCGGCGCGGACGTCTCGCGGGCGGGCCGCCGCCCACGGGCACACCAAGCAGCCCGGCCTCAGCCGCGGATCAGCCGCGGATCAGCCAACACTCCACGTCGCGCCGTCGCGGCCGTCCGCGACAGTGACGCCGGCGGCGGCCAGGCGGTCGCGTAGCTCGTCGGCGCGCGCCCAGTCCTTGGCGGCGCGGGCAGCGGCCCGCTCCTCCAGCACGGCCTGAACCAGCGCGTCCAGCGCCGAGTGCTCGGCCGCAGCGGCGCCAGAGGCACCCGCGCCGATGCCAGCCTGTCCACGCCACTGCTCAGAAGCGGGGTCCAGGCCAAGCACATCCAGCATGGAACGAACCAGGACCTGCTCGCGATACACACCGGAAACGTCACCAGCAGCAAGCGCGGCGTTACCGGCCTTGAGGTGCTCGTGCAGGACCGCGAGCGCGCCGGCGACGTTGAGGTCGTCGTCCATGGCGGCGACGAAGGCCTCGGGCAGGTCGGCGGGTGCCAGGGCAATCTCGGAGGCCGGAGCCTCACCGGCGGCCTCGATGGCACGCGCCACGAAGGTGGAGAACTTCTCCCAGGCGGCGTGTGCGGCGGGCAGCGTCTCGAGGCCCCATTCGATGGCGGACCGGTGGTGGACGGTCGACAGGGCCCAGCGCACGGCGACGGCCGGGTACTCCTCGGTGAGCGCCCCGATCGACAGGACGTTGCCCAGCGACTTGGACATCTTCTCGCCCTTGGTGGTCACCCACGCGTTGTGGACCCACAGGCGCGCGAACTCCCAGCCGGCGCCGTGGGACTGGGCCTGCTCGTTCTCGTGGTGCGGGAAGCGCAGGTCGATACCGCCGCCGTGGATGTCGAATTCGTCGCCGAGGTAGCGGCGCGACATGGCGGAGCATTCGAGGTGCCAGCCGGGTCGGCCGCGTCCCCAGGGGCTGTCCCACGAGGCAGTGGCCGGCTCAGACGGCTTACTGGCCTTCCAGAGGGCGAAGTCGCGGGGGTCGCGCTTGCCGGCCTCGACGGCCTCGTCGATCTGGGCGTCGTCTTCGGTGGTGCGCATGTCGGCCAGGCGCTGGCGGGTGAGCGAGCCGTAGTCGGGCTGGGAGTGGACGTCGAAGTAGACGTTGCCGCGCCCATCCGAATAGGCGTGTCCCGCGTCGATGAGGCGCTGGACGAGGTCAAGCTGCTCGGGGATGTGGCCGGTGGCGCGCGGCTCGTAAGTGGGGGCTTCGACACCGAGGGTCTCGTACGCCTCGGTGAATTCGCGCTCGAAGCGGTAGGCCCAGGCCCACCAGTCCCAGCCGGCCTCGGCCGACTTGTTCAGGATCTTGTCGTCGATGTCGGTGACGTTGCGGACGTAGGTGACCTCGTAGCCGCTGCGGCGCAGCCAGCGGATCAGGGTGTCGAAGGAGACGGCGGCGCGCAGGTGGCCGACGTGCGGGGATCCCTGCACGGTGGCGCCACACAGGTAGATGCCGACCTTGCCGGGGGTCACCGGGTTGAGGGGCTGGATGCGGGCGCTCTTGGAGTCGTACAGGTGCAGCATGGCACCAATCCTACCTGGCGGGGAGAGGGGGTGAGGGAAACGGGCACTCCCCGGGAGTATGTAACGAGGCCCGGGCCCCGACTGCGCAACCGCGCGGCTTCGCAGGTGGGGACTCGGGCCTCGTCGAGTGAATGAAAACTCAGGCGCCGGGGCGCACGCGCTCGCGAATGAGCGCCTTGAGATCCTCGACGGAGTTGGCGAGGGGCGTGACGCGCTCTTCGCGGCCTTCAATGCCTTCGAAGCGCTTGGGCACGGGCGGGAGGTGGCCGGTGGCCTCGAGGATCGTGTCGGCGAACTTGACGGGCAGCGCGGTCTCCATGACGACGAGTGGGCCCTCGATCTGCGGGCGCACGGCGCGGGCGACGTGCACGCCGTCGGCCGTGTGCGGGTCGAGGAGGTAGCCGCTTTCCTTCTCCGTGCGCGCGATCTCGGCGAGGCGGTCCGCGTGCGAGGAGGTGCCGGAGGTGAAGCCGTAGGTGTCGCGCAGGGCGGCGAACTCGGGCGTGCCGGACAGGTCGAAGTAACCGTCACGGGCCAGGGCCGTCTCGAAGAGGGCGCGGGTGGCGTCGCCGTCGCGGCCCATGAGGTCGAAGATGAAGCGCTCGAAGTTCGAGGCCTTGGAGATGTCCATGGACGGGCTGGAGGTGGCCAGCGTGTCCGCGGAGGAGCGGGGGCGGTAGACGCCGGTGCGGAAGAACTCGTCGAGGACGTCGTTCTCGTTCGTGGCGACGACGAGGGTACCCAGGGGCACGCCCATCTGGCGGGCAATGTGGGCGGCGCACACGTTGCCGAAGTTGCCCGAGGGCACGACGACGCTCACCTTGGACGAGGCGTCGGCCCCCTCCTCGGTGACCCGCAGCCAGGTGGCCACGTAGTAGCAGACCTGGGCGAGCAGGCGCGCCCAGTTGATGGAGTTGACGGCGCCCACGTGCCAGGTGGCCTTGAAGTCGGCGTCCATGTTGACGGCTTTGACGAGGTCCTGGCAGTCGTCGAAGACGCCGTCGACGGCGACGTTGACGATGTTCTCGTCGAGGAGGGAGAACATTTGGGCGCGCTGGAACGCGGTCATGCGGCCGGCGGGAGTCAGCATGACGACGGAGAGGCCACGTCGGCCGCGCAGCGCGTACTCGGCGGAGGAGCCGGTGTCGCCGGAGGTGGCGCCGACGATGGTGAGCCAGTCGCCGCGGCGGGTGAGCTCGTATTCGAAGAGCTCGCCGAGGAGCTGCATCGCCATGTCCTTGAAGGCGGCCGTGGGGCCGTTGGAGAGGTGGGCGAGGTGCAGGTCGGTGCCCTCCAGGGCGTCGACGGGGACGATCTGGGGGTCGGAGAAGGCGGGGGTGCGGTAGGCGCGGGCCGTGATCGCGCTCAGGTCGTCGGCGGGGATGTCGTCGACGAAGAGAGAGATGATGCCTGCGGCCATGGCCGCGTAGCCGTCCTCGCGTAGGACGATGCGCAGCTCATCCAGGTCGGAGCGAGACAGCGTCGGGTATTCCTCGGGCAGGTAGAGGCCGCCGTCGGGGGCGAGGCCTTCCAGGAGGATGTCACTGAAGGAACGGGTGGGCGTGTTGGGGCCGCGTCGGGTCGAAATGTAGCGCACGGGTCGATCCTATCGGAGAGGGGGCGTGGCCTGCGAGGGCGCCCGTTCCTCGTCACACGCGTGGGACGAGGCCGGGGCAAGGGATCGTGGGAGCCTACCCCGGGGCGTGTGGTAGAAACGATGCGTGAGCATCAACGACCCACAGTGGCCTGCCCCAACGAACAACGGTGCGCCTGTCGGTTCGGTACCGCAGCCGATCACGCACGCGACATCTTCGTTTGCCATGCCGAACGCGTTCCGTGCTGCCGAGCCCGGGACTATTCCCGCACCATCCCCCGCGCCCCGCGGCAAAAAGAAGCGCTGGTGGCTCATTGCGTTGATCGCCGTCGTAACGGTCGCAGCGATGGTTGCCGGCGTCGTGTATGTCGTGACCAAGGCACCCACGGCGGCTCCGAGCCCGCGCGGGCAGGGCTACACGGGGTCGGGAACCCTGACGGGCACTCTGACGAGTTCGTGGGCCAACGGCGTGGACGTGGCCTGGACCCTGGACGAGTTTTCCGCTTACGTCGACGACTACGATGCTCCATCTCTCCTCGTGGAGGGCACGACCCTGTACGTGGCCGCCAGGAGCGACAGTGAGGGCCATGCTGTCGCCGCCGCCTACGACATCTCGGGCGCGAAGCCCGAGAAGCTGTGGCTGAAGGAGAGCTCCGACGCGACGGTGACAAAGCGGAGCGACACGCAGGCGATCGCTTCCGCCGGAGATTCGCTCGCCTACAACGACGTTGTGATCGACAAGAAGACCGGGGCGATCGCTCAGGCCCCGTGGCCGGGCGATGTTCCCATGGCCACCGCCGATGACATCCTGGTGACCTGTTCCGGCATGGAGACCTGCGCCGGCTGGAAGCAGGAGTCCGGTTCCTGGAAGCAGCAGTGGAAGAGCATCACGTCTCGACAGGGGCGCAACCTCACTCCGGAGGCGCCCAACAAGACCCGGATGATGGGCAGCGGGGAGAACGCCTCGTTCCTGCTGTCCACCGAGGATGGTTTCGCGCCGCAGATCATTAATCTCCACACCGGCACGGTCACCACCCTCGGGGGAGATGCTCCGGCGAAGAAGTTTGAGAGCCGCGGCTTCCTCATCGCCTCCGACGGCTACATCAACGTCAGCGACTACGACAAGGCCGACGTCTACGACATGACGGGCAAGCTCGTCGAGACCATCGATTACGAACGCACGTGGGCGGTCCCCACGAGCGACGGCCCCGCGCCGAGCCTCGATCAGCTCCGCTCGTACCTGAAGGACTCGAAGGCCCCGTGGGCGACGGGAACGATCGAGATGACCGGCTCGAAGTGCACCACGGCGACCCTCATCCTGTCCTCGGATGCCTTGCCCCGCTCGGCGTACGGCGTCAAGGACGTGTCCATCAGCGACTCGGAGCCCTGCCTCTTCTCGCCGCTCGACGTGCGAGCCAGCGCAGATGGGTCCGCGCTGTTTATCAACGAGGCCAACTCCCCCTCCGACCAGCACGTCTACTTCGCGAACACCAACACGAAGGAGGCACACACCTCGAAGGATCTCAACGGGGCTCATAGCCTCACGTGGGCCTTCGATGACCTGGTGATCGGCGTGACGAAGCACGGCGTCGTTGCCTTCACCCCGGCCTCGGCCTAAATGAGGACTCATGAGTAACGATTCTTCTCGCTGGGCTCCCCCAAACTCGGATTCCACCCCCACGCCCAAGGACGAGCCGAAGACGCGGAGCACCGCCGAGCAGCCCGCAGAACACGCGGCTTCGACCGGCGCCTCACCAGTCTCCGATCGCTTCGCGCCCACAATGGGGCAGTCAGAGGGCACTGCGACGGGTCAGTCGGGCGTCGCCTCGTCGTTGAAGCCAGTCCTGGGTTCGCTCGTCACGGGTGCGACGCGAACCACGGCGACGCCCCGCTCGTCGGCGTCTCGCCACGAGGCCTCGTCCCCCTCGAGCGCACCCCGGAAAGGCCTTCGTCCTCCGCGCACGCGCACCAACCCCGAGCGTATCGCGGGCCATCAGGCGTACATACAACTGCAGAGGAAGAAAGCAGCACTCATCGTCGCCGCGATCCTCGCGGTCATCGCTCTCCTTTTCGCGCTACCGCGTTTCATCACAGCGATTCCACAGCCCACCGCAAAGCCGGTAGCCTCCCAGGGCTACAAGGGTTCGGCCACGAACACGAACGTTCTCTCGTCGGACTGGGCTGCGGGCGTGAGCGTCGCCTGGACCCTTCCTGAACCTCGCACCGGCATTGACAACCCATCCGAAACCACCCTGTTTGCCGACGGCACAACGCTCTACATGGTCTCCCGGGACCATCATTCCTATTCCATCTCTCTTGCAGCCATCGACGTCTCCTCCTCCGAGCCCGCCGTGCTGTGGACATCCAACGACGGGTCCATGCAGATCCCATACTCGGGGACAGATTTCTCCATCGTCTCCGTCGGCGAGTGGCTCGCCATCGAAAATGTCCTGATCTCGAAATCGACGGGCATTCAGACACAGGCGCCGTGGGAGGACGGCCATCCGATCACCATGGTCGACGACATCCTGGTGACCTGTTCCGGCATGGAAACCTGCGCCGGGTGGAAGCAGGAATCCGGTTCCTGGACACAGCAGTGGCAGAGCATTACGGGAAAACAGTCCCGTAACTCCTCCCTCTCACGATGGGACGGGCCGCGCACGATTGGGACCGGAGAGGAGGCTTCCGCCTTAGTTCCCGTCGATGACTACAGGAACCCACAGATCGTCAACGTACACACGGGTGTTGTGACGACCTTTGGACAAGAGGGGCGTTTAGCTAATGCCCGCTCCTATTCCTACGACGCTCTGTATCCAGCCGCCGATGGCCTCATCGTGCGTAAGAACGCCACGTTGCTCGAAAAATTCGACATGTCCGGCAATTCCCTGGGCACTTTTGGGCGGAGCCTTAAGTACATTATCCCCGCAGAAGATGGCCGCATGCCGACTCTGAGTGAGTGGGATGCTTTCTTCGACTCGGGCAGGACGCCATGGACGACAGGCATGCTGGAGGCGACCGGCGACAGGTGCCAAACCCTCACGGTGCAGACCTCAGGAGGCGTTGCGAAATACTCCGCAGAGGGGTTGGTGGGGGTTTCTTCCAGCACCCGTCCACCCTGTTCTTTCTCCCCCACGCATGCGCGTGCGAGCGCCGACGGAACCGCTGCCTTCATTCTGAACATCGGATACAAGGAACAGACCGTCTATTTCTTCGACATGGCGAACAACAAGGCGCATACCTCAACCGAGTTGAGGGCGGCACGGAACCACACGTGGGTCTACGACGATCTGCTGGTCGGGCTGACGGACGAGGGCCTCATCGCCTTCACGCCGACTTCCTCGTGACGCTACCCTGGTTCCATGACTGATCTGCCTTTCCGCATCGGCCAAGCGGTCGACGTCCACGCGTTCGCCGCACCCGACTCGCCGCGCCCCCTGATGGTCGCGTGCCTGGAGTGGCCGGGCGAGCGCCCCCTTGAGGGTCATTCGGACGCGGACGTAGCCGCGCACGCCCTGTGCGACGCGATGCTGCTGGCGACGGGCCTGGGCGAGCTCGGCACGGTGTTCGGCGTGGATCGCCCCGAGTGGGCGGGTGCTTCGGGGCGTGCGCTCCTTGAGGAGGTTCGCCGCATGACCGCCGAGGCCGGCTGGGTGCTCGGCAACGCAACCGTGCAGGTCGTGGGGAACCGGCCTCGTATGGCCGCGCGACTGCCCGAGGCCTGCGCGGTCATGAGCGAGATCGCCGGGGGTACGGTCACCGTGTCGGCGACGACCTCGGATCACCTGGGTTTCACGGGCCGAGGCGAGGGCATGGCCGCGCTGGCGAGCGCCCTCATGGTGCGCGCCGAGGAGTAATCCGCGAGCGCCCGCCGGGCGCGCAACGTGGTAGAAACGTGTCATGAGCAACGACGACCTGCACCACACATCCGACGACCCCGCGCGCATTCATTCCTCCGACGCGTGGAACGACGTGTCACAGGTCGATATTCCTGAGCTCCCGGACTTTGGGGATCTTCCAGGGGTCGCGGATCTGCCCGAAGTTCCGCAGCTGCCAGAGTTGGAAGCGTTAGAGGAACTGGCGATGCCAGAGGTGGCGATGCCGGACCTCAACCAGTTCCTCACCGTCACGCCACCCGCGCCGGCCGAGATTTCTCAGCCGGATGCAGCCCCCGCGGCGGGAGCTACAGCAGCGGCGGGAGCTACAGCAGCCCGTACGAGCAGCGCCTCCCACAAAGCCGCCACTGCCTCGTCGAGGAAAGGGACCACAGGCAAGCAAGCACCGAGGCCAACCGCCACCACGGCCTCGCCACGGAAGGCACCCACAGGCGCGCAGGCGCCCAGGCCCACCATTACCTTCGAGCCCACGCCCGCGAGAACCCCGCGAACCTCGGTGCCCCCGAGGCAGAAAAAGCCGAACCTCCTCATCGCGTTCGTCGCTCTCATCGCGATCGGCTTCGGCGCGTCATTCCTCTCGTCCACTCGCGACGGTTCATCATCGACACCTTGGGGCACGCAGACCTCGTCGAGCGCCAGCACGCAGGCGAACTCCGAGGTGCGCGAGTATGCGGAGGGGCTGCCGCCCCGCTGGCCCGGATACCGAGGCAACGCCACGAACACGCATTCCATATCGCCGCAGTGGGCCTCGGGCGTGGCGACCGCGTGGACGCTTGAGCTGCCTGCAGAAATGACTCAGTTCGGGCCGCAGATGTTCGTCGAAGGTCAGGTCCTCTACATCGCCGGCTACGACACGATCGAGGGCCAGAAAGGTTCCGCCGTCAGAACTCTGGCCTACGACCTGTCCGGGGAGGACCCGGCTCTCCTCTGGGACACGGTCGGACCCACGAAAAATTCAGCAATCGAGACGTACTCACCCGCATTCGTGTCGGGCGAGAACCAGCTCTTTTTCCATGACTTGGTCATCGACAAGGCGACCGGTGAGCAGACACAGGCCCCGTGGGGCAAGGAGTTTCCCCTCGCACAGGCCGACGGCATCGTGGTGACCTGCTCGACGACATCTTCGTGCAGCGGATGGACGCACGCCTCCGGCGATTGGACGACTCTGTGGACGACGACAACGAATCCACAGACGTCCTACGGGTTGAGTAACCAGGTTTTGGGCTATGCGCCCGCAGGCACCACGCTCTCCGGCACGGGTGAACTCGCCTCCGTCCTGGTCCCCTCCAGCTATCAGGAATCCCCGCAGATCATCAACATCCATACCGGCGAGGCAACGACCCTGCCCGAACCCGGCACGCCAGGCACCGGTCACTACGTAGAGGTGGGAAGCGACGGCTTCATTGTCGTCGACATCGGCAAGAAACAGGGAATGGCCTTCGACAGTGAGGGAACCCTCCAATCCACCTTCACTTCCACAGGACAGGTGTATCTTCCCGCGGTGAGCCGTGACGGCACCTACCCGAGCACCGCGGACCTGACGACCTTCATGACCTACCAGCGCGCGAATTGGTCGACGGGCACGGTAGACCTCGTGGGCGAGAACGACTGTTCCATCGAGGTCACCCTCACCTCCGATGGGTCGACGCACACGACCCCGGTCCCCGGAGCGCTGAGCCCTTACATGACCAGCTCGTGCTTGTTCGATCCGAAGGAGGTCCGCGTCAGCACGGATGCTTCGGTTCTCTACGCCGATACCTTCACCTACCAGGACAAGAGTAGATTCTTCATCGATACCGTCAACGGCCTCATCTACACCTCACCCGAACTCAACTCGCCGAAACAGGTCATGTGGGTCTTCGACGACATGATCATCGGCATGACCGAGAGCGGCCTCAAGGCGTTCGTACCGGCGTCCTCCTGAGGTAGCAAACCGTCTATCACACCGACACTGCTATGTGATAGAAACTACTCATGACCAATGACGATCACACGGGCACACGCACTCCCACGCATGCCGCGGAGTGGGTGCCGCCGAGCGGAGCACCCCCAAACCCCCACCCCGGCCCGCCCCAACCTCGCCCGAAGAACCGCACGAAGCTGGCCCTTCTCGTAGTCTTCCTGTCCGCCGTCGCGATTGTGGCTATCATCGGCCTCCACCGGCTCAGCCCCTCTCCCCCACACCGGACGATCAGCGGTCATACACCTCGGCGCCCACCGTCGGATACTCGGGGGACGCCACGAGCACGGGATCGCTCTCCCCCGCCTGGGCCTCGGGCGTCGAGACGGCGTGGAGGATCCCCTTCCCGTCCTCGGAGTACGACTCCCGGGCACTCACGACCGTGGAGGGCACCACCCTGTACGCCCTCTTCGAAGACCCCGATCCGGCCGCCCACCAGGTCACTGCAGCGGCCTTCGACATCTCTTCCGAGCAGCCGCGCGAGCTGTGGCGCACGACGGGGCCCCTCCCCAAGTCGCTCGGGCGACCCAGCTTCGTGTCCTACGGGGATCAATTCCTCATCGACAGCATCATCATCGACAAGGCGTCGGGAGCGCAGTCCTCGGCTCCCTGGGAGGGGTCGGAGGCGCTCGCGACCGTTGATGGCATCGTCGTGGCCTGCGACCACAAACAGGCGTGCTCGGGCTGGACGCAGGAGGCCTCGTCGTGGGTGCGTCAGTGGGAGACGGCCACTGCCAGCCAAAAGGGCACCCTGTCCACGTTAGACAAGCTCACCTACCCCGATACGCCCGTGATCGGTACCGGGGAGCACCAGGCGGTCGTCCTGCCCGTCGATTCACAGACACACCTGGCGCAGCTCCTCGATCCGCAAACCGGGCAGATCACGAACGTCGGTTCTGTGAGTCCTTTCGGGGACAGGCAGAACAACGTTGTGTCTTTTGTGATCACCAGCGATGGGCTCCTGGCTTTCAACGATGACTTCTTCGTCACCTACGACGCCGATGGCTTCATCACGGGGACCCAGTCCTACAAGCAGATGAAGAGGATACCAACGCGCGACGGGCGGATGCCTACCACGGCCGAACTCGGAGATTTCCTGAGCGGCGCCCGCCCGGCGTGGTCAAACGCGTCGGTCACAGCCCCGACACACGCTGCGGCCGGCACCCCCTTTAGCATCACGGTGACGCCGAGCGACGGGCGTCCCCCATTCACTCTTGATGCCGGGAATAACGACCAGCATCACTACATCAGTACTTTTTGGCCCTCCGAGGTCCGCGCCAGCGCCGACACGTCGGTCGTGTACATCGAGTCCGTCGATCACGCCAACAGGGGCGATAGGTTCTTCTTCGACACGGCGAGCGGTGTGGGACACGGATCGGACGAGTTCCGCGACGCAGAGCACCTCTCGTGGCCCTTCGATGACCTGGCCATCGGCGTGACGATCGACGGCATCGTGGCATTCACGCCGAAGGCCTCGTGACTCTCCTGCACCGAGCAACGATAGAAAAGGCACAGCTTGTGAGCACCAACGACCTCCAGTACGGGACTGACTCCCCGCGGCGCACACGTTCTCGGAAGACCCGCTTCTTCCTGCTCGGCGCCGCTTTCGTATCGATCCTCGCTACTTCCTCCTCGTTCTCGCTGAGCACGAGCGCCCTCCAGCTCCCCGGCCCGGCGGCGACTCCCCCTCCGCACTACACCGGCCCTGAACGCACAGCACGGCCGGACGTGATCGGCTACCACGGACAGGCCACCCGCACGAACGTGCTGTCAAGCGCGTGGGCCTCAGGGTTTGCGACGGCGTGGACGCTTCCCGCTCAGGACGACTCCCTCCTGCCCGCGCAGCTGATCACCGAAGGCTCGACCCTGTACACATTGACCTACGGAAGTGGCGCCGAGGCCGTGGCTACCGTGTCCGCCTACGACGTCTCGGGTGCCGAGCCGGTCGTTCAGTGGAGCACGACCGGGCCGAAGCCATCCCGGATTCGTGCCGAGGCGTTCCCGTCCTCCGTCTCGACCCAGGACGCGATCCTGCTCAGCGACATCATCGTCGATCGGTCGACCGGCGAGCAGACTCAGGCGCCCTGGGGCTTCGACCTCCCGATGGGGGTGGCGGGCGGCGTCCTCGTCACCTGCGACACTTTCAGTTCCTGCTCCGGATGGTCCCGTGACTCTGGAGAGTGGACAACGCTCTGGACCACTCAGACCTCGCCCCAGCGCCGCATGGGCCTCACCCACACGGCATTAACAAAACCCACGACGGCCGTCATCGGCACTGGCGCGGACACCGCTGTGGTCGTTCCCGTCGACGAGGCCCACCACGCCCCGCAGATCATCAACCCGGCCACGGGCGCACTGACGACGCTCGGGGACGCCCCCTCCACGAGCATCCCGTTCGCTTCAAGGCTCACCCTGGCGAGCGACGGACTCCTCGTGGCCGGAGAGAAGGAAACGATCGCCTACAACACCGCGGGCCAGGTTGTCGGCACGTTTGCCGCCGGCTGGGAGCTCGACAAGTTCCCGACGACCGACCGCGATCTCCCGAGTGTGGCTGACCTCGGAGCCTTCTTGACGCAGGGCAACGCCCGGTGGACGTCGGGCGCTCTGGAGCGCACCTATTCCAAGGATGACAACGGCTATCTCCTGTCGCTCACTCTCAGCAACGGAAAGAACCTCACGCTCAACCCGGGCGAGTCGTTCCGTGAGACTCGAGGGGGAGCTGGTTGGTCCGTCACTCAGGTGCGCGCCAGCTCAGACGGCAAGGCGCTCTACATCCAGGGCTACTCAGAGAACCTCACGGACTCGTTCTTCTTCAACGCGGAGGACCCGATGACGTACGTGTCGCAGGACCTGAACGAGGCGACGAACTTCGTGTGGGTGTACGACGACTTGCTCGTCGGGGCTCGCAGCGGATCGGTTATCGCCTTCACTCCCGACCGCAAGTAAGCGGATCATCAAAGGATCGTCCCCGACGCCCGAGACTCACTCGGTTGCGTCGGGGACGTATCGCTAGTGGGCGCGGGGCCTCGTCGAGGAGCTCAGTCCTCCATGTGTGCCAGGGTCGCGCGGTCCGCCTTCACGGGTATCGTCAGGGCCAGGCCGACGCCGAGGATCAGCATGATGCCGAGGATGCCCCAGTAGGTGTAGTCCTCGCCGGCGGGCGTCATACGCTTGCCGAGCATGAGGAAGAGGCTGTACATGGCGGGAGCCATGAAGGACACGGCGCGACCGGTCGTCGCGTAGAGGCCGAAGACCTCGCCCTCGCGGCCGGCGGGAATGATGCGCGACAGGAAGGAACGCGACGCGGACTGCGTGGGGCCGACGAAGACGCACAGGACCAGGCCGAGGCTCCAGAAGACGGCGGGGCCGCGGGCGTGCAGGAAGAAGACGCCGAAGCCGGCGACGACCATCGCGCTCAGGGACAGGATGATGACCTTCTTCGGGCCGATCTTGTCGTCGACCCAGCCGAAGGCCACGGTCGCGAGGCCGGCGACGATGTTCGCGGCGATCGCGAAGATCATGACCTGGCTGGCGCTGAACCCAAAGGCGGTCTTGGCCAGAACGGCGCCGAAGGTGAAGACGCCGGCGAGGCCGTCGCGGAAGACGGCGGAGGCGATGAGGAAGAAGAGGGTGTGCGGGGCCTCGTTCTTGAGGGTGCGCACGGTGCGCCACAGGAGCTTGTAGGAGTCGATGATCGACTCACCGTCGCCGCCGGCATGGACCTTCTTGGGCAGCGGGGGGTTCACGATGACGGGGATCGCGAAGCCACCGAGCCACAGGGCGGCGATCACCATGGAGATGCGGATATTCAAGTGCGCGTCGGTGGGTACGTTCAGCAGGTTCACGCCGATGAGGCCGACGTAGAGGATGAGCAGCAGGACGATGCCGCCGATGTAGCCGGCTGCCCAGCCGAAGCCGGAGATCTTGCCGCGGTCTTCCTTCTCGCCCAGGTGGTTGAGCATCGCGTTGTAGTTCACCGAGGCGAACTCGAAGAACACGTTACCCAGGCCCAGCAGCGCAATACCCAGCATGAGCGCACCCTGGGGCCCAAGGACCGACTCGGGGTGCACGAAGTACATGGCGAGCATGCAGACGACGACCGCGCCCGTGAACCATCCGAGCCAGACTCCGCCACGGCCTCGTCGATCGGCGCGCTGGCCGGTGATGGGGGCGAGCAGGGCGATGAACAGGCCGGCGATGGTCATGCCGTTGCTGAGCCACGTCGAGGCGGTCCCCGCGTCGGTGAAGACGCCGTCGCTGGTCAGGTAGGTCGTGAACACGAAGGTCGTGGCGACCGCGTTGAAGGCGGCGCTGCCCCAGTCCCAGGCCGCCCAGTCGACGACTTTACGTGTGATCACGCGGTGTGGGGTGGTGGGCGTTGTGCTCATGGGATCGGGCTCCTTCGATGGGGAGTGCTCGGCGGCGCGTGTGCGTCCAGGGTGAACCTACCACGTTTCGTAGCTCACTTACTCCTCGGGCCACCCCAGGAACGAGGCCGGGGAACCACCAGCGCGTCCTGACCGGATGCCATATGCTGGGATGTCACCCATGAAGGAGAAGACGATGGCGGAAAGTTCATTGCGTAGCCTGTCCGAGGCAGACGAGAAGCTGTCGCAGGCGCGCACGTGCTTTGTTACCGCCGCCATTTGCGCTGGTTTTGCAGTTTTCTTTTTCTGTATCCGCAGTGTTTTTCCGATCGCCTACACGTTCTTTTTCGTCGCAGTCCCGATTCTCCTCGCGCTCGTTTTCCTGACACTCGGCTTCGCCGAGATCGCTCGACAGCACCGTGGAGTCCTCATGCACGTCGAGCCGGAAGGGATAGCCCTCTACCCATTTATCTTCCCCTTCTACGTCTCGTCGATCAGCTCCGTGTTCTTGATGAGCTGTGGCCCCATCGCCCTCCTTCTGTTCCTCATTCATCCAGACGCCATTGGCGGCTTGATCCTGGGCTTTTCGTATTCATTCCTCGGGTACACAATGCTCAAAATGTCGGCGTATCGCCCCTCACACATTCACCGGTCGCCACTGATCACGCTCGGCCCCGATCACCTGTCGATTCAGCCCCTCCTGCACGACAACCCGACACGCATCCGGTGGGATCGCAACCCCCAGATTGAGGGTTTCGAGCTTTTCGTCGCCGCCAATGAGCCACACCAGTTGATGCACGTATCCACCCGAGACTCCGAGGATGCGTTCGTTTTCGAGATGAGGGGAATGCCCATCTGCTACTGGCAACTCGCGCGGCTCATCAACCACTTTGTCGCCCATCCCGAGGATCGAGCAACGCTCGGAACACCGCAGGGCCCACAGCTCATCACCGACATCCTGACGGCAGTCTAGGCGCATGCTCCCCCTAACCCTCATCCGCCGACCTCTGACCCCGAGCCAAGCAGACGCCATCATGCGCCGAGCATGGATCGTCCCCGCGTGCTTCTATGCCGTCGGAGTCGCGGCAGCACTTGTCCTCGTTGCACTCATCGCGCTCGGTTTCCCCACCCTCGGCCTGCGTTACGGGCTCGCTATCCTCTGCATTCTCCTCGTCACCTTCATTCCAGCCGCTGTTGCCTACTCGCGCGCACCCAGCCGCCCGCCGAGGATCACTGCCACTACGTCGCGCCAGGAGGAACGCACAGTCACCGAGCTACTGATCACAGCGGACACCACCTTTGCCCGGAGTCGTGCTGCCGGCATCGCATGGGGCTTGAGCGGCATTGCTATCTCCCTCATTCCTCTCGCATTCTCGTCGAGCACAAAAAATGGCTTCCTAATGTCGCTCGGCACGGGCTTTTTCATCATCTATCTACTCGTGAAAGTCCCGGAAATCTACTTTCCGCGTGAACATGGCGCTCATGTGCAAATGATTATTCTCGTCCCCGAGGGTTTCGCAATCGCCGAGAAAGACTTCGTCCCTCGTATCGAGACGGTCGCCTGGAGCTATATCGTTGGCATGGGTGAGACCATCAAGGGAGCGACCGCCATTCACTGCACCAAGGATGGCGAGGACGGTGTCACGTGGCTGCGCCTCAAGGATCCGGGGCTCTCCTACGTCGCCTTCGAGCGACTTATCGACTATTTCGTATCCAACCCCCGGCGGCGGCGCGTTCTCGGCACCGAGACCGGCGTCGACGTGGTGCGCGCGCTCCTGCGAGGGCAGGATCCGGACGCCTGAGACGCGGGCCCTTTGCTGGAAGAACCCCCACAACGAGGCCGGGGAACCGCCAGCGCGTCCTGACCGGATGCCATATGCTGGGATGTCACCCAGGAAGGAGAAGACGATGGAGAAAAGCCCGATGTTGAGCGTTCCCGTTGCCGGCGGGCGCCAAATGGAGCCCCTCAACTGGTATTTCGCCGCAGCCGCTTGTCCCGTCGCGGTGATCGTCTTGTTTTTCTTAGGCGGGATTCTGCCGCCCAGCCTGCTCGTCTTCTTATTTGTCTATTGCCTCCTGATAGGCCCAGCATCCCTCGTGATCGGCATCGTGGAGTCCGTTCGCCGTCACAGGGGGCCGGTCGTGCACGCGGAGCCACGAGGAATGGCACTCTATCCATCCCTTATTCAGGTTCGTGTGCGTCGTTACTCCTACGCTTTCGGAATCACCGCCGGACCGATCTCCCTCATCGTCGAGCTAGCACTTCAGGTCCCGATCGTGCACGCGATCATTCATATTTTCTGCGGATTCCTCCTGTCGGCAATATCTTTCATGCTGTGCGTCATCAATCCGTGGCGCCCCTCTTGTATTCACCGCGGCCCATTCATCGTGTTCTCACCCGATCATATGGAGATTCACCCGCTCGCGGACAGCTCTCCGACGCCCATCCCGTGGGACTTGCACCCCCGCATTGAAGGTTTCACCGTGGAGGATTATGCCTTCTTCCCGTGCATGCATATGCATGTCTCCGTGGACGGTCTCGAGGACGGCCTGGTCTTTGACATGACGGGCGCCCCCATGCGCTTTGTTCTGCTGCGGCGCCTCATCGACTACTTCGTCGACAAGCCGGAGGAACGCGCGAAGCTCGGTCAGCCGGAGGGCGCGCAGCTCGTCCGCTCGCTCCTGACGGCTCCCTGACACGTCCCCCCCTGCTCAATCCATGCGAGCCGGGCAATGTGTTTAGGCGCTCGTCTCCTCGGCGACCAGGATCTGCGCAAGGGCCAGGTCGAGGGGGCGCGTGACCTTCATGGAGCGTTCGTCGCCCGCGACCGTATGCACGGTCCCGCCGATCGCCTCAACGAGGCCGGCGTCGTCCGTGGCCGCCCGGGCCTCGTCGGCGCCCAGGGAGGCGCCCTCCTCGTGCGCGCGAATGAGAACGTCCCAGCGGAAGCCCTGCGGGGTCTGCACGGCCACCATGTCGGAGCGACGCGGCGTGCCGACGACCACTCCGGCGGCATCCACGGTCTTGAGGGTGTCGGTGACGGGCAGGACGGGGATGACCGCGCCCGCGCCGCCGGCAACCGCGTCGATGACGCGCTCGGTGACCTGCGGGGGTGTCAGGGGCCGCGCCGCGTCGTGCACGAGGACGACCGCATCCGCCTCGCAGCGGCCAAGCGCGGCCAGGCCGAGGGCCACGGACTCCTGGCGCGAGCGATCGGAGCCAGCGACGACGGTCAGATCGTCAATATCGGACAGGGCGCTACGAAATTCCTCGATCGACGAGGCCGGAGCCGTCACGACCATCGCGCCCACTCCCCCGGCGCGTAGGCCGCGGGCCGCCCACCACACAAGGGGGCGACCCGAGAGTTCAACGAGTGCTTTCGGGCCCTCGCAACCGAGGCGAGAGCCGGAGCCGGCGGCCGTCAGGACCGCGCGGGCATCACTCTTCGACGGCATCTTCTTCGACTTCGATGCGACCCTCAGCCAGGACGGCGTCGAGGCGCTCCGCGGCGGCGGACTTTTCAATGTTGCGCGCCAGGGCCAGCTCGGAGGTGAGGATTCCACGGGCCTTCGTCAGCATGCGCTTCTCGCCCGTGGACAGCTTTTTCAGGTCGTCGCGGCGGGTCAGGTCACGCACGACCTCGGCGACCTTCACGATGTCGCCGGTGGCGATCTTCTCCTGGTTCGCCTTGAAGCGGCGCGACCAGTTGGTAGGTTCCTCGATGTAGGGGGCGCGCAGGACGGAGAGGACCTCTTCGAGGCCGTCCTCGTCGACGATGTCGCGCACGCCGACCATGTCGACATTTTCGGCGGGAACCTGAATCTCAAGATCGCCCTGGTTCACACGCAGCTTCAGGTACGTCCGCTCCTCACCACGAATGGTGCGCGTCATGACCTCTTCGATCGTGGCTGCGCCGTGGTGCGGGTAGACGACCGTCTGACCGATTTCAAACGACATGGATGGACTCCTGAGTGCTTGCGTGGATAGCACAACTATTCTACCAGCTGGCGAGCAAAACCGACCCATACAGTGTGAAAGCTCAACGTTACACGCATACAAGGATCGACACAAACCAACTTCAAGCACGACCGCAATTCGTCCCAGCATGCGACCCTGCTCACGGTCAAACGTGCGCCATAAGGACGGGCATCACACCCCGAAAAGCCGGGTTTTCCGGGCATGACGAAGCCCCGGCCTCGTCCATGCAGACGATGCCGGGGCTCCGCTCAGCTCACTTGCCCTGGTTGGCGACCGCGGCGATCTTCGCCTCGGCCTCGGGATCCAGGTAGGTGCCACCCTTCTTGATGGGCTTGAGGGTCTCCTCGTCGAGCTCGTACACCAGCGGAATGCCGGTGGGGATGTTGACGCCGGCGATATCCTCGTCGGAGATCTCATCCAGGTGCTTGACGATGGCGCGCAGGGAGTTGCCGTGCGCGGCGATCATGACGGTCTTGCCGGTCTTGATCGCGGGAACGATGGTCTCATCCCAGTAGGGCAGCAGACGCGCGATGACGTCCTTGAGGCACTCGCTCATGGGGACGGGCTCGCCGGCGTAGCGCGGGTCGGTGTCCTGCGAGTACTCCGAGCCGGCCTCGATGGCGGGCGGTGCCACGTCGAAGGAACGGCGCCACAGCATGAACTGGTCCTCGCCGTACTCGTCGCGGATTTCCTTCTTGTTCTTACCCTGGAGCGCACCGTAGTGACGCTCGTTGAGGCGCCAGTTGCGCTCAACGGGGATCCAGTGGCGATCGGCAGCGTCGAGGGCGAGGTTCGCGGTCATGATGGCGCGACGCAGCATCGACGTGAACAGGAGGTCAGGCTTCACGCCCGCTTCCTTGAGGAGCTCGCCACCGTGGGTAGCCTCCGCGCGGCCCTTGTCCGACAGCGGAACATCCACCCAACCGGTGAAGAGGTTCTTTGCATTCCATTCGCTCTCGCCGTGGCGGAGCAGCACCAGTTTGTAGCTCATGTCTCCATTGTCCCACAGGTTCCAACCCTCCTCATACATCCCGTGGGGTTGATCACGCCACAGCTTGGACACCGGACCACGAGAGGGACGAGGCCTCGCCCCCAACACCGCGGAACGAGGCCCCTTATCTTGTGCGAAAAAAGACCCCGGCCATACCCTGATTACCCCCTGAGTGCCCCTCGGAATGCCCCTGAGTTCCTTGAGATTCCGCGGTTTTACATGATTACCGGAACAGTGTGTGCCCCTCGCATTTTCCCGTACGGTTAGGTTCATGATCATCACACGACGCACCCTGACAGCCTCCGCTCTCGTCGCTGCGACCACGCTCGCCCTGGGCGCCTGCGGCTCCTCGAAGCCCCAGACTCCCGCGGCTGCGCCCACCGCCGAGGCCACCACGGCTGCACCCACCCAGTCCGCAACTCCCGCCTCGGTTCCGACGGTCCCGGGCTACCGCCCCGGCGAGATCCCCCCGATCCCGCTCTTCTCGGTTCCCGCGATCGACGTGTTCGCCTCGAACGCGGATAAGGCCGTCGTCCAGGCAGCCTCCTCGTCCCTCGCCTCCGTTCCGGGCGTGACGGTCTCCCCCGCCAAGTGCGACGGCACGTCCCTGGTGTCCGGCTCGACGGTCCTGGGCGGCGACGGCTCCGCCGTTTCCTCCAACGATAAGGGCACGGTCGTTAACGACGGCACCGGATCCGGCGTCATCACCGAGGGCCCCATCTCCATCATCTACGGCGGCGACGGCTCGGGCACCTACTCCAACGCCGACACCATGGTGACCATCACCGTCGAGGCCGACGGTTCGGGCACCTACTCCACGACGACGACCAGCATCATCCTGGACGGCAATGGCGGCGGCAACTACTCCAATTCGACCTCCATGGAGTCGATCATCAACAACGGTAACGGCTCCGGCCAGTTCTCCAAGGGCACCGTCACGATCATGAACAACGGTGACGGCACGGGCAGCTACTCGGACGAGAAGCTGACGATCCAGAACAACGGCAACGGAACGGCCACCGTCAACGGCGTGACCGTCAACGACGCTCCGAAGGTCGAGAAGGTCGGCAAGCTCGGCAAGTTCCCGGCCGTCGAGTCCCTCAAGCCCGTCGAGTCCTGCGGCACGGTCATCACCCTGGAGGACGGCGTCCTCTTTGACTTCGGCAAGTCCGACATCCGCCCCGAAGCCGCCCAGACCCTGAAGAGCCTGGCGGGCGTGCTCAACAACGCGAAGGTTCCCACCGCCCACATCTACGGCCACACCGATTCCATCTCGGACGAGGCCTTCAACCTCCAGCTCTCGCAGGAGCGCGCGGATGCCGTGTCCGCGGAACTGAAGAAGGACGGCGTGAGCGCGATGCTGGATGCGACCGGCTACGGCGAGTCGAAGCCCGTTGCGCCCAACGAGAACGCCGACGGCTCGGATAACCCGGCTGGCCGTGCGCTCAACCGCCGCGTCGAGATCTTCATCCCCGCCTTCTAGTACTCTGATTGAGTTTGACCAACTGATCAACATACGAAAGGGAGACACCATGTCCCTGAAGTCCTTCCTTCCCGCCGCGGCTGCCCTGGCCGTCGCCACCGTGGCCCTGACCGGCTGCTCCCAGACCGCGAACGTCTCCGGCGGCGACTCCTCCGCCCCCGCAGCTTCGTCCGCCCCCGAAGCCTCAAGCAACCCGCGCACGGACACCAAGACCGATTCGTCCACCGACTCCGGCAAGTCCGACACGTCGAAGGATTCGGGCAAGTCCGACGCCTCCGGCGCCTTCACGGTCAACGAGTCCAACGCGCACGTCGAGATCCCCGCGGGCACGAAGTCCGTCGTCGTCAACGGTTCGAACAACCACATTGAGGGCGAGGCCGTCTCCGAGATCACGATCAACGGCTCCCAGAATGCCGTCGACGTGAAGTCCGTCCAGACCGTGTCCTTCACGGGCTCCAATAACGCTATCCAGTACGAGGACGGAAACGCTCCTCAGGTGGGCAGCGACTTGGGCGCGCATAACGTCGTCTCCAAGGACTGACATCCAACGGACATGAGGGGTGGCACGCATAATGCGTGCCACCCCTCATCGTGTAAAAGAATTGCGGGCGCGCCTTTTCAGCGCGCCCGCAATTGCATCACGAATCAGGCGTGGGCCTTGCGGTAGGCCTCAACGATCGGAGCGGGAATGCGACCGCGGTCGGACAGCTCGAGCCCCTCTTCCTTTGCCCAGGCGCGAATCTTCGCGTTCTCCAGGCGCTGCGTGGGGTTGCCGGCGTTGCCACGGCGGCGGGTCGAACCCACCTTGCGACCAGCCTTAATGTAGGGCTGAATGGCCTCGGCAAATTCCTCGAAATGCGCGCGGCTCAGATCAATTTCGTACGACGCGCCATTAAAGGCGAAGCGAACGGTCTGATCGGCGGGGGTACCATCGAAGTCGTCGACAATTTCGACAATCTTCTTCGTCTTTTTCATGTATCCATTCCTCTCGAAGTATTTGGTTTCATTCTCTGACGAGTTCACATGCTTATTGCACTGCAATTAGAGTAACGCAATTCAAACAATTCAGATCATTCGATCATTCATTCTGAGAACGTGACGTGCACTGCACCGATTTATACCTGGGTCTAATTGAAAGTTATACTCGTAGGCAGCCCGAGGCCGATTCGGCCTCACCCGAAAGCATCGAACGAGGAGACCCAGTGAGCCGAGCACACCACCCCCGAGCGGCGGCCTGGGAGCTCTACTTCACCACGACGGCTCGCCTCACCGAGCGCATCGAAGCCGCCCTCAAGTGCCAGGCCGGTCTGTCGATGCCCGAATACTCCGTGCTGCTCATGACCGACCGTGCCGGCGAGGATGGCGTGCGCCCCTCCCGACTGGCCCACCAGGTCGTCTTCTCGCGCTCACGCCTCACCCACACGATGAAGCGCCTCGAATCCAGAGGCCTCATCGAGCGCCGCCCGTGTGAAGGCGACGGTCGCGGAGGCCTCGTCTCCCTGACGCCGTCCGGTAAGGCTCTCTTCGACGAGGCCGCCCTGGTCCAGCGCGACGTCATCCGCCGCCTGTTCCTTGATGACATCACGCCCGAGGAGATCGACATGCTCACCGGCCTGTTCACGCGGGTGAGCGAACGCCTCGACTCCGACACGCCATGTCCGTGAGCACGCGCCGCCTCGCGGTCGCAACACTTCTCACCGGGATCATCGCCGGCCTCGTCGGCCTGGCGTGCATCCATCTGCTCCACTGGATCCAGGCGGTTGCCTGGGACATGCACGGCGGCACCCTCCTGGAGGCCGTGAGTGCTGTTTCTCCCGCCCATCGCGTCGGGGTTTTGACGCTGGCCGGTGTCGTCGGCGCCCTGTCCTGGTTCCTGTTGTTCCGCCGTCACAAGGCCATCACTTCGGTCTCCGGCGCGGTGGGTGGGACCCCCATGCCTCCCCTGCGCGCCACCTGGCACGCCCTGACCCAGGTTCTCATCGTCGGCCTCGGCGCCTCCGTGGGCCGCGAGGTCGCCCCGCGCGAGATGGCCGCCGCGTTCAGCGCGGCCGCCGCCGACCGCCTGGGCCTCACCCCCGAGGACCGGCGCATCATCGTCGCGTGCGGCGCGGGCGCGGGCCTGGCTGCCGTCTACTCGATCCCCCTGTCGGGCGCGATCTACACCCTCGAGATCCTCCTCGTCTCCCTATCCGCGCGCGCCGTCGCCCCCGCGCTCATCACCTCGGGGATCGCGGTCCTCATCTCCACGGGATTCACGAGGCCGGCCTTCTTCTACACGGTCCCGACCCTCACGCCGTCGCTCTCCTTGACGGTCTTCGGCGCACTCATGGGACCGGTGCTCGGCGCCGCGGGATGGGCATTCAAAGAGGCCGTCGCACGCACCGGCGCAATCCGACCGCGCGACTGGCGCATCCTCATCACCCTGCCGCTCGCGTTCGTCGTCGTCGGCCTGGTCTCCACCCGCATTCCATCAGTGCTCGGCAACGGGCAAGCCAGCGCACAGACGCAGTTCGATGCGACGTGGGCGGCCGGCGCGGGACTCGCGTTCGCGCTCCTGGTCCTCCTCGCCAAGACGGCTACCACGTTCCTGACGATCGGCGCGGGAGGCTGGGGCGGCGTCCTCACCCCCGCAGTCGCGCTCGGCGCAGGACTGGGCACCGTCATCGGCTTGCCGTGGGCGGCCGCCTGGCCCGGATCCGAGATCGCCGCCTTCGCGTTTATTGGCGCGGCAGCGTTCCTCGGCACCTCCATGAAGGCGCCCTTCACGGGCCTGATCCTGGTTATCGAATTCACCGGCCAGGGCGCCACGATCCTCGTCCCCGCGGTCCTCGCCGTCGGTGGCGCGACGGCCGCCGCAAGCTGGCTGAGCCGCCGGGCTTCACTGGGCCATCAGGCCCGCTGAGCCGCAGCACGTCAGTAGGCGGAAGCGCCCGCTGACCCGCCGGGCTTCACTGGGCCGCCGGGCCCACCCCTAACCGCGCGTCACCGCCCGGGGAACCCCCGCCTCGTCCCCACCCTCAAAGTCGCACGTAATTCGCTCAGTAATCCTTCAACTTTTGAAATCGCATGCCCGGAATTGCAACATTTCTGGGCGCACTCAAAAACTGACCACATTAAATTACGTGCGAGATTTGTGGGGAACTCGAAGCGTCAGATCTGCGCGAGCGCCTGGTCCAAGTCCGCAATCAGATCCTGCGCGGCCTCCAGGCCGACCGCGAGGCGCAGGAGCGTGCCGGGCACGCCGCCCACACCTCCCACGCGCGTCGAGTGCGTCATGATCGCCGGGTGCTCAATGAGGGACTCCGGCGCACCCAGGGATGCCGCGAGTGCGAAGACGCGCGTGCGCGTCGTCAGCTCGATCGCCGCCTCCTCGGTGGCAACCTGGAAGGAGAGCACGCCGCCCACGCCGGCCGGGTTCTGCGCGGCCGCCAGCTCAAAGCCCGGGTCCGAGGCCAGCCCCGGATAGTGGACCGCCGTGACCTTCGGGTGGGTGGCAAGGAACTCGGCGACCTTCTGCGCGTTCTCGCAGTGACGCTCCACGCGCAGGGCCAGCGTCTTGAGGCCGCGGTGGGCCAGGTACGTGTCGCGCGGGGAGGGCACGTGCCCGAGGGCCATCTGCAGCTTGACGGCCTCGGCGGCCGCGTCGCGCTCACCGAAGAAGGGCTCGACGTGCGCGGGCAGCTCCAGGCCGTCGCGCAGGACAAACGCGCCGCCGACCACGTCGGAGTGGCCACCCACGTACTTGGTCGTCGAGTGCACGACGACGTCCGCACCCAGCTCGAGGGGGCGCTGCAGGACCGGCGTCGCAAAAGTGTTGTCCACGATCAGCAAGCCGCCGACCTCGTGCGTGAGGGCCGCAATCGCAGCGATATCCGTGACCAGCAGGAACGGGTTCGAGGGCGTCTCCACCCACACAATCTGCGGGCGCGACCCACGAATCACCCGCTCGGCCTCGGCCAGGTCGGTGAGGTCCACGGCCTCGGAGGTGATGCCCTCGGCGGGCTTGATGACGCTCAGGAGCTTGTGGGTGCCGCCGTACACGTCGGTCGAGTGCACGACGTGGTCGCCGGGACGCGCCAGCAGGCGGATCACCGTGTCCTCGGCGCTCATGCCCGACGGGAACGCGAAGCCGTGCGTCGCCCCCTCCAGGGCCGCGAGCGCACCCGCGAACGCGTTGGTCGTCGGGTTGCCGCAGCGCCCGTACTCGTAGCCTTCTCGCAGCTCGCCGGGCCGATCCTGCACGAACGTCGATGCGACGTGAATCGGGGGTACCACGTCACCAGTGATGGGGTCGGGGTCGAACCCGGCGTGGATGGCCAGCGTGGAGAAGGTCGTACAGTCAGGCGTGCTCATGCCTCCACGCTACGAGGCCGGGGCCGCATCCGCTGGAGGGTTTCGTCCGCCGGTCGATTGTGACAGCGCGCGCCTACACCCAGCCGGCCAGCGCGATGCGCGCCTGCTCCTCCAGGGACGCGACCGCACCCTCCGAGTCATTGCCCCAGGGCACGTAGTGGAAGTCCCCTCCCCCGGCCTCGATGAAGGTCTCGCGGTTGAGCTGGTCGATCTCCTCGAGCGTCTCCAGGCAATCCGCCATGAAGCCCGGGCAGATGACGTCCACGCGCGGGCACTTCGCGGCGCCCAGCTCGGCCATCTCCTCGATCGTCTGCGGGCCCAGCCACTCGGCGCGCCCGAACACGGACTGGAAAGTCGCCGTCAGGGACCCCATCGCCAGGCCCAGGCGCGACTCGAGGGCGGCGACCGTATGACGACACTCGGCGCGGTAGGGGTCCCCGGCCTCGTCCATGGCAACCGGGATCGAATGGAAGGACACGACGACGCGGTCCCCCGTCAGGAAGTTCGGGCGCCCCACGCGCTCCCAATGGCGCTCAAGCGCGGTGGCGAGCGCCTCGATGTACGCGGGGGCGGCGGGGAAGGAGCGGTGCAGGCGCAGTTCGAATCCGTCGCGGTTGCGGCCGATCCACTGGGCGACCGCGTCGTTGATCGTCGTCACCGTCGACGCCGCGTACTGCGGGTAGGCGGGCAGGATCGCCACGCGGCGCACCCCTTCGGCGTGCAGGCGATCCAGAACCGAGCCGATCGAGGGCTGCCCGTAGCGCATCGCAACCTCGACGCGCACGCCCGGCAGGCGCTCGCCGAGGAGGCGGGCCTGCTCGCGGGTGTAGTGCATGAGGGGCGAGCCCTCATCCATCCAGATGCTGCGGTACTTGCCGGCAACCTCGCGCGGGCGCACGCGCAGGATGATGCCCTCCAGGATGGGCTTCCATAGGAGCGGGCTCATCTCGATGACGCGGCGGTCGGAGAGGAACTCGCGTAGGAATGCGCGCACCGGGCCGGGCTCGGGAGCGGTCGGCGTCCCCAGGTTGACGAGGACGAGGGCAGGCTGCGCCTCGCCCTGCTGCGCGTGGTTCGACGTCGACGTGGTGGCTGCTGCGTCCTGGGAATTCGTCACGCCACCAGCCTAATGTTGACTCTCCCCCGTGTCGCTGACGCGGTGTCACCTCCCTGGGCCTGCGTGCTTCGGGCAGTGCCGAATCCTTGCAGCGGCCTTCAATCCCCAATAGGGCCCACGCCCCTCGCGCCCACATACAAGGGTGCCCCGCCTGTGACAGGCGGGGCACCCCACGTTGTTGATGCGAGCCTACGCGGCTCGCTCCCTCCTCACGGAGGAGTCAGGCTCAGGCCTGGCCGTTCTGCGAACGGATGAACCACGCCTGCTGCTCGAAGCGACGGATGTAGTCGTTGAGGATGTCGGCGGAGGCGGAGTCCTCGGCGTCGACCTTCTCGTGCACGTCGCGCATGGTGCCAACGGTCGCGTTGATGGCGGCGATGGCGAGCTCCTCGGCGTCAGTGGTCTTGATGATCGTCTCGGGGACGGTCGGCAGGGTGTTGCGCTGGGCGACGACCTCGGGCAGGCCGTTGGGGACGACCTGGAGGGCGCGCATGCGCTCGGCGACCTCGTCGGAGGCCTCGCGGGCGATGTCCACGACCGCGTCGAGGTAGAGGTGCAGCGAGCGGAAGCCCTCGCCGGTGACGTTCCAGTGCAGCTGCTTGCCCACGAGGGACAGCGCGGTCACGTCGGTGAGGACCTTCTGCAGGTTGCCTGCGAGAACGTCGGAAGCCTTGAAGCCGGTGGACTCAACGGTCATGTTGTTTCTCCTATGCATGTGTATTCGGTACGGGGCTCACCCTTGTGGGGCCGTGCCCTTCAGACACATCCATCTTGGCCCTTTGGTCCCAGGATTTCTAGTGCTATCCACCGTTTAGTCAAATGTTTCACTATCTTGTAGTCGCGAGGGAATAATCCTCGGATTTCAGCGTTTTAAGGTCATTGACGCTTTCATTTTTCAGGCCAGGTTCGCCTAACCAATGTTGCCCGAGGCCACGGTTGCCTCATGCGATCGTGGCCGACATTTGGGCCCAGGCACCTGCAGGAGCACGACGGCACAACGCGCCGATATACAACCGGAGCTTCATCAAACCCCTCTCACGCGCACGTTAACCCACCTGGCGAAGCATGGGCAGCCGCGCCCAGCTTCCACTAGGCGGGTTTAGCTGCTCAGTTTTCCTCAATTCTCTCGCAGAACTCACTGGTTCCACATTGGTTTTGAGTAGCGTCCCGCATAGTGGTGTAACCGTGTGGTGGTCGGCTCGTTTGATATGGGTGCGGTCACCGTGTGATCCTTCGAGAAAGCTCTCTACTTCTGACTCGAAACGATTTGGAGGCACAACGATGACCGCTCCTCATATTATCGACCCTGCTGGCATGCTTGGCGAGGCGTTGTCCCAGGCATCCCCGGATTTGATGCGTTCCTTGCTCCAGCACGTGATCAACGCGTTGTTATCAGCGGACGCTGATGCGGTGTGCGGGGCCCAGTGGGGTCAACAAGATCCGCAGCGCCAGGCCCAGCGCAATGGGTATCGCCACCGGCCCTTGGACACCAGGGTCGGCACCATTGACGTGGCGATCCCCAAGCTGCGCTCAGGCACCTACTTTCCAGAATGGTTGCTGCAACGGCGCAAACGCTCCGAAAGCGCCTTGATCACAGTGGTCGCTGACTGCTACCTAGCAGGAGTGTCTACACGCCGTATGGACAAGCTCGTCAAAACCCTGGGGATCACAGGACTGTCCAAGTCCCAGGTCTCACGCATGGCAACAGACCTAGACGAACACGTCGATCAGTTCCGCAACCGCCCCCTCCACGATGCCGGGCCTTTCACCTTCGTCGCCGCTGACGCGCTCACCATGAAAGTGCGCGAAGGAGGACGCGTCGTCTCGTGCGCGGTCCTGGTTGCCACCGGAGTCAACAATGACGGACACCGAGAAGTGCTGGGGGTACGCGTATCTACCAGTGAGACCGCTCCAGCCTGGAACGAGTTCTTCTCTGACCTGGTCGCCCGGGGCCTGACCGGCGTGCGCCTGGTGACCAGTGACGCCCATCTGGGCCTGGTTGAAGCCATCGCCGCCAACCTGCCCGGAGCCACCTGGCAACGATGCCGCACCCACTACGCCGCTAATCTCATGTCGGTCACCCCCAAAGCACTATGGCCCGCCGTCAAAGCGATGCTGCACTCGGTGTACGACCAACCCGACGCCGCATCGGTCAACGCACAATACGACCGGCTCTTGGACTACGTCCACGACAAGCTCCCCGCCGTGTGTGATCACCTCGATCAAGCCAGGGCAGACGTCCTCGCGTTCGCCTCCTTCCCCACCGGGGTATGGACCCAGATCTGGTCCAACAACCCCAATGAACGCCTCAACCGCGAAATCCGCCGACGCACCGACACCGTGGGAATCTTCCCCAACCGCCACGCAATCATCCGCCTCGTCGGAGCCGTCCTCGCCGAACAAAACGACGAATGGGCCGAAGGCCGACGCTACCTCAGCCTCGACATCCTCACCAAATCACGACTCACACCACAACCCACCCAACAGGAGGACACCCCACTCCAACTCAGCGCATAACCCAACCCGAAGGACACAAAACGATTACACCACTCCACAGGACTTGACCTGGTTTTGTGATGGCTCGGAGTTATAGCCTGCCTTATATATCCATATAATTCCAACAAGACTGTGCACGCTAAACACAGCTACCGGGATAAGTGCAGAAATAGTCTCATGGTAGATTCCTTGAAGGATAAAGAGTAAACCTGAATCTGCATAAGCAACGGCTAAGCAAAAGAGCGGCACTGAACCTGCTCGTTGAACCTGATACCAGGACGACTCCGATTCTGGTGCTGCCTTCGTCCTGATTCCCGCCCACATATTCGGTGGCAACTTGTCATTTCGCATCGCTCGCGCTAGACCAGCCAAGCAGAAAGCAGCAACCAACGTTAAGAGTCCTAGACCAAATGAGATGAGTCCATCCATCATGATCAGTCCCTTCCAGACTTAGCTTCATTGCTAGATAGAACCGTCGTATAGCATGATTCACAAGATGTCAAGCGATTGATGCCTCTACATGCTGGGCTGTGCACAACAAGAGAGTGAGGCGCATGTTCGGGGGTGACGTGCGACCAACACACCGCGACAGCGATCGATTCCGCCAAATCGCAGACCCATTCAGCAAAACCAGTCGTTTTTGGACTCTCTTCACCCAATGGGTCTGCACTTTGGCGACCACACCCCCTCAACTCGCGGCTCCGCCGCCACCAAACGGGGGGAATTGCATCATTAGAGCTGCGACACGCCGTAGATACTCCGCCAGCCAGCTTCTAATGCTGCAAAACCCCCACCACAGCAAGCCTGAAGTGCGCCGCATTGTCTACAAGTCCTTGGCACAACACCGGTTGGTGCGAAGAAACTCGTCCAGCACGCCACAAACCACCGATTTTCGGCCATTTTTCGTACGCCGGGCGAACTTTTTCGCGCTCACACCCACCATCAGACCAAGCAGGGCGAACTTTTTCGCGCACAGGACCCCGCCCGCGGCGACGATGCAACCAATGACTCCTCCGCAACCACTGATGCAGGCCAGCATGAAACCCCCATCACCACTGCGCGCCCTTGAAAAGCAACCGTTGAAACCAACAACACCACTGCAACCGAAAAACGCTCCAAAAACGCCCATTTCTCACCCGCAAAGGCGATGACGGTTTCAGTTGAGGCACGGCCTGCGCCCGCAAAGGCGACAGGGGTTTCAGATAACCGGGCCGCCTGGTCTGCAGGGCCCAGACGCGATACCCGTGGCTGGCGGCGGCACCAATCGGGGGGAATTGCACTACACGAGGGTTCGACACGCCGGCGACACGCCGCCAGCAGGCTTCGTGTAGTGCAAAACTCCCATTGCTTCCGGCGCGGAGGGATTGGTAGACCCAGCTGCGGAGCTCCACGCACAACGGTGAGACAAGCGCCAGATAAATTTCGCACGTAATTTATCTCGGTCATTGTTTAAGACCTCACGAAAACGTTGCAATTCCAACGACGTAAATTCAATGTTTGAACAAGCCTCAGGGGAATTACGTGCGAAATTGATGGGCGGTGGCAGGGCCAGGGCGGGCCTTGAGACGACGCGCCAAGCCACACATCAGCAACCAAGCGCCACTGGTGTGGAGGGCACCGGAGGGACCGGAGGGCACGGGCGGGCTTCGAGGCGCGGCACCGAACGAAGTGAGGACGCCTAGCCTCGCGGGCGGCCGGGCCCTCCGGCGCCCGGAACACCCGTGGGGCAACAAGCCACAAGCAGCACCGCGACACCGCACACACATACAAAAACGCCCACCCGGAACCGGGTGGGCGTATCTGAGCCGCCTGTGGGAATCGAACCCACGACCTATTCATTACGAGTGAATCGCTCTGCCGACTGAGCTAAGGCGGCCGCGCCTGCCGTTCCACCGTTTCCGGGGCGTGCAGGCAACGGCACAACTCTACTGGACGAATCGCGCCGAGCGCAAACCAAGACACCCGCCATGGGGATGTCGTGAGTCACGTCCCTACTGGCACATGAGGCCGTCGGTGGGCACGGTTCCCTTCACGAAGTAATCTTCGACGGCGCGCGTGACGCACTGGTTGGCGCCGCGGCGGTAGGCGGTGTGGTTCCAGCCTTCGACGGTGACGAGGACGCCGCTGGCGAGCTGACCCGACAGGCCCTGAGCCATCGAGTAGGGGGTCGCTGGGTCGTGGGTCGTGCCGATGACGACGATGGGATCGGCTCCCTGCGCGGTGATGCGCGAGCGGGGCGCGTGCTTAGTGGGCCACGCCTCGAGGCCGGCCGACGGGTAGCCCACGTACTTGCCGAGGATCGGCAGTTCGTTCTTGAGTGTCTCTACCTGGGCGGCCCACTCCTCGATGGTGCCTTCGGGCGAGTAGTCGAGGTTGTTGATCGCGTTAATCGCGTCGAAGGAGTTGTCCTGGTAGGTGCCGTCGGGGTTGCGCGAGTTCAACGTGTCAGCGATGGCGAGCAGACCGCTACCGTCGTTCTTCTGCCACGCCATCCCGAAGGCCTGGGTGAGCTGAGGCCACCACTGCGTGTTGTACATGGCGCCGGTGAGCGCGGTGACGGCCAGGTTTTCGGTGAGCGGACGGTTCGGGTCATTCGTGTGCATCGGGTTGTCCTCGAGGGAGTCGAGGAACGAGCGCACGGTCTCGATGCCTTCCTGGAGGTTGCGTCCCATCGGGCAGGTGGCCTGGGTGGCGCAGTCGGAGATCCAGTGCTGGAGCGAGGCGTCGAGGCCTCGCATCTGGAGGGCGGAGACTTCGTTGGCGCTGAGCGTGGGGTCCAGGGCTCCATCGAGGACGAAGCGACCGACGCGCTCGGGGAAGAGCCCCGCGTAGGTGGCTCCAAGGAAGGTGCCGTAGGAGTATCCGAGGAGGTTGAGCTTCTCCTGGCCGAGGACCGCGCGCACCATGTCGAAGTCGCGGGCAGCGCTCACGGTGTCGATGTGCTCGAACAGGTTGCCAGAGTGTTCGCGGCACCCCGCGGCGACCTCTTGGGCGTCCTCATGGGCAGAGGCGACCGCGGACTGCGGGGACTCGTCGCCGGTGTCGACGTCCTCGTCCTCTCCGGCGTTACGCTCGTCGCGCTCGGCGTCGGTCGTGCAGAACACGGGGGTCGAGTCGCCGACGCCACGCGGGTCGAGGGCCACGATGTCGTAGGCGTTGACCACGGCCTCGCCGATTCCCTGCGTCGCGTAGTAGGGCAGCGAGGAGACGACGGCGCCTCCGGGGCCGCCCGGGTTGATGAACAGGGCGGGCGCATTCTCGGTGCCGGAGCGGTGGATCGCGAGCGCCAGCGTGATCTGGTCTCCGTCGGGGTTCTCCCAGTCCAGCGGAGCCTTCAGAAAGGCGCACTGGTACTCGCTAGCGTCCGAGGAATTCACGCCCTGGAAGGTGTCGAAGGTGCCGTCGGCGCACGCACCCCACTCGATCGCCTGATCGTAGTAGGCCTGCACGGACCCCGCGGACACGGGGATCGGCGCGGACGTGGCCGAGGCCGTCGTCGAGGGGGCCGGTCCCCTGCGTTGGGTTCCGTAGTAGCCGACGACGGTCAGGACGATCGCGACGACGGCGAGGACTGCGACGGCGCAGGCCGCAATGGAGCGTGTCTTCATGGCCCCGATTGTAACGGAGAAACGCCGGGTCAGTTTTCAGGCTTGGGGACGCAGCGAAATCGCCATGTCTTCGAGGACCAGCAGGGGGTTGCCGTTTGCGACGAGGCGTTTGCGTGCGGTCTCGATGTGGTCGACGCGCGCGAGGGTCTGGCGCGGCGTGGAGTCCTGGGCGATCTGGTGCACAAGGTCGGACAGGTCCGTGTTAATGAGTTCGCCGTCCCCGCCCACCTGGACCATGAGGACGTCTCGGTAGATTGCAAGCAAGTCGATGAGGGCGCGGTCGATCGCGTCGGTGAGGGCACGCTTGGAGCGGCGCTTTTGGTCCTCCTCGAGCTGGCGGATCATCGTGCGCGAGGCCTTGGTGGCGCTCTCGCCCTCGTCCATGCCGAGCTGGCGCATCAGTTCGGCCTTTTCGCGGGCGTTTCGTTCGCTGACCTGCGCGTCGGCTTGGGCTTTCGCGGTCTCGAGGAGGCGGTCGGCAGCCATGACGGCCTCGCCGACGCTGCGCACGGAGGCGGGCGCGGTGATGATGGCTCGGCGGCGTTCGCGCATCTGGGGGTCGCGGGCGAGTGCTCGGGCCAGGCCGATGTGCGACTGGGCGGCACGAGCGGCCTCGAGGGCGACCTCGGGGGTGGCGATGCCTTCGCGCACGAGCAGGTCAGCGACTGCACTGGCTGTGGGGATACGCAGGCCGAGGTGGCGGCAACGCGAGCGGATCGTCGCGATCATGTCCTCGGGGCTGGGGGCGCACAGCAGCCACACGGTGTGCTCGGGCGGCTCTTCGATGGCCTTGAGCAGGGCGTTCGCGCCGGACTCGCCGAGGCGGTCCGCATCCTCGACGACGATGACGCGCCACAGCCCCTGGGAGGGCGAGGACTGCGCCTGCAGCACGAGGGAACGGGCGGTCTCCACGTTGATGATCGAGGTCTCGGTGGCCGCGAAGACGACGTCGGCGTTCGTGCGGCCCATCGTCGTGCGGCATCCGGCGCACTGGCCGCACCCCACGGTCTCACCCGTGCACTGCAGGGCTGCCGCAAAGGCGCGGGCAGCGACGGAGCGACCCGACCCGGGAGGGCCGGTGATGAGCCACGCATGGCTCATGGAACGCGCATCGTCGGAGGCGCGAGAGCCGCCACGGGAGGCCACGATCGCGCGGGCGGACGCCGCGGCCTCGCTGAGCTTAGCGACCGCCGCGTCCTGTCCGACGAGCGAGGACCAAACGCTCATCATTCATCCCAGAGCGCGCCCTGGGACTCGCCCAGGGCTCCCACCATGGTGGCTGGCTTGCGAGCGCTGCCCTTGTTCGCGCTCTTCTCGCGCGGTTTCTCAGCGGCCTCAGGGGTCTCGGGGGCCTCAGACGACGAGGCCAGGGCCTCCTGCGTGGGCGCGGGAACGGAGTCGTCGGCCTCGTCGATGGTGACGGAGCCACCCTCGAAGCGCTCGACGAGGACCCCGCGGATCTCGGAGAAGACCTCATCGACCGTGCCCACCGCGTCGATGACGACGATGCGGTCGGGTTCGGCGTCGGCGAGGCGCAGGTACTCGTGGCGCACGCGCTCGTGGAAGTCCATGGACTCGCGTTCCATGCGGTCCGGTGCGTCGGTGCGGCGGCGCGCGCCGACCTCCGGGGGCAGGTCCAGGAGGAAGGTCAGCGAGGGGTAGAGTCCGCGGGTCGCCCACGCGGACAGGGATGCGATCTCGTCCACGCCGAGGGAGCGGGCCGCGCCCTGGTAGGCCAGGGAGGAATCAATGTAGCGGTCACCCAGCACGACCGCGCCGCGCTCGAGAGCGGGGGCGATGACCGTGGCGACGTGGTAGGCGCGGTCGGCCGCGTACAGGAGGGCCTCCGTGCGTGCGTCGACGTCCTCGGGGCCGTTCTGCACGAGGCGACGGATCTCCGTACCCAGCTCGGTACCGCCCGGCTCGCGGGTGACGATGACCTCGCGGCCACGGCTCTCGAACCAGTCACGCACCGACTGGATCTGCGTGGACTTCCCCGAGCCGTCGCCACCTTCGAAGGTGATGAACACTCCTCGCGCTGCCATCAGCTGTCCTTCTTCGTCGCGGCCTTCTTGGTGGCCGTCTTCTTCGCGGTGGTCTTCTTGGCCGTCGTCTTCTTCGCGGTGGTCTTCTTGGCCGTCGTCTTCTTCGCGGCCGTCTTGCGCGTGCGCTTGGGGGCGGGGCCCTTGGCGCGCTTATCCGCCAACAGCTCGTAGGCACGCTCGGCCGTCAGGTCCTCGACCGTCTCGGCGCGCGGCACCGTCACGTTGGTCTCGCCGTCCGTCACGTAGGGGCCGAAGCGCCCGTCCTTGACGGTGACCTTCTTGCCCGAGATCGGGTCCACGCCGAACTCGCGCAGCGGCGGGCGGGCCGTGCCGCGGCCTCGCGTCTTGGGCTGCGCGTAGATGGCCAGGGCCTCGTCCAGGGTGATGGTCAGCAGCTGGTCCTCGGAGGCCAGCGTGCGCGAGTCCGTGCCCTTCTTCAGGTAGGGGCCGTAGCGGCCGTTCTGCGCGGTGATGACCTCGCCCGAGGCCGGGTCCGTGCCCACCTCGCGCGGCAGGGACAGCAGCGACAGCGCGTCCTCGAGGGTGACGGTGGCGATGTCCATGGTCTTGAACAGCGAGGCGGTACGAGGCTTGGCGGCGCTCTTCTTCGTCTTCTTCGCGCCCTCCTCGCCGCCATCGGCCACCTCGGGGAGGACCTCGGTGACGTAGGGGCCGTAGCGGCCATCCTTGACGATGATCGTGTGACCGGTCGCCGGGTCGACACCCAGCTCGCGGCCGTCGTCGGCGGCGCGGGAGAAGAGCTGGTCGATCAGCTCATCCGTCAGCTCGTCGGGAGCGACCTCCGGCGGCACGTTTGCGCGCGTCCCATCGGCCTTTTCCATGTAGGGGCCGTAGCGACCCACGCGCAGCGTCACGCCGCGACCCAGGTCGATCGAGTTAACGGCGCGTGCGTCGATGTCGTCACCCAGGGAGGCGACGCCATGGCGCAGGCCGCCGTTCTCACCCGTGCCGTCGGGGCCGAAGAAGAAGCCGGTCAGGAACTCCGTGCCGTTCTCCTCGCCCGCGGCGATACGGTCCAGGTCGCCCTCCATCGAGGCCGTGAAGTCGTAGTCGACCAGGTTCGCCAGGTTCTCCTCGAGCAGGCGCGTCACGGAAAACGCCAGCCACGTGGGCACCAGGTACTGACCGCGGTGCGTCACGTACCCGCGGTCCCCGATCGTCTGGATGGTCGCCGCGTAGGTGGAGGGACGGCCGATGCCGAGCTCCTCCATGGTCTTGACCAGCGTCGCCTCCGTGTAGCGGCCCGGGGGCTGGGTCTCATGGCCGTCGGGGGTGGCCTCGGTCAGCGTCGCGGGATCACCCTCGGCGACGTCTGGGAGCATCTTCTCCGCGTCGTTCTTTTCCGCGTCATAACGCCCCTGGTCGCGGCCCTCCTGGTAGGCCAGGCGGAAGCCCGGGGAGGTGATAACCGTGCCCGAGGCCGAGGACAGCACGTCGTGGCGCTTGCCGTCGACCTCGATGCCGGTGAGCACGCGGATCGTCGCCGTGTAGCCGAGAGCGTCGGCCATCTGCGAGGCAACCGTGCGCTTCCAGATCAGGTCGTACAGGGCCAGCTGCTGCTTCGACAGGGAACCGGCCACCTCGCCCGGCGTGCGGAAGTGATCACCCGCGGGACGGATCGCCTCGTGCGCCTCCTGCGCACCCTTCGAGGTGGTGCCGTACAGGCGCGGGGACTCGGCCACGGCCTCGGCCCCGTAGAGCTGGGTGGCCTGCTCGCGGGCGGCGTGGATCGCCTGGCTGGACAGGGCCGTGGAGTCGGTACGCATGTAGGTGATGTAACCGGACTCGTACAGGGACTGGGCGGTGCGCATCGTCGAGGACGCGTTCCAGTGCAGCTTGCGCGACGCCTCCTGCTGGAGGGTCGACGTCGTGAAGGGGGCGGCTGGGCGGCGGCGGTAGGGCTTGCGGGTCACCGAGTCGATAACCGAGGCCGGGGCGTCGGACAGCGCGCGGGCGTAGGCCCGGGCGGTGGCCTCGTCCAGGTGGAGGACGCCGGCCTTGGCCGCCTTCGCGCTCAGCTCGCCCTTCTCGCTGAAGTCGGAGCCGGTCGCGATCGAGTGGCCGTCCACGGAGGAGACGCGCGCGCCGAAGGCCTGGCCCGCCGACGTGAAAGCCGTGTCGATCGACCAGTACTGGGCGCTCACGTGCGCCATGCGCTCACGTTCCCTGGCGACCACGAGGCGCGTGGCCACCGACTGCACGCGGCCGGCCGACAGGGACGGGCGGATCTTGCGCCACAGGAGGGGCGAGACCTCGTAGCCGTAGAGGCGGTCGAGGATGCGGCGGGTCTCCTGCGCGTCCACGAGGTCGGTGTCCAGGTCGCGCGTGTTCTCCAGGGCGCGCTGGATCGCTTCCTTCGTGATTTCGTGGAACACCATGCGGCGCACGGGAACCTTCGGCTTCAAGACCTGCAGGAGGTGCCACGCGATGGCCTCACCCTCGCGGTCCTCATCAGTTGCCAGATAGAGTTCGTCGCACTCCTTGAGGAGCTTCTTGAGTTCGGTGACCTTTTTCTTCTTGTCCGGGTTCACCACGTAATAGGGCGCGAAACCGTCATCCACGTTGACGGCGAAGCGGCCGAACGGCCCCTTCTTCATGTCCTTGGGTAGCTCGGAGGGCTGCGGGAGGTCGCGAATGTGGCCGATGGAGGCGGTCACGTGGTAGTCGGGACCCAGGTATCCCTCGATGGTGGCTGCCTTCGCAGGAGACTCCACGATCACGAGCTTCGTCGCTGACATTGCCGGTCCCTTCCGTCGCTTCCCCAGTATTTGTAGCACCCTCATGCCGAGAGCACCCGGCGAGGCATCTGGGATGGACCTTACCGCGTCCCACCCGCATCTGGGTACCGGGGACGCTTCCGCGCGTCTCACGCCCTTCGGGTTTGACATTCACGAGGCAGTGGCGGATTCTCGCGCGCGGGCGCGCCCGGGCGAGGCGCCGGTGGGAGCGCGTTGCGATACCTATACATAGGGGGAGCCCCGGCCTCGTGGCGTGTCCCAGGCCGTTCGTGTTGACGCGGGAACCATGACGAGCGGTTACGATCAGTCCATGCGATTCCCAGACGATGAAGACTACCTGTGGGCGGGGCGATCCAAGCGCCTCTGGTACAAGATCATTACCCCACACACCCACGGAGCACGACTGTGGATGGTGATAACCAGCATCATCTGCGCGCTCGCCGTCATGCATTCAACGAACGGCTCGTGGGGCTATCACGGCCGCGCCCAAGACACAGGATTTCTCTCGGGGAACTTCGTCAACGGCGTGCGCCTGGCCTGGCAAATCGATGCAAACGATGCCGATTTGGACATGATCAACACGTACATCGCACGCGACGGCTACCTCTTCCTGGTGGGCTATCGCGGGAGCCAGCGCGTCGCCGTCGGTTACGACGCCTCGCACTCCAGCCCGCGCGAGCTGTGGCGCGTCGACGTCGACGACGAACCCGGCGTGCACTGGTGGGACGGGGACCTCCTCGTCGGCAACACACTGATCTCTCCGGCAGATGGGAAGGTCACAACTGGCTGGCCGTCGTCGGGTGATTCCCTGGCTGGGAACGCATATGCACGCCCCACCTCTACGGGATGGTCAAGCGCCCCCATTGGCCCGATCCGCCTGTACTGCCCTGATCTCTCCACCGGACACTGTGAGGCCTGGGATAAGTCCGCGACACACGTGTGGGACTTCGATGCCTCCTCGGATACGATCCCTGACGTCCTTGCCCCTGTGAACGGCTGGGTGCCGCTGGTGAGAACAGACAAGTCGACGGACAAGAGTCTTCGAGACATGACGTATGGGCTGGCCGGATTCCTGAACCTGGAGACGGGCGAACGCACGGGGATCGACGCCATCGAGGAGGCATGCGGTCCCGCCGTCAAGGAGAATCACGACGGTACGACAACATGTCGCCCACTAAATCCAAGCACATTTCGACTACCCATCATTCGCGGCAGGGATGGCTGGATCATCAGTGACGGACTTAGCAGCGGTAGAGAGTCCTACGTGGCCATCGTCGCCCCCGACGGCACAAACCCGCAGGTGAGCTCCCTGTCGTTCGAGGCAATGGAACGCATCGCCTTCCTCAACGTCCACGCGACGGACGATTCCGAACTGCCCACCACTGTGGACCTCCTCCACTACGCCGCCACGGGCGACCACACGTGGGAGGCTTCGAGCGCGGTGGTCTACACGTCGCCTGGCTCGGTCATGGCCTCGGTCATCATCAACGACAACCAGGAGCTCGTCACTAATCGTCAAGTTTTCGATGACGATGTGGACGCTCGCACGTGGGCGCGGGGCATTGTCTATAGCCGTGACGCATCGGTGGCATTGATCCCCGAGTCCACGAGCGACGTCAAGGATTACTACACGCCACTCCTCGTTGACTCGGCGATCGCTCAACGCAACTGGACATCACCTGGTCAGGACGACTACTGGCTTAAGGACGCTGCCGTCCCTGGATGGCGAACCCTGCGCGTTTCATCCGGCACAGTTCTCTTCGATGATCTCGTCGTCGCTCGCATATCCCCCAAGAGCTCGCCATGGTATAAGCGCTTGCTTGCCCTAACCCCCTCATCCGGCGACCGTATCGTCGGCCTGACCCCAGCCCCCGGACCGATGAGGAGCGTTCGATGACTGCCCCGGATAGTGCGCGCAAGTTCCTTGTTTCCACGCTTATTTTTATCCGCACGAGAAAACTACTCGTCACTATTCTCGTTTCCGGTCTCGGGGTCGCCCTGTCATGGCTGATCCACCTCCCCACCGGTTACTCCGGTCACGCCCACCCCTCGCAGGCCATCTCCACCGATTTCTCCTCCGGGTTCTCCGTCGCCTGGGAGATGACAAGCAAGGACCTGGGCGTCAACGCACCGGTCGTGGCCAGCACGCGGGTCGACGGGATCCTCGTCGTGCTCGCCGCTGAGGAAGGAAAATCGTCGAACGCAAAAGAAGCAATCCCAGCGACACTCATCGGCATTGATCCCAGTGGATCCGCTCCTGTCGTTCTGTGGCGACACGAGTTAAATTCTCGGAGTCGCACACTCTTCACCTGGGATGACTCGATCATCGCGGGCGGGGAGACAATTCGAGCATCCGACGGGGTCGTGACCGCCACCTGGGACTCTCCCTTGCCTGCCTCTGTCGGGGACGGCCGCTATCTAGATTCCCCACTCGTCCTCTCGGCGACACTCCCATCACGGGGCGCCGTTGCAAGCTTTATTCCTATCACCTGGCCCGTCGTGGTCACCTGCACGCCTATCGACGATTCACAGGAAGGCGATCGCAACGAGGAAGCCTCGTGCACGGGGTGGCACAAGGACGGCACCCAAGCCTGGAACTATGCGGTCACAAGGAACGCCGATGGGCAGACGGTTAAGCCAACCGTTATCACTGCAGCCAACAGTCATCTCATCGTCGGGCACTACGACAACTATAATATTCTGTCCCTCGATTCATTCCTCAGCCTTATCGACGGATCCATCACGGATCTCGGCGTGGCCTTCTCTGGTCGCCTCTCCATCGACAACGTCTACGCGACAAGCGAGATCTACGCGACAAGCGACGGCTGGCTCGTCAATGGGATGGATTATGCGCAGCTTGAAGACGGTGACATCGCCGTCTTGAACCCAGACGGCAGCCTCCGCGAGATGATGACGCTGACCACCAACTCACTAAGGTGGAGGACACTCATCACCACCACGTGCACGGATACCGATGGGCTTGCAGTTCTTCCCACAGCCGAGCAGGCCCTCACGGCCCTCCGCACCGGGCACGGCTGGACACCCGTGTGCAGCGGTATCGTCACTCCCCGATCCGACTCTGACCTCACCACTCTCAACGGCAGGAGATTCGTAGCCCCCGACAAGGACGGAACACCCACCTACACGAATTACGAACAAGGAGCATTCTTATCGGCTGACGGCTCACTGATCCTCGGCATCCAGTCGATAGAGAGCGACGAGAAGAGTTCCACCAAGGAAGACGGTCCAGCCTTGTACTACTCCCGGTCAGGCGTCAAGATCGCCTCCCTCTCACAGGTCGGGGCAAGGTCCGCGCAGCCCTTCTACGATGACCTGCTCATCGCGTCCCCCGCACACCCGGATTCGTGGCTTGCTCGCCAGCGCGCCTACCTCGGCACCTACCCCCACCCGAACACGGTCCTCATGGGCATCACGCCGAAGCGGGCGAGCTGACCAAGGCTGATTCACGAGGCCGGGGCCGGGATACACAACCCATCCCCGGCCTCGTCTGGTCTGCGACGCCGTCAAAATTACCCGGTTACTAGCGGATCCGGTTACGATCGAACCATGCGATTCCCAGACGCACTCGAATTCGAGCAGTCCGAGGGCCTTAAGCGCCTCTGGTACAAGATCATCTGCCCCTTTACCCACGGCTCACGCCTGTGGATGGTGATAACCAGCATCATCTGCGTGTTCGCCGTCCTCCATACAGTGGCCGGATCGTGGGGCTACCACGGCAACGCCAAGGACACTGGCTTTCTTTCTGGCGACTACGTCAACGGTGTGCGCCTGGCATGGCAGATCGAGGCAGCGGACGCGGGCCTGGACCGCATCGACGACTACGTCGCACGCGACGGCTACCTCTTCCTGGTGGGCTATCGCGGGAGCCAGCGCATCGCCGTCGGCTACGACGCCTCCCACTCCACCCCCCGCCAGCTATGGCACGTCGACGTCGACGACGAACCCGGCGTGCACTGGTGGGACGGCGACCTCCTCGTCGGCAATACACTGATCTCTCCAGCAGATGGGAAGGTAACAACTGGCTGGCCGTCGTCGTCGGGGCTTCATCTGGGACTCTCCCCTTACGAGCACGCCTCGACGGAAGGCTGGTCGACGGCCCCCATCGGGCCTGTCCGTTTCTATTGCCCCGATCCGGCCACCGGACTGTGCGAGGCCTGGGACAAGACCGCGACACACGTGTGGGATCTCGACACGTCAGGCTGGTCATTCCCCGACGACGTCGCTCCCGTGGACGGGTGGGTTCCGCTCTTGTACTCGGGTTATTCCACATACCATATGACCCCCGATTCAATCGCCAGAGGACTGGCCGGCTTCCTGAACCTGGAGACGGGCGAACGCACGGGGGTCGACGCCATTGAGGAGTCGTGCGGCCCGGCGAGAGAGGAGAATCGCGACGGTACGACAACGTGTCGCCCACTAAATCCAAGCACATTTCGACTACCCATCATTCGCGGCAGGGATGGCTGGATCATCAGTGACGGACTTAGCAGCGGTAGAGAGTCCTACGTTGCCACCGTCGCCCCTGACGGATCGAATCCGAGGGTGGACACTCTGTCGTTCGAGGCAATGGAACGCATCGCTTTCCTGACCGTCCACGCGACGGACGATTCCGAACTGCCCACCACTGAGGACCTCCTCCACTTCGCCGCCACGGGCGAGCACACGTGGGAGGCCTCGAGCGCGGTGGTCTACACGTCGCCTGGCTCGGTCATGGCCTCGGTCATCATCAACGACAACCAGGAGATCGTCACTGATCTTCAAGTTTTCGATGACGATGTGGACGCTTCCACGTGGGCGCGCGGCATTGCCTACAGCCGGGATGCCTCCGTCGTACTCATGCCCCGTATCGTGGCCGACTCCCCTCTATACACCAGCCTTGAGGATCGAAAGCCTCTACTCTTCGACACAGAACGTGCGGAGGCTGCTCAGTCAGAGCCCTTCCACGCGCTCCGAAACGATGCGGTACCCGACTGGAATGACCTCGGTGTTCGCTCAGCAACTCCACTCTACGACGACCTCATCGTCGCCCGCATAGCTCCTACAAGCTCACCGTGGTATAAGCGCATTCTTGCATTAGCTCCCTCTCCCGGCGACCACATCGTCGGCCTGACCCCCGCCCCCGGACCAATGAGGAGTGTCCGATGACCACATCCATCCGTCGCCTTCCCCGCCCGGTTCGCAAGCTCATCGCGGCCATCACCGTTCTCATCGTCGCTGCTCTGGCCCTCGGATTGTCCTGGCTTACCCACCGGCCGACAGGGTATTCGGGCAACGCACGTGTCTCCTCCTTCATTTCCCCGGACTTCGCCTCGGGCTTCGACGTCGCCTGGGAGGCCACGGCCTCTGATCTCGGCATCACGGGGCAGATCGCTGCCACCACAACGATCGACGGGGTACTCATCGCACTCGCCCTCCCCGAGCAGGCAGACGAACCGTCTCAACCCACAAACAAGAAGACTGCCACATCGACCGCCGAGCTCGTCGGCATCGACGCAAGCGGAAAGACCCCCACTGTCCTGTGGCATCACGACCTGCCCAAGACGAGCGGCAAGCTCTTCGTGTGGGAGGACTCCATCGTCGTCGGCGATCAGACGATCCGCGCCTCCGACGGTGCCGTCACTGCCACGTGGAAAGAGCCCCTTCCGACGGAACTACGACCCAGCTATTTCTCACACAGTCCTGAACCTGGCACTCTCGTTGGAATTCCTTACGCTCTCGGGCAGAAAAGTCCCTTCGTCCGGGTGATGTGGCCGGTGGCCCTCACCTGCGAACCCGCCAAGAGCTGGGACCTGTCTATTCCCAATGACGCCGAGTTCTCCTGTCAGGCGTGGCGCAAGGACGGAACGGTTGCGTGGACCTATCGCACAAGCGGGGACGACGGCCATCAACACGCCCCTGTGAATGTTCCCGCAGCAAACGGCTACGTGTATGTAGCTCACCCTAGCTTGGATGATGAAGAACCGGGGCGGAGCTCTTGGGTCATCGACGGCTTTATAAACCTCGTCGACGGCAGCTACGTACGCGGCGACCTCCCCGAGAGTGGCCTCTTCGAATCATCGATACTGGCCACGAGCGAGGGGTGGCTCACTGTCCGTCCGTCGACGACAAGCAAGTTTGCAGAGGATTACGTGAGCTTGTCCCCGGACGGACACCAGATCGCTCAGACTCCCCGCGTCTACGGATCCCTGACGTGGAAGGCCTTCAGAGCGACCACTTGCTGGGATCCCCAGGGCCAGGTTGTCACCCCCACTGCCCAACAGGCCATCGAGACGATTCACACCGGAGAAGTGCCGTGGGCTGCGGCGTGCATCGAACGAACGGACACCGACGTGAGCGACGTGAAAGCCATCAACGGCCAAGTTCTCATGGTGACCACCGCGGACGGCTACCCCGAACCGGCATCCTACGGCCGCACGCCGATCGTGGCATTGGACGGTTCCTTCCTGGTCGCGGAGGCTCGATCTGATTCTCCTGACGGTGAGGGTGTAAAGTCGGCGCGTACGATGATCCTCTATGACGCGCCCTCGGGCGTTCGCCTTGCGGCACTTTCGGATGTTGGCGCATCGTCCGCGATTCCTCTCTACGACGACCTGCTCGTCGCGTCCCCCGCGCACCCGGATTCGTGGCTTGCTCGCCAGCGCGCCCTCCTCGGCACCTACCCCCACCCGGACACGGTCCTCATGGGGATCACGCCGAAGCGGGCGGGCTGACCCCCAGGACGCGAGCTGACCAAGGCCGATCCACGAGGCCGGGGCCGGGACCCACGCAACCCGGCCCCGGCCTCGTCCCACGTGGTGCGCACAAACACCCCTGAATTGTGTGATCTGCTTTCCATCGGGCACAATCAGTCTGTGCTCCAGAATTTCCTCTCCGACATTCCGTTCCCGATCTGGTTCGCGATCGGCTGCGTCATCGTGGCCCTAGCTGCGAATATGTTCAAGCAGGCGGCCGCCCGCTCAAAGGGCGCCGTCCCCGCGCCGCGCGACGTGCGCAAGGCAGGCAAGGAAGGCGAGTGGAACAAGCTCAACGAGCACCACACCCCGAAGCTGCACGGCAAGCGCGAGGACATGGCCACCGACCCGCAGGCTCGCCTGCTCGCCCCGTCCATGGTGTACTCGCTGTGCAACGATGAGATCGTTAACCAGCTGAAGCTGTCGGATCCCGCCGGAATGAAGGGCATGCTCGACCGCGACTGGGGTATCACCGACCGCGAGAGCCTGATCCGCCAGATCTATTCGCTGCTGCGCGCCGGACACCGCGAGGATTTCGCTGCCCTACGCGAGCGCTGCGCGAGGCCCGGCTGGGCAGACAAGGAGATCGCCCGCCTGAATAAGACCGCCGACTCGTCGATGGAGGACTGGGAGCGCCGCTGGCGCATCCGCCGTTTCCTGGACAACGACCGCGGCATCCAGACCGTCGATTTCGCCGCGTGGGACCTCATTCGTGCGGCGAACCTGACGCGCGCGGGTGCCGGCCAGGGCTGGCTGAGCGAGGACGAGGCCTGGGATACCCTCGCGGTCATCAACCGGGCTCTGCAGTTCTCCTACTCCTCGTGGGAGGAGACATGGGAGGCCTTCCGCATCACCCGCTGGCTGTGGGCCGCCGAGGGCGACGCGCAGACCGCTGCCAACGACCTGCATGACCGTAACCGCGGCGAATTCCTCGTCGGAAAGAACGGCCTGTGGACCGCGATCCCCTGGAACGCCCCCTACCCCGCCCCGCGCTTCATCCTCCTCGACGCGCTGCGCGAGATGGGTGCCCTGCACCTGCTGTCCTCCGTCAACTGGGAGGACGCCTCCGCGTGGGAGAAGGACCTCGATTCACACGCGCGCACTCGCGCCCCCATGTCCATCGGCGGCAAGCCGATCGTCCAGTAGCAACGCCTCGTCGAGGGCTGCACGGGCTGGTTGAGAGCGCCCAAACCCGACGACCCGCACGTTAACCGCTTGATGCGCACGGAAACCCAATGACCTGCGCGTGGGCGACGCTGCCCAGGCACACATCATCGGCCCACGTGTGGTCGCGTACGAACGCAGCACTAAAGTGGATAGGAAACCACGAACTGGATAGGTTATGACGTTCTGGATAGGAAAATAACCTATCCAGAATCGCGGTTCCTATCCAGATCGGCATTTCCTATCCAGAACGCGCAGCCCGCCCCCTCCCAGGTGAAGGCCACCGCGATGCAGGCCCCGCGCCAGCAGTTTCGCAGTACCTGGCTCCAGCACGGAGGTAGTACTCCCACACATCACCAGCCCACTGGCGACACACGCCCTCACCTCCTGTACAATGTTCTGTACATAGGCGAGCAGAGGAGCACCCATGAAGATCATGACCTACACCGAGTCGCGCGCACGCTACGCCGAAGTCCTCGACCAGGTCGTCAACGACCGCGAGGAAATCGTCATCACCCGCCAGGGCCACGAGAGCGTCGTCATCATCGCCCTCGACGAGTACGAGTCCCTCATGGAGACCGTCTACCTCATGCAGTCCCCCGCAAACGCCCGCCACCTGCGCGAATCGATCGCACGTCACCGCGCTGGCGAGGGCGTCGTTCACGACCTCATTGAGCTCGACGAGGACTAACCATGCACATCACATGGGATGAGGAGGCCTGGAACGACTACGTCTGGTGGCAGTTCGAGGATCGCAAGACCCTCAAGCGCATCAACGCACTCATCAAGGACATCCAGCGCAACGGAAATGAGGGGATCGGCAAGCCTGAGCCTCTCCGCTACGAGTTCTCGGGGTACTGGTCACGCCGGATCGACTCACGGCACCGCCTGATCTACCAGATCAGCGACGACGGCAAAGCCCTCTGGATCATTTCCTGCCGTTTCCACTACGGCCAGTAGCATTCACGAGGCCCGGGCTGATTCCGCCCCGAAAGACAAGTAACAACGCCCTGACGCCAAGCGCCGCGGCTGCCCCCGCAGCCGCGGCGCCCACGCACACAACACCGCTCAGAACGTCAAGAAGCCCCAGCGGATCAGGTCACGCAGGGGCGCCTCGATCTCGGCGCGCACATCATCAACCTCAACCGACGTGAGCATCGCGACGGCCGCCGCAATCTGGCCAACCGTCAGCTCGCCGTCCGAAGCGCCCACGACCGCCGACACGGACGATGAGACGGGCACGGAACGGCCCAGTCCCCCGCCCTGGTGCATGATGAGCAGCTCCGGGTCAGGACTGCCCGGCACGTAGTGGCGCTCCTCGCGCACATCCGAGGCGCGCGTCAGCGCCACCTCCCACAGCTCCGGGGCGCGCAGGGAGGCCAGCGCCCACGCCACGTCGCGCCCGCGCGGGGCGTGCCCATCGAGGGACAGGTCGTAGGCGCGCTTGCCACCCGAGGCGGCCTCGGCCTCGTCGAGCCTGCGCAGCGCCACGAAGCCCATGCCGATCGCGCCCGTGCCCGCGCGGCGGAAGTCGGCCAGCCACGAGGTGAAGGCGCGCTCGTAGTCGGCGCGGGCCATGAGCTGGCCGCCCGAGTCGCGGATCCACATGTCGACGTAGCGCGCGGGGTCGAGGACGTCGCGCTGAACGACCCACGCGTCCACCGGCAGGCCGTCGAGCCACGAATCCACGCGCCACGACCACTGGGTGTCGGGGTTGCGGTCGGCGGGGATCTCCCAGTTGGCGAGCATCTGCAGGGTGCCGCCCTCGTTCATGCACGCGGGCGCGCCGCGCAGGACCGCGCGGATCAGGTTGTCGCGGTCCATGCCGCCGTCGCGGTACTCGAGCAGGCCGGCCGCACCGCGCACCGAGTCCGGGGTAATAACGAAGGGCGGGTTGGTGACGATCAGGTCGAAGGTCTCGCCCTCGACCGGCTCGAAGAGGGATCCCTCGCGCACGTCGATGACGGCCTCGTTGAGGGCCGCGTTGAACTGGGTGAGCGCGCACGCGCGCGACGACAGGTCGGTGGCGACGACGCGGTCGGCGTGCGTGGCCAGGTAGAGGGCCTGAATGCCGCAGCCGCAGCCCACGTCGAGGGCCGAATCAACCTGCTCACGCACGGTCATCTCCAGCAGCGTCAGGGTCGCGCCGCCAATGCCGAGCACGTGGTCATCGGACAGCGGCTTGCCGGTCTGCACCTCCGCCAGGTCCGAGGCCACCCACCACTCGTGGTCGCCACCCGGCAGGGTCGCGGCGTGGGGGCGCAGGTCGAACAGGGCGCGCATCCACGGGTCTGCCTCAACCTCGGGCTCGGGGGCCTCCTCGTCGGGGTCGCGCATCGTCGGCAGGCTCGGAGCCTTCAGGGCCGAGGCCTCGTCCGCACCCTTGTCCCTCAGCTCACGCTTGGGCGCGCCACCCGCGCGGGGCATGACGAGCGCGGAGGCGGCCTCGGCCTCGTCGATGGTCGCCGCGAGGCCGAGGGACCCCAGGCCGTGCGCGCCCAGCGTCGGGAGGGCCTCATTCAGGGCCGAGGCGCGCTCGGGCAGGCCGAGGATGAAGAAGCGCGTGAGGACAGCGGCGGGGTCGGTCGCACCCGCGAGCTCGACGAGGGCGGGAAGTCGCGAGTCGCGCATGAGGGCGGACAGCGCACCCTCACTGATCAGGGTCTGAAGATTCTCAACGGTCCACGTCGAGGCGATCACGTCGGCGCGCAGGCGCCCGATCAGGTCACGGTCCAGGGCGGGAACGGGTACGGAAGTCGTCATGACTCAAGCCTATCCCCACGCGTACAATGCGCGGGTACCCAACCAGGAGCCTCACGCCCCTCTCAGAGGAGGAAACCCATGTCCGGTGGACTTGTCGCACTGCTCGACGATATCGCGACCCTCGCAAAGGTCACAGCCTCGTCGATTGACGACGTCGCGGCCAACGCCGTCAAGGCCTCCTCTAAGGCAGTGGGCGTCGTCATCGACGACACCGCGGTGACGCCTCAGTACGTGTCGGGCCTGAGCTCGGCGCGCGAGCTGCCCATCATCGGCAAGATCGCGCGCGGCTCCCTCATCAACAAGCTGTTCATCATCCTGCCGATCGCGCTCCTGCTCACGTGGCTGGCCCCGCAGGCCCTGCCATTCCTGCTGATCGTGGGCGGCGCGTACCTGTGCTTCGAGGGCGGGGAAAAGGTCCTCGAGAAGCTCGGCTGGCTGCCCGGCCACCACGAGGAGCACGAGGAGGGTGGCGCCACCTCCGCGGAGGAGCTCGAGAAGGGCATCGTCGCTTCGGCGACCCGCACCGACCTGATCCTCAGCGCCGAAATTATGCTCGTATCCATGGCCGGCCTGTCCAACGAGACCGGCATGATGCGCGTCGCCGTCCTCATCGCTGTCGCCTTCTTCATGACGTTCTTCGTGTACGGCCTCGTCGCGCTGCTCGTGAAGGCCGACGACTTCGGCCTCCACCTCGCCAAGGGCGCGCTCGGTCCCGAGGACAATCGCCCCGGCCCCGTCGACAACGTGGGCCGCACGATCGTTCGCGTCATGCCGCACATCTTCAGCGTCATCGGGGTCGTCGGCACGGTCGCGATGCTGTGGGTCGGCGGTCACCTGGTCATCGAGAACCTCGCCGAGGTCGGCGTCCCCGTCTTCCACCACATCCTCGAAGTCGCCGAGCACGCGGTGTCCGGCGCGGGCGGATTCGTGACCTGGCTGGTCGAGACTCTCCTGTCCGGCATCTTCGGCGTCATCCTCGGTGCCGTCATCGCGTGGATCGTCGTGGGCGTTTCTGTACTCGTGCGTCGAGCGCGCGCGAAGGCCTGATCGTCTATCGTTTCACGAGGCCGAGGCATGGTCGCGAGACCCAGCCCCGGCCTCGTCGTTGATCGCACTGCGCGAAAGGTGACACATAACCCCTACGCAAGGCGGGACTTAAGTACTACCCTTGGAGTCAACAGACAAACGACGACAAGGCCCAGGAGGAGCATCATGACCGTCTACACCCTGCCCGAACTTCCTTACGATTACGCCGCTCTCGAGCCCCACATCTCCGGCCGCATCATGGAGCTGCACCACTCCAAGCACCACGCCAACTACGTGGCCGGCGCGAACGCCGCCCTCGAGAAGCTGGCCGCCGCCCGCGAGTCCGGCGACTTCGCCGCGATCAACCTGTGGGAGAAGAACCTGGCCTTCAACCTGGGCGGTCACACCAACCACTCCATCTTCTGGACCAACATGACCGGCGAGGGCGCCTCGCGCCCCGAGGGTGAGCTCGGTGCCGCCATCGACGAGTTCTTCGGCTCCTTTGAGTCCTTCCAGGCTCAGTTCGCCGCCGCCGCCCTGGGCCTGCAGGGCTCCGGCTGGGCCGTCCTCGCATGGGACACCGTCGGCAAGCGCCTCGTCACCTACCAGATGACCGACCAGCAGGGCAACATCCCGGTCGCGACCGTTCCGCTGCTCATGATCGACATGTGGGAGCACGCCTTCTACCTGGATTACCTCAACGTCAAGGCCGACTACGTCAAGGCCTGGTGGAACGTTGTGAACTGGGAGAACGTCGCTTCCCGCTTCCAGGCCGCCCGCCTGTCCTCCGGCCTGGTCAACGCCCACTCCGCGCTGACCGACCTGGGCGCCCACGCGGTCGACACCGTCAAGGGCTGGTGGAAGAACTGAGCGTTCGCGCCTGACGCGACCGCGACCGTTGTTACCGAGCTGAGGCTCGGGCACTGAGTTTCCGGCGCTGGCTTATCGGCGCAGACGGCGCGGCCACCGCACGCAACGAGAGGCGGGATCCTTCGGGGTCCCGCCTCTGTCGTATCCCTGGAGGCGCGGCGGCTTCGAAGGATCCACGGGCCTACCTGCGACGTCCGCGGGCAGCAACGACACCACCGCCTCCCAAATTTCGCACGTAATTTATCGTGGTCATTTTTCGACACACCCCAAAAACGTTGCAATTCCAACTATGCAAATTCAATGTTTGAACAAGCCGCAGGGGAATTACGTGCGAAATTGATGGGCGGCGGCAGTGCCTGGCCGGGCTTCGAGACGACGCGCCGAGCCACGATCAGCGACCAGACACCACTGGTGTGGAGGGCGCCGGAGGGACTGGTGGGCCTGGCTGCGGTGCCCGTGGGCGGCGGCAGTGCCTGTCCGGACAACGAGTCGACGCGCAGAGCACACATCAGCGACCCAGCGCCGCCGGTGTGGAGGGCGCCCCGGAGGGATCGGTGGGCCAGGCTGCGGTGCCCGTGGGCGGCGGCGGGGCCTGGCCGGGCTTCGAGACGACGCGCCGAGCGAAGCTCGCGGCGCGGACGGCTCGCGGGCGGGCCGCCGCCCACGGGCGCACAAAGCAGCCCGGCCTAACTAAGCACACGCGGCACCCGGAACACCCGTGGGGTTACAAGCAGTCCTCAGGAACTGGGAGGCGTCACGACCCACGGCTCGGTCGACAAAGAACGCAATCCTGCAATCCCCAGAGCATCCGCGATGTCGGAGGCGCAACGCGCCCCGGGCACTCCCAGGGAGGAACCGATAAACGCCACGACGTCCTCGGTGGACCAGCCCAGGCCTCGTAGGTCAGAGAGGGTGACGGCGCCGTCGCGCTTGGCCAACCGGGCCCCCGAGGGCGCGAGCGCGAGGGGCACGTGCGCGTACGTCGGCTCGGGGGCTCCGAGCAGGTGCGCCAGCTGGGCTTGCGCGGGCGCCTGGGAGAGCAGGTCGAAGCCGCGCACGACCTGGTCGACGCCCTGGAACGCGTCGTCGACGACGGCCGCGAGGTTGTAGGCGGGCACGCCGTCCGCGCGGCGCACGACGAAGTGGTCGACAGCCCCGGTGTAGGAGCCGTGCAGCTCGTCGAACACGGTCCACTCGGGTGAGGGGGCGGCCAGGCGCAGCGCGGGGGCGCGCCCCAGGGCAGCCAAAGCCGCGCGCTTTTCGTCGCGTTCGGACTCGCTCAGCGTCAGGCAGGTGCCCGGGTAGTGGCCGGGTGGGACGTGCGGTGCGGAGGCGGCCTCGCGGATATCGCGGCGGGAGCAGTAGCACTCGAAGATGAGCCCGCGCGCGGCCAGCGACGCCAGGGCGGCCTCGTGCGCGTCGGCCCGCTCGGTTTGGATGAGGGGTTCGCCGTCCCAGTCGACCCCGATCGCCGCCAGGTCCTCGATCTGGCGCTCGGCGGACCCTGCGCGTTCGCGGTCGATGTCCTCGATGCGCAGGACGAATCGCCGCCCGGTCGTGCGCGCCCACGCCCACGCGAGGATCGCGGTGCGCAGGTTGCCCAGGTGAAAGTCGCCCGTAGGGGAGGGCGCGAATCGTCCGGTGTTCGTCATGTGCCCAGTGTACGAGGCGGTGGCCGCCCCTCGGGATCCGCCTCCCCGGGTGGTAGTGGCGCAGGCGTACAGTGGGGTGCATGGTGAGTTTTCGGGTGCCCGACTGGTTGGCGGTCTTCGTGGGCGGGGTCGTGGGGACGGCTGCGCGCGCCGGCTTGGACGAGGTCGCGAAGGCCTCGCCGGTGCGCGGATTGTTTCTGTCGTGGTCGACGCTGACGGTCAACGCCGTCGGCGCGTTCCTCCTGGGCACGCTGGCCGCGTGGGTGGCGGGGCGCCTCGCGCGAGGATCGCGGAATACGGCGTCGCTGAAATCCCTGAAGCTCCTGGTCGGCACGGGTTTTGCGGGCGCGTTTACGACGTACGGGACATACATCGTCGCGTCGGTGGGATACGCCTCGCTCAATGGAATTGTCGAGGCCGTCTCTCAGTCCCTCGGTCTCCTGGCGCTGGGTGGTGCCTGTGCCTGGGCGGGTATGCGCGTGGGGGAGTGGCTGTGTAGCCGCACGGGAGTGCAGCTAGCGAGCGGTGAGGAGGGGCGAGCATGAGCGGATCGACGTTACTCTTCGTGGCCCTGGCCGGTGGCGTAGGCGCGTGCGCCCGCTTCTGGCTGGACCGGGGAGTGCAACGCGCCCTGGACTCGTGGGGCGACCCGGCGGGGGCGAAGCTCGGCATCCTGGTCGTCAACGTCATCGGGTGTTTCCTGGCCGGCGCGGCCACTCAGCTGGTGCCCGCAGGCCTCATGCCGATCGTGTCGACGGGCTTCCTGGGTGGTTTCACGACGTTTTCGACGGCGCTCGTGGACGCGGTGACCCTGTGGGCGGACGGGTTCCGGTGGCGCAGCCTCGCCCTGGCCCTCGGTACGTGGGCGGCCTCGTGGGGTGCGGCCCTGGCCGGCATCGCCTGTGCCGGATAGGAGTTTGTCGCGCACCTGGAGCCACAATGCGGGCTGATGGGTGAGGGTTTAGCCACGATACGGCGTTTTGTAACAGCATTCCGAGCGCTCGCGCGCGTGGCCCTCATATGCTGATGTTGCGGGCCGTGCGGCCCAGTAACGGAGATGCACATGATTGACCTCACCGGGGTGTCCAAGGTCTACCCCGTGAAAAACGGCGGCCAAGTCGTCGCGCTCGATGGGGTGAACCTGCACGTCGATCGCGGCTCGATCCACGGGATCGTGGGACGCTCTGGCGCCGGTAAGTCCACCCTCATCCGGTGTCTGACGGCCCTGGAGAAGCCCACCGAGGGCCACATCGTCGTCGACGGCCTCGATCTGGCGACCCTGACGGGTTCCGCGCTGCGCGCCGCCCGTCGCCGTATCGGCATGGTCTTCCAGGCCGCAAACCTCCTGGACGCTCGCACCGCCGCCGACAACATCGGCTACCCGCTGAAGCTCGCCGGTGTGCCTCGTGCGCAGCGCCGTGAGCGCGTCGAGGAGCTCCTCGCGCTCGTGGGCCTCGAAGGTCGCGGTGATTCCTACCCGTCCCAGCTGTCGGGTGGCCAGCGCCAGCGCGTCGGCATCGCCCGCGCCCTGGCTGACTACCCCGCCGTGCTCCTGTGCGACGAGCCGACCAGCGCGCTCGACACCGAGTCGACCGCTCAGATCCTCTCCCTGCTGCGCCACGTGCGCGACGTCTCAGGCGTCACCGTCGTCGTCATCACCCACGAGATGGCCGTCGTCCGCGAGATCTGTGACTCCGTGACCCTCCTCGGCCACGGGCAGGTCCTGCAGACCGGCCCCCTCGAAGAGGTCGTGGCCGATCCTTCGACTCCGCTGGCCCGCGAACTGGTTCCCATGCCTGTCGTTGAGTCGGTTTCGACGGAATCCGCCGACAGTCGCTTCGAGCCGAATGCGGCTGGCACCGTCCTCCTCGACGTCGTCTTCACCTCGCACCCGGGCGTTCCCACGGGCGCCACGGTCCTGCGCCTGGCCTCGTCGATGGGCGCTGACGTGACCGCGGGAACCTTCGAGTCCCTCGGCAGCGTGCAGGTGGGGCGCCTGGCCCTGACCGTGCCCGCGTACCACGCTGACAAGATCATCGAGCAGCTGCGCAAGAACAACGTCCACGCGGAAGTGAGGGACCAATGACCGCCGCACACACTGCCGCTTACGCGCTGGTGCTCCTGCCTGCGGGCAAGGGCGACCCGACGTGGTTTGACAACCCGGCCCTCACCGATAAGTTTGTGCCCGCGATCTTCGAAACCCTCATGATGACGGGCCTGTCCACGATTTTTGCGGTCATCATCGGCACGCTCCTGGGGCTCCTCCTGGTCCAGACCGGCAAGGGCGGCCTCACCCCGAACAAGGGCGTGTACCAGGCCGTGTCCTTCGTCGTGAATATCGTGCGTTCCCTGCCCTTCATCATCGGCATCATCATGCTGATCCCGGTCACGAAGATGATCGTTGGCAAGTCCACGGGCTCGCTCGCGACCGTCGTGCCGCTCGTCATCCTGTCCGCGCCCTTCTTTGCGCGTCTCGTGGAGACGAACCTGTTGGCCGTCGATCCCGGCAAGATCGAGGCCGCACAGATGATGGGTGCCTCCAACCGTCAGATCCGCTGGGGTGTCCTCATTCGCGAGGCCATGCCGGCCCTCATCCAGTCCGTCACGACCCTGGCGATCACCCTGATTGGCTACTCCGCGATGGCGGGCGCCGTCGGCGGCGGCGGCCTGGGCCAGATGGCCATCAACTACGGCTACAACCGCTGGCAGGACGACGTCATGATCTCCACTGTCGTCGCCATCATCATCATCGTGCAGATCATTCAGCTGATCGGTGATATCCTCTCGCGCCTGGTCGACCACCGCGCGCGCTGACAGACCCCGGTCAGGCCACCCCGGCCTCGGCCATCCATCCCATCCAGTACGCAGAAGAAAAGAGAAACACCATGCGTCACCGCTCTCTCGCAGCTATCGGCCTGGCGGCCGTTGCCACCCTGGGCCTGGCGGCCTGCGGCGGCGGCTCATCCTCGGACGCTTCCGGCTCCTCCTCGGACGTCGTCACCCTGACCGTGGGCGCGACCCCCTCGCCCCACGCGAAGATCCTCACCTACATCAACGACAACCTGGCCGCGGACGCGGGCATCAAGCTCGACATCGTTGAGTACACCGACTACGTCCAGCCCAACACCGCGCTGAACGACGGCGACCTGGACGCCAACTTCTACCAGACCGTTCCCTACCTGGAGAATGCGGAGAAGCAGTTCGGCTACGACTTCGAGGCCGGCGAGGGTATCCACCTCGAGCCCCTCGGCGTGTTCTCCAACAAGCACAAGTCCCTCGACGAGCTGCCCGACGGCGGCACGATTGGCATCATCTCCGACACGGCCAACCAGTCCCGTGCGCTCGAGCTCCTGGCCACCCAGGGCCTCGTCTCGATCCCCGAGGGTGACGGCGACGTCAACATCAACACCGTCACCAAGCTGAAGAACTTCGACTTCCGCGAGGTTGAGGGCCCGCAGCTGGTCCGTTCGCTCGACGACTTCGACTACGCGGTCATCAACGGCAACTTCGCCCAGGAGGGTGGCAAGTCCATCTCCGGTGACGCCCTCGTCGTTGAGTCCCCCGTGGACAACCCGGCCGTGAACGTCCTCGTCTGGAAGGGTGACTCCAAGAAAGCCGACGCCATCGCGAAGCTCGAGAAGCTCCTGCACTCCGATGAGGTCAAGCAGTATATCGAGAAGACCTGGTCGGACGGCTCGGTCATCCCGGCGTTCTGATCCACGAGGCTGGGGCGCGCTGGCGTCGAGGCTGACGGAACGCAGGGCCGAAAGGCTCGCAGAGATAACGGGTGGGCCCCGGAACCGTATGGTTCCGGGGCCCACCCGTCTGTCCGCGCAAGCGGATGAATCAGTTGGTGCGAGACTCGAGCGGGAACTCAGCGTCCGGCTCGTGCGTGATGCGGTTACGCATGTCGCGGCGGAAGACTTCAATAGCCCACAGCCAGATGATGTGGCCGAAGAACTCGGAGAAGTGCTCCGCGAAGGGCTGGTTCCAGGGTGCCGGGACGGTGCCCATCAGCGGCATGAGGACGACGTGGAAGGCCACGTAGACGAAGATGCCGAAGGCGGCACCCTGCCAGAGCTTGATCTGCGGGAAACGCTCGGCCAGCACGCAGTAGAGGACCGCGAAGCCGATCGAGAACGCGAAGTGGACGATGAAGGAGACCCACGGGAGTCCTTCGTTACCGTTGAAGGTGTAGGACAGGTGGGTGACGCTCTCCGGGAGGCCCAGCTGCTGGAGCAGCTCCTGGGGCGGGTTCGTGGCGTTGCGCTCGGGCGTACGCGGAGGCAGCGGCACCTCCCAGCCGAACTTCACGATGGCGGAGACGATGCCGCCGAGAACACCTGCGATTGCTGCGACGCCGTAGCGGCGGCGCTTGGGATTGGTCTGAATCAGTGCCATGTGACAAGCATGAAACGCACGCAGGGTATTTTCGAGGCCTTGGGGAGCTTAGCGCTCAAGGTCACACGAGGGTGTGATCAGGAAAAATGGGCTACAAATAGCCAAGTCGGTTAATTTGCGCCTTTGTTGTTGAGTAAATGCGAGGGGTGGGCGCGGGACTTTCATCCCGCGCCCACCCCTCGTGTGACGTTAGCTGTGTCGCATCCCCCGGCGCTGCGATGCGCGAGGGTTGCGTGCCTCGTCAGTCGATGATGCCGTACAGGCGGTCGCCCGCGTCACCCAGGCCGGGGACGATGTAAGACTTCTCGTTGAGGTGATCGTCGACGGCGGCGACGACGACGTTCACGTCGGCGCGGTCACCGATCGCGTCCTCGAGCGTCTTGATGCCCTCCGGAGCAGCCAGGATACACACGCAGGTGACATCCTTGGCGCCGCGCTCGAAGAGGTAGTTGGTGGCGGCGACCATGGTGTGGCCGGTGGCCAGCATCGGGTCCAGCACGAAGCACTGGCGGCCCGACAGGTCGTCCGGCAGGCGGTTCGCGTAGGTCTCGATCTCCAGGGTGTCGTCGTCGCGGCGCATGCCCAGGAAGCCGACCTCGGCGGTGGGCAGCATGCGGGTCATGCCTTCGAGCATGCCCAGGCCTGCGCGCAGGACGGGGACCACGATCGGGCGAGGCTCGGAGAGCTTCAGGCCGACGGTGGGGGCGACGGGGGTCTGGATGGGGGTCTCGGTGACGGCCACTTCGCGCGTCGCCTCGTAGGCGAGCAGGGTGACCAGTTCGTCCACGAGCTGGCGGAACGTCGCCGACGGCGTTTCGCGATCCCGCAGGACGGTGAGCTTATGGGTGATCAGGGGGTGATTAGCAACGTGGAGGCGCATGGTTATAGGCTACCTCGTTCGTATATGCGAGCGCACTCCGGTGTGTTGAAGACGAGGCGGGGGTCTCCTCTGCGGCTCCGTCGTGGATGTCAGTGGCCGACGTTTCGGCCTTGTCGTCACGCATGTCACACTCATTCGTCACACGAGCATCATGAGCCACTGTGGACTCCAACTACCCCAACAGTGATTTGGCCGGTAAGCTAGGAGGGTGACCGTGAATGAGCAGTACCGCGAAGCAATGGGCAAGGCCCTCTTCCTGGCCAACCGCGCCCGTGAAACGGGGGACGTCCCCGTCGGAGCAGTCGTCGTCGACGAAAACGGCCGCATCATCGGACGTGGGTGGAACTGTCGCGAGGCCAACCATGACCCCGCGGGTCACGCCGAAATCGTCGCCCTGCGCGAGGCCGGCCGTGCCAGGGGTACCTGGCGCCTGACCGGCTGCACGCTCATCGTCACCCTCGAGCCCTGCACAATGTGTGCGGGCGCGATTCTCGCCTCTCGCATTGATCGCGTCGTCTTCGGCGCCTGGGACCCCAAGGCCGGTGCCGCCGGATCCTTGCGCGACGTCCTGCGCGACGCCCGCATGCCCCACCCGACGGAGGTCATCGGCGGCGTCCTCGCCCAAGAGGCTGCCATGCAGCTGCGATCCTTCTTCCTCGGCTGCCGCACGCCCGACGAGATGCCCGTCGTCCAGGCTCCCGTTCACGAGCCCAGCGACCTGGTCGCGCCCATCGTCGTCCCCTACGAGGAGGACGAGGCCCCCGAGCAGGTCAGCGAGGAAGCCACCCACGATGAGGGCGTTCCCGCGCAGCTCGTTACCCCCGAGGCGCCGGCCGCTCCTGCCGCTCCCGCTCCTTCCGACGAAAACCCCCGCTCTGGTGCCTTCCCCGTTCCTCCCGCGCCCGGGCGGGTCAGTCATCGTGGCACCGAGGCCTCGCCCCTGCCCCGTCGAGCAGGACGCCCCTTCTCCGAGCGCGTCTCCGGAAATGCCGACAACCCCGACGACATCCCCGTGGGCGAGTCGGTCGAACCCGGCGCCCCCGCGGCCCCCGTCTCGCAGCCGCCCTACCGCAGCGCCTCCCCCGTCCTGCCGGCAGTTTCGCCGAGCACGACGCACGGCCCCATCACGCGCTCCGTCCCCCAGATTCGCCCCGTCCACGTGCGCCCCTCCGCGTCGGTGCCCGAAGGTCTCTACACGCCCGCTCAGCCCGGCCGCCCCGTGGCTCAGCCGCTGCGCGATAGCGCGCCCCGGCCTCGTGCTGCGGAGCCCGTCGTCGCACCCGCGCCCACGGAGCCGCCGGCCCCCGTCGTGCAGGCCGCACCCGCCCCCGTCGAAGAGCCGCCCGTGCCGATCCCCGCGCCGCCCGCGTTCCCGCAGCGCGCCACCTCGCGCCAGAGCGCGCGCCCGCAGCGCCCCCTCCCGCAGGCCTTCGAACCCGAGCCCGCGCGCCGCGTCGACTACGAGCTGTCCCCGCGCCAGTTCAACGACGTCGACCCCATCACTTCCGGCATTCGCGTGCGCCGTTCCGCGCGCCGCCACGGCAACGCTCGTCACTGACGTGATCCCCGCACGCGTCATCACGGTCTCGGACCGCTGCTCTGCCGGCCTCGCCGAGGACCTCTCCGGGCCCCTCGCTGCGCGCCTCCTCGCCGAACACGGCGTCGACGCCTCGGTCGTGATCGTCCCCGACGACGTCGATGCCATTCGCGCCGCGATCACTGCTGCCGTGGAGGACGGCGCCCGCTTCGTCTTCACGACCGGCGGCACCGGCATCTCTCCCCGTGACGTCACCCCCGAAGCCACCGCGCCGCTTCTCGTCACCCGCATCGACGGCCTCGCCGACGCGATCCGACGCCGCGGCGAGGAAAAGGTCGCGTCCGCCGCCCTGTCGCGAGGCCTCGTCGGCGTGACCGCGCGTTCCCCCGAGGGAGCCCTCGTCGTCAACGCGCCCGGCTCGCGCGGCGGCGTCACCGATACGGTGTCCGTCATCGGCCCCCTCGTCGCTCATATCGTCGACCAGCTCGCGGGCGGAGACCACCCGCGCGCTTAAAATACTGAGATAGCAACGAAAAGGCCGCCCGGCAGATGTACTGCGGGCGGCCTCCTCGTACAGTGGGGCGTCAGTCCTGCGGATCCTCCGGGCGCACCCAGTCGCCGCTGCGGCCGCCCGACTTCGCCACGATCTTCGCCTCGCGGATGCGAGCGGAGCGGTCCACGCCCTTGACCATGTCCACGATCGCGAGAGCCGCCACCGTCACAGAGGTCAGCGCCTCCATCTCCACGCCCGTGCGGTCGGCCGTGCGCACGGTCGCACGGATCGCCACGTGATCGTCCTCCAGGCTCAGGTCCACCGCGCAGCCGTGCACGCCGATCGTGTGTGCGAGGGGCAGCAGCTCGGGGACGCGCTTCGCCGCCGAAATGCCGGCCACGCGCGCCACCGCCAGGACGTCGCCCTTTGGGACGGTGCCGTCACGCAGGGCCTGCATGACCTCGGGTGAGCAATCCACGCGGCACACGGCGCTCGCCTGGCGCACCGTCGGATTCTTCGCGGTTACGTCCACCATGTAGGCGGCGCCGTCCTCGTTCAGATGCGTAAACTTCACGGTTTTCCTCTCGTTAATTCTCTCTATGGTGGGGTCAGCCCACGAGCGGGACGACCGCCAGCTCCTCGCCGGCCTCGACCGCCTCGACATCCGGCGCAACCACGCCAATCGCCTCCGCGTTCGCGAGCGAGGCCACCAGGTGCGACTTCGACCCCAGGGGGTGCACCGGCTCCACCCAGCGGGCCCCGGCCTCGTCCCCATTTCCGGAGACGAAGCGAAGCGGGATGAACTGCGTCTTTCCGGATGGAGACTCCCAGCCCACGTGTGCGCGGGCAATGACGCCGCTGGGGACCGTTCCGCCGTGCTCCGGGGCGACGAGGCCGGACATGACCGCCAGCGCGCCCGCGACGTACATGTGGAACGTCGTAAAGACCGAGACCGGGTTGCCGGGCAGGCAGATCACGGGTGTTTCGCGGCCGCTCGTGCCCACCCGCGTCGAGCCGACGCCCTGCGGGCCGCCCGGCTGCTGGGCGACGTGGTGGAAGCCCGCGTCTGTGCCAAGCGTCAGGCGCACGACCTCGAAGGCGCCCGCCGAAATGCCGCCGGCTGTGAGGACCAGGTCGGCCTCCGGGGCCTCGTCGAGGGCCGCTCGCAGCTCGGCCGGGGTGTCCCCCGTGCGCAGGTGCGCGACGACGCGCCCGCCGGCCTCCTCGACGAGGCCGCGCAGGAGGATGCCGTTCGAATCGGGAATCTGCCCGCGTTCGAGGGCCTCGCCGGCGCGCTTGAGCTCCGTGCCCGTCGAGACGACGATGACGCGCGGGCAGGGCAGAACCGTGAGGGTGCCGTGGCCGACCGAGGCAGCGGCCGACAGAGCCGTCCCGTCCAGGATGCGGCCCGCCTTCAGGACCGGGGAACCTGCAGCGAGGGCCTCGCCCGCCACGCGAACATTCGCGCCCAGCTTCGGGGCGACGCGGATCTCTACGGTGTCGGGCGCCTGGGCGACGCCCGCCGCATGATCCGTGTCCTCGACTTTCACGACAGTGTCGGCGCCTTCGGGGATCGGCGCGCCCGTCATGATGCGCCACGCCTGCCCCTTCTCGAGTCGATTCTCGCGGGTGTCTCCCGCCGGAATGTCGCCCGCGACGGGCAGAGTCCACGGGCCCTCACCCTCGAGGTCCTCGCGGCGCACCGCAAATCCGTCCATTGCGGAGTTCGTGAACGGCGGGAGGGGGATCAGCGAGGAAACGTCGACCGCCAGGCGGCGACCCAGACATTCCTCGACGGGGAGCGTCTCGTGGGGGAGGACGTGGCTGAGCGCCAGCGCCTCGATCAGCTCGCGATGCTGCGCGGTAGACAGGGCGGGATCGTGCATGCCACCAGTGTAGGGCCAGGTGGGGTGGGCGAGGCGTGCGGGGGCGCTTGGGCGATGGTGCCGGCCTGGATATGGGTGTCGGGGGGAATTGCAGCATTAGGAGCGTGACACGCCGACGACACGCCGTGATGGGACTTCTAATGCTGCCAAACCCCCACTTACGTGGCCTGGTGGGCCTTCGTTGGCGCAGAGGAGACGGCATCTGACGGCGTTCGCCGGGTGCTGTGGACTCATCCCAGGCGTGCGGCAAGCGCCGAGCGGACCTGCGCAATGAGCTCGTCTGGATGCTCCAGATCGTGCCAGCCGACGCGGATGATGTGCCAGCCCGCGGCTTCGAGGTGGCGTTGGCGCTCGCGCTCGCGGGAAAGTGACGCGTGGATGCTGCGGGCGTTGTCCCCGTATTTGGCTCGTCCGTCGAACTCGATGCCGACTTTCTCGGCCGTGAACCCGCAATCGATGAAGTAACGACGACCCCGCGTGTGCACCTCGACCTGTGTGCGCATGCCTGTCAGGTCCGCGGCACACAGCTCGTACAGCACACGCGCTTCTCCCGGGGAGGCGCATCCGGCATCTGCGTGAGTGATGATCCACTGTGCTTGAGAGCGTCCTCTTGCCCGATTGCCCAGCTGTTTCAGCTCGCGCTCAAGAAAGAACTTCCACGACTCCTCGTTGTTGCGTGATGCTTTCATGTGGAAGTTGTCGAAGTGCGTGTAGGCGTGGGCGTTCATGCACATCTGCGTGAAAGCGGCACGTCGGTTGGATGATGTGCGGGCAGCAGTAATCTGCGCAGATTCGAGGTTCTCGATGAGAAGCCCGCGTGTGTCGCTGATAGAAGGAAGGTGACAGACGTGCCTGGCCTTGACCTTTATGGGAGCAAAGGTGTGAGTGCCGATTGCTATGGCAGGCAGGACGATGGGGCGGATAGTGGATGATGCGGCAACCGTGATGGGTGGAAGCGGGGGATCACTTCCATAGCCGTGCGCCCATAGCGCACATTGTCCGGTAGTAACGAGAGTTTGGTGCGTGTGCGCGAGGTGGTAGAGGCGTGCGGCGAGCACGACCTCCGGTAGCTGACTCATGTCTATGTCTGTCAGGAGAGACAGGTCAAGGTATGTTCTGCCCGCGATTTTCACAGCCGTCGGCATCTTTGTGAGGCCGTGGTGGCTGGAACGCGGCACGCGAATGATCGCCCGTTCAACGGCGTTGAGGATGAAGGGAGCGTCGTTACCCCTGACTTCTTGGCTCATGAGTAAATTCTAGTGCGATAGATTTCAGTCTGTTGCGGTTTTAGATGTACTAATTTGCTTGATTGTTAATGGTGTTTATTTGCGTCTTGTCGATGCGTGGTCCGGGTTGGGTGTTGCAGCTCGTTTCAACGGCCCGGATATGGGAGGTCGGGGGGAATTGCAGCATTAGAGGGGCGACACGCCGGCGACACGCCGTGATGGGACTTCTAATGCTGCCAAACCCCCCATTTGCCCGGCCTGTTGGGCCGGTGGGTGCGACTTGGTGGGTGCGGTGTGACGAGGCGCGGGCTGGGGTGGGCGGTTCTAGCTCATTTCAGCGGCCTGGATATGGGAGCGCGGGGGGAATTGCAGCATTAGAGGGGCGACACGCCGGCGACACGCCGTGACGGGACTTCTAGTGCTGCCAAACCCCCATTTGCCCGGCCTGTTGGGCCGGTGGGTGCGACTTGGTGAGGCGTGGGCAGTGTCGGGTGGTTGTGGCGCGTTCGGACGGTTTTCTAGGTTCTATCTAGGTTCTAGTGGTGGTTGCAACGGGGGGGAATTGCAGCATTAGAGGGGCGACACGCCGGCGACACGCCGTGACGGGACTTCTAATGCTGCCAAACCCCCATGCGCGTGGCCTGGCGAGGTGGTGTTGAGGGGCGGTGGGGCGCATTCGGTTCCTGGTGAGAGAACCCGTCGTTGTCGTGGTGAATGTGGCTGTGACCGCCACCAACAGATGCAATGAAATGGTTTCGCACTGCCGGGGTGGGCGGTGGCGGCGTAATCCTCGCTTGACGACGCTGATTAGGAGCTGGCCTCTGTCTCCTTTCTCTCAACGACGAGGCAGGGGCCGCGTCATGCCGTTCGTGCTCGGTTTTTCGAGGGGCGAACACCAGGCAAATCGGGGTAGGGTTGCGCCATGTCTGTCGAGTTCGTTTCCGCCTCTCAGGCGGCAGATGCGGTGGCGTGTGGCGCGCCGCTGCGGCTCGTCGACACCTTCGGGCGCGTGGCCCGAGACCTGCGCGTGTCGCTCACCGACCGCTGCAACCTGCGCTGTTCCTACTGCATGCCTCCCGAAGGCCTGGACTGGCTGCCCACCGAGGAAACCCTGACCGATGACGAGGTCGTGCGCCTCGTGCGCGTCGGCGTCGAGCGGCTCGGGATCCGCCAGGTCCGCTTCACCGGCGGAGAACCCCTCCTGCGCCGAGGCCTCGAGGGGATCATCGAAGCGTGCTCCCACCTGCGCACCGACGAGGGGAAGCCCCTGGACCTGGCCCTCACGACGAACGCGCTCGGCCTGGCCAAACGCGCCCAGGGCCTGAAGGACGCGGGCCTGAACCGCGTCAACATTTCGCTTGATTCTCTGGACCCCGAGCACTTCGCGGCGATCACCCGCCGCGACCGCCTCGGCGACGTCCTGGAGGGCATCGAGGCCGCCGCCCGCGCGGGCCTGAGCCCCATCAAGGTCAACGCCCTCGTCCTGCGTGGCATGAACGAGGCCGACCTGCCTGACCTGGTCGACTACTGCCTGGACCGGGGCATCGAGCTGCGCGTCATCGAGCAGATGCCGATCGGCCCGCCGGACACGTGGGATCGTCAAAACATCATGACGGCCGATGAGATCCTGCACATCATGAGCACTCGCCACACACTGACCCCCGCGCCCCGCGAGGACCCGCATTCTCCGGCGGGACGCTGGATCGTCGACGGTGACCCGACGAAGCGGCTCGGAGTCATCGCCTCCGTGTCCGACCCCTTCTGTGGCGCGTGCGACCGCACCCGCCTGACCTCGGACGGCATGGTGCGATCCTGCCTGTTTTCGACCGAAGAGACCTCGCTGCGTGACCTGCTGCGGGGCGGTGGAGACGATGCGCAGATCGCCGCCCGATGGGCCGACGCGATGTGGGCGAAGCCGGCTGCACACGGGCTGAATATCGATACCTTTGCTCGCGCGTCGCGCACCATGAGCCGTATTGGTGGGTAACCTCCCACTAATTTCGTGACGCCGATGTTTTCTAACAGCGGTCAATTGCTTGTTCGTCCTCAGGGGGAATGTCCCTGGCAGGCGCACTTTTCCCAGTGCTTACAAGGGTGATGCACGTCCCAATGAGTTCCTGTGGGTTATGTCATTTCCATTGGTAGCCTCCGTGTTAAAGAATGTCCGGCGCATGCCCGCGCCTGGGCGTCCCTTCCGACCCGAGGAGAGCCATGAGCGCGACCGACCCCGCGGCCAAGAAGAGCCGCTACCTGCTCACTGACTGGAACCCCAACGACGAATCCAAGTGGGACTCGAAGCTCGCGTGGCGCACGCTGTGGATCACGACCTACTCGCTGATCCTGGCCTTCTGCGTGTGGTTCCTGCCCAGCGCGATCGAACCGAAGCTGACCGCCCTCGGATTCGATCTGAGTGAATCGCAACGCTACTGGATTATTGCCCTCCCGGGCCTGGCAGCCGGCATCCTGCGCCTCATCTACATGTTCCTGCCCCCGCTCATCGGCACCCGCAAGCTCGTGGGCATCACCTCCCTGCTGTGCGTCATTCCGATGCTCGGCTGGTTCTTCGTGGTCCAGGACAACACGACTCCCTACTGGGTCCTGCTGTCCCTGGCCTTCATGTGTGGCATCGGCGGCGGCGCGTTCTCCGGCTACATGCCCTCCACCGGCTACTTCTTCCCCAAGCGCCTGTCCGGCACGGCCCTCGGCCTGCAGGGTGGCATCGGTAATCTCGGCATGTCCGTCATTCTGCTCGTCGGTCCCGTTCTGATGGGCTTTGGTCTTTTTGGTCTGACCTGGTTGGCGCCCCAGCAGCAGGTGGCCGGCACCGCTGCCGGCCAGAACATCTGGGTCTACAACGCCGCGATCTTCTTCGTCCCGTGGTGCATCCTCGCGGCGATCCTCGCCTTCATCTGGCTGCGTGACGTGCCCGTCAAGGCCAACATCAAGCAGCAGCTGGACATCTTCTCCAACCCCAACACCTGGTACATGACCATCCTCTACGTCATGACCTTCGGCCTCTTCTCCGGCTTCTCCGCCGTCTTCGCAAAGTTGATCAATGGGCAGTTTGGTGCCCAGTCAGCACTTGCGCTTCCTGTGGCTGGCGCGACCTACGCCTTCCTCGGCCCCCTCATCGGCTCGCTCATCCGCATGTCCTGGGGCATCTTCTGCGACCGCATGGGCGGCGCCATCTGGACCTTCATCTCCGGCGTCGGCATGGCGATCACGATGGGTGGCATCGCCTGGGTCCTGACGAACCCCACCGGCATGACGGACTTCCACATCTTCCTGGGCCTCATGCTCGCCATGTTCCTATTCTCCGGCTTCGGCAACGCCGGTACCTTCAAGCAGATGCCGATGATCATGCCGGCCCGCCAGGCCGGCGGCGCCATCGGCTTCACCGCGGCGATCGCGTCCCTCGGCCCCTTCCTGGTCGGCGTCGCGCTCTCCGCTATCAGCGCCCCGGTCTTCTTCGCGGGCTGCGCCATCTTCTGCGCCCTGTGCTCGGTCCTGTGCTGGGTCATGTACGCGCGCAAGAACGCCCCGTTCCCCGGCTGATCCATCCGGCACTGCGCGGTGCCGACTGGACCTGCCACTGCCTCGTCAATCGACTCTTAGGAGCACCCCATGACGAATCTCGAATCCGATATGACCTTCCCGACCTACGGCGGTGAGGTCAAGCCCGCGACCGGCGCGACCCTGTTCGCGCTCGGCTCGTGGCTGCGTCGCGGCAAGGCGTCCGCCGACGCGCGCCAGCTCTTCCTCGAGGGCGGCCGCGAAGGCGACTCCTTCTACCGCGACCGCTGGAGCTACGACAAGATCGTGCGCTCCACCCACGGCGTGAACTGCACGGGCTCCTGCTCGTGGAAGATCTACGTCAAGGACGGCGTCATCACCTGGGAAACCCAGCAGACTGACTACCCGTCGACCGGCGCGGACATGCCCGAGTACGAGCCCCGCGGCTGCCCGCGTGGCGCGGCGTTCTCGTGGTACGAGTACTCGCCGACCCGTATCAAGTACCCCTACGTGCGCGGCGTCCTCCTCGACATGTTCCGCGAGGCCAAGAAGCGCCTCGGGGATCCCGTCGACGCGTGGGCCGCGGTCGTCGAGGACCCGGAGAAGGCTCGCGCCTACAAGTCGCAGCGTGGCCGCGGCGGCATGGTCCGCGTGTCGTGGGAAGAGGCGATGGAGATCGTCGCCGCCGCCTACGTGCACACGATCAAGCAGTACGGCCCCGACCGCATCGCCGGCTTCTCGGTTATCCCCGCCATGTCGATGATCTCCTACGGTGCGGGCGCCCGCTTCCACGAGCTCATCGGCGCGACCATGCTGTCCTTCTACGACTGGTACGCGGACCTGCCCCCGGCCTCGCCGCAGGTCTTCGGCGACCAGACCGACGTGCCCGAGGCCGGCGACTGGTTCAACTCGCAGTACCTCATCATGTGGGGCACGAACCTGCCGCTGACCCGTACCCCCGACGCCCACTTCATGGCCGAGGCCCGCTACCACGGCCAGAAGGTCGTCGTCGTGTCCCCGGACTTCGCGGACAACACGAAGTTCGCGGACGACTGGTTGCGCGTCCAGCCCGGCACGGACGGCGCCCTGGCGCAGGCCATGGGTCACGTCATCCTCAAGGAATTCCACGTCGGCAAGCGCGAGCCCATGTTCCTGGACTACATGAAGCGCTACACCGACGCCCCGTTCCTCGTGGAGATCAACGAGGTCGGCGAGGGTGCCCACGAGGGCATCGCCCCGACGACCCTGGTCCCCGGTAAGTTCCTGACGGCCGCCAAGATGCCCGCAGGCACGACCGAGCGCACCGAGAACAACCAGTTCCGTTCCCTCGTCATCGAGGCCGACGGCACGGTCAAGGACCCGGGCGGCACGCTCGCTGATCGCTTCGGCGAGGAGGGCGCCGGCCACTGGAACCTCAACCTGGATGGCGTCGAGCCCGTCATGTCCATCATGGACACGGACGAGTGGGAAGCCGTTGAGATTGCCCTGCCGCGCTTCGACCTGCCCGCGGCCCCCGGCCAGGCCTCGGTCGGCGGCGGCTACGTGAAGCGTGGCGTGCCCGCGCGCCGCGTCAACGGCCGCCTCGTGACGACCGTGTTCGACATCCTGCTCGCCCAGTACGCCGTTGAGCGTGAGGGCCTGCCGGGCCAGTGGCCCACCGACTACATGGACGCCTCCACGCCGGGCACCCCCGCGTGGCAGGAGGAGTTCACGTCGGTTCCCGCCGGAGCCGCCATCAAGATCGGCCGCGAGTTCGCGCAGAACGCGGTCGAGACCGAGGGCCGTTCCATGATCCTCATGGGTGCCGGCACGAACCACTACTACCACTCCGACGAGATGTACCGTACGTTCCTGGCGCTCACGGAAATGTGTGGCACCCAGGGCCGCAACGGTGGCGGCTGGGCCCACTACGTGGGTCAGGAGAAGGTCCGCCCGATCATGGGTTGGGGCTCCTTCACCTTCGCCCTGGACTGGGCGCGCCCGCCGCGCCAGATGATCTCCACCGGCTGGTACTACATGACCACCGACCAGTGGCGCTACGACGGGGCCCCGGCCTCGGCCATGGCGAACCCGATCAAGTCCTCGCACCTGGACGGCAAGCAGCTGGTCGACACCCTCGTCGAGTCGGTTCAGCGTGGCTGGATGCCCTGCTACCCGACGTTCTCCAAGGGCTCGACCCAGCTGGGTCGCGAGGCCGCCGAGGCCGGTATGGCCCCCGCGGAATACGTGTCCCAGGAGCTGCGCGAGGGTCGCCTGCAGTTCGCGATCGAGGACCCGGACGCCCACCACAACGTCCCGAAGATCCTCGCGAACTGGCGTACGAACCTGCTCGGCTCGTCCGCGAAGGGCACCGAGTTCTTCCTGCGCCACATGCTGGGTACCGGCAACGAGGTCAACGCCGAGGAGCTGGAAGAGGGCAACCGCCCCGCGTCCGTCAACTGGCGTGACGCTCACCCCGGCAAGCTCGACCTCATGTGGGTCGCGGACTTCCGTAACACCTCGACGACGCTGCACTCCGACGTCGTGCTGCCGGCCGCCACGTGGTACGAGAAGCATGACCTGTCCTCCACGGACATGCACCCCTTCATGCACTGCTTCGACGAGGCCGTGAACCCGCCGTGGGAGGCCCGCACCGACTTCGAGGTGTTCCAGACCCTGGCTCGCCTCGTCGGCCGCATGGCCCCCGGCCACCTGGACACCCAGACGGACGTCGTCGCGGTCCCGCTGGGGCACGACTCCCCGGACGCCATGACCATGGCGGACGGCGTCGTTCCCGAGCAGACGTGGACGCCCGGCAAGACCATGCCGAAGCTGGTCCCGATCGAGCGCGACTACACGCAGGTCGGCTACAAGTTCGACCGCATGGGTCCGCTCCTGCCCAAGGCCGGCCTGGCCTCGAAGGGCGTTGCGTACAACGTGCAGGAGGCGTACGAGCAGCTCGGCGACCTCAACGGCCGCGCCCCCATGGACGGCAACGCCGGCGAGGGCATGCCGCTGTGCGACACCGCCATCAAGGCGGCGAACATGGCGCTGCGCTTCTCGGGCACCACGAACGGTTCGCTGGCCGTTCAGGGCTTCCGCACGCTGGAGAAGCGCGTCGGTAACGAGATGGCGTTCCTGGCCGAAGGTGACGAAGAAAAGAAGATCACCTACGAGGACACCGTCCTGCAGCCGCGCAGCGTCATCACCAGCCCCGAGTGGTCGGGCTCCGAGCACGGCGGACGCCGCTACAGCGCCTTCGTGCAGAACGTCGAGTGCCGCAAGCCGTGGCACACGCTCACGGGTCGCCCGCAGTTCTACGTCGACCACGACTGGATGATGGACATGGGCGAGTCCCTGCCGATCTTCCGTCCCCCGCTCGACCTGGCGCACATCTACGGTGAGCGCCCCGTCGGCGACCACCGTCCCGGTCAGCCGGGTCAGGCCGAGGTCGCGGTGCGCTACCTGACGATCCACAACAAGTGGGCCATCCACTCCCAGTACTACGACAACCCGTACATGCTGACGCTGGGTCGTGGTGGCCAGACGGTGTGGATGAGCCCGCAGGACGCCGAGAAGATCGGCGTGCGCGACAACGAGTGGATCGAGGCGAAGAACCGTAACGGCACCGTGTCGGCTCGCGCCGTTGTCTCCCACCGCATCCCGGAGGGCACGGTGTTCATGCACCACGCCCAGGATCGCCAGATCAACACCCCGCTGAACGAGGAGTCCGGCAAGCGCGGCGGTACGCACAACTCGCTGACCCGAATCTTCATTAAGCCGAGCCACCTGGCCGGCGGATACGCGCAGTTCGCCTACGCGTTCAACTACTACGGTCCCACCGGCAATAACCGCGACGAGGTCACGGTTATCCGCCGCCGCTCCCAGGAGGTGCAGTTCTGATGAAGGTCATGGCTCAGATCGCGATGGTGATGAACCTCGACAAGTGCATTGGCTGCCACACCTGTTCGGTCACCTGTAAGCAGGTGTGGACGAACCGCGAGGGCACCGAGTACATCTGGTTCAACAACGTCGAAACCCGTCCCGGCGTGGGCTACCCCCGCGGCTGGGAGGACCAGAAGAAGTGGAAGGGTGGCTGGAAGCGCACCGCCACGGGCCGCCTCGTTCCCCGTCAGGGCGGACGCGTCGCCTCGCTCGCGAAGATCTTCGCGAACCCGACGCAGCCGACCATGAAGGACTACTACGAGCCGTGGACGTACGAGTACGACAAGCTGCTCCAGGCGCCCGCGAACTCCCGCGCGATCCCGACGGCCCGCGCGAAGTCCAAGATCACGGGCGAGCACATCGACAAGCCCGAGTGGGGCCCGAACTGGGACGATGACCTCGGTGGCTCCATGGAGACCCTGGATCAGGACCCCGTCCTGCACCAGATGAACCTCCAGGTCGCCAAGACCATCGAAGACGCGTACATGTTCTACCTGCCTCGCATCTGCGAGCACTGCCTGAACCCGACCTGTGTGTCGGCGTGCCCCTCGGGCGCGATGTACAAGCGCTCCGAGGATGGCATCGTCCTGGTCGACCAGGATCAGTGCCGCGGCTGGCGCATGTGCGTGTCCGCCTGCCCCTACAAGAAGGTCTACTTCAACCACAACACGGGCAAGGCCGAGAAGTGCACGCTGTGCTACCCGCGCCTCGAGGTCGGCCAGCCGACCATCTGCTCGGAGACCTGCGTGGGTCGCCTGCGCTACATGGGCGTGCTGCTCTACGACGCGGACCGCGTCACCTGGGCCGCCTCCCAGGAGGACGAGCGCGACCTGTACCGCGCCCAGCGCGAGATCCTCCTCGACCCGAACGACCCGCAGGTGGTCGCCCAGGCTCAGGCCAACGGCGTTCCCCACTCGTGGATCACGGCCGCCCAGCAGTCCCCGATCTGGAAGCTCATCACCGAGTACGAGGTCGCCCTGCCGCTGCACCCCGAGTTCCGTACCCTGCCGATGGTCTGGTACGTGCCGCCGCTGTCCCCGGTCGTCGACCAGGTGACCGCGTCCGGCAGCGACGGCGAGGACCACAAGGTCCTGCTGTCCGCCATCTCGCAGATGCGTATCCCGCTGGAGTACCTGGCCGGCCTGTTCACGGCCGGAGACACGGCTCCCGTGGAGCTGGCGCTGCGTCGCCTCGCCGCGATGCGCTCCTACATGCGCGACGTCTTCGTCGACAACCCGACGAACGAGGAGATCCCGGCCTCCGTGGGCATGACCCCGGAGAAGGTCAAGGAGATGTACCGACTGCTGTCGATCGCCAAGTACGACGACCGCTTCGTCATCCCGACCGCCCACCCCGAGATGCCGCGCGGCATCAAGGAGCTCGAGGGCTGCCCGGTGTCCTACGACGTCGAGGCCTTCCACGGCCTGGCCCCCGCCACGTCGAACCGCCCGATGGGTGGCTCGTCGCCGGAGGGACGCCAGATGCTCCCTCTTGAGGTCGTTCGATGAGTACTTTCGTCGGCATTCCGCGTATTCCTACGGCCGCTCCGGAAACGGAGATGGATCCGCAGGACGCGCGCGGCGTGCGCATGGCGGTCTCGGTCCTCCTGGACTACCCGGGGGATGACTTCGAGACCAAGCTGGACGCGGTCGAGGAGGCTCTGGCGGACCTGCCGGAGCCGGCCTCGGCGTCCCTGGCCTCGTTCGTGAGCTACGCTCGCGCCGCTGGCCTGCGCGCCATGCAGACCACCTACGTGGAGACGTTCGACCAGCGCCGACGCTGCGCGCTCGGCCTGACGTACTACACGCACGGCGACACCCGCGGACGCGGCCAGGCCATCCTGGCCTTCAAGGAGATCCTACGTCGCGCCGGTTTCGAGATGGAACGCGAGGAGCTTCCCGATCACCTGCCGGTGGTCCTGGAGTTCGCGGCCTTCGACGAGACCGGCACGGCCGAGGGCCTGCTGCGCTCCAACCGCGAGGGTATCGAGGTGATCCGCACGGCGCTGCGCGCCACGGACTCCCCGTACGCGCCGCTGCTGGACGCGCTGGTCGCGACGCTGCCCGAGCCGGACGAAAAGACCATTGAGGGCTTCCGTAAGCTCATTAGCCAGGGGCCGCCCACCGAGCTGGTGGGCGTGGGCGATCTGTCTGCGACGCCCTTCCCGACTTCCGATTCAACGATGGGACGGTAACGTTCATGGAATCCGCACTTTTGCATGCCGCGTCAGCACCTGCGACGCAGTCGCTGTCCTTCCTGGACATTGCCCTGTGGGTGGTCCTGCCCTACGTGTCCTTCGCGATCCTCATCGTGGGTCTCGCGTGGCGCTACAAGACCGACCAGTACGGGTGGACGTCTCGTTCCTCGCAGTGGAATGAGCCGACCATCCTGCGTTGGGCCTCGCCGCTGTTCCACTTCGGCGTCCTCTTCGTGTTCATGGGTCATATCCTCGGCCTCGTGATCCCGAAGACGTGGACCGAGGCGGCCGGCGTGCCTCAGCACGTCTACCACCTGATGGCGACGATCCCCGGTACGATCGCCGGAATCATGACGATCGTTGGCCTCGCGCTGCTGATCTACCGTCGAGCGGTGGTCAAGTCGGTGCGCGTGGCGACGACCCGCATGGACATCGTCACCTACGTGATGCTGGCGATCCCGGTGCTCCTGGGCGGGGCTGCGACCCTGCTCAACCAGGTGCTCGGCGGTCACGAGGGCTACGACTACCGCGAGACGATCTCCGTGTGGTTCCGCTCGATCTTCACGCTGCAGCCGCAGGCTCACCTGATGGTCGACGTGCCGCTGAGCTTCAAGCTGCACATCATCGCTGGTCTGCTGCTGTTCTGCATCTGGCCGTTCACCCGCCTCGTGCACGCGGTGAGCGCGCCGGTCGGCTACGTGGCGCGCCCCCCGGTGATTTACCGGTCGCGCGACGAGCGCCGCACGCACGAGATCACGCGCGGCGGTATGTCGGACTGATCGATGGCCGTGCCCGCCGCGGTCCCTCGCCTTTGGGGCGAGGCCGTGGCGTGGTGATCGGCAAGGGCGGGGGCGAGCGCAGGCTCGCCCCCGCGTCTTTATCGTGGTCCCCGCGTTCTCACCTGTATGAATAGAGCGATAGACCCCGCGTAATGCGACCGACTGCTGGTATTGGCCGTGCGGGTGGCTGTCTGTGATGGGTAGAATAAAGCGCGCTTTGTTAGTAAAGTAACAGCTTTAATGCCGTATGGAGATGCCTATGAAGGGTATTTTCACTGATTATGAGGGAGAGAGGATACGTCATGAGTGATACCTCCCGTGCTCGGCCTCTGGCTGAAACGCTCGCCGCAATGGCAGCGTTGACCCCTGCACAGCACGCGCTCTTGGAACGCATCTCGCACCATGCGACGCCCGTGACCGTGGCGGAGCTGGCCCAGGAAGCTGGCTTGCACGTCTCGAGCGTGCGCGAGACCCTCGAGGGCCTGTTCGCCCTTGGCCTCGTGGAAAAGCAGCAGCTTCCCTCATCCGGTCGTGGCCGACCCGCGCTGGGCTATTCGACGATGACCCCGGCGGACCCCTCGTTTGCGGCGCAGATGCTGCACCAGCTCACGTCGTCGCTGCTGGCCTGGCTGCGCGTTGACGCGGCCGACCCGGCGGCTTCCGTGCGTGAGATCGGCGCTCGCTGGGCGGACGCCGCCCTCGAGACGATGGCGGTGCCTGATCACAGCCACAACCCGAACCGTCGCCCCGTGCGCGACACTTTCAATATCGCGTCGCACCTGGGCAAGGTACGCCTGTTCATGAACGCCATGGGCTTCGCGTCTGTCCCGCACGACACTGATCCGATGGCCGTCGTGCTGACGGCCTGCCCGTTCACCGAACCGGGCACCCCCGATGACTTGGCCCTCGAGCTGCGCCGCGGCATCGTTGAGCGCGTCTTCGAGCGGACGGCGACCGGCTTTGCCACCTGGTCACTGGAGGCGGATCCGGCCGATCCGCTGCGCCTGACCGTCTATATTCGACGGCTCGATGAGGCGAACCCGAAGCCGCTGTCGACGACCCTTCACTTCTTTGGTGGTGCGGCTGAGGCGGCCGGTGGGTACATGCGCGAACTGCCCTCCGCTGAGACTCCCGCGACGCTGGGTGAACTCATTGATCAGCTCAGCTCAGAGAGTCCCGAGCTGGAGCGAATCCTCGCTGTGTCGAGCTATCTGGTCAACGAGCGCTCTGCTCGTCTGGACGCTGAGCTCGCGCCCGGTGCGCGCGTCGACGTGCTGCCTCCGTTTGCCGGCGGGTGAGATTTTTCAGTCATTTGTGTGGGGCGGTCAGGGTTGTAAAATAATCCTGGCCGCTCCCGCGTAAGATGAGGGGGAAGGCACTCCCGTCCCTGGAGGATTCCATGTCAGCTGAGATTGCAACCGGCATCACCGAAGAGCCGCTCGAGACCGGCGCGCTGATTGATAGCGCACGTCGGGATACGTGCGGTGCTGTTGCGTCCTTCGTTGGGGTGGTGCGTAACCATGACGGCGGAGAGAGCGTGGACGCGATTGAGTATTCGTCGCACCCCTCGTCGCAGCAGATTTTGCGGGACATCGTCGTGGAATTCAGGGATCGTCCCGGTGTGCATTGCATTGTCGCGTGGCACCGCGTGGGGCATCTGGAGATTGGTGAGGACGCGATGGTCGTCGCCGTCGCTGCAGAGCATCGCGCGCAGGCATTCCGCGCGGTCGAGGCCATTGTCGAGGATGTGAAGGCGAAGCTCCCGATCTGGAAGAAGCAGGAACTGACCGACGGCTCTCACAACTGGTCGGGTCTGTGAGATGACGATCAGCGATCCTTTTTCCCGCGATGCGGCCGTTTCGGGGCGCACCGTCGCGCTTCCGCTGATCAATCAGCCCGTCCCGTACGAGGCCGGGGCCCCTGCGCTGGAGCGTTTCCGTCGCAATTGGCTGGTGTCCGGTATTGGCGAGGCCGGTCAGGCGCGCCTGGCAGCCGCGCGCGTGCTCGTGGTGGGTGCGGGCGGCCTCGGCTCTCCCGTTCTCCTGTACCTGACGGCGGCGGGCATTGGCACGATCGGTATCTGCGATTCTGATGTGGTTGAGGTGTCGAACCTGCAGCGTCAGCTTCTCCATGGCGAGGGTGATGTGGGGGATCCAAAGCCGGATTCCGCTGTGCGTCATCTCAGCGGCCTGAACTCCTCGGTGCGTTTTGAGCGCTATGGGCATGTGACCCGCGAGTGGCTGGATGAGCACGGTCGCGAGTGGGACCTCATCGTGGAGTGCACGGATAACTTTGATGCGAAGTACCTGGTCGCGGACTACTGCGCGGATTCCGGCGTGCCGCTCGTGTGGGGCACGGTCGTGTCGATGGCTTTCCAGGTGAGCGTCTTCTGGTCTGCGGCGCCGGCCCCCGTGCCGTCGTTGACGCTGCGGAGCCTGCACCCGGTCAAGCCTGCCCCCGGGACGACGCCGGCCTCGCCGAAGGTTGGCGTGCTCGGTCCCGTGGTCGGTCAGGCGGGCACCGCGATGGCGACGGAGGCGATCAAGCTGCTGGTGGGCTTTGGTGAGCCGCTGATTGGGCGCGTCCTCATGACGGATGCGGCGACGCAGCGCGCCGACGTGCTGACCTTCGCGCCTTGGGGCTGAGGCCCGTGTCTGCTCCGCGCGCTGACGTTGCCGCGATCGTCGTCGGCGGCGGCGGGGGAGAGCGCTTGGGTGGCGTCTCTAAGCCGGATCTGATTCTGGGTGGCGTGCGCTTGATCGACCGCGTGTGCGGGGTCTTGATGGAGGCGTGCGGCGCAGGGTGCGTGGCTGTTGTGCCGCCCAGTGTGTGCGTTCCCGACGGTGTTCTGCGTACCCTTGAGGATCCGCCGAGCGGCGGCCCGCTGGCCGGTATCGACGCGGGCTTGCGCGCGCTGAGCGTCGGCGACGATGTCCTCGTCGTGGTTGTTTCTGTTGACGCTCCCGGCGTGGCTGCTTTCCTGCCCGCCCTCCTCGAACCCGCGTTGGGTGAGAGTCGTGATGGGCGTATCGTGCGCGGCGGCGATCCGGAGCCTTTCGATCAGTACCTGATGGGCGTCTACCGCGCGGGTGCGCTGCGCCGCAACCTTGACGAGGCCGAGGCCTCCCTCGGGTCGGTTCGCGGAGTGGGTGTGCGCCGGGTGTTGCGCGCCCTCGAGGTTGAGCGGGTGAACGTAAGCGCCGACGTGTGCCGGGATATCGACACTCCCGAGGATATTGCCTGGTGGGAGAGTTTTCTGAGCAACTGATTTGTCAGTAATGTGCCTGAGGGTGTAGGTTTAGTTAGTTAGTACCTAGTGACCTATCCCACTCAAGGCGTGCTCATGAACCTTCGTCACGGACAACTGTGGCAGCGACTCGGACTCACAGTGCTGTCAGGAATTCTCGTCGCGTCCCTCGCTCCCGCCACTGCTGCGGCTCCTGTCACCGGTCAGGAAATCAGTGACGACGCGGGCTCTTTCAGTGGTGATGTGTCAAGTGTGGGAACTGGGGATGTAGTCTCTGATGTTGCGCAGGGGAGTGATGTATCGGACGGTGTCGACGCCTCCGCAGGCGACTCTGCCAGCGAGGCTGCGGCCTCGAACGAGGGGGAAAGGGGCGACGTTCGCACCTACACCTATCCAGGAACCTCCGGACCTACCCGCATTCATGTCATCTCAACCCAGGGCTCGGATGCAATTCTGCTCGAATCCAAGGGCCTATTTGGCATGATCGACGGAGGTGAGGGCCTGGGGGCGCCCGACGGTTCTGACCCTCGTTACCCTGTGCGCCCGGGGATAGCCCCGGCATCGAAGGGGGATACGCAGCGGGTCATGGACTACATGTCCTCCCAGGGGGTCACCTCCTCGAACCTGGTCTTTTATCTGGGTACCCACCCGCATTCGGACCATATCGATAATGCGGACGACATCATCTACCGTTTTCGTCCGAAAGCTATCTTCAGTCCGGAGTACTCCGACAGTTGGATCTCCGACCCGCGTACGCTGTGGGATAACCAGTGGGTCTATGATCGCATGATCGCCGCGGCCTCATGGGCGCAGCGCAGCTATGGCGCCACGCTCGTCCAGCATGTGCGGGACTATGGGACGCACGTGCAGATCGGTGATATGGATATTCAAATCATCCCCTTCGACCCCGAGGAATCATACAAGCACCACCCCATTCGTGATGCGAACCTGCTCGGCTGGGGGAGTGTTGTCTCGGCCTTCGGGCATCGCGCATTCCTTGCCGCCGACCTCGAAATCGAGGGGGACCTCGAGGATCGGATAGCGGCTGTCGTTGGCCATGTTGACATGCTCAAAGCGGGGCATCATGGCCTGACGACCTCGAACTCAGAGTCTTTCATGGCCGCCCTCTCGCCCTCGATGATCATCCAGACGAACCCCGAATGGGTGACCCCGGACCGCCTGACGACCTCAGTCACTGTGAGCGGCACTGCGTCGTGGGCCCCTACCGCTGACCTGTGGGACCGGGCGCGTATTCCCGCCGTGGTGGGGACCTTTACCGGCTCTTCCGAGTTGAGTGTGGGTGACCGGGTCTTGGTCGGGGGTTGCGGGTAGAGGTCGAGGTCCTTGATGATGAGCGGACTTCTACCCCCGCTGTCGTCAAGGACCTCGACAATGTCTCACCCTACCTGCTGCTGCTCTGCGTCGCTTGATCGTTGTGATCGGTGTGATCTGCTCGTCGGTTTGGAGGGCTTCCATCTGGTTGCTGTCGCTCGACGTGAGTGTGGTCTGGTGCTCGACATAGAGTCCTGTGATCGCTGTGCTGGATGCCCTGGGTGTGGGGTGATCGCTCAAGGCCACGGGCGCGTGGTGGTGGAGGTGATCGACGCGCCCTGGGCCGGGGTCCCGGTGCGGATCCGGTGGTTTAAGCGGCGCTGGATATGCCGCGAAACCACCTGCCAGACGGTGACATTCCTGGAGCATGACGAGCGGGTGTGTGCACACCGGGCGCGTCTGGGCGCCCGGGCGATCCGCTGGGCGATCCGACAGTTGCGCTTCGAGGGAGCCAGCATTGCAGGATTGGCTCGCCAGTTAGGAACCACGTGGAATACCGTGTGGTCCCATATCAAGCCGTGTCTGCAAGCCGCATCTGATGACCCTGCCCGTTTCGCAGGGGTGCAGGTATTGGGAGTTGACGAGCACGTGTGGCACCACCAGGACCGACGCCGACGGGGCCCCCGTGAGCTCACTGGCATCGTGGACCTGACGCGCGGGGAGGATCATCCCACGGCCCGCTTGTTGGATCTGGTCCCGGGAAGGTCTGGCACCGTGTACAAGAACTGGCTAGAAGAGCGCGGCGAACAGTTTCGCTCCGGTATCCAGATCGCAACACTGGATCCCTTCCAGGGATATAAGAACGCCATTGATGACCAGCTCCAAGACGCAACCAGCGTGCTGGACGCCTTTCATATCGTCAAGCTCGCTGGCGACGCCCTTGATGAGGTGCGTCGTCGCGTCCAGCAAGACACGACCGGTCACCGCGGACGCAAGGGCGATCCCCTCTATCAGATCCGCAATCTTTTGCGCGCCTCGCGCCATAGGCTCACCCCACGTCAACAAGAACGCCTCCGTGAGGCCTTCACGGCAGATGAGGCGCATATCAGTGTCGAAGTCGCCTACCACTGTGCCCAGCACGTGCGAGATGTCTTCCACCAAGCCACACCCGCCCAAGGCCGACGCCTGGCCGCTCATCTCATCGAGCGCCTACCAACGTGTCCCATCCCCGAAATCGCTCGCCTGGGCCGGACCCTACGCAAGTGGAAGGACGCCTTCTTGGCCTACTTCGACACCGGCGGAGCCAGCAACGGCCCCACCGAAGCCATCAACGGAATCATCGAGCTGGGCAGACGCACCGCCAGAGGCTACCGCAACCCCACCAACTACAGACTCCGAATGCTCCTCATCGCAGGAGGCCTAGACGCCTCCGCCCACACTCAACTCTGAAGAGCCCCTTTACCGAATCGGGCATCAACTATAATGATCTGTCTGCCGCTTCTTGGGGGCATGAGTACTACCAGGGTGTCACGCCGCGGGCATGGTGGTTCCAGGGTGCTCGTCCGCAGTCGACGTATGGCTGGTGGAAGGGCTGGTCGGGCAACTGGTACTTCTTTACGGGGCATCCGTATTGCGCGACGAGCCAGTGGGTGAATGATCGTGGTTCCTGGTACTGGATGGATTCCACCGGCGCAATGGCGACAGGGTGGATCTACGACGGGAGCTCCCGGTATTACCTTGATGATAAGGGGAATCCGACCGCGCAGGGCTGGCTGCGAGTCGACGGGAACTGGCACTATTTCGTCGACGGTCGTGCGTCGATCGGATGGTTCGCTGATCGAGGGAGCTGGTATCGCCTGGACGAGTGGAGCGGCGTGATGCTCACGGGTTGGCAGAAAGTCGATGGACGCTGGTATTACATGCTTTCCTCTGGAGCTGTGGCCACGGGCTGGCAGAGTATTGGCGGCACCTGGTACTACTTCGATGGCGCAGGCGTGATGGCCACCGGGTGGAAACAGGTTGGCGGCTCCTGGTACTTCATGAACGAGTCGGGTCAGATGGTCACCGGTTGGCTGCGTGAGGGCGATGCCTGGTACTTCATGCAGCCTTCGGGTGCGATGATCTCGGGCTGGCAGAGTATTGGCGGTTCCTGGTACTACTTTGCCGACTCCGGTGTCATGGCCACCGGGCGGGTGATTGTCTCTGGTCGTATGTCCTCGTTTGCGGACTCGGGACGCTGGCTGGGCTACGTTTCCTGACCCTTAGTGTTCCTCGTCCAACTGGTGGAAGATCGCGGGGAGCAGGGGTGTGACCACCTCGAGGGTGTCGAGCGCACCGCCGCGCGAGCCGGGAGAGGAGATGATGAGCGCGCCCGAGGAGTCGCGCGCCGTCACGCCGACGACCTCGCGGGACAGACCCGACAGGGGGGTATTGGCGAGGCCGTGGGCGCGGATCTGCTCGGCGATGCCGGGGATCTCGACCTCGACGATCGAGCGGACGACCTCGGGCGCGTAGTTGCCCACGCCGAAACCCGAGCCGCCCAGGACCAGGATGAAGCGGGCGCCGGCCTCGAGCGCGTCGCGGATCTCCGTCTCGAGGATGTCGGCGCTCTCGGGGATCGCCGCGACCGTCACGGGGCCGAGGCCGGCCTCGGCCAGCGCTGTCGTACAGGCGGGGGTTGCCCGATCCCCCTTCGTGCCGCGCTGGATGCGGTCCGAATAGGTGATGACGTGGGCGCTGATCTGGCTGAGGTCGTAGTCGACAGGCTTGGGCATGGTGTCCTCCGGTGGCGAATGTGTATAAGTGTGATCCTAGTCCCTTCCTGCTGTGGGGGTGGGCCTGGGAGTTGAGCGTGGTCGCGAGGCGATTTTGTGTGTGCGTGGGCCGAGGGAAAAGAAGGCTGCGGGCGTCTGTGCATGTCGAGAGGCGGTTGTGACAACGTGCACGCAGCAGAATAACCCGTTTTATGATGGGTCTAGGCAAGTTAAATGCGTGTGCATATTTCCCCGAAATTAAACGCAAAAGTAACGATTTGGATGAGCGTGAGCGAATCGTTGCGCGTCCGCATCTCGGGTTGTTAGATTTAATGCGTTCTCTTCCCTCTCAAAAGGAGATTCGCATGCGTTACCTTCGCATCCTCCCCGCCATCGGCGCCGCCGCCCTGGCACTCGCAGCCTGCGCGGGTGGCTCCACCCCCGCCGAGTCCACGGCCTCGGCCGAGGCGACGCAGCCCGCCGAGACCACCGTCCTCAACGTCTACGCCGCCGCCTCCCTCACCGAGACCTTCGGTGAGCTTGAAGAGATCTTCGAGGAAGCTAACCCCGGAGTGGACGTGCGCTTCAACTTCGCCGGCTCCCAGGACCTCGTGACCCAGCTCGGCGAGGGCGCCGACGTCGATGTCTTGGCCACCGCCAACGAATCCACCATGAAGAAGGCTGCCGACGCCTCCCAGGTCGACGCGCAGACCATCTTCGTCACCAACACCCTCACCCTCATCACGACGCCCGGCAACCCGGCGGGAGTGACCGGCCTCGACTCCTCGCTCGACGGCGTCAAGCTGGTCGTCTGCGCACCCGAGGTCCCCTGCGGCAAACTCACCAAGACCCTCACTGAAAAGCTCGGCGTGACCCTGAACCCAGTCTCCGAGGAGCAGGCGGTTACCGACGTGCGCGGCAAGGTCTCCTCCGGCCAGGCCGACGCCGGCATCGTCTACAAGACCGACGCCCTGGCCGAGGGCGACGCCGTCGATACCGTCGCCATCCAGGGTGCCGACGAGGCCGTCAACAAGTACCCGATCGCCCTCGTGAGCGCCTCGACCAAGAAGGATCTGGGCCAGAAGTGGATCGACCTGGTCCTCTCCGCCGACGGTCAGAAGGTCCTCGAAAGCGCTGGCTTCACGCCCGCCGCGAAGTAACATCGACGCGTGAAGTCACGCAGGACGCCCGCCGTCAGTCCCCTGCCCGTCTGGGCGGGGGGCCTCGGCGCGCTCGCCCTGTGCTTCCTGGTCCTGCCCCTGGCCTTCATGCTGGGGCGCGTCAACTGGGCCACCCTCGGCGCGACCCTCGCGACCCCGGAGGCTCGCGACGCCCTCGGCCTGTCGCTGCGCACGTGTCTGATGGCCCTCGGCGTCGACCTCCTCCTCGGCGTCCCCGCCGCCCTCCTTCTGTCCCGCTCGTGGCGGGGCGTGCGCGCCGCCCGCATCCTCGTCGCCCTGCCGCTCTCGCTGCCTCCCGTCGTCGCCGGCATCGCTCTGCTCGCGGCCTTCGGCAGGCGCTCGACCCTCGGGGCGCTCCTGAGCGGCGCCGGCCTCGACATCGCCTTCACGACAACCGCCGTCGTCATCGCGCAGGTCTTCGTCTCCCTGCCCTTCCTCATCGTCACCCTCGAATCCGCGCTGCGCGCCCGCGAGCAGGGGCTCGACGAGATGGCCTCCTCCCTGGGGGCCTCGCCCACGCGCGTGTTCTGGCAGATCACCCTGCCGACCGTCCTGCCCGGCCTCGGGCGCGGCGCCGCCCTCGCGCTGGCCCGATGCCTCGGCGAGTTCGGCGCGACCCTCACCTTCGCGGGATCCATGCAGGGCGTCACCCGCACGATGCCCCTCCAGATCTACCTGGCCCGAGAGTCCGACGCGGACCTGGCCCTTGCGCTCGGCATCGTCCTCCTCGGCGTCGCAGCCGCTGTCGTTGCGCTCACGGAAACCCCGTGGGGACGGCTCGCCTCTCTCCTTCGATCGACGAGGTCCGGGCTGGTCTCCGCTTCCGCTGATTCGTCCGCTCGCTTCCCCGAGGCCCCCTCCGCGCTCGCGGGAGAAGCGGGGGAGGGCGTGGCCGTGCGTGTCGCCGGAACCGTGGCGGCGCGCGGCTGGGACGTGGACGCGGCGCTTCGCCCCGGCCTCGTCACCGCCGTCGTCGGCCATAACGGCGCCGGAAAGTCCACCCTCGCCCAGGTGATCGCAGGAACGCTGCGCCTCGACAGCGGCAGTGCGAGCATCGGCGAGCGTGTCGTCGATGATGCCGCCACGTTCGTGCCCGCGCGCCGACGCGGCGTTGCCATGGTCTCCCAGGCGCCCCGCATCTTCACCCACATGAGCGTGGCTGCCAACGTCGCCTTCCCGCTGCGCGTGCGCGGGGTGGGGCGCGCCGAGGCCCGGGCGGCCGCCCTCGAACAGCTGCGAGCCGTGGGGATCGCGGACCTCGCCCACAAGCGCGCCTCCGACCTGTCGGGCGGCCAGGCGGCCCGCGTCGCGATCGCACGCGCCCTCGTCTTCCGCCCCGAAGTCCTCATCCTTGACGAGCCCACGGCCGCCCTCGACGTCGAGGCCACCGCCCAGGTCTCCGCCGTCCTGCGCGAGCGCCTGGCGGGCGCCGGTATCACAACCCTGCTGGTCTCCCACGACATCGCCGAGGTCCTCTCCCTCGCCTCCCACATGATCGTCATGGGGGAGGGGCGCATCGTCGAGGAGGGCGAACCCGCCCGCGTGCTCGCCTCGCCTGCATCGGTGTTCGCGGCCCGCTTGGCCGGGCTCAACATTGTGAGTGGGCCTCCTGTGGCGCGCCCAGGCATGGTCGGCGTGCGCGTCGGCGACGGGGCGCTGTGGGCGGCTTCCGACAGCGTTGGCCCTGGCGAGGAGTCTGCGCGCGTCGCCCTGACTTTCCCGCCCGAGGCCGTGGCCCTGTCCCGCGAGGAGGCTCACGCCTCGCCGCGCTCCGTCCTGCGCGGCGTCGTCGCTGGTATCGACGTCGATGGCTCCCTCGTGAGCGTGCGCGTCGCGCTCGCGCAGGGCGTGTCGGTGACCGCCCGAGTGACTGCCGCCGCCTGGTCCGACCTGGGCATCGGCGTCGGTGAGAGCCTGTGGGCGAGCGTCAAGGCCACCCAGGTCCGAGCGATCCGCGTCGCGGCCGCCTCCTGATCGCTCACTGCCTCCTAGGGCGCGAATTTTGTCACGCTTCATATGTTGTAATTCTTGGTTTTCGCATGAGTGGGATCCGCACCTCCAAAACGCAAAACGCGTCCTATTTTCGCGGTTATTCTGCGGTTTTAATCGCCGCGTACCAGCAGTCGGTGGACAGCTTTGACTCTGCGTGAGGGGTTTCCTAAGTTGTGGTGAGAACCCAGGAGGTACCTCATGACAACACAGGGTCACCACGAGGCAACGCGCCCCTATCAGCTCGGCATCGACGTCGGCTCGACGACGGTTAAGGCCGTCGTTTTGGACGGGAATCGCCGCCTTTTCTCCGACTACCGCCGGCACAACGCCGACGTGCGCGCATCCCTGGGAGCCCTCCTCGCCGACGTCGAGCGCGCCCTGCCCGGCGCCCGCGTCCACGCGGCCATCACCGGCTCCGGCGGCCTGACGACCGCCCGCGCCATGGGTATCCCCTTCGTCCAGGAGGTCATCGCCGGCACCGAGGCCACCCAGCGCCTCCACCCCGAGGTTGACGTCGTCATCGAGCTGGGCGGCGAGGACGCCAAGCTCACCTACCTGCACCCCACCCCCGAGCAGCGCATGAACGGCACCTGCGCGGGCGGCACCGGCGCGTTCATCGACCAGATGGCGACCCTGCTGCACACGGACGCCGCGGGCTTGGGAGAGATGGCGACCCGCCACACGCAGCTCTACCCGATCGCGTCGCGCTGTGGCGTCTTCGCCAAGTCCGACATCCAGCCCCTCATCAACCAGGGCGCCGCCCACGAGGACCTGGCCGCCTCCATCTTCAACGCCGTCGCCACCCAGACCATCGCCGGCCTGGCGTGCGGGCGCCCGATCCGTGGAACCGTCATGTTCCTCGGCGGCCCCCTGCACTTCCTGCCCGCCCTGCGCGAGGCCTACAAGGCCCTCCTGCCCAAGGCCGACTCCTTCGTCACCCCCGACGACGCCCAGCTGTACGTCGCGATCGGCGCGGCCCTCCTCGCCGAGAAGGAGGCCGCCAAGAAAGCCCGCCAGGCCGAGGAATCGGGCGCCACCCCAGTCGACGCCCGCGGCGACAAGCTCACCACCCTCATGGAGCGCCTCGCCGCCGCCCCCGTGCAGGTCGAGTCCCCGCGCATGGCCCCCCTCTTCGCCACCCCCGAGGACCGCGAGGAGTTCATGGCCCGACACAGCCTCGACGTCATCCCCAAGGCCAGCCTCGACGAGGCCGAGGGCCGCTGCTGGCTCGGCATCGACGCGGGCTCCACGACGATCAAGGCCGTCGTCATCGACTCCCAGGACCGCATCGTCTTCACCCACTACGCCTCCAACGAGGGCGACCCCGTGGCCGCGGCCGTCGACATCGTGCGCGCGGTCCGCTCGGCTCTGCCGCAGGGATGCGAGATCGGCCGCTCGTGCGCGACCGGCTACGGCGAGGGCCTCGTCAAGTCCGCCCTCACCATGGACGAAGGCGAGATCGAGACGATGGCGCACTACCGCGCCGCCGAGTTCATCTGCCCCGGCGTCACCTCCGTTATCGACATCGGCGGCCAGGACATGAAGTACTTGCGCATCCGCGACCACGCGGTGGACTCCATCTCCGTCAACGAGGCCTGCTCCTCGGGCTGCGGCTCCTTCCTGCAGACCTTCGCGCAGACGATGGGCACCGACGTGCGCTCCTTCGCGCGCATGGCCATGGAATCCGAATCCCCCGTGGACCTGGGCACCCGCTGCACGGTGTTCATGAACTCCTCCGTCAAGCAGGCGCAGAAGGAAGGCGCCGATGTGCGCGACATCAGCGCCGGCCTGTCATACTCCGTCGTGCGCAACGCCCTCTACAAGGTCATCAAGCTCAAGGAGCCCTCGGACCTGGGTGAGCGCGTCGTCGTCCAGGGCGGCACCTTCCTCAACGACTCGGTGCTGCGCGCCTTCGAGCTGCTCACCGGCCGCGAGGTCGTGCGGCCCGACATCGCCGGCCTCATGGGTGCGTACGGCGCGGCCCTGACCGCGCGCATGCACGACACGGGGGAGGGGACCTCGTCCCTGGCGACGATCGAGGCCCTCGAGGGCTTCAGCGTGGATACGACGCGCAAGACCTGCCGCCTGTGCCAAAACCACTGCCAGATGACGATCTCGACGTTCTCCAACGGCGAGCGCCACGTGTCGGGCAACCGCTGCGAGCGCGGCGCGTCCCTGGAGCGCGTGCCCAAGAAGTCGGACCTGCCCAACCTCTACGACTGGAAGTACAAGCGGATCTTCGGCTACCGCCGCCTCACCGAGAAAAAGGCGTTCCGGGGCGACATCGGCATCCCGCGCGTGCTTGGCATGTACGAGAACTACCCCTTCTGGTTCACGATGCTCACCGAGCTCGGTTTCCGCGTCATGATCTCGGGCCGCTCCAACCACGACCTCTTCGAGACCGGCATGGAGTCCATCCCCTCGGAGAACGTGTGTTACCCGGCCAAACTCGTCCACGGGCACATCGAGTCCCTGCTGGACAAGGGCATCACGACGATCTTCTACCCCTGCGTCGACTTCGAGCAGAAGCTCACCGAGTCCGAGAACTCATACAACTGCCCCATTGTGGCGACCTACCCCGAGGTCATCCGCAACAACATGGAGCGCCTGCTCGAACCGGGCACGAAGTTCATCAGCCCCTTCGTCAACTTCGGTAACCGAGAATACCTGCCCGCCCACCTGTCCAAGACCTTCAAGCAGTACGGCTACGACATCCCCGTCGATGAGATGAAGGCCGCGTTGGACAAGGCGTGGGAGGAGGATGCCGCCGTTAAGGCCGAAATCCGCGCGAAGGGCGTCGAAACCATCGAGTGGATGCGTGAACACGGCGTGCGTGGCATCGTGCTCGCGGGCCGCCCCTACCACCTCGACCCCGAGATCAACCACGGCATCCCCGAGGTCATCGTGGGCCTGGGAATGGCCGTCCTCACCGAGGACTCCATCATCGACGCGCGCCTCGAGCGCCCCCTGCGCGTCCTCGACCAGTGGTCCTACCACTCGCGCCTCTACGAGGCCGCCGCCCGCGTCGGCGACGAGCCCGACCTCGAGATGGTCCAGCTCAACTCCTTCGGCTGCGGCGTCGACGCGATCACCGCCGACCAGGTTCAGGAGATCCTCGAAGGCCGCGGCGACGTGCACACGGTCCTCAAGATCGACGAGGTCTCCAACCTGGGTGCCGCGAAGATCCGCCTGCGCTCCCTCGACGCGGCGATCACCGAGCGCGCCACCCTCGCCTCGACAATCGACGAGGCCGGGGCCGGGGACGGCACGGACGGCGCGGAACTGGCCCCCGCCTCGTCTGTTGGACTCGTGTCGGGGTCCGTCGACACCGCCACCCTGCGCGACCCCTCCGGCGACGCCGCCCGCGAGGAGCAGGCCGGCCACATCAAGCCGCGCACAGCCTTCACCGAGGAGATGCGCGAGGCCGGATACGAGATCCTGGCCCCCCAGATGTCCCCGATCCACTTCCGCTTCCTCACCCCGCTGTTCGCAACCGCGGGCCTGAAGGTGCGCGTGCTCGAGCACACGAGCCGCACCTCCATGGAGGTCGGCCTCAAGTACGTCAACAACGACTCGTGCTACCCGGCGATCGTCGTCATCGGCCAGCTCCTTGACGAGTTCATCTCCGGGCGCGCCGACCCCGATCGCACGGCCGTGGGCATCACCCAGACGGGCGGCATGTGCCGCGCCAGCAACTACGCCGCCCTGCTGCGCAAGGGCCTGCGCGATGCCGGATACCCGCAGGTCCCCGTCATCGCCCTGTCCGTCCAAGGCATCGAGGATAACCCCGGCTTCCACCTCGGCATCCCGCATATCCACAAGGCCATCCAGGCCTTCGTCATCGGCGACGCCATCCAGTCGATGCTCCTGCGCGTGCGCCCCTACGAGGCCACCCCCGGCTCCGCAATGGAGCTGTACCGCACGTGGGACGGCTACGTCCAGGAGTGGATCACCTCGGGACGCGTGGCGGCCCTGGGAGGACGCGTCTCCTACGGGAAGATCATCCGCGAGTGCGTGCGCGCCTTCGACGCCCTGCCCCTGCGCGACATCCCGCGTAAGCCGCGCGTCGGTCTGGTCGGCGAGATCCTCGTGAAGTTCCACCCCGACGCCAACAACCACGCCGTCGACGTCATCGAGGCCGAGGGGTGCGAGGCCGAACTACCCGGCCTCATGCAGTTCTTCCACAACTCCGTGGCCACCGCCGCGTGGGACAAGGAGAACCTGGGCATCGAGGGCAAGCAGCGCTACATCATGCCGATCGTTTTGTGGGCGCTCAAGAAGTACGAGAAGCCCGTGCACCGCGCGTTTGCCGCCACGAACGGCAAGTTTGAGCCGCACCGGCCGATCGAAGAGATGATCTCTCGCTCCCAGGACATCGCGCGCCTGGGCAACCAGGCCGGCGAAGGCTGGTACCTGACCGCCGAAATGGTCGACATGATCGAACACGGCTGCCCGAACATCATCTGCGCCCAGCCCTTCGCGTGCCTGCCCAACCACGTCGTCGGCAAGGGCATGTTCCGCGCGCTGCGCACCCGCTACCCCGAGGCCAACATCGTGGCCGTCGACTACGATCCCGGTGCCTCCGAGGTCAACCAGCTCAACCGCATCAAGCTCATGCTGGCCACCGCCCTGCAGTCGCCGGAGGCTCGCGACAGCGAGATCCTGCAGCTCGTCGACGTCGAAGAGCCCGCGTCGTGCGGCGGGTCCGGCTCGGTCATGCTCGGCATGCCGACGATCCCCAGCAGGCGGGCAGCCTTCCGCTGATCTGTGCCGTAAAGCCGCGAAGGGGGACGGAGCGCAATCGCTCCGTCCCCCTTCGCGTGCGCACCCTCTCGTGCGCACTGCCTCCGGCCTCGTCCGATGTTTTACGGCGCGGGCATAACCCCGCGACCGATCTCAAACCCAGCCGGCGCCCAGCCCGTCCCGTACGACAGGCGCACCGACACCTCGCGCATGCCCGAGGCCGGCCACGCCACCGGGAGAAACCCCGTCTCCCCGGGTGAGACGTCTAGGAACGCCGGGTTCTCCCACGTGACGCGGCCGTCTTCGACGACGCGGCACAGGAACTCCAGGTCGGATGTCGGCGTGAAGGTCATGTGATTGCGAACCGTCACCCCCGAATACGAGGGCGCCACCGTCACCGGCGCGTAGTGCAGTTCCTCGGCACGCACCTCGCTCAGCAGCGGGAAGTCCGTGTCCGCGTATTCCGGGCGCGTCGGATCCAGCGCGCGGGCGGCACGGATCTCCTCGTCCGCCTCGCCCACGTTCCACGCAATGACGCTCGGGTGGGCGCGATCCCGGCGGATCATCGCCTCGATCGCCTCGTCGCGAGCAGGACCCGGCTCGTACATCGTCGATGCCCGGCCAATGATGTACAGACCGTACAGGTCAGCCAATTCGTAGAAGCGCGCGTGCGCGGGCCCCAGCTCGATCGCAACCGCGTTCACGCCGTGGCGCTTGCACCACACGATGTCATCGAGCATGTCCTGAAGACCCACCGCGAGACCAGTGCGACCATCGCACTCGTTGCGGCGCACGCCACGTAGCGTCAGCGGGCGGCCGCCCAGGCGCAAGCCCTCGGGGGTCGCCGTCAGATCGTGGAAGCCCACCTGCAGGGCGATCGTGTCCTGCGTGCCCGCCTCCTCGTCGCTCAGCGTCACGACGAGCGTGTACAGCACCGGCTCCTCAGCGCTCCACGGGAGCACGTCCACGCCGCTTGCCTCGAGGTCCTCGCCGGCGGGGGCGCTCGCGGACCAGATCTCCTCCTGCTGGGCCTCGCCCAGCAGTGCGGCGCGGATCGTTGAGGTGTTCGAGGCCTCGGAGCACTCGACGCGCAGGCGCAGGGACCCGCTCGTGCCGTTGTGCGAGGCCTGTGGGATCACATCGATGACGTGCGCAGGCGGGCGAGCCTCGAGGGAGACCTCGCGGAACAGGCCGTGGCAGCATGCCGGCGAATCCATGAGCAGAACGCTGATCTCGTGCGTGTGCATCGGTTGCAGCGCATCCGTCACGTCGAAGGCTGCCGGAATGAAACCGTCCGCGCAAAAACCGACGAAAATGCCGTCCAGCCACACGTAGAGGGGGCCGGTGAAGCCGCCGAACGTCAGCGTCATCGTCCACCCGCGCTCGCTCGCGTCCTTCAGGGGCGCGTCGAGGATGAACTCGCGACGCAGGATTGAGGCGCGAACCTGATCCGGGGCGGGTTCTCCCTGGGCCTCTGCGGCTCTGCGGGCCTCCTCCTCGCGGCGCACCCATGCGCCGTCCATCTCCAGCACGCCGGGCACCGACGTCGCCTCGAAGTCACGCTGAAGGGGGGTGCGTTTGATCAGCTCGGCAGCAGTGCCTGATACACCCGTGACCTGCCAGGTGCTGGACAGCATTTGAAGCGGCCTGCGCGACCTCCACGTCGAGTGCACCGTCAGGCGGTTCACCGACGCCCCGGGGTCCCGTAGCCATGCAACGTCTGGTTCCGGGATGTGTTCCATGTAATAAAAGTAGCATTTAATGTTTAGTCATGAAATGGCATTATTTTTTGAAATACAGGTAAATGTGCCTTGACATGCGAAATATCTACGGGTGACAAGTGGGATGGCGACCACATTCTGGGATTTATGGTCATGTGGATGGACAAAAATGCCTCGTTGCTGGGAGGTGCTGTTTGGGTATAACGAGCCCCGGCCTCGTCCCTGAGAGTAGGAACGAGGCCGGGGCTGATGCGTGCTGCAGGGGTGAATCCCCTCGCACATGCTGCGTGCTTACTTCGCGGCGGACTCGCGATCCGAGTCGCGCGTGATCTTACGGGCGAAGCTGTAGAGCAGCCACGTCGCAACCGCGAAGAACACCAGGCCCAGAACGTTCGCGATCGGTGTGAAGCCGTCGCCGATGAACGGCAGCGCCAGCGGCGACTCCGAGCCCGTCGCGCCCGCGATGCCCGCGTAGACGACGCCGAACAGGGACTCGCCGACGATCAGGCCGGTCGCAGCCAGCGTGCCGAAACGCTTCGCGCGCTCCACATCCACCTGCTTATCAGCCCACCTGTTGTACAGGAAGCCAATGAGGGCACCGATCGGGATCAGGACCGTCAGGGAAGCGGGCAGGTAGATACCCATGCCGACCGCCAGAGGGGGCAGGGCAAGCTTGCCCTTCGAGGTGGGGCGCAGGACCTCGTCGATGATGATGACGACGACACCGATCGCCGCGCCGATGCCCAGGAGCTTCCAGTCGATGCCGCCGCCAAGCACGCCCTTGGCGAGCGAGGAAATCAGCGAGGCCTGCGGGGCCGCCAGCGCGTCCGGTCCAGCGTCGGGAGCGCCCTGGAAACCGAAGGAGTTCTGCATGAGCTCCAGGACCGGGGGAATGATCAGCGCGCCGAAGACGACGCCGATGACCAGGGCAACCTGCTGCTTCCACGGGGTCGCGCCCACCAGCTGGCCCGTCTTGAGGTCCTGCAGGTTATCGTTCGCGATCGTCGCAATGCAGAAGACGATGGCCGAGGTGAACAGCGTGTAGGCGATGAGCGCCGTGTTCTCTTCCGTGGTCGAGCCGCGGCCGTGCACCGCCAGGATGACAACCGCCGTGATGACGACAACCAGCAGGCCGACGCCGGAGACCGGCGAGTTCGACGAGCCGATCAGGCCGGCCATGTAACCACAGACCGCCGCGACCAGCAGGCCGGCGAGCAGAATGAAAAGAACCGAAATGGCGATCAGAACAGCCGTGTTGTGCTCGATCTGCGTGCCGCGCATGAACCACCACAGCAGACCGGCGATCGGAACCATGGCCACAAAGATGGAGACGATAACCCACTTGCCGGGGATGTCCTGCTCGGTGCGGTCGACCTGCGCGCCGTCCTCCTTGGTGCCGCGCGAGGCGCGCAGCGACTCGGACATACCGCGGGCGATCGGGCCCATGATCTTGATGAGCGTCCAGATGGCGGCGACCGCCATGACGCCCGCACCGATGAAGCGCACGTCCGACTTGAAGACCGTGGACAGGGCCGAGGTCAGGTCCTCAGCGCCATCCAGCTGGCCATTCGCGTACAGGGGCAGCAGGACACCGTAGGAGGTGACCATGCCGATCAGCATCGCGATGCCGACCGTCATACCGACCAGGTGGCCCACGCCGATCAGAGCGAGGGACAGGGAGGTGGAAATCATCGTGCCCGTCGAGCCAATCTTGAAGGCCGTACCAACCTCGGAGGCCACGACCTTCATGTAGCCCAGAAGCGCCATCGTGGCCGAGGCGAGGGCGCCCCACGTGATGGCCAGGAGGCCACGCTTGTTGTCCTCGCCCGCATCCTGGGCGTCGCCGACCTTCAGAATCTCAGCGCCTGCCACGCCCTCCGGGTAGGGCAGGTCCGAGCCGGTCACGAGCGCACGGCGCAGGGGGATCGAGTACATGACGCCCAGCGCACCGCCGACCGCACACACAAACATGGTCTCCCAGTAGGGGAAACCGCTCCACCAGCCGACAATCACGAGGCCGGGGAGAACGAAGATGACCGCCGACAGCGTGCCGGCCGCCGAAGCGATGGTCTGGACGATGTTGTTCTCCTGGACCGTGTGGTCGCCCCAGAAGCGCAGAACCGCCATCGAGATGACGGCTGCCGGGATCGACGTCGCAAACGTCAAGCCGACCTTCAGACCCAGGTAGACGTTCGCGGCCGTGAACAGCAGCGTAATAATGCCGCCGAGGATGATGCCGCGGAGGGTCAGTTCTTTGAGCGACGTTTGCTTCGTCGCGTTTGGCGCAGACACGAAAAATCCTTTCGCTGCCTTGAATAGATACCCTGCAAGAGTAGTGCATTTATGAGTGAGCGTGAATGGTATGCGGTTACTTAATCTCGTATTCAACCGTTCTAAATGCCGAGGTTGCGCTTGTTTTGCTTGTTCCGTGTGAACTTTCGGGGTTGTGGCCCTGCTCCCAGGCTGCTGTGTGGCCCTCCTCCCAGCACGCCCGGTCGATTTGCGCGCGCAGGGGGAGGGTGTAGTAGAGTATCCGGGTAAGGTAGCGTGTCCGAGCGGCCGAAGGTGCAGCACTCGAAATGCTGTGTGGTGTCACAGCCACCCTGGGTTCAAATCCCAGCGCTACCGCCACTGCCGCCCGGCCCCATTGGGGCCGGGCGGTTTTGTTATGCCTAGCTGGCGTGCCGTGTGGCTGTGTGGCCCCACGGGTGTTCCGGGCGCCGGAGGGCTTGGCTGTGGGGCCGGGCTGCTGTGTGTGCCCGTGGGCGGCGGCCCGCCCGCGAGCCGTCCGCGCTGCGAGCTTCGCTCGGCGCGTCGTCTCGAAGCCCGGCCAGGCCCCGCCGCCGCCCACCGGCACCGCGGCAGGTCCCTCCGGAGCCCTCCACACCGGCGGCACTTGTGTTGCTTGGACTAGCCCGGCCAGGCACCGCCACCGCCCACGGGCACCGCAGCCGGGCCCTCCGGCGCCCTCCACACCGGCGGCACTTGTGATGCTGTGCGCATCGGTCGGCAATCGGGTGGTCCCGAGCTGCTGAGCCCAGGCCTCGTCCCCCTTAGACTCCGAGGCCTTCGACGATCTCTGCACCCGGGAGCGCAGCCAGGACCTCGCCCGTCACAAAGAGCTTCGAGCGGCGCAGGCCCGAGCCGATGCAGCTCCATCCGACCGCGCACGCCGAGTCGATCAGGAGCCGCCATGAGCCGGGTACGCCCACCGGCGTGATGCCGCCGTACTCCATGCCCGAGGCCTCGACCGCGCGTTCCTGCGGCCAGAAACTCGCCTTGCGCACGTCGAGGCGCTTCTTCACGACGTGGTTGACGTCCGCGTTCGTCGTCGCGCGCACGACGCACGCCGCGATCCGCTCCTCGCCGGCGCGCTTGCCGGCCACCAGGATGCAGTTCGACGACAGCGCCAGGTCCATGCCGAACTCGCGCGTCATGACCTCCGTGTCCGCGAGCTCCGGGTCGATCGCGACAACCAGTGCCGACGAGGCCGTGGCCACCCCGCGCTCGGCCAGCGCGGTCAGTGCAGCGGCGACGGGTGGGGCGAGCAGATCGAGATGGTCCAGTGCGGGTGCCGGCTCCAGTGAGCCGATGCCAGGAATGATGATGTCGCTCATAGTCTCAGGGTAGGTCTGCTCGCCGTGGGTTGGTGGCGCCTGGTCAGTCCTTAAGCGTGTGTAACGATCGTGGTGTGAGCGGTATGCGTGGGGTGTGGGCATGTTGCGGTTGTCGCAGCTGAGTGAGGGGGTGAAACCTTGACGACGTCGCCGCGTCCCATGGTGGCCGATTCGCAGCTGCGCGCGCAGGGCGAAAACGTGTATGCTGGGGGCCGGTCCTCCGCGTGACGGTATCATCCGAACCTCCCCAGGGCAGGAATGCAGCAAGGATAAGGGTGCGCTGCCGGGTGCGCGGAGGATCTTTGTATATGCTGCTCGATCTTGGTCGACTGCAGGATGCTTTTCTTCGATGTGGTTCAGGCCATAGCTCTTGATTTTGCATCCCGGCGAAGAGCGTGTAAGCTTATACCCAGCCAAACGGCAAGCGCCCGTAGCTCAATGGATAGAGCATCTGATTACGGTTCAGAAGGTTGGGGGTTCGAGTCCCTCCGGGCGCGCAGCGGCCCCCCTCGGTGCGATCCACCGGTGGGGGTTCTGCATTTCTGCCAAGCACTCCTTCGGGAGTGCTTTTTTCATGCCCATCCGTACGCGGCGACACGCAGGGACGTTGTGTGTTGTCGTGGCCCAGATGGTGCGTCGCAGGCGAGCCTTCGCGGGGGGCGTGGATGCGGATGGAGGGCTGAAAGAAAAACCGCCCCCGCTTCATGAGACATGGGGTGTTATGAAACTTTCATCGCCCCAGCACGCTCAAAATCTCCTATTTCTGCCGATCTTTGATGAGCAGGGGCGATTTTTCTTTCATGCGGCCTGTGAGAGTACGTTCTCGTGCAGTGCCGGGGCGGTATTTCTTTCATTCAGATCACTCGACGCGTCTTATTGTGAAATAGGAAGTGCTAGTGCCCGGACTTTGCGCACCTTGGTGAAACCGGTGGCACCTTTGCGAGGGGGTGTGGGTGGTGGTGGGGATCGGCTCTACTAATTCCGCAGGCAATTCGACTGGACGAAGAATCAACACAGCGCGAAAACCTTGCAATTCCAACGCTGTGACTTCATGGTTTGAAAGAGTCGCGACGGAATTGCATGCGAAATTGGTGGTGGACCCAGCGATGAGGGACGCGAGGCCTGGCCGGGCATCGAGACGACGCGCCGGGTACCACCAGTCGACAAGGCCCCACTGGTGTGGAGGGCGCCGGAGGGGCCGGAGGGCCTGGCTGCGGTGCCCGTGGGCGGTGGCGGGGCCTGGCCGGGCTTCGAGACGACGCGCCGAGCGAAGCTCGCGGCGCGGACGGCTCGCGGGCGGGCCGCCGCCCAGCGGCACACACAGTGGCTGGGCCCGACGGCGCCCGGAACACCAGCGGCACCACAAGCAACACAAGCGACGCCAGAGGCAACAAAAACCCCGGAACCTCAACAGGTCCCGGGGTCCGGTGGCGGAGGATGGGGGATTCGAACCCCCGAGGGCTTGCACCCAACACGCTTTCCAAGCGTGCGCCATAGGCCACTAGGCGAATCCTCCGTGCACATCGTGCCGAACAATCATAAGCGACAAAAGGCTCTCAGCGCCAATCCTGGCCAATGGAGCAGGTCACAGCGCGGCACGAAACCCTTAGAAGAGCCCAGAGAGGCCAATCAGATAGAAGATCACGGCGCCGCCGATCAGGATGCCATTGAAAGCGAGCGCTGCGATGGCTTCGCGCGCACCGACGCGGCCGGGCAGGTTTTGCGCCTGCACGAGGGCGATAATCGCGAGGACGACCGAGACGATCACCGGAATGAAGAAAATTCCGAAGACGCTGACCCACAGGGCAGCCTTCGCGAGGGGATTCCCAATCGGCTTGGGCGAGTTGTAGCCGCCGTCGGCGAAGATCGCAGCAACGTCCACGTACTGCGTCCCGGGGAACGTGGGCCCCGAGAGGTCGGCGCTGGGGACGCGAAGGCGGCCCGGCGCGTATCCGAAGCGGTCGCCCGGCGCATCCATCGACGAGGTCGCATCCGGGGTCGCCCAGGGCACGCTCGAGACGGTGGGGGCGATGTTCGAGGACGGCTGACTCATGTGCTCCACTATTCCATAACGGGAGGGGCATGCACCACACTTTGCCCACTGGAGGGGTTTAGGCGTGGCGAAACCTGCGGGGACGGGGGCGGACGCGCTACCCTGTTATTCCGACCGGTACGGCCATCCCGCCCATCAACTGATCGGATTTGTACGCTTATGAGCGAAACGAAGACCTCGCTGTTCCGTTGGAAGCTTCACGGTAACGGCACGTCCATTAATCCCGGCGACGTCGTCCTTCCGAATGAACGACTCTCGTGGCCGCGCACTATCGGCATTGGCGCCCAGCACGTGGTCGCAATGTGCGGCGCGACCTTCCTTGTTCCGTTGTTGACAGGTTTCCCCCCGTCGACAACGCTTTTTTTCACCGCGATCGGCACCCTGCTGTTCTTCCTGATTACGGCGGGCCGTCTGCCCTCGTACCTGGGTTCCTCGTTCGCACTGATCGCGCCGATCCAGGCAGTGACAGCATCTCTGGGCGCTCCTTACGCGCTCGGCGGCATCATTGCGGTGGGCGCGACGCTCGCCCTCGTCGGCCTGATCGTCCACTTCGCGGGCGTGCGCTGGATTGACGCTGCCATGCCTCCCGTGGTGACGGGCTCAATCGTGGCGCTCATCGGCCTGAACCTGGCACCTGCCGCGTGGAAGTGGGTCCAGGAAGGCCCGATCACCGCGGTCGTGACGATCGTGTCGATCTGCCTCGTGACCGTCCTCTTCAAGGGCATCCTCGGCCGCCTCTCGATCCTCATCGGCGTGCTGATCGGCTACGTGGCCGCGGTTCTTCAGGGTCAGGTTGACTTCTCTGGCGTCGGCGAGGCCGCTTGGTTCGGCTTCCCCCAGTTCCACACCCCCGCCTTCTCTGTGTCGACGCTCGGCCTGTTCCTGCCGGTCGTCTTCGTCCTGGTCGCCGAGAACGTCGGCCACGTGAAGTCCGTGTCCGCGATGACGGGCGAGAACCTGGACGACGTGACGGGCCGCGCGCTCATGGCGGACGGCGTCTCCACGATGCTGGCCGGCAGCGGCGGCGGTTCGGGCACGACCACCTACGCCGAGAACATCGGCGTCATGGCGGCGACCCGCGTCTACTCGACGGCGGCCTACGTGGTCGCGGCGTGCGTCGCGCTCGCCCTGTCGATGCTGCCGAAGTTCGGGGCCCTCATTGAGGCGATCCCTCACGCCGTCCTCGGCGGCGCGGGCACGGTCCTGTACGGCATGATCGGCATGCTGGGCGTTCGCATCTGGGTGCAGAACCGCGTCGACTTCTCCAACCCGGTGAACCTGAACACCGCCGCGGTCGCCCTGATCGTCGCGATCGCAAACTTCACGTGGGTTGTCGGCGACATGACCTTCGGCGGCATCGCGCTGGGCACGGCCGCCGCTCTGCTGATCTACCACGGCATGCGCCTGATCTCGAAGCTGCGTGGCACGAACCTGGAGGCGGCGTCGCCCGCGTCCGCACCGTCTGGTTCGGAGCTGGAGGGCGAGGCGTACTCGAAGCGCCACCGCTCCCCCGCGCCGCAGGCTGACGCCTGATCTGACGCGTTCATTGACGAGGCCGGGGCTCGGCCACTCGCTCACCGCACGGTGAGGGGTGGGTCGGGCCCCGGCCTCGTTTATCCCCATAATTCCGCACGTAATTCCCCCGGTGCACCGCAATCATCGTCAGTGCAATGCCCGGATTTCCGGCTCTTCATAATTGGGGGTGTAGTTGGGGTCTGAATCCTCCTGTTTCGAGGAGTGCTCGGGTGATGTAGTTGGTGAGGTTTCGCAAGTCCGAGTGCGGATCCGCGTAGGTGTTCGAGACGTCCGTTGATGGCTTCGGTAGGACCGTTGCTGGTGTGGGGATGATCGAAGTAGGCCAGGATGTCCCCGGCTCGGCGTTTGAGTGTCCTGCCCAGCGTGATGAGCTCGGTTAGGCCCCTCGGTACGCGTGTGGAGGTCAGTGTATTGATTTCGGCTTGCATCAGGGCCTTACCCACGTCCGTGTCGGGTGCGCGGTAGGCGTCGATGATGTTCTGGTAGACGCTCCATGTGACTTCGAGGGCGACGTGGTAATCGCTGGCGAACAGGTCGAGGATCTGGTGCTGCTGGCGTGGGGTGAGCAGGCAGGATCTGGTGTGTAACATCCTGCGGGCCTTGTATAGGGGGTCGGTGGCACGCCCGCGCCGGTGGTGGAGTTCTTGCTGAATGCGTCTGCGGCACTCATCCAAGGCGTTGCCAGCCAGGTGCACGACATGGAAGGGGTCCATGACTGCCCTCGCGCCGGGGAGTTCTTCAGCGGCTGCGCTTTTGAACCCGGTGAATCCATCCATCGCGACGATCTCAATGCGTTCGCGCCACGTGTCAGGGCGGGAGGCCAGCCAGGTTTTGAAAACCTGCTTGGAGCGGCCCGGGACCATGTCCAGGAGCCGGGAGGGACCGCGACGGTCTCGTACGGGAGTGACGTCCAAGATGACGGTGACGTATTTGTCGCCGTAGGGGGTGTGGCGCCACACGTGTTCATCCACGCCAATGACACGCACGCCTTCACACCGTGCTGGATCATTGATCAGCAGGCGCGCCCCTTCAGCCAGGACAGCAGTATTGGCGGCTCTTCCAGGACACACCGAGGGCCTGGGCGACGCGCGCCACCGTCAGATGGTGGACCACCAGGCCCGTCAGCGCCCAGCGCACCGCCGCACGCGAGAGCTTCGCGCGCGGATCGGCCGCTTGACTCATGTCTTGACGCCACACGTGAGCACACGTCTCGCACCGGTAGCGGCGCACGCTCACATGCAAGATCGTGGGACGCCACCCGTAAGGCTCGTGAGCTAAGCGCCTGACCACCGTGTCACGAGAAATGCCCTGGCACCCGCAGCGTCGACACCACCGGTCCTCACCCGTAATACGGCACGCCAACACTGCATGGTCTGCCTCAACGCGCTGGCCCGTCACTTCTAGGCCCAGGTCATCCAGGCGCGTGAACACGCTCAGATCAGGGCGATCAAAGATAGTATTGGCCATGTCGAGGTCTTTCAGATGGACGGTGTAGGAACCCCCATCATCGGAAGACCTCGACCCCTACCCAGCCACGACACGCCCAACCCCGCCCACAACACCTACACCCTCAAATGCGAAGAGCCACAAAAGTCCATGCACATCAGTCGCCGACGTCTCCGCCGCCGCGCAGCTCGTCGAGCATGCCCGCCGTGAGGATGCCCGAGGGCAGGGCAACGACGGCGACGCCCATGAGCGAGGAGATCATGGCGATGGCACGCCCCACGTCGGAGGTGGGGTAGAGGTCGCCGTAGCCGACGGTCGTCAGGGAGACGACCGCCCAGTACACGGCATCGAAGAAGGTGTTGAAGGTTTCCGGCTCGACGTTAAAGATGGCGAGGGCGCTGACGAGGATGTAGCCGATGGCCAGGCCGAGGACGGCGAGCAGCGCCTCCCTCTCTTTCTCGAACACGGCGGCGATGACGGAGGCGCTCTTCGAGTAGCGAATGAGCTTGAACAGCCGCAGGGCCCGAAACAGGCGGAGGACTCGCAGCGTGCGCGGCGCGTCGTTGAGGGCATTGAAGACTGGCAGGATCGACAGCAGGTCGATGACGGCCATGGGGGTGAAGGGATAGATCAGGAACGACAATGCGCCCTTGCCGAGCTTCAGATCCGCCGTCGCCCATCGTGCCAGATAGTCGGCGATGAACACGAGGACGCAGGCGTACTCGATTGTCTCGAGGACGGGGCTGGATTCCTTGAAGCACAGGGGAAGGAGGCTGGCGATAATGAGCACGGTCATGACGTGCCCGCACCACATCGCCGCTCCCCCATCACCATCCAGCAGAGAGTAGAGACGTTTCCGCACCTTTAACACTCCTCATCGATATGCGCGTCACGCGCCGGGAAAACGCACCCACGACTGGGCACTGACTTGCGTCGAGCGAGGGCCCCGGAGCTTGCCACTCGCCGATACCACGCACTGTAGCACCGCGCCGAGTCCCGCCGACCACGCCCCACACACAGTTGTGGGCCGCTCACAAACAGCACAAGAACGCCTATCTCGTCAAATACTCAACGAACTTCCCCGCACAAACACCATACGTGTTAATTATTTACGTGTAAGGTAGCAAACATGGCAACATGTGCACCCTCGCTCTTCACGGCGCTGATTCACACGGAAATGGGCGCGTGGAACGCGGTCGAATCCGCCCTCTCCGAGGCGGAAAACGCGCTCACGCTCGGCCGCTTCCTCGTCCTGCGCACGGTTCGCGACACCCCCGCGTGCCGCATTCAGGAGGTCGCAGCAAGCCAGGGCATCACCCTGGGAGCAGCCTCGCGCCTCGTGGATCGCCTCCACCGCGACGGGCTGCTGCACCGCACCCCGTGCGAGCACGACCGGCGCGCGACCATCCTGACGGTGACAGAGCAGGGCCTGGCGCACCTCGAGGAGGCCTGCACGATCGTCGACAAGGAGCAGGAGCGCCTCTTCGCACCACTCTCCGCAGCCCAGCGCGAGGAGCTGACGCGCTGCCTCGCGCTCATCGCCGAGGCTGCCAAGGAGCGCGCATGATTCGCTTCGATCACGTCTCCAAGACCTACCCGGGCGGCACACGCGCCGTCGAGGACTTTTCCCTCACCGTCGAGCAGGGTTCCACGACCGTCTTCCTGGGCACCTCGGGCTGCGGCAAGACGACGCTCATGCGGATGGTGAACGCGATGGTCACCCCAACCTCGGGCAGGGTATTCGTACGAAACCAGGACGTCGCAGGCGAGGACCCCGTGCGCCTGCGCCGCTCGATCGGCTACGTCCTGCAGGAGGGCGGCCTCTTCCCCCACCGAAGCATTGCCGACAATATCGCGACCGTCCCGCGCCTGGAGGGCGCCACGAAGCATGCCTCCCGCGAGCGCGCGCTCGAGCTCCTCGAGCTGGTGGGCCTGGATCGCGAGATGGCCGATCGCTACCCCGCCCAGCTGTCGGGCGGCCAGCGTCAGCGCGTGGGCGTGGCTCGGGCGCTGGCCAATCGCGCGGACATCCTGCTGATGGACGAGCCCTTTGGCGCGCTGGATCCGATCGTGCGCACAGAGCTGCAGTGCGAGCTGAAGGAGATTCAGCGGGTGCTGGGCACAACGATCCTCTTCGTGACACACGACGTGGACGAGGCGTTCACGTTGGGCGACCAGGTTGCCGTCCTCTCGACGGGTGGCCACATCGAGCAGGTGGGGACGCCCACCGAGCTGCTCTCCTCTCCCGCCTCGCCCTTCGTTGCGGAGTTCGTCGGAGCCTCGCGCGCGGCACGCCCGGTGCGCGTCGCCGGGCCGGGTGGCCTGGTCGTCGACGACGCCGGCACACCCGTGGGCACGCTGACGACCGACGAGGCCGGGGAGCGTCCGTGACCTGGCTGTCCTCCAACTGGGGGCTCATTGGCTCCCTGACTCTTGCTCACCTGTGGATCGCCCTCCCAGCGATCGCACTGTCGGTGCTGCTCTCCGTGCCGATCGCGCGCTGGGCGGCGTTTTCGCGCCGCGGCGGCTGGGTGTTGTCTGCCCTGTCGGCGCTGTACGCGGTGCCGTCGCTGCCGCTCCTGATTGTCATTCCCATGATCGTCGGGGTGGCGCTGCGTTCTCCCGCCAACATGGTGATTGTCCTGACGCTGTACGGCGTGGCGGTGCTGGTGCGACAGGCCGCGGAGGGCTTCCGCGCGATTCCTCGCGCGACCCTGCAGGCCGCAAACGCGTGCGGCTACCCGCTCTTTCGACGCTTCGTCGAGGTGGAGCTCCCCCTGGCGACGCCCGTCATCGTCGCGGGCACGCGCGTGGTCGCCACGTCGACGGTGTCGCTCGTGACGGTGGGCGCGTTCATCGGGGTGCGCTCGCTGGGGACGCTGTTCACTGACGGTTTTCAGCGCGGCCTCATCGCCGAGGTCGTGGCCGGCTTGGTCGCAACGGTTCTCCTTGCGCTCGTCATCGATGCGCTGATCCAGGGAATCGGCTGGACCCTCACTCCGTGGACGAGGAGGGGGCGGGCATGAACATTCTCCTCGACGCCCTGAAGTGGTTGGCGGTCCCCGCTCACTGGCTAGGTGAGTCCGGGATCCTCGTGAGGGCCACCGAGCACCTGGGCCTCACCCTCCTGATCGTGGCGCTCGCGGCCCTCATCGCACTGCCGCTGGGCACCTGGATCGGGCACACGGGCAGGGGCCGATGGCTGGTGAGCGCGACGGGCGCGGCCCGTGCGGTTCCGACGCTCGGTGTCCTGACGCTGGCGGGCCTGTGGCTGGGTATTGGACTGGCCGCGCCCACACTGGCTCTCCTCATCCTGGCGATTCCGCCGCTCCTGTCGGCGACCTACTCGGGCATCGCCTCGACGCCGCGCGCGACCGTGGACGCTGCGCGAGCAATCGGCCTCACGGAACCCCAGGTCCTCGCGCAGGTCGAGGCCCCACACGCGGCCGGCCTCGTCGCGGCGGGCGTGCGGTCGGCGACCCTCCAGGTCATTGCGACGACGACGCTGGCGGCCTACACGGCGAACTACGGCCTCGGCCGTTTCCTCTACGAGGGCCTGAAGACCCGAGACTACGCGGAGATGATCGGCGGCGCGATTGTCGTCGTCGCCCTCGCACTGGCGACCGACGCGCTCCTGGCGCTGGTTGCGCGACGCCTTCGCGCCCGCACCCATTCTTTCTCAGACGATGAAGACAACTCACCCAAGGAGTCACTATGAAACGCACGATGATCACAATGGCTGCCGTCGCAGCTTCCGCCCTGGCGCTGGCCGCCTGCGGTTCGGCGGAGTCGGTCGGCGGCAACGCGAGCACCGGAAGTTCAGAGAACGGCTCAACGACGCTCGTCGTGGGGTCGCAGGACTACTACTCGAACGAGATCCTCGCCGAGGCGTACGCCCAGGCCCTCGAGGGTGCCGGGTTTACGGTCGACCGCCAGATGCGGATCGGCCAGCGCGAGGTCTACATGCCCGAGCTCGAGGCCGGATCGATCGACGTGTTCCCCGAGTACACGGGCAACCTGCTGCAGTACCTGGATGCTGACGCGACCGCGCGATCTACGGACGAGGTGTATTCGGCTCTGCAGACCGCGCTCCCCTCGGGCCTGCGCGCCCTCGAGCAGGCTGGCGCGACCGACCAGGATTCCTACGTGGTGACGGCCGACTTCGCGCAAGCACACTCACTGACGTCGATCGGCGACCTCGCGAACGCGGGCACGCTGACGCTGGGCGGCAATTCGGAGCTACGCACGCGCCCCTACGGCCCGACCGGACTGAAGGACCTCTACGGAGTGACCGTCAACTTCACCCCGATCGAGGATTCGGGCGGCCCCCTCACGGTCAAAGCCTTGAAGGACGGCGACATCCAGCTCGCGAACATCTACTCGTCCGACCCGGCGCTCGCGGACGGAACGCTGACGGTCCTGACGGACCCGAAGGGCCTGTTCCTCGCCTCGCACGTGGTGCCCCTGGCCTCTTCGCGGGTAAACGAAGACGCGACCGCGGTCATCAACAGGGTGAGCGAGGCGCTGGACGCGCAGGATCTCATCGAGATGAACCGGGAGTCGACGGTCGAGCAGAAGTCCGCCTCTCAGATCGCCCACGACTGGCTCGTTTCCGAGGGTCTGCTTTCCTAATTCTCGCTTCTCGACTCGACGAGGCAGTGGCCGGGTGTGTGCGCACGCTCAGCCCCGGCCTCGTCGCATGAATACTTGGTCACACCCCATGCTCTTTTATGTGACCCACACCATCATTTGACCTACTTTTTACGTTTGTAACCAAAATGTAATGCGCACATGATGGACATCTTTCATGAATTCCACGCGGCACGGGTTAATCTCGGACCATACCTGAGGGCACCGCCCCCAGTTCCACCCATCAACCAGGAGGAAGAATCCATGAACCTGAAGAAGGCATGGCTCGTCATCCCCGCAGCTGCCGCGCTCGCTCTGACCGCCTGCGCCGGCGGCGGCACCACGTCGTCCGGCTCCGGCGACAAGGTCGTCACGACCAACGGCACCGAGCCCCAGAACCCGCTCCTGCCGGGTCTGACCAACGAAAACGGCGGCGGAAAGATCCTGACCGTCCTGTTCAGCCAGCTCGTCCGCTACGACGTTGACGGCAAGGCCGTCCTCGACGTCGCCGAGTCCATCGAACCCAACGAGGACGCGTCCGAGTGGACCATCAAGCTCCACAACGACCGCAAGTTCTCCGACGGCACCCCCGTCCAGGCCCACAACTTCATCAAGGCCTGGAACCTCATCACGTCGAAGCAGCAGCAGCAGGCTGCCTTCTTCAGCATCTTCGAGGGCACCGACGACGAGGGCAACGGCGAGATCACCGGCCTGACCGAGATCGACGACTACACCTTCACCGCGAAACTGAAGAACCCCACCTCGGACTTCATGTCGCGCCTGGGCTACGTCGCCTACGCGCCGCTCCCGGACTCGACCCTGGAGAACCCCGAGGCCGGCGGCCAGGCCCCCGTGGGCAACGGCCCCTACAAGATGGCCTCCGCCGACGCGTGGGAGCACAACGTCAAGTTCACCACCGTCCCCAACGAGAACTACGTGGGCGACTCCAAGGCCCAGAACGAGGGCGTGACCTTCGTCTTCTACTCGAGCCTCGACGCCGCCTACCAGGACCTGTCCTCCGACTCCCTGGACGTCCTTGATGGCGTGCCGGCCTCCGTGTTCGCCACCTACGAGTCCGAGCTCTCCGGCCGCACCGTCAACCAGCCCTACGCTGGCGCCCAGTACTTCACGATCCCGCAGTACCTGCCCCACTTCTCCGGTGAGGAAGGCCAGCTGCGTCGCCAGGCCATCTCCATGGCCATCGACCGTGACACCATCGTGAAGAACATCTTCAACGGCACCCGCACCCCCTCCAAGGACTTCACCGCTCCGACGCTCGAGGGCTACGACGCCAACGTCTCCGGCAACGATGTCCTGACCTACAACCCCGAGAAGGCCAAGGAACTGTGGGCCAAGGCCGACGCCATCTCCCCGTGGGACGGCTCCTTCACCATCGCCTACAACTCCGACGGTGGCCACAAGGAATGGGTCGACGCGACCGCTAACTCCATCAAGAACACCCTGGGCATCGACGCCGAAGGCAACCCCTTCGCCGACTTCAAGTCCCTGCTCGACGCAGAGGACAAGGGTGAGATGACCGGCGCGTTCCGTAACGGCTGGCAGGGCGACTACCCGGCGCTGTACAACTTCCTGCAGCCCCAGTACGCCACCGGTGCCGACGCTAACAAGGGCGGCTACTCCAACAGCGAGTTCGACTCCCTGGTGACCCAGGCGTCCTCCGCCACCAGCAGCGCCGACGCCGCGAAGATCCTCGAGCAGGCCCAGACCATCCTGCTGCGCGACATGCCGGCTGTGCCCCTGTGGTACACCAACGTCAACGGCGCATGGTCCAAGAACGTCGACAACGTCAAGTTCGACTGGAAGGGTCAGCCCGTGATGTACCAGATCACCAAGAAGTGATCACGCAAGGGTAACCTCGCCACGAGGGGCGGGCGGCGCGAGCCGCCCGCCCCTCGTGTATATCTTTTCGACAGCCCCACACACATCAACGCAGCTCAGCGGCGCACTGCGTACCCGCATTGACACGGAACACACTTTCATCTCAAAACAGCATCACGGGGTTGATACGGCAGACAAATTGAGAGACCGATGCGCCATTTGCCCATTCTTTACCCTATGATGAGACCATAGTCGGCCTCGCCTGCGAGGCTCCGCCAGGGATCGGTACCTCCCCTCCCACGACACGAACACTAAAGGATTGTCCATGCTCCGCTACATCGGACGGCGACTCCTCCAGACCATCCCGGTCTTCTTCGGAGCCACCTTTCTGATCTTCGCGATGGTCTACCTGATGCCAGGTGACCCCGTCGCCGCACTCGGTGGCGACCGCGGCCTCTCCGAGGCCGCCGCCGCGCAGATCCGCGCCCAGTACAACCTGGACAAGCCCTTCTGGATGCAGTACCTGCTGTACCTCAAGGGAGTCTTCACCCTCGACTTCGGCACCGCGTTCAACGGCCAGAAGGTCACGTCCATCATGGCGACCGCCTTCCCGACGACCGCCAAGCTCGCCCTCTACGCCCTCGCCATCGAGACCATCCTCGGCATCGGCCTGGGCGTCGTCGCGGGCATGCGCCGCGGCGGGTGGTTCGACTCCACCATCCTCGTTGTCTCCCTGCTGCTGATCTCCGTCCCCACCTTCGTGCTCGGCTTCGTCCTCCAGTACGTCCTGGGCGTTCAGCTCGCAATCCTGCCGACCACGGCCTCGGCCTCCGTCGACCTCCGGAGCCTCACCATGCCGGCCATGGTGCTCGGCGGCGTCTCCCTGGCCTACGTCATCCGACTGACCCGCCAGTCCGTCTCCGAGAACGTCTCCGCCGACTACGTGCGTACCGCGCGCGCCAAGGGCCTGAGTAACGGCGTTGTCATGACGCGCCACATCCTGCGCAACTCCCTCATCCCCGTCGCCACGTTCATCGGCGGCGACCTCGGCGCCCTCATGGGCGGCGCAATCATCACCGAGGGTATCTTCAACATCCACGGCGTCGGCGGCACCCTGTGGAGCGCCATCATCAAGGGCGAACCCCAGACCGTCGTCTCAATGACAACAGTGCTCGTGATGGTCTACATCATCGCGAACCTAATCGTCGACCTCCTGTACGCCGTGCTCGACCCGAGGATCCGCTATGAGTGACCAGATTCCTTCCGCCAACATCACCCGCACCCGCGCGGGCCAGGACCACTACGTCTCCGACATCGACGAGACCGGCCTCGGTGCCGTCGACGCGGTCGCCGACGAGGGTGCCCCCTCGTCCATGTGGGGCGAGGCCTGGAAGCGCCTGCGCCGCCGCCCGACCTTCTGGATCGCCGCGGCCATCATCACGCTCGCCGCGCTCCTCGCCCTCTTCCCGTGGCTGTTCACCTCGACCGACCCGAAGTTCTGCGAGCTGTCCTCGTCCCTGGCCGGCCCCACAGCCGGTCACCCCTTCGGCTTCGACAAGCAGGGTTGCGACATCTACGCCCGCGTCGTCTACGGCGCCCGCGCATCCGTGTCCGTCGGCATCCTCACGACCATCGCGGTCGTCCTGATCGGCGGCACCGTCGGCGCACTCGCCGGCTACTTCGGCGGCTGGTTCGACGCGCTGCTCTCGCGCATCACCGACGTGTTCTTCGCCATCCCGCTGCTGCTCGCCGCCATCGTCTTCATGCAGATGTTCAAGGGCTCGCGCTCCATCATGATGGTCGTCATCGTCCTGTCCATGTTCGGCTGGACCTCCATCGCGCGTATCACCCGCGGTTCGGTCCTGTCCGCCAAGAACGAAGAGTTCGTCACCGCAGCCCGCGCAACCGGCGCATCCCGCGCGCGCATCCTGCTGAGCCACATCATCCCGAACTCGATGGCCCCCATCATCGTGTACGCGACCGTCGCTCTGGGCACCTTCATCGTGTCCGAGGCCTCCCTGTCCTTCATGGGCATCGGCCTGCCGACCTCGGTCGTCTCCTGGGGCGCTGACATCTCGTCCGCCCAGACGTCCCTGCGCACCAACCCGATGGTCCTGTTCTACCCGGGCGCGGCGCTGGCCCTAACCGTCCTCAGCTTCATCATGATGGGCGACGCCGTGCGCGAAGCCCTCGACCCGAAGGCACGCAAGTGAGCGAAACGAACACCCCCCAGCTCTCCGACAAGGAGATGGAAGAGATCGTCGAACGAGCCGTCGCCCCCAGCGCGGCCCCGGCCTCGTCCGACATCCACCCGGACGACGCGCAGCCCCTGCTTAAGATCACGGACCTGGAGGTCACCTTCACCTCCTCGACCGGCGTCGTCCCCGCCGTGCGCGGCGCGAACCTGACCATCTACCCCGGCCAGACCGTCGCCATCGTCGGCGAGTCCGGCTCCGGTAAGTCCACGACCGCCGCCGCCGTCATCGGCCTGCTGCCCGGCACCGGCAAGGTCGCGGGCGGAAAGATCGAGTTCGACGGCCGCGACATCACCCACCTGACCACCAGGCAGTGGGTGGAGCTGCGCGGGTCCGGCATCGGCCTCGTCCCCCAGGACCCGATGAGTAACCTCAACCCCGTGCTCCGCGTGGGCACGCAGGTCAAGGAAGCTCTCCTCGCGAACAACGTCGTGCCCCGCTCCGAGGCCGGCCAGCGCGTGACCCAGCTCCTCAAGGAAGCCGGCCTGCCCGACGCGAAACGCCGCGCCAACCAGTACCCGCACGAGTTCTCCGGCGGCATGCGCCAGCGCGCCCTCATCGCCATCGGTATGGCCGCGCACCCCAAGCTGCTGATCGCCGACGAGCCGACCTCCGCTCTGGACGTGACCGTCCAGCGCCGCATCCTCGACCACCTCGGCAAGCTCACCTCCGAGATGGGCACCGCCGTGCTGTTCATTACGCACGACCTCGGCCTGGCCGCCGAGCGCGCCGAGCAGCTCGTCGTCATGCACCGCGGCCGCATCGTCGAGTCCGGCCCCGCCCTGGAGATCCTCCAGCACCCCCAGCACCCCTACACGAAGCGCCTCGTGTCCGCCGCGCCCTCCCTGGCCTCCGCGCGCATCGAGTCCGCTCACAAGCAGGGCATCTCGGTCACCGAGGAAGAGCTCGTCGGTGCCGGCAAGGGCGCAACCTCCACGGACGCCATCATCCGCGTCGAAAACCTCACCAAGAAATTCGACATCCGCGGCGCCAAGAAGGGCCAGGACACCTTCCTGGCCGTCGACAATGTGTCCTTCGAGCTGCGCCGCGGCACGACCCTCGCGGTCGTCGGCGAGTCCGGCTCCGGTAAGTCCACCGCCGCGAACATGGTTCTGCAGCTCCTCAAGCCCACCAAGGGCAAGGTCTACTTCGACGGCGAGGACACCTCGCAGATGAGCGAGGCAGAGCTCTTCCGCCTGCGCCGCCGCCTCCAGGCCGTGTTCCAGAACCCCTACGGTTCGCTGGATCCCATGTTCTCGATCTACCGACTGATCGAGGAGCCCCTGAAGATCCACGGCTACGGCACCCTGGAGTACGCGCGCGCCGAAATCAAGCGCGCCGAAGCCACGGGCCGCGAGCCCGAGGAGTGGATGCGCGTCCTCGTCGAGGCCGCCAACGCGAAGCGTTCGCTGACCGCCGCCGAAAAGCGCGAGTTCAACCCGAAGAAGCTGCGCATCGCGCGCGCTTCCGAGCTGCTCGACATGGTGGCCCTGCCGCGTAGCGCCATGCGCCGCTACCCGAACGAGCTCTCCGGCGGCCAGCGCCAGCGCGTGGCCGTGGCCCGCGCCCTCGCACTCAACCCGGAGGTCATCGTCCTGGACGAGGCCGTGTCCGCGCTGGACGTTCTGGTGCAGAACCAGATCCTGTACCTGCTCAACGACCTGCAGGCGCAGCTGGGCCTGTCCTACCTGTTCATCACGCACGACCTGGCCGTTGTTCGCCAGATCGCCGACGACGTGATCGTCATGGAGAAGGGCAAGCTCGTCGAGGCCAACTCGACGGACGAGCTGTTCAACAACCCGGTCCAGGACTACACGCGCGAGCTGATCGAGGCCGTCCCCGGCCGCAACATCCAGCTCAACCTGTGAGCAACTGACACACGCGAGTGTGGGGCCCGAGGCGCTGCGGCGCTTCGGGCCCCTTGCTGTGTGCTGCCGGGTTGCTTGCGGCCCCACGGGTGTTCCGGGCGCCGGAGGGGCCGGGTCGCTGTGAATAGCCCAACCAGGCCCCGCCACCGCCCACGGCACCGCAGCCAGGCCCACCAATCCCTCCGGCGCCTCCGATGCTCTCCACGCCGGCAGCAAAGGAGGTTTTGCACTACACGAAGCCCTCTTGCGGCGTGTCGCCGGCGTGTCGGACCCCCGTGTAGTGCAATTCCCCCCGTTTGGTGGCTGCGAGGCAGCGCCTTGAGGGGGCGTGGCCGCCCAACCAAAGCAATCTCGCACGTAATTCCCCGACGACTGCTTCACAGTTTGAAATACCATCATTGGAATTGCAACGTTTGCAGGCTATCTCAAAAAGTGACCGCATTAAATTACGTGCGACTTTTGGAAGAGGCCGCCCCTGACATTTGTCATGGCACCACCTACATCAAAGGACACTTCCGGCACCATTAATACGCGCGCAGACTGGGAGCCATGAACGCAGAAGCAACGCCCGCCCTCCAGGCGACGAACATCCACCAGTCTTTCGGCCACGTCGACGCGCTGCGCGGCGTGAACCTGACCCTCATGCCCGGCGAGATCGTGGCGCTCCTCGGCGTCAACGGCGCGGGCAAGAGCACCTTCCTGGACATCGTCCTCGGCCTGGCCACCCCCACGCAGGGCGACATCAGCGTCTACGGCATGAGCCCGCGCGAGGCCGTGCGCCGCTCCCTCGTGAGCGCAATGCTCCAGACCGGATCGATGCCGCGCGACGGAAAGGTCCGCAACACGATCGACCTGGTCGCCGCGATGCACGCCAACCCGATCCCCACCGACGAGCTCCTCGAACGCACGAACCTCACGAAACTCGCGAAGCGCCCCCTCAACAAGCTGTCCGGCGGCGAGCGCCAGCGCGTGCGCCTCGCCCTCGCACTGGCCGGCAACCCTGACTTCCTGATCCTCGACGAGCCGACCGCCGGCATGGATGCGCTGGCCCGCCGCGCCTTCTGGGAGACGATGCGCGCCGAGGCCGCGGAGGGCCGCACGCTCCTCTTCGCCACGCACTACCTGACCGAGGCCCGCAAGGACGCCGACCGCATCGTCATCATCGACGCCGGGAAGGTCCTCCTGGACGCGCCCACCGAGCAGGTCGTCGCCGACAACGAGGACCTCGAAGACGTCTTTGAGCGCATCACCTCCCACGCCGACGCCGAGTGAGCGCAACCAACGCCCACCCCGATGAGCCGGCCCCAGCCTCGTCCCGAGGCCGACGCCGAGGCCCCCGCCCCACGAACGCAGACACGACACACGAAGAAGGCATCATGACCACCCAGGCACCCACGCGTCCCACCGACCGACCGATCCCCTCCCCCTTCACCGGAGCGGGCAAGCTGTGGCGCGCGACGTTCCTGTCCCACATCCTTAACCCGTGGAACATGGCGTTTGCCCTGCTGCTCCCCATGTTCATGTACGCGATGTTCGGCATGACCGATGTTGCGCGCGCGACCCAGACCGGGCGCGGGAACCTGGCAGCCGCGATGATCGCGATGATGACCACGTACGGCGTCATCCTGGTCGGCGGCTCACTCGGTGCAACGCTGTCCGTCGAGCGCACGACCGGCATCTCGCGCATGTACGCTCTGACCCCCATCCAGCCGTGGGTGATCCTCCTCGTGCGCCTCACGGCCCTCGTGGCGCTGAGCGCATTCATCACGCTCATCACCTTCAGCTTTGGCCTGGCCACGGGCGCGCAGATGACCCCGGGCGCGTGGGCGGCCAGCGCTGCGGTCGTCGTCGCCCTGTCGGCCCTGGGTGCGCTCATCGGCCTGGCCTGCGGATACACGATCAAGGGCGAGAACGCCTACAGCGCCTCCGCGTTCGTCATGCTGATGGGCGCGTTCGTGTCCGGCATGTTCATCCCGCTGGACCAGCTGCCGCCCTTCGTCGCACAGATCGCGCCCTTCACGCCCCTGTACGGCGCCGTCCAGGCGATCTACGCTGTCGCCGGAACTGTGACGATGCCGACCGCCGCGTGGCTCAACATCGCCGGGTGGGCGGTCATCACGGCGGGCATCGCCTGGTGGGGCGCATCCCACGACACGGGTCGATAGGCTTGTGCCATGAAGGAGCGCTTAATCTCCCTGGCGTGGGCGACCCCGTGGATGCTGTTCATGGGCTTCCCCCTGGCCTACGCCCTGGAGTTGACGGACACGGCCCAGCGCGCGGGCATCATCGGGCTGTGCGCCCTCCTCGCGGCCGCTAACTCGGCGGCATGGCTGACCAATCCCCTGCCCGCGCGCAACTCCTTCACGAGGCCGTTCATCCTCTCCCACGCGGCGCTGGCCGCGACGACGGCCATCTACCTCGTCTACGCGACCGCCGTCGGTTTCCCTTACGCGTTCATGCTGACGTCGTATCTGCTGGTCGCGTGGATCTTCCAGGCGCCAAGCAGATACATTGTCGCGGGCGTCGTGCCGATCGTCGCCATCGCGGGCGTGGCCGCCTATGCCGAGGGAGAGCCACTGTGGATGATCTGGTACCTGGCCCTCCTTATCGGCTTCGTCGGTATGGCCCGGTGGGGCATGGAGCGTTCGGCCCGTGAGCGCCTGCGCCGCCAGGACGCGATTCAGCGCGCGAAGGCCGCCGAGCGTGCGCGCCTGAGTACGGACCTGCACGATATCCTCGGGCACTCGCTGACTGGGATCACGATGGTATCTGAGCTGGCGGGTCGCCTCCTGGAGGCGGGGCGCGTGGAGGAGGCGCGCGAGCAGCTGCGCACGGTCACGGCTCAGTCGAACGAGGCCTTGGCTGACGTCCGCCGCATCGTGGCGGCTACGCGGGCCCTGTCGCCCACCGAGGAGCTTGAGGAGGCACGAGCCCTCCTGGAGGTCGCGCGCGTCGACGCCGACATCACGAACGAGGGCGAACCACCGTCGGGGCCTCGTTCGGCCGCGGCCGCCCACGTGATTCGCGAGGGCGTCACGAACGCGATCCTGCACGCGCACCCCTCGTGGGTTCGTATTCGCCTCTCCCCCGGCGGCGTGACCGTCGCGAATGACGGCTACTCGGCCGCCTACGCCGCGTCGAGCGCGGGATCCGGCTCGGGGCTCGCGGGCCTGTCCGAGCTGGTCGGCGACGAGGGCACGCTCACCTGGGGCGCGTCGGGCTCCACCTGGACGCTCGCGCTGGCCTTCGAGGCCACGCCCGACGCCCACTCGTCCTGAAGGGCGAGCACGCCCGAGAGATGATCCTGCGACCTGCGCTAGCCTGGTACCCCAAGCGCAGACAGGAGGGTGACGTGACGATTCGGGTACTCGTAGCCGACGACCAGGCGATGATTCGTGGCGCCCTGGCGGGTCTGCTGGACCTGGAGCACGACATCGAGGTTGTCGCGCAGGCCGCCGATGGCGCGCAGGCCCTCGAGGAGCTGGCGCGCCTGGTATCGGCGGACGCCCCGGCCCACGCGAGCGCCCCCGTCGACGTTGCCATCATCGACGTCGAGATGCCTCACATGGACGGCATCACGGCCACGCAGGCGATTCGTTCCCGTTTCCCGGGGGTGCGCGTGCTCATCGTGACGACGTTCGGGCGCCCGGGATACCTGCAGCGTGCCCTCGACGCGGGGGCGACGGGCTTCATGGTCAAGGACGCGCCGGTCGAAGCCCTGGCCGACGGTGTGCGCACCGTGGCTGCGGGTGGCCGCGCGATCGACCAGAGCCTGGCCCTCGAGGCACTGTCGGCGGGCTCCTCGCCCCTGACGGACCGCGAGGCAGACGTTTTGCGCGAGGTCGAGGGCGGCGGCACCATCGCGGATATCGCTCACTCTCTGGGACTCAGCCAGGGGACGGTGCGCAACCACGTGTCGTCGTCGATGCTGAAGATGGATGCGCGCACCCGCGCCGAGGCCGCGTCCCTGGCCCGCGCCGCCGGCTGGCTGTAGACAGGCCACACAAGTGGTATCAGAGTGATACCATGTCGATATGGCTATGACACTCCGACTCGATGAGGAACACGCACGCAAGCTCGATGAGCTCGCCCAGCGTTCCGGCACGTCAAAACACGACGCAGTGCTGCGCGCCATCGATGAGGAATTCAACCGCATGACCCACCGTCAGCGCGTCACCGACGCACTCAACCAAACCGTTGAGCGCTGGGGGGACGCACTTGAGCGGCTCGGCCAGTAACAACATGCCGTGCGAGTTTCTCTCGCTTGAAGACCTGCTGGACATCGTATCCGCGCTGAAAATCGGTCCTGTCCGGGATCTCGGCCTCCTCAATGCGGCAGCACTGCGCCCCCAAACAACGCTGATGGGTCAGGACGCCTACCCGTCCACCGCCGCCAAGGCCGCAGCCCTCCTCGAGTCGCTCACGAAAAACCACGCGCTGATCGACGGAAACAAACGCCTTGCGTGGGCCGCATGTTCCGTTTTTCTATCACTCAATGCGCTGGAGATCCAGAAAGACGTGTCCAACGATGACGTCTACGAGCTTGTCATCGCCGTCGCTTCCTCACACGTGACACTTGAGCAAGTCTGCGCCACACTCTCGGAATGGACGGCTACGCGCCCATGAAGCGCGAGTTGCGCGCCATGAAGGGCAGCAGGCGCACGCCCGCGTAGGCGCCCAGCGTATTCATGATGACGTCGTCGATGTCGACGACACGGTAGGTGCAGGGCACGACGCCAAACAGGCCCGTGTACTGAGTCAGCTCGATGAAGAATAAGTCACACCCAGCACCTGATCGCGAATCTCAGAGAGGAAGTGGCGGTCGGAGTTAATCAAGTACTCATAGAGTTGAGCTCGCAACATAACTGCATCCGATAAACAAAACTCTTCAAAACCGTTCTCACGTAACGAGTAGTAGCCCGCTACAAAACGAGCAAATATCATAGACCTAACTACCTCTTGATCCATCTCCTGAAAAAACGCATTTTCGCTACACAACATCTCCAAATATGCCATTTGATTCAAAATAACACGATGAAGGGGATGCGGGTGCGTATCAGCACTCACATCCACATCAGCCGCATCCCCCTCACGGACTGCCATGACAGCACAGACAAGTTGCGAAGCAACAAATGCGCAAAATTTAGTATGACCATCAAGTTGCGATCCACGGATATACTCATATGCAATGTAATCACATAAATACTCATCTAAGTGCTCGTCTGAAACGCTGAAAATATCAGACCGTTTCTCAAGGAATTTAACCAGGGAGTCGCCCAGCTTGCCCAGCATTTTTTCCCTACTTCTTTTTGATGCATTCACATGCATTTCATGTGCCACTTCATGACATATAGTCCACACTAGAGCACCTTTGACCAGATGATCAATTTGGCAATGAAAACAAGGATGCGAGTCGCAATATTTGTTAATCTTACCATCAAGATAGTATAGAACACTATCCACTACCATCCCATGGTCCAATTTAACAGGTGTTGCAGCATTCTTGCGTCGCAACATTGACGAAGCAATGCAATTCCTAAAGCTTTCAGACATGCGATCGAATTCTCGGACCAGACATTTATGCTGCTCACCAGCTTGGCTTCCAGGCGAGGAGAAATGCTGTAAATACTCCGCACTAATCACATCCATATACAGGTACAATTTGGCAGCCTTCATCACCCCTTTTATGAGATCAACTCCAACAGTAATCAACCTATATTTATCGCTGTACCTACTTTCACCAAAGTGATCACCTCCCATAAGACCGCAATACACTTCATCACCAATTCGCTCCAGCCCATCAACATTTTGCAACTTTTGAATTGTCTCTGACAATAGAGCATGACTGCCATTGGGATAGTCCTTACTTGCCTTACCGAGGAGGCGATCAACGAGCCGATCTTGCTGAACAAACCGGCTCTTCATAATTGAGGGTGTAGTTGGGGTCTGAATCCTCCGGTTTCGAGGAGTGCTCGGGTGATGTAGTGGTTGAGGTTTCGGAATCCGAGTGCGGATCCGCGTAGGTGTTCGAGGCGGCCGTTGATGGCTTCGGTAGGACCGTTGCTGGTGTGGGGATGATCGAAGTAAGCCAAGATGTCTCCGGCTCTGCGTTTGAGCGTTCTGCCCAGCGTGATGAGCTCGGTCAGGCCCCTGGGTACGCGCGTGGAGGTCAGTGTGTTGATTTCGGCTTGCATTAGGGCCTTGCCGCGGATTTTGTGGGGATCGCGGTAGCTGTCGATGATGTTCTGGTAGACGCTCCAGGTGACTTCGAGTGCGACGTGGCAATCGCTGGCGAACAGATCGGCTAGCTGGTGTTGCTGGCGTGGGGTGAGCAGGCAAGATCTGGTGTGTAACATCCTGCGAGCCTTGTACAGGGGATCCGTGGCCCGCCCGCGCCGATGGTGAAGTTCTTGCTGAATGCGCCTGCGGCACTCATCGAGAGCATCACCGGCCAGGCGCACAACGTGGAAAGGATCCATGACCGCCCTCGCGTCTGGGAGCTCTTCGGCGGCGGCGCTCTTAAAGCCGGTGAATCCATCCATCGCGACGATCTCAATGCGCTCGCGCCAGGTGTCGGGCTGGGAGGCCAGCCAGGTTTTGAAAACCCGCTTGGATCGGCCCGGAATCATATCCAGGAGCCGGGAGGGACCACGACGGTCACGTATAGGAGTCAAGTCCAAGATGACGGTGACGTATTTGTCCCCGTATGGGGTGTGTCGCCACACGTGTTCATCCACGCCAATGACACGCACCCCCTCGAAACGATCAGGATCATCGATGAGCATGCGCTGGCCTTCACCTAAGATCGCGGTATTGGCAGTGTTCCACGACACGGCCAATACGTCGGCGACGCGCGCCACCGTCAGATGATGGACCACCAGGCCCACCAGCGCCCAGCGCACCGCCGCACGCGAGAGCTTCGCACGCGGGTCGGCCGCTGCACTCATGTTTTGACGCCACACGTGAGCACACTCTGGGCAGCGGTAGCGGCGCACGCTCACGTGCAACATGGTGGGGTGCCACCCGTAGGGTACGTGAGCCAAGCGCCTGACCACCGTGTCACGTACGACGCCCTCACCCCCACACTGTCGGCACCACCGATCCTCACCCACTACCTTGCAGGCCAAGACGGTCCGATCGTCTCCTACACGTTGACCCATCACTTCCAGTCCTAGGTCATCCAGGCCCGTGAAGGCGCTCAGATCAGGGCGATCAAAGGTAGCATTGGACATGTCGAGGTCTTTCAGATGGACGGTGTCGCAACCCCCATCATCGGAAGACCTCGACCTCTACCCGGCCACGACACGCCCAACCCCGCATACCACCCCCACACCCTCAATTATGAAGAGCCAACAAACCTATCAGGGCTATGCCAATAGCGATTAGAGGATTTTGCCTTATTCATCATACCCATACAGTAACGCCATGTACTTCCCCACGCAAGCTTCACTCTCAGCCTTCAGGATAAATGGCAATAAATTACAACTACTTTCAATGAAGTTTCAATTTACATTGAACTACCATCATTGGCGAGTCAATCACGCTTCGATAGGTCGTACGCGGCTCCGATGAGCACACACTTTTACGGCTTCAATCGATCAGCCCCCCCAACCCGATCACAGTCCTCAAGTCCACATATATTTCAACAGCATTTCGAGCACATTCAGGCAAATCGGAGAATGAATACCCTGACAGAGTTCTCCACCCACTGACCACAAATCACAGCATTTTCACAATTCGAAGGTTCAGCTAATCAAAGAATAGCCGGGATAGATTTATACCAGAGGACTTTTATCAACATATGCATCTGACGCACTCATTTCTTATGCATGAACAGCAATGTTCCATTCGATCATGGCTATGTCTACGCGCAAACACCTACGCACCATGATTCACAAGCGCCACCAGCATGTTTCATGTGCGCCCGAGGCGCACTCTCAAACATAGGGAGATGGCTTATTGCTCAGTTTGGTCATTTGCACCTCTACGCGCCCATGAAGCGCGAGTTGCGCGCCATGAAGGGCAGCAGGCGCACGCCCGCGTAGGCGCCCAGCGTATTCATGATGACGTCGTCGATGTCGACGACACGGTAGGTGCAGGGCACGACGCCGAACAGGCCCGTGTACTGGGTCAGCTCGATGAGGCAGGAGACGGCACAGCCGATCGCCACCCACGCCAGGACGCGGCGATGCGGGACCGATCGGGCCAGGCGAGACCCGTCGGCTGGCACACCCTCGGGGGCGCGCCGCATGCGACGGAAGCGCCAGCTGGTTTCCGCGAGCGCTCCGAGGGGCACAAACAGCGCGATGTTGAGCAGGATCGACAGCGCGTACAGGGTGCCGCGCAGGCTCTCGCCGTCACGGAACTGGTCGGCGACAGCCACAAAGGAACCGAACGGCGTGTAGTTATCCCAGTGAATGATCGCGGCGCACGCGGCCACCGGGTCGGAGGGCAGCGGCAGCAGCGTGAAAATCAGCAGGCCTGCCGCGTACAGGATCCAGGCGAGAGGCAGGGCGCGCGGGAACCTCCACATCGACGAGGCGGGGGCCGCGACCATGGGAATCTCTGCCGTCGTCGGGGTGTCCGGGTTCTCCTCGCGAGGCAGGAGCGCACCCGTCTGCTTCGAGCGGCGATAGATGAGCGGCAATGCTTGAGCGACGGTCAGGCGTGCACGGCTCACCCGCCCGGCGCTCTGAGCGGAGTCGGTCGAGGCCTCGGCACGCCCCGCGGTGGCACTGGTTTCACCTCGGCGCCCGAGCAACCACCACAGCGCGCACGTGATCGCGCAGACAGCGGCGTAAAGGCCCAGATCAAGCGCCCAGTTAATTGCCGTGTACATGTCACCCCTCCCCTTGAGGGGAACATTACCGGCGTTATCGGGCAATGTTGCGGACGTGCGCTCAGTTCCACACGAGATGGACACATTGTGAGAAAACGGCTGGGAATCCGCTGGAAATTGCTGGTCAGATTTGCGCGTCACAGCGGCGCACGGCGCAGGGCTAGCACCCCACCCATCACCCGGAACAGATAGACAGCTGCTCGGCGAGCGCGTCCTGCTCAGCACGGGTGACGCTCAGCCCGTACGCGTTCTTGACGGCGATCTGGCGCTTCACGTAGTCGCAGCGGAACGCGGTATTGGGCGGCAGCCACTGATCCGCGGACGAGGCCGATTTGTCCTCGTTGGCCTGGCCATCCACGGCGAGCAGGTTCTCCGGGTCATTGGCGAATTCCTGGCGGCGCTGCGCGTCCCACTGCCAGGCGCCCGAGCGCCACGCGTCCGCGAGGGCGACAACGTGGTCGATCTGCACCAGGGACGAGGTCTTGTCCCCCCTCTGGAACTCGATCGTGGCACCCGTGTAGGGCTCGGCGAGCGTGCCCGACAGGACGACGCAATCGCGCGTGCCCGGCTTAAAGGTGGGGCGCGCCAGGTCACGGGCAAGAATGTCGTTACGGGTGTCGCAGCCGTTGTGGTCGGTGTCTGCCCAGCGCTGCCCGAAGGCTTCGCGGTCATACGACGGCGCAGCCGGATCGTCGACCGACTCTCGGACCGTGAGCTCACGCAGCTGGCGGGCAGCCTCGCTATCCGGCAGAGAGGACAGCGCCTGCCCGCTGCGCAGCGGCGGCCACCCCAGGCGCGAACGCAGGCCCAGCAGGTCCCAGCCGACGCCGGGCGCGAACGCCCACACGAGCGCCGCGAGAATCACCAGCAGGAGGACCGTGTCCCCGATGCTCCTGCGCCTCTTGCGCGCCATCTCCCTCTCCTTTCTCTCACGCCACCCACACAATGAGGGCACCCCGACCGTTCGGGGTGCCCTCATGATGCACCCACCCACCGGCATCTGCGTCCAGGCGGGTAGGCTCCTGTGGATAATTAGGCCCTCTTGCTCGACCCCACGAGCTGACGCACGAAGTAAATCGCGATGATGAGGAGCGTCAGCGCACCCATGGAGACCAGCTGAGCCCGGCCCTCGTCGCTCATGAGCATGAGGACACCAATACCGCCCAGACCCACGAGGACCAACCACGGCAGCCACGGCCACCCGGGCATACGAATCACGAGTGAGTCCGAGCGATCCAGCGAGGGGTGCAGGCGCATCAGCGAGATGATGATGAACGTCCACACGATCAGCAGAACCATACCGATCGCGTTGATGAGCATCGTCAGGATCGAACCGGGCAGGTACCAGTTGCCCAGGACAGCCAGCAGCGCCAGCACGACGACGAGGCCGACCGCACGCTTCGGGGTCCGGCCCGCCTCGATGTCGCCCTGGAGCTCGTTGGCCAGGAGGGCCTCGTCGTCCTCGAGGGCCGCCTCGACGACCGAGCGCGCGCGAGCCTTGTTGGACGCGGACGCGCCGAGCAGCCATCGCGGACCCATATCGCGCGCCGACAACGAGTACGCCATGCGGGAGGAGGCGTAGATGTTCGCGGAGAACGCCGAGATGAGCGCCATGAAAATGATGAGGTTCATGAGCGTCCCAACCGCGGGGACGCCAGCCATCTCGAGAACGGCAGCGAAGGCGTTCGTCTTCATGGCCTCGCCGTCCCAGGGCAGCAGCGCGATCAGCAGGATGACGGAGCCGACGTAGAACACGAGGATACGGGTGACGACCGAGCGAATCGCGCTGCTCATGGCGGCGCGGGGGTCCTCGGCCTCGGCGGCTGCGATCGTGACGATCTCCAGGCCACCGAAGGACGTGATGACAGCCAGGAGAGCGACCGCGATACCCGACAGGCCGTTGGGCGCGAAACCGTTGTGCCCCAGCACATTCTGCAGCACACCCTCATGACCCAGCAGGGGGCCGACGATCGCCGTGCGCGCAACCAGGTAGACGCCCACGCCCAGGAAGGCGACGATCGCGACGATCTTCACCATCGACAGCCAGGCCTCAATTTCGCCGTACTGCCCGGCCGCCAGCAGGTTAATACCGCCAATAACAACGACAATAACGAGGGCAACCACCCACTGCGGAACTGCGGGGAACCAGCCAACGAAGAACGTCGCCGCGCCCGTCACCTCCAGACCCGACACCATGATGAGCATGACCCAATACAGCCACCCGATCGTGAACCCGGCCCACCGACCGATCCCGGCCTCGGCGTAAGAAGAGAAGGAACCCGTCGACGGCAAGGACGAAGCCAGTTCCGCGAGAGCCAGCATGACCGACACGACGATGACGGCCGCCAGGGCGTAGGACACGATGACGGCCGGACCGGCCTGATGGATCGCGGAACCCGTACCCAGGAAGAAGCCAGCGCCGATGGCGAGGCCCAGGGCCATCATGGACAGGTGCCACGTCTTAAAACGCTTGCCCCCCGAGACGGGCGTCGCTGCGGGGGACGAAGATGCGGGTGTTGATTTGGGAGTCACACCGCCATACTAACGCTTGCCCCCACGCAGAGCTTTTAACTGTGAATATGTGAGAGTGATGGTCCACTCGCGGGTCTGGGGGAGCTTCCAGCGGCGCCAATGCGCCATTCCCGTGAACACGAGGCCCACGATGATGGACGCGCCCATGCCCAGGACCGGCTGGCCCATGTGCCAGAAGATGACGGTGACCAGCGAGCACGCGAACGCGGGGGTCGCGTAGAGGTTGTTGCCGCCGAAGACGCGCGGGACCAGGCCTGCGGAGATGTCGCGGACCATGCCGCCGCCGATCGCCGTCATGATGCCCATGAGGATCGCCGGCATGATCGCAAACCCCGCGTCGAGGGTCTTGATCGCACCGGTCGCGCTCCAACAGCCCAGCACCATACCGTCGGCGATCACGAGGAGCACCGACCACGCGCGCGAATCCATGCGGAAAGCCATCGCGATGAGAGCCCCGATGATCGCGAACCCCAGGTAGTAGGGGTCCGTGATGGCGACGGGCGCTCCGGTGCGCGTCGTCAGGAGCAGGTCACGGATCATGCCGCCCGCGAGCGCCGTCATGATCGCGAGGATGCAGAAGCCAACGGCGTCGAAGTTGCGTTCTCGGGCAACTTTGCCACCGAGGATGCCGTTGAGGAGAACGCCCATGAGGTCAATGGCTCGGAAGACCTCGGGCAGGGAGTTGTTCAGCGCGTCGAGCAGGTGCATGGCGATCCGGAGGAGTCGATGAGTGTCGTTGCCCATATGCTACAGGGTTTGTCGGCCTGTCAGCGAGAGCCGCGGCCATGCCGTCTCGCGCGGCCACCGGGTGCGACAATGTCCCCATGACTGCTCTCTTCGCCGGGCTCACGACCCTGGATGTCCTGCATCGACTCGACCACGTGCCGGACCCTTTCCTGAAGGTCACGTCGACGGACTTCACGATGGCCGCAGGCGGTCCCGCGACGAACGCGGCCGTCACGTACGCGGCGCTGTGCGCGGCCTCGCGCGTTCTCTCTGGTCCTGAGCACGAGGCCGGGGCCGCCTCGGGCGCTCCCGCTGACTCTGAGGAAGCGCCGATTCTGTTGACAGCGCTCGGCGAAGGCCCCGTTGCCGCCTTCCTTGCGGCCGACCTCGCGGCCGTGGGTGTGCGCGTCGTGGACGCGACGGCCCCTACCGCATCCCCCGCTCCCGAGGCGGGCGAGCACCCCACCGACGCGGGCGAGCGTGAGAGCGCCCCGGCCTCGTCCCCCGCATCGCGCGAGCCCGCCGTGTCCTCGATCATTGAGCACCCGAGCGGTCGCATGGTGGCTTCCACGAACGCTCGGCTCGACGCGGACGCGGAGCGCGTGGCGGCCGAGCTGCCCGAGCGCGTCGGCGCGGTCCTCATCGACGGGCACAACCCGGCGCTCGCGCATGCGGCCCTCACGCTGGGCGTGCCCGAAGTCGACGGGGAAGACCCGTTCGCCCTGCTCGAGGCTCGCCCGCCGCACCCGCGCATCCTGGACGGCGGCTCGTGGAAGGACTGGCTCACTCCCCTGCTGGGCTTCGTGGACATCGCTGTCGTTTCGGAGGATTTCGCGCCGCCGCTGATGGCGCGCCCGGATGGGGCGCAGGTCGCCGAGTTCCTGCGAGGCTTCGGCATCACGCGCACTGTGCGCACGCGCGGGGATCGCTCCGTGCAGTACTGGTGGGATGGGACGAGCGGCGAGGTTCCCGTCGAAGCCGTCCGGGACGCATCGACGCTGGGGGCGGGCGACGCTTTCCATGGGGCTTTCACGTGGGCGATCGAGCGCGGCGGGGACGCCGACCCGGAACGCCTGATCTGCTTTGCGTCAGCCGTCGCCGCGGTGTCCGTGTCTTCCTTCGGCACGAGGCAGTGGCTGGCTTCCCCAGCTCTCGCGGAGCTGGTGCGCAGCTGGTAGGTGGCCGGCGGCGGGGATGCCCCGGTACAAAATTCGCCCAGCGCGGGGCATTCTTGGGCCAACCCGGTACAAAACTCGCCCAGCAGTGGGCATTCTTGGGCCACCCCGGTACAAAATTCGCCCAGCACGCCACAAACCGCCGATGTTGGGCCATTTTTCGTGCGCTGGGCGAACTTTGTCACGCTCAGGCCGACAATAGGCCACGCGGGGCGAAAAAAGTCACACCCAAGACCCCACCTCAGCCCAACAAGGTCACCATCCCCCAATTTCGCATGCAATTCAATTCGAAGAAGTTTCAATAAAGTCTGAAAACGTTGCAATTCCAATGCCGTGAATTCATGGTTTGAAAGAGTCGTGGGGGAATTGCATGCGAAATTGATGTGGACCAGGCACCGCCGGTGTGGAGGGCGCCGGAGGGATTGGTGGGCCTGGCCGCGGTGCCCGTGGGCGGCAGAGCCAGAGAGCACACGCACCCCAAGCCCCGCCCGATTGGAGGCCGCCGCGGGGCCTGCGGGGCCTGGCCGGGCTAGTCCAAGCAACACAAGTGCCGCCGGTGTGGAGGGCGCCGGAGGGATTGGTGGGCCTGGCCGCGGTGCCCGTGGGCGGCAGAGCCAGAGAGCACATGCTCCCCAAGCCCCGCCCGATTGGAGGCCGCCGCGGGGCCTGCGGGGCCTGGCCGGGCTTCGAGACGACGCGCCGAGCGAAGCTCGCGGCGCGGACGGCTCGCGGGCGGGCCGCCGCCCACGGGCACACCAAGCAGCCCGGCCCCACAGCCGGGCCCGAAGGCGCCCAGAACACCAGCGGCGCAACAAACAGCGCCGGAAATCAGGCGATCAGCGGCTCACGGGCACCCAGCGACTCGCCCACTCGGCGGCGACATCCGCCAGCACGGGCAGGTGCGCCGAACCGGAGGCGGCGAGCGCGCGATCCACGGCCTCGTCGATGACGGGCACGCCGTCGACCGGCGTGTACTCGCCCGCGATGCCGTCGGGGGCAGCGGTCATTTCGACGAGGGAGCCGTCGGGCAGCAGGTGGAAGACCTCGCGTGTGCGGTCGAGCAGACCGGTTTCCTCATCGAAGGAGTCGTGCGTGATAAGCACGGGGACGCTGAGGCCGCGCAGCGCGTCCTCGCCGGAGACCATGGACATGTCGGCGAGGGTGCGCTTGGAGATCGTGAACTGCTGGCGCACGGACTCTGAGTCGTCGGGCACGGTCGTGGCCCCGTGGTGCTCGAGGTCGGAGAGCTGCACGTCGGAGAACACGAGGTTCCAGTCGTAGGACAGCGGGCCGAGGACCGGGGAGACAAGCACGTATGTCTGCACGGCGGGCGGGCGCGAGCGCAGCGCGACGGCGGCGCCGAACTCGTGGCCGACGCAGATTTGGCGCACGAAGCCCTGGTCGGCGAGCCAGCCGGACGCGGATCGGAAGTCTTCGATGAGAGGATCGAACGTGATGATTTCGTCACCCGAGGCACCGTGGCCGGAGTAGTCGAAGCCGAGAGTCGCATAGCCGGCGCGACGCAGTGCACGACCGAGTGAGTCGAACATGCCCGATGCGTGACGATCCGACAAAAAGGTGTGAGAAAAGATCACCGCGGCGTCGCGGCAGTCCACGGGACGCGTGAATGTACCGGAGAGGGATACTCCCCGGGGCGTCTCAATCGTTACCTGGCTCACGCTATAAACATAGCGTGTGAGGACCACTCACGGAAAGAGGCGCCCACACTGTGCACGAATGTGACAAGGGGACAGCTGAGACGAGAAGCATCCCTGAATAATCCCCACTCATGGTGAGGATCGTGCGGCGCGGCGGGCAGCGCCACTAAGATGGGACGCATACGCGCCGGTGAGAGCCGCGCCCACGGGGCTTGCGAAAAACCCGCCACAGCGGGACACCCCACGACTTGCAGCGAGAGAAGGACATTCATGGGAACCAAGACTGGAATCCTCATCGGAGTTGGCATCGGATACGTCCTGGGCACCCGCGCGGGCCGCGAGCGCTACGAGCAGATCCGCGCGAACGCCTCGAAGCTGCGCCGCGTCCCGATCGTTGCACGTCCCCTGGATGCGGCGGGCCAGAAGATGTCCGACCTCGTGCGTGCGGGCGGCGAGCAGGTGACCGATAAGGTCGCCGACGCCGTGAAGGAACGCCTCTTCGGAGCCCCCGCCTCCCAGCCGACGACGGTCGACGCGCAGGCCACCTCTTCCACGACGCAGCGTTGAGCGCGCGAGGGTACGAGGCCGTGAGCACAGACCCACAGCTCAACACTCAGGAGCCCACGCGCGCACAGATTAAGCGCTGGCGCAAGCACCTGGCTGAGGAGCGCATGGAGGCCCGCACCTACCGCGACCTTTCTGAGCGCCGGACGGGCGAGGAACGTGCGGTCCTCTTGCAGCTCGAGGAGGCGGAGCGCCGCCACGAGGAGTATTGGCTGGCGCGCCTGGGTGATCAAGCCCTGCCCGCCCCGAAGCCGCCGCTGCGCACGCGCGCCGCGTCCGTCCTCGCACACCTTTTTGGCACGATTTTTATTCTGGCGATGGCCCAGCGCGCGGAGCAGCGATCCGCGCGCGACGTGGATGACGACGTGCCCGCGCACATGCAGGCGGACGAGCACATTCACGCCGAGGTCATCCGTTCCCTGGCGGCGAAGTCCCGCGAGACCCTGGCGGGCACGTTCCGTGCGGCGGTTTTTGGCGCGAATGACGGCCTCGTGTCGAACCTGGCCCTCGTGCTGGGCGTGGCGGCGACGGGCATGGAGCCGCACGTCGTTCTGTTGACGGGAATTTCGGGTCTGCTCGCGGGTGCCCTGTCGATGGCGGCCGGCGAGTGGGTGAGTGTGCGCAGTCAGCGCGAACTCCTCGACGCCTCGATCCCCGACCCGGACGCGCATCAGGCGGTGCCGGACCTGGACGTGGACGCGAACGAGCTTGCGCTCGTGTTCCGTGCGCGCGGAGAGAGCGAGGAGGAGGCCGAGCGACACGCGAAGCAGGTCTTTGCACGTCTCGCCAAGCCTGCGACCGGTGAGTCCGGCGCGATCGCGGTGCGTGCCGCCCTGGGCGGCAGCCCCGAGTCGGACGGCGCTGGCGACCAGGTGGGCACGCCCATGAAGGCGGCGCTGTCCTCGTTCTGTTTCTTCGCGGTGGGCGCGTTCTTCCCTCTGATTCCCTACCTGCTGGGCATGACCGGCCTGGCGGCGATCGTCGTCGCGGCCGTGATCGTCGGCGTCGCCCTGCTGTTCACGGGCGGCGTGGTCGGCATCCTGTCCGGCCAGTCCCCCATGCCTCGCGCGCTGCGCCAGCTCATCGTGGGTTACGGCGCCGCGGGCGTCACGTACCTGCTGGGCTCGCTGTTCGGCACGTCGATCGCCTGAGTCTTCCACGCCGGGGACGAGGCCGGGGCTAACTCGCACGCTCCCCTGGCCTGGGTGCTCGGGGGCGCGGGCCCGGAACCAGACGAGCACGCCCCTGTGCGACACTAGGGTCATGACGGATTTTCTTTCTCGGGCGCGCGGCGCTCTCATGGGCCTGGCTGTCGGCGACGCGGTCGGTACCACGAATGAGTTCAAGTGGGCGGGCACTTTCGATCCGATCACGGACATGGTGGGCGGCGGCCCCTTCCTGTTGAAGCCCGGGCAGTGGACGGATGACACGTCGATGGCGCTGTGCATCGCGGATTCCCTGCTGGCGCAGGGGCGCTACGACTCGTTCGACGTGATGGACCGCTATCAGCGCTGGTTTTCGGAGGGTTACCGTTCGTCGACGGACACGTGTTTCGACATCGGTGGCCAGGTGCGCGCTGCACTGTTCGATTATCAGCATGAACGCCGCGTGCCGGTGACCGCCGAGCGCACGAACAGCGCGGGCAACGGCGCGATTATGCGCCTGGCGCCCATGGTAATCGCGGGTTTCCGTTCGCGTTCCCCGCGCGAGGTGGTCACGACCGCTCGCCTGAGCGCGCGCGAGACGCACTTCTCGGTCGAGGCCGAAGCCGCCACCGAGGTCTTCGCCGCCCTTCTGGTGGGCGCCCTGCTGGGTTGGTCCCCGGAGCAGCTGATGGACGTGTCGTGGGCGTCGACAGGCGCGGCGTTTGACGAGATGGCCGCACGGGTGATCAGCCCGGATCCGCAGGTGCACGCCTCGTGGGAGGCGGAAACCAACGGCTACATCGTGAACGGCCTGCGTCTGGCGGTGCACGGCCTCCTGGATTTCCCGTCCTTCAAGGATGCGACCCTGGCGATTTCAAACATGGGCGGCGACTCGGATACGAACGCCGCGATCTACGGGCAGCTGGGCGGTGCTTTCTATGGGATCGAGGGGATCCCGGCCTCGTGGAGGGAGCGCGTGCACCTGGGCGAGGAGATCGACCAGCTGGCGCGCGACCTCGTAGATCTGCACCTGGAGCCTCCCGTGACTCGCTTCGACGAGGACCTGCAGGGCGAGGCCTCAGCCTGACGGCAGCCCAGACTCGTCACACCCACACCCAGCAATTACCCAAAAATGTCGCACGTAATTCCCCCACCCCTCTTTCAATATTTGAAATCAGACCGTTGAAATCATGCGGATTTAAGCCGCACTCAAAAACTGACCCAAGGGAATTACGTGCGACTTTTGGGGGTTGAGCCCCTTCCAGTGTGGCCACGCCACCGGGTGCCGGGCGGCCGCCTCTGACCAGCGACTAGACTGGCTCTATCATGCCTGACTCTCGCCCCACGCCTTCGTCCGAGCCCAACGAGCGCGGCCCCCGTTCTCGCAACGCGGGTCGCCGCGCCAACGGGCGCGACGGTGCGCGTCGACGCCAGGGCGGCCGAGGCCGGGGCCAGGGACGCCGAGGCCAGGCAGGCCGGGAGGGCCGCCGCCCCCAGCGTGAACACGCGCGCCCCTTCAAGCCCTTCACCCCGGAGCAGCTAGCCGAGCGCGCGGCCGCGATCCCGGTCATCTCCTTCCCGGACCTGCCGGTGAGCGCCCGCCGCGACGAGATCGCGCGCGCTATCCGCGACCACCAGGTGGTCATCGTGTCGGGCGAGACCGGCTCGGGCAAGACGACGCAGCTGCCGAAGATCTGCATGCAGCTGGGCCGCGGCGTGGCCGGCATGATCGGGCACACCCAGCCACGCAGGCTCGCGGCGCGTTCGGTCGCGGATCGCATCGCTGACGAGCTGGGCCAGACCGTGGGCCGCGAGCGCGGCCAGGTGGTCGGCTACCAGGTGCGTTTCACGGACGAGGTGGGCCCCACGACCCTCGTCAAGCTCATGACGGACGGCATCTTGCTGGCGGAGATCCAGTCGGACCCGATGCTGCGCCGCTACGACACGCTCATCATCGACGAGGCCCACGAACGCAGCCTCAACATCGACTTCATCCTGGGCTATGTGGCGCGTCTGCTGCCCGCGCGCCCGGACCTGAAGGTCATCATCACGTCGGCGACGATCGATTCGGACCGTTTCGCACGCCATTTCGGCACGTGGGAGGGCGCTCCCGGCTCGGGTCGCCTGATCGAGCCGGCGCCGGTCATCGAGGTGTCGGGGCGCACGTACCCGGTGGAGATCCGCTACCGTCCCCTCGGCCCGACGACGCCCTCGTCGTACACGTCCGAGGCCTCGGCGCAGCAGGCGAACGATCCCACCGAGACCCTCGAGATCACCGACGTCACCGAGTCCGGACCCATGCAGCTGGTCCTGGAGGACCCGGACGACGAGCTGGCGACGCTGGGCTACGGCATGGGCGAGGACATCGACGTGGAGACCGCGATCTGCCACGCAGTGGACGAGCTGAGCGCGGAGGGCGACGGCGACATCCTGGTCTTCCTGCCCGGCGAGCGCGACATCCGCGACACGGAGGCGGCCCTCCTCGATCACTTGAAGGGACGAGGCCGGCGCGCGGGAGACGACAAGGGCGCACGCCCGGGAGACATCGAAATCCTGCCCCTGTACGCGCGGCTGACGGCGGCCGAGCAGCATCGCGTGTTCGAGCCGCACCGCCTGCGCCGCGTGGTCCTGGCGACGAACGTGGCGGAGACGTCGCTGACGGTGCCGGGGATCCGCTACGTGATCGACCCGGGTTTGGCGCGCATTTCCCGCTATTCCAACAAGACGAAGGTGCAGCGCCTGCCGATCGAGCCGGTCAGCCAGGCGAGTGCGAACCAGCGCGCGGGCCGATGTGGCCGAGTCGCGGAGGGCGTGGCGATCCGCCTGTTCTCCCAGGCCGACTACCTCTCGCGTCCGCGCTTCACCGAGCCGGAAATCCTGCGCACGTCGCTGGCCAGCGTCATCTTGCAGATGGCGTCCCTCGGCCTGGGCGCCGTCGAGGACTTCCCGTTCCTGGACGCCCCGGATCGGCGCGCGGTGCGCGACGGCGTGGCCCTCCTCGTGGAGATCGGCGCGCTCGCGCAGGAGCGCGAGAGCGCGGACGCGACCCCGGCCTCGTCCCAGTACAGGCTCACCGGCATTGGGCGGGACCTGGCGCGCCTGCCGATCGACCCGCGCCTGGGGCGCATGCTGCTGGAGGCCGAGCGCCTGGGCTGCGCCTCGGAGGTGCTCGTCATCGTGGCGGCGCTGTCGATCCAGGACGTGCGCGAGCGCCCGGCAGAGCATCAGGCCGCGGCGGACGCCTCGCACGCGCGCCTGGCGGACCCGCATTCGGACTTCATCACGTACCTGAACCTGTGGCGCTACCTGGCGGTGCAGGCCCGCGACCTGTCGGGTTCGGCGTTCCGGCGCATGTGCCGCGCGGAGTTCTTCCACTACCTGCGGTGGCGCGAGTGGCGCGACGTGGTCGGCCAGCTGCGCCAGATGGCCCGGGCGCTGGGGATCGCCGCGGGTCCGGTGGGCGAGCCGTCGACGGGCGACGTCGTGGAGGCCGCCCAGTTCGGCGGCGCGCAGGACGCGGCCGTTCGCGCGGTCCTGGCCTACGGGCAGGGCACGGCGAGCGTGGACGCGGACCAGGTGCACCGCTCGCTGCTGGTGGGCCTGCTGTCCTACCTGGGGTCATGGGACGAGACGAAGCGCGACTACGAGGGCGCGCGCGGCACGCACTTCACGATCTGGCCGGGCTCGGGCGTGAGCGGGCACCCCGCGTGGGTGATGACCGCGGAGCTCGTGGAGACCTCGCGCCTGTTCGCGCGCACGGTGGCCCGCATCCGCCCGGAGTGGGTGGAGCCGGCGGCGCGCGGCCTGCTCAAGCGCTCGTATTCGGAGCCGTTCTGGTCGGTCGCGAAGGGCGCAGCGATGGTCCGCGAGCGCGTGACCCTCTACGGGCTGACGCTGGCGGCGGACCGCGAGGTACTGCTGGGGCGCTTGGGGGACCTCGTCATCGACGAGGCCGTGGCCGCCTCGCGCTCTCACGCTCCGCGCGCGGGGTCGCTGGAGGCGCTGGCGGCCGGGTTGGTGTCGGCGTCGAAGGATCCGCTGTCGTCGGGGTCGTTTGAGCCGCGTCATTTCGAGGAGCTGGCGGCCGCGCGCGAGGGGACGACGGCGCGCGAGCTGGCCCGCGAGATGTTCATTCGCAACGCCCTGGTGGATGGCCAGTGGAGGGAGAGGCACGGTTTCCAGCGCCGAAACGAGGCCCTGGTGGAGCAGGCTCGCGAGGTTGAGCGCCGTAGCCGCACCCACGGCCTCGTCGCAGACGAGCAGGCGCGCTTCCGTTTCTTCGACGACCTGATCCCCGAGCACGTGACCAGCGCGGCGGCGTTCAACCGCTGGTGGAAGGACGAGCGCCGGGAGAATCCCGATCTGCTGATCTACCCGGCATCCCTGCTGATGCCGCGCGAGGCGACCTCGGGCGAGGGCTTCCCGGATCGTTGGCAGTGCGGCGATCTGTCGCTGGCCTTGAGCTACGAGTTTGCCCCGGGCAGCCCGCGCGACGGCGTGTCGATGCACATCCCGATCGAGGTGCTCGAGCGCGTCAGCGATGCGAGCACGGACTGGCTGGTGCCCGGCATGCGCGAGGACCTGCTGACCGAGGCGATCCGCGCTCTGCCCAAGGGCGTGCGCCGCCTCCTGGCCCCCGCGCCGGACGTGGCCGCGTCGGTGGCTCGCTGGATCGAGCAGGCGGGCGACGAGCCGGTCGAGGCCGTGGTGGCGTCAGCGGACAAGGCTGCTGGGAAAGCGGCGAAGGCCGACGGCTCCGACGAGCCTGATCCGCTAAGCCTGGACGCAGCGATGGGCCGCCTGGCGGCTTGGGGCGCGACATCGGGTCGACTCTCGACGCGCAATTCCCCCGCGAAGGCACCGAAGAAGGCGGCGCCGAAGGAGGCTCCTGCGCCGGAATCCACCCAGCAGGGCGCGCCTGCCGCGAGCGAGGCGCCCAAGCCCCGCCCCCTCACCGAGGGCCCCGTCCTGGACGCCCTCGCCCACGCGGTGCGCGTCCTGCGCGGCGTGGACCTGAGCGAGGCGGACCTGGCGCACGCGCGCGCCCACCTGCCCGACCACCTGCGCATGACCTTCGTCGTCACCGACACGTCGGGCAAGGAGCTGGGCGCGGGCAAAGACCTGGCCTACCTGCAGCGTTCCCTCGCCAGCGACGCGAATAAGGCGGTGCGCACGGCCGTGCGCGCGGCCCTCGAGGAGGCCGGCGAGAAGCAGGCGCGCAGGAACAAGCGCGGGCGCGGGGCCTCGGAGAAGGCTGCCGCACGAGGTGGGGAAGATTCCTCCACCTCCGCATCCGCGTCCAACGTGGGCGCGCAGTCTGCCCCAAACGGGGGCGCGCAGTCCGCACCCGGGGGCACGCACGCGCCGAAGGACGCCCAGGCCTCGGCCCCCGCGCCGGACCCGGCGTTCCACGCGGACGGCGTCACGCAGATGCCGACGCTGCCGCGCTCGATCACCCAGACCTCGGGCACGATGACGCTACGGGCCTTCCCCGCGCTGGTCCCCCAGGGCAGCGCCGCGGCCCCGGCAGCGGGCGTGCGCGTCATGGCCAGCGCCGCCGAGGCGGACCGCGAGCACCGCGCCGGCCTCGCCCGCCTGCTGCTCTCCCGCGTCGCACTGGCGACGAACCGAGTGACCACGCGCTGGACGGGCCGCGAGGCCCTCATGCTGGCGGCCTCCCCCTACGCGGACACAGCGGCCCTGGTCGCGGACGCGCAGCTGGCCTCGGCCCTCGCCCTCGTGGACGAGCTGAGCACCCCCTCGGACGTGCGCGACCCCGAGGCCTTCGAGACGCTTGTGGCGGCCGCTCGCGACGCCCACGAGGACCGCGTCTACCAGATCCTCTCCCACGTCGTACGGGCTCTCGAGGCCAGCGCCGAGGCCGACGCCGCCGTGCGCTCCCACCCCCAGGCCTCGCTCGAAGAGACGACGCGCGATGTCGCGGCGCATGGGAAGACCCTGCTCTATGAGGATTTCGTGTCGGCGACGCCCGCCTCCGCACTGCCGCACCTGGGGCGCTACCTGCGCGCCGGGGCCGTGCGCATTGAGCGCGCCGCCTCCTCGCCGGGGGCACTGGCCCGCGACCTGGAGGACATGGACCGCATCCACCAGGCCGAGGCCGAGATCGCCGCCACGCGCGAGGCCCTGGAGCGTCGGCCCTACGACACCCGCCGAGACGCCGCGCTCACTCAGGCGCGGTGGATGGCCGAGGAGCTGCGCGTGTCCATGTTCGCCCAGACCCTGGGCACGCCGAACAAGGTCTCCATGAAGCGCCTGCTCGGCGTGCTCGCGGGGGCGCGGTGAAGCGCGAGGATGCTCGCACCCTCGCGCGCTCCCTCATGGACGCGGCTGGGCTGACCGACTGGCGTTTCCGCTTCGACCACGCCAAGCGCCGGGCGGGGGCGTGCACGCATACCTCGCGCACGATCAGCCTGTCCGGCCCGCTCACCGACCTGTATGACACGGACACGATCCGGGGCGTCGTCCTGCACGAGATCGCCCACGCCCTCGTCGGCCCCTCCCACGGGCACGACGCCGCGTGGAAGCGGGCCGCACGCGCCCTCGGCGCCCCCGATTCCGCCCGGCTGCCCTCGTCCCTGCCCTCCCCGGACGCACCCTGGGTGGGGACGTGCCCGCGCTGCGGGGCCACCCGCCGCCTGTACCGGGCGCCGCGCCGAGTCTCCTCGTGCGGGGTGTGCTCGCGCGCCTTCAACCCGGCGCTGATCCTCACGTGGGAGCACCGCGGAAAGGCCGCCTCGCCCGGGCGCGCCTACGAGCGCGAGCTCGCCTCGATCCGCCGCTCTCGCCGCTGACCGCCGCCCGGCGCCCACGCCGTATCCGGCCTCACACAACCGGTTACCCAAAAATGTCGCACGCAATTCCCCCCTCACTCTTTCAAACTTTGAAATCAGGCCATTGGGATTGCAACGTTTTAAGCCATACTCAAAAACTGACCTCGTTAAATTACGTGCGAGTTTTGGAGAGCAGACCCAGACACGGCCTCGGGCACAGAATCCCCCAACCCACCGCGCGCGGCGTGCATCTGCCCACGTCACAGTTTTATTACCCGTACGGGCGCGCACACACCCGCCCGACGGCGATACCCTTGATCCCAACACCCCCGAGAGAAGGAAGCCATGGGTACCACCGCCAGCCCCGACGCCACCACTGCTCCCGACCGCGAGGTCCTCACCTGGGAGGGCTTTGGCGACGCGTCCCGTGAGCTCACTCAGCAGATCGTCGACTCTGGCTGGATCCCGGACCTGATCGTCGCCATCGCCCGCGGCGGCCTCATCCCGGCTGGCGCCATCGCCTACGCGATGGACGTCAAGGCCATCGGCACCATGAACGTCGAGTTCTACTCCGGCATCGGCGAAACCCTCGACGAGCCCCAGCTCCTTCCCCCGCTCATGGACGTCTCCGCGATGGACGGCAAGCGCGTCCTCGTCGTCGACGACGTCGCCGACTCCGGCAAGACCCTCAAGATGGTCATGGACCTCATCGACGAGCACGGCCTCACTCTCGACGGCTCCGCCGCCGTGCGCGTCGAGGCGCGCAGCGCGGTCATCTACAAGAAGCCCGTGTCCATCATCGAACCCGACTACGTGTGGGCGTACACCGACAAGTGGATCAACTTCCCCTGGTCGACGCTGCCCGTCATCAAGCCGTGACTTCTCTAAGGGCGAGCTCGGGACGGCAGGTGACTGCCGCCCCTCCTGAGCGCGCCCAGGCCTCGTCGATCACCCAGCACATCGTCGAGGCCGTGGCCGAGCGCGCACGCATCGGTGACCCCGTGCGCGTGCTGGGCCTGACCGGCCCTCCCGGGACCGGCAAGACGACGATCGCCGCCGAGCTGGCGCACGCCCTGCCCGAGGCCGGCATCCCGGTCGCGGGCCTGGCGCCCATGGATGGCTTCCACATGTCCAACGCGGTGCTGGCCGCGCGCGGGATCGCGGACCACAAGGGCGCGCCCGACACCTTCGACGTGGGCGGATACGTGGCTCTCCTGGGGCGCGTGCGCCGCGCGGACGGCGTGGTCCTCGCCCCCGACTATCGACGCGACCTGCACGAGCCCGTTGCCGCCTCCCTGCCCGTCGAGGTCGACGGCGTCGTCATTACGGAGGGCAACTACCTGGGCCTCGAGCTGCCCGGCTGGGCGGACGTGCGCGGCCTCATCGACCTGCTCGTCTTTATTGAGACCCCCTTCGAGGAACTCGCCTCGCGCTTGATCGACCGGCACATGAGCTTTGGCCGGGACCGCGCGGACGCCGCACACTGGGTGCGCACGGTGGACGCGGCGAACATGGCCCTCGTCGATCGCACGAAGGAGCGCGCGGACCTGGTCCTGTCGCTGTAACGCCACACCCTCCAAAATGTCGCACGTAATTTCCCTCGGTCAGTTTTAGAGTACGGCTGAAAACCGCATGATTTCAACGATCCGATTTCAAAGTTTGAAATGCCGGGAAGCGAATTACGTGCGACTTTTCAGGGGACGGTCATGCCCAGTTGTCATGCACGCAGCCGACAAGTCGCATGCATTTTCAACTACTTCCAAGTAAGGTGAACCTATGTTCCTCTTGCTCGGCCTTCTTGGTGGCTTCATCACGGGCATCTCCCCGTGCATCCTTCCCGTCCTGCCCGCGCTCTTCCTGGGCGCCGCTGGCTCCCGCGCCTCGAACGAGGCATCCCGGTCCTCCGAGGACGGAAAGGCAGGCGTGGACCCGTCTCTCTTCCGCGTCGCCCCGGGCGTCAACCTGGGTGGAGAAGCGCCAAAGAAGGCAGCAGTGAAGGCCGACGGCAGCGACTCGGTGACGCGGCGCCCCGTGCTCATCGTCCTGGGCCTCGTCACCTCGTTCATGATCATCACGGTCGCGGGTTCGGCGCTGCTGAGCCTGCTACACCTGCCGCAGGCCGTGATCCGATGGACGGGCATCATCCTGCTGCTGGCCGTGGGTATCGGCATGATCGTCCCGAAGATCATGGAGGTGCTCGAGCGCCCCTTCGCGCGCCTGGCACCTCGCACGACGGGCGACAGCGCGGGCTTCGGCCTCGGCCTCGTCCTGGGCGCGGCGTTCGTGCCGTGCGCGGGTCCGGTGCTGACCTCGATCATCGTGGCCTCGAGCTCCGGGCAGATCACGTGGCACATCATCGGCCTAGCCATCTCCTTCGCGATCGGCGTGTCGATCCCGCTGATGATCGTCGCGATCGCCGGTTCGGGCGTCGCGGCCCGCTTCCTGAAGACCCGCCAGCGCCCCCTGCGCATCGCCGCAGGCGTCGCCATGATCGCGCTCGCGCTGGGTATCGCGACGGACGCCCCGATGGCCCTGCAGCGCATGATCCCCGACTACACGGCCTCGCTCGAGGCCAGCACTGAAGGCGCCTGCGAGGACGGCGCGTGCGAGCCCGAGAAGGAGGTCGAGGCAAGCACCGACTTCGCGCAGTGCGCGCGTGGTGGCGCGAAGGATTGCGGCGTCATGCCGACGCTCCAGGCCTCGGAGTGGCTAAACACCCTGGGCCAGCCGTCCGGCACGGTGACGCTCGTGGACTTCTGGTCGAGCTCGTGCACAAACTGCCAGCGCGAGATCCCCGAGCTCGAGGCCATCTACGAGAAGTACAAGGACTACGGCCTGGTCGTCGTGGGCGTGCACTCGCCCCAGCAGGCCTACGAGCGCGACGCTTCGGTCGTGAATGCATCGATCGAGAAGCTGGGCATCACCTACCCGGTGGCGCTGGACCCCGACCTGGAGGCCTTCAAGGCCTACGGTGCGACGGCGTGGCCGACGCACTTCATCGCGGGCTCGGACGGCAAGCTGGTCGCGATGGGCCGCGGCACGAAGGGCGTCGAAGAGCAGATCCGCACTCTCCTCACCGAGGCGGGAGTGTCCCTGCCGGACTGAGTTCTACTTTCCAATTTCGCACGTAATTCCCCCGCGCCTCTTTCAAGATTTGAAATCAGATCGTTGAAATCATGCGGTTTTCGCGAGGTTTCAAAAGGCCTCGGCAGGGAATTACGTGCGAAATTTCTTAGTTATCCACAGATATTTCAAACAGCTCACACGAAGCGTGACAAAGTAGCATGATCTGTACATGGATCTCAACGAAGAGCTACGTAAACGGCACGGAATCACCAAACTATCGAGCTTGCGCCACGCAGAGCTCACTCCCACAATGCTCCCCCAGTCCATCGGACACTACCGAGGCTGGATCTATGACAAGAACAGCTTCACTCTCGATCAGGTTCGCGCTTTTGTATACAACGCGTGCATCTCCTGCGTGAGTGCTGCACAAATTTACGAACTTCCGGTCCTCATGGAGGAACGCCCACAAAAGACCCACCTGTCAGTTTCGTATAACCGCGGAATGCACCCGTCGAAGCTACGCCGATTCGATGACGTATGCGTTCATAGGGAACAGTTCGTGAGCGACGAAGAAAGGCGCACACACGTCGCCAGCATCGGGACAGTCTTGGAGCGAGTGCTCGTCTGCATGCCACTCAAGGTCTCACTCCCGATGCTCGATGCCGCGCGCAACCGTGGCCTTTACGACATCTCAACGCTCACTATCCCACCAACCGGCAGCCGACTGCCTCACCTCAGAGAGGCGCTTTCTCTTTCGTCGGAGCGTGCCCGCTCGATCCTCGAAACCGTTGCCCGCTTGCAGCTCGTCGACATGGGACTGACACCGCAGGTCGGAGTCTGGATCGAAGGAGTTGGTGAGGTCGACATGATCATCCTCGACTTCATCATCATCGAGGTGGATGGGTGGGCCTTCCACTCGTCAAAGGAACAGCGCGAGAAGGACCTCAAGCGCGACCGTGAACTTCTACGGCACGGATACATCGTCCTTCGATTCACCTATGACGACGTCATGAACGGCGACTTTGCGCGAGAGGTCCCGATATCGGTGGCAGCCCTCCGTCTCCTCGTCCCAGAAACCGGACTAGAAGACGCACACGCCACCGTGAAGAACGCTGGCTTCCTCGACATCCTGAGCAGATACTTATCGAGCTATCACCCTCAACACTAATTTCGCACGTAATTCCATCACCACTATTTCAACATTTGAATTCTAAACGTTGAAATCATGCGGTTTTCTCGGGGTAACCCGAAGATCTCCCGGGGGAATTACGTGCGAAATTAATGGGGCAACGAGGAAACAGTCCGCGCGCCTAGCGCACCAGGGCGAGGATCTGCGGAGTGACCCGCTCGATGACCTCGAGGGTGTCCAGGAAGTCCTGGTGGCCGCCGTACCACGGGTCGGGCACGTCACCGCTGCCCTCGGGGTCGAGGTCGCGGTACAGGCAGATGCGCGGCCTCTGCCCCAGGTCGGCGGCGGACTCGGGCGCGCCCTCGTGTTCAACCCCCACGCGCTCGGCGAGGCGCTCCAGGACGCTCAGGTGGCGCGAGGTCATGGCCAGCACGAGGTCCCACTCCCCCAGCTCCCCGGCGCGGATCTGGCGCGCGCGGTGGTCGGGCACGGCGTACCCGGCGTCGCGCAGCACGCGGGCGGCGCGGCGGTCGATCGGGTTGCCCTGCTCTTCGTCGGAAACGCCGGCGCTATCGACGACGACGTCCACGCCGGCGCGCGCGGCGGCCTGTTCGAGAACCGCGTGGGCCATCGTGGATCGGCAGATGTTACCGGTGCACACCATGAGGACGCGGGCGGGGCGGGTCATGATCGTTTCCGTTCGTTCGGGGCGGGGACGAGGCCGGGGCGACGAGGCCGGGCGCGGTTCAGTGGGGGGCCGCAGGGTATAGCCGGGACGCTCAGAGCAGCGTCAGGTAGGCGCGCACGGCCTGGGCACTGTGGGCGGCGGCGCGGGCGCCATCCATGTGGAAGGCCTGGTCGGCGGTGGGGCCGCACAGGTCGGAGACGGCTCGCAGAGAAATCCAGTCGACGTCGGAGGACCAGCAGACCTGGGCCATTGCGCAGGTTTCCATGTCGGTACCGATGGCGTCGGGGAAGCGCTCGCGCATGGGGCCGACATTGGCTTCGGTGCAGAAGGAGTCGGAGGAGACGATGCGCCCGCGGCGCACGGGGTGTTCGATGAGGCCGCGCAGGATGGGCAGGCGCTCTTCGGCGGCTTCGGAGGTGGTGTAGTCGACGGGCATCTGGGGGACCTGGCCCATGGCGTAGCCGAAGGCGGTCGCGTCGGCCTGCCCGTAGATGGCGCGGGTGCCGGCGGCGATGTCGCCGACGTTGATGTCGCGCGCGAGGCCGCCGGTGGTGCCGGCCGCGATGACGATGGGTGCCTCGACGAGGGTGAGGGCGCGCGCGGTCGCGGAGGCGGCGTTGGCCAGGCCGATGCCGGAGGTGACGACCAGGACGGTGCGTCCGTCGAGGATGCCGAGCACGAAGCGCTGGGTCTTGCGGCTGCCCGCGAGGATGGCCTGGGGCGTCTCGTCGTCCCCGATGGGCGCGAGTTCGTGCAGGAGGGGCGCGGCCTCCATGTCCATGGCGGCTTGGATGATGGCGTCGACGCGGATGCGCTCGGGGAAGCTGAGGTTCATGGTTCCCATCGTAGGGGACGAGGCCCGCCGCGGTCGCGCTCGCCTCGCGCGGTGGCGGCACAGCGGGCGCGCACCACAGGGGACGTGAAGCGGGATCGAGCCCCGGCCTCGTGCCGGTCAGGCGGTGCGGCGGCGCGCCCAGGCGCACGCGCCGGCGAGGCCGAGGAGGGCGGCGCCGAGGCCAAGGTGCGGGTAGATGCCCGCGGAGCCGGAGTTGGGCAGGACGCCGACCTGGGTGTCGACGACGCGGATGGCGGGCAGCGCGGCGGCGCCCGTGCCCGCGGAGGCGGGGATGACGCGCACGGAGGTGAAGCCCTCGTCGGAGCCGAAGTCGGTGGTGATCACGGTGGAGGCCGAGGCGTCGGCGCCCACCTCGATGTGGAAGGGCACGGCGCGGGGCAGGAGGACGTGCCCGGCGGGGGCGCGGGTCTCGACGAGCCAGTAGGTCTTGCCGGTCTCGAGGGGCGCGGTGACGAACTGCGATTCGCCGTCGGAGGTGGACACGGGGGTGCCGGTCAGGGCCTCGTTGTCGTAGATCGCGAAGGCGGCGCCCTCAAGCGGGTAGGTGCCGTCCTCGTTGGCCGTGCCGACGGGCTGAGTGCCGGCCTTCTCGATGCGGATGGTGCGCGGGCGGGCGGGCGCGCAGGCCTCGTTGTTGGCGGCGCCGTCATGGTCGTAGGGGCCGGCGACGGAGTTGTAGAGGCCGCGCTTGGGGGTGAGGCGCCCATTCGAGGGGACGCATTCAAGGGCGGCCTCGCTGTATCCGGCGGCCGCCTTGTCACGGGCGACCTTCATGCGGATGAACCAGGTCGCGGACTTTCCGGGTTCGACGGTGGTGCCCTGGGTGAGGACGTAGGTGGCGGCACGATTCTGTTCGCGGACGCTGCGCAGTCCCTCGAGTGAGGTGGCGATCGCCGCGGAGCGCAGGGTGAGGCCGGGCGCGAAGGCCGGGGTGTCGACGAGGCGGCCGGTCGTGCCCGCGATCGTTCCGTCGTTCGTGGCGGTGACACGGTAGGTAACGGTGATCGTATCGCCCGAGGCGCCCTCGACGCTTTCCACGGTCTTGTCGATGCGCAGCTTCGGGGCCTGCTGCTGGATCGTAAAGTTGCAGGTGATCGGCACGGCGGCCGCGGTCTTGGCCGGGGGCACGTCGGAGAAGTCGATGCCACCGGTCATGGGGTCGCGCGTGACGTTGACGGCCTCGCCGATGCCGTTCACGCACGTAATGTCGGTGAGCTCCCAGCGCGCGGAGTTCGGGTCGTCGGAGACCTTCCAGGGGCCGAAGTAGCCGGGTTCGCCGAAGCGCAGCGGGCGGCGCCCGGGGATGCGCGGGCCGGTCTCGGCGATGACGAACTGGGAGTAGCCGGGGATGAAGGCCTGGTAGTCGCTGAGGACGGTGCCGTCCTTGCCGTAGCCCGTGGGGGTCAGGGGGCTGTCCTCGAAGGAGGACCAGTCGACGAAGCCGCCAGCGTTCTCGGCGGTCTTGAGGGGCTCACCCGTGGGCGAGACGAAGTCGCCGATACCCAGCGTCGTGAAGTTGAAGGAGGGGATCTTGCCGCCGATCGCCTCGGATTCCGGGGTGACGGTCTTGGCGATGCGGATGTAGCGCTCCTGGCTGAAGGTGGCGTACAGGCACCCGTAGGAGGTCTTGTTTTCCTTCGAATTGAAGGTGGAGACGGGGGTGACGCCCTCGGGCGGCGTGTCCGGGCAGATGCCGTCACCGCTGGGGGTGAAGCCGGCGATGACGAGGCGGTACGGGATGCCGTCGATCATGACGGTCTTGTTGGAGGTGGTCCGCGAGATCGTCAGGACGTCGTCCGAGTTGGGGCTCTGGTCGGGCGTGCCCGCGGCGTCCGGGTAGGCGGCCGGATTGTTCGTGTAGATATCGCGGTTGCCTCGGCCCTTGCCGACGTGGCGGTAGCAGTACCAGACGCCCGAACCCGCGTCGCGGTTGAGGGCGGCGTAGGGCGCGTTCGCGGGGCAGGAGGATGGGCCGTTGGCGCGCGAGGCAAGCATGTAGGCGCCTTCGTCGCTGAGGGCCGCGGTGGTGTCGGTGTCGTCCGCGGTCTCCTCCTGGTCGAAGGGGAAGGAGTCCTCGATGCCGCCGATGTTGACGTCAATCGACGAGTGGACCCACTGGCTGGCCGAGTGCACCTGGAAGTTGTTGTGCCGCACGGTGCCCAGGAGGAAGGGTTTGCCGATGGGGACGTTGCCCGGGTTGTTGGGCTTGTACCCCAGGGCGTTGGTGTTCTCGGGCGAGATGACGCCGGTGGCGACGGGGTTGGCGGCGGGTAGGCCGCGCGCGATGTAGGTCCAGTAGTCCCCCGACGCGACAGCGGCGTCCAGCATGGGCTGGGCGGTTCCGGCCTGGAGGGGGGACGAGGACTGGGCGGGGTCAGCAGCATCGTAGGGGCCCGCGCCACGCACGGTTCCGACGTAGGCATTGTCGGGAACGCTGGTCGTACGGTTGAAGCCCGAGCCGTTGATGGTGGCCGCTCCGAGCCGGCCGGCGGACGAGGCGACGGGGACGGTGCCGCCGCCGGGGGGCTCGAGCGTGGGGTCTGCGTCGGCGCGCTCGGGGGCGACGAGGCCGGGGAGGGCAGCTGCGCTCACGACGAGGAGGGCGGCCAGGGTACGCGCGACGGCGCGACGAGGCCGGGACTCGGCCCTCGCGTGCGTGGCGCGGCGGGAGCGTGCGCCGCTGGGGTGATGCTCCACAAGCCCTCCAGATCGTTTGACAGTTACTCACTGACTCTAGCGTAAATACGCGGAAACGCGCGGGTGAGCTTGCTCGCTCGCTCGCGCGTTTCCGCGTCTCGGTGCCCCGTGTGGGCCACATGTTGAGGTCGCTTACTGCTTGCCGCGTTCCTCGAGCATCTTCTTGAGGGCGGCGGTGCGGCCGGCGTTGATCTCCTCCTCGGAGATCTGCTCGGCGTCCGTCAGCAGGTCGGGGGCCTCGGGTGCGTCAGATGCGTCGGGGGCGGCGGTCGAGGCCTCGGCGGGCGCACCGGACTCAGCGGAAGACGAAGCGGACTCAGCCCCGGCCTCGTCCCCAGCCTCGGCGGAGGCGAGGGCAGCAGCGGCGGCGCCTTCGATCTCCTGCGGCTCCTCGTTGTTGCGCTTGCGGGAGCGCAGCCAAATGACACCAGCGATGCCCAGGATGACGACGACGGACGCGAGGACGGCGATCATCCACGGCTTCATGACGGCGCCCTTGACCTGCGCGGCTTCGGCGGCCACAGCTTCCTCGTCCATGGGGACGCGCTCGCCGGTCACGAGGAGGCGGTGCGTGTTGACGCCGTAGGGGGTACAGGTGATGAGGGTGGCGAGGTCCTTGCCCTCGACCTTGTTAAGGGACTCGGTCTCGTGGGGCAGGACGACGCGGATGTCGGTGACCTGGTACTTGAGGTGGCGCCCGGCGGTTTCGATGTAGAAGTAGTCGCCCATCTTGACGCTGGTCAGCTGGTCGAACATGGTCGCGTTGCCCAGGCCGGTGTGGCCGGTGAGAACCGTGTGCGTGGATTCGCCGCCGACGGGCAGGGCGGTGCCGAAGAGGTGGCCGACGCCCTTGTCGAGCGTCGCGGTGTCGGTGCCGTGGTAGATCGGCAGGTTGACGTCGATCGAGGGGATCTTGATGGTCGCCATGACGTCATTGAGGTTGAGCTGGCTCAGGTAGTCCTGGTATTGGGCGGTGCCGGGGCGCTGGGCGTCCAGCCAGGGGTCGAGGATCGGCGACTCGGAGGCCTTGAGGTTGTATTCGTCGGCGCGGCGAAGGTTTTCGGCGACGGCGTCGGGGCCGGCCTGCTCGGCGACGGCGCTGAATTCGGAGGCGATGCGCTCTTGGCGCGCGTTGTTGTACTGGGTCGCGAAGACGGGGTACAGGAGGACCAGGATGCCGGCCAGCAGCAGGATCGGGGGCGCGATCGTCAGGAGACGCCACTTGAGGGGTGTCTTCTTCTTGTCGGGCGCTTGGGTGCTCACGCTTTCTCCGTTCATTGCCGAGGCCGTGAAAGTTTGTCTGGTTACAGGGTAGTACCGCTGGGGGCGGTTGCGGGCAACGCAAGGGGGGTGTGGACCCGCGGGTCCACACCCCCCTGTGTGTCGCTAGCTAGGCTCAGGCGTCAGCCTGCTCCTTGCGGCGCTTGTTGGCCAGCGCGATCGCACCGGAGCCGCCCACGAGGAGGGCGCCGGCGCCGATCAGCACGCCGATGCCGGCAGCACCGGTCAGCGGCAGGTTGAAGCCACCGTTCTTCGGGACGTCCTTCACCGTGGTGTTGAGGGTGTACTCGTTGTCAGCGGTGGAGTTGGACTCGAGGACCTGGAAGGCGATCGGGCGGGTCTGGAGCTCGAAGCCCTCGGGGGCCTTGGTCTCAACGAGGCAGTAGTAGCCGGGGTTGGCGACCTTGGCGTTGTTCGCCCAGTCGTTGTTGCGCAGGCCGTCGATGGTGACCTCACCGTTGGCGTCGGTCACGTAGGTCGTGGTGCCGGCGGGCGACAGCTTCTTGTCGAGGGTCGCGTCAACGGACTCGAAGTTCGCGGTCGGGGTCGTCTGAGGCGTGCACTGGTAGACCTCGAACTCGGCGCCCTTCAGCTTGGCGGTGGTGTCCACGGAGGAGACCTTCGTGATCTTCACCTTGCCGAACTTGGAGACGACCTCGGAGTTCGGGTAATCCGGCGGGGGAACCTCACCCGAGTTGGGCTTCCAGCCGTTGGAGGGGGCGTTGGGGAGCAGGATGGCCTTGTTCTTGAACAGGCCGTCAGCCTCAACCTTGTCCTTGACGGTGCCGGCCAGGTCCATCTGGACCTTGGTGTTGTCGTCCTTGCGGTTGGCGACGAGCTTGGCGCGGCCGTCAGCGGTGAACTCGGCGGTCCAGAACTTGGTCTTGCCGTCGGTGCCGTCAGCGGCGATCAGCTTGTAGTCGGTGCCCTTGGCCAGGGTGACGTCGCCGTTCTTGCCGTTGATGATCTTCAGGGCGATGTCGGCCTCGGGCAGCTCCACGCGCTTGTCGTACTGGTCGACGACGTCGTAGAAGTCGAGGGCCTCAGCGGCGGGGATGTCCGACTTGATGGTGTAGGAGATCGCGGAGCCGATGGCAGGGGTGTTCTCGTCGGCGACGGTCTTCTCGATGCCAGCCTTGGAGTTCTTCGGGTAGGCGTGGACATCGTAGACCCACTTGTTCAGCTCGGTCGGGTGCGTCATGGGCACCGTGATGATGAAGGACTTCGCGCCGACGTAGCCGGCGGGGGTCTCGGTCTCGGTCACGACGTAGGCGCCGAGGGGGAGGTTATCGAAGGTGGCCAGGCCGTCCGCACCGGTGGTCTGCTCGCCCTTCTTTTCAGCGCCTGCAGCCTTCGCGGTCTCAACGTTGCCGTTGTAACCAGCGAGCTTCTCCCAGCCGGCCTGCGTGGTGAGGTCGACGGTGGTCAGCTTCTCGACGGTGAACTTGGCGCCAGCGAGGGGGGTGCCGGAAGCGTTGGGATCCTCGAGGCCGTTGCCAGCGGTGGTGCCGTTGGTGGCGTCCTTGACCAGCTTGTGGATCTTGATGGAGCCGGTCTTGGAGGTGTCGAGGTCGACCAGCGAGGGGGCGCGCTCGGTCGTGGCAGCGAGGCCGAAGGCGGGGGCAGCCTGGGTCGCGGAGGTGGCGGCGGGCAGGGCCAGCGCGCCGGCGGCGACGGCGAAGGCTGCGAGCAGGCTCAGGCTGCGGCGGGTCTTCGTGGTGCTCATAGGTTTTCTTTCTCCTGTGTGTGTGATTTCGGGAGTTTTTTCTGATGGTGGGTCTCGTGGTCACGGGACCTCATGGGTGGCTCAGGCGATTGCCTTGCGCCTCTTGGTGGTGACCACGGTCATCACCATCGCCCCGGTCATCAGCACAGCTGCGGCGCCGATGTAGGGGTAGATTCCGGTGCTGCCGGCCTTGGGCAGCTCGCCAACCTCGGTGTCCTTGACAACGATGGTGGCCTTGCGGGTTCCGGCGACCAGGAAGCCCTTGTCGCCAGGGAGGCTGTTGGCCTCCGAGGAGAAGCCCTGGACGGCGCTCTTGGCCCACTTATTCGCGTCCGTGAGGTCGCCTTTGAGCTCAACCGTCGTGCCAGAGCCGGTGGCTCGGGATGTCAGCTTGAACTCGATGGGCTGTGGCAGGAGCGAGTGTCCCGCGGGGGCCTTGGTCTCGACCAGCCAGTAGGTGGTGTCGATGTTCAGGTCGTTGACGGACCAGTAGTAGCCGTCGGTCGCGGTCGCCTGGGTCAGGGTCTTGACCACGGTGGCATTCGCATCAGTATTCGGGTTGGCGTTGTAGATCGCGAACTCGGCGCCCGACAGGGGGTACAGCTTGGCTCCACTGGGGCTCGTGTACTGGTTATCGGCGTCCGCGAAGGCCTTGCCCGTGTTCTGCGTGCCAGCCTTCACCACCACGAAGTCGTGGGGAACGGTCGGGCCACAGGCCTTGTTGTTGCTCGTACCGTCGGAGTCCTTGCCGTTCTCAGCCAGGACCTCGTTGAAGAGACCCTTGCCGGGGGCGAACTCGTTGTTTCCGTTGACGGAGCAGGCCAGGTTGGCCTCGTTGTAGCCGGCGGCGGCGGGGTTACGGACGACCGCGAAGCGGATCCAGTATTCCTTGGTGGCCCCCGGGGCCAGCTCGACGCCGTCGGTCAGCGTGTAGACGCCGTTCGTGGCGGTCGCGTTGGACGCGGAGTCCAGGCCAGCCTGGGTCTCGGCGATCTTCGCGGACTGGATCTCGAGACCCTTGGCGAAGTCGGGCTTGTCGGTGAGCTTGCCGGTGTTGGCGGCCAGCGAGCCGTCGTTGGTGGCGACGATCTTGTAGTCCACGTTGAAGCTCGTGGCGCCATTGGCACCGCCGTTCGCCTCGATGGACTTCTCAACGCGCAGCTTGGGAGCCTGGTATTCGTTCACGAACGTACAGGTGATGGGGGCTGCCTCGTTGGACGCTGCGCCGCCGACGTTCTTGAAGTTGACGCCGCGCTCGGTCTTGGTCACGGCGACGTCTTCACCGATGCCGTTGACGCACTTGATGTCCTTGAGGTTCCACTTGTCGTCGCCGCCGGTCGAGATGTCCTTCTCCGTAATGGTGAAGTCGGAGTTACCGACCTCGAAGGGGATGAAGGTCGAGTCGTACTTCGCCTGGTCCTCACCGAAGGCGGTGGGGGTCAGCGACGCGGCCGGGTCGGCGGGTGCCATGTACTTGTCGCGCGCCGGGGCGGACGCGGCCGTGGGCTTCGTGACCGACACGGTGCCGGTGGTCGCCGGGGTACGGTCAGTGTTGTCCGCCCACGCGTCGCCCGTGGTCACCGCGAAGTTGGCAGCAGGGATCGCCGGGTTGGCACCCGACGGGTCCTCGACGGCCTTCGCGATGCGCACGGAGCGCTCCTCGGTGATGACGCCGTAGAGGCAGGCGTAGTTAACCGAGAGTTCCTGCGTCACGAAGTAGTCGGTGCGCTTGGCGTCAGCCGGCGGGGTCGCCGGGCAGTTCGCCGTCGGGATGGAGTTGAAGTTCTCCGGGGTCAGGAAGTTGGTCGCATTCGTCGCAGGGGTGAAGCCCCACAGCTGCAAGCGGTAGGTGCGGCCGTTCTTCGTAAAGGTCTTGTCGGAGACAGTCTTCTCCAACTTAACGGTGTCGGAGACGTAGGGGTTCTCGTTGACGTTACCCTTCGCGCCCGGCCAGGTGCGAGGGGTGACCTCTTCCTTCACGAGCTGGTTGTGAGGCTGCTCTGCACCGCCGTTGTAGTACTGGCTGTACAGGTCGTAGTCACCGTTGCCCTCGCCCACGTACTTGACACAGTACATGCGTCCAGAACGGGATTCGGGCTTGTTGACGTAACCCTGCGAGCGATCCGCCGCGTTCACCGGGTCCGGCTCATAGGCGGGACCGATGAAGTCGCCGGAAAGCGTGTTACCGGGACGACCCGCTTCGCCATTAAGAACAAGGTCACGAGGGAACTTGTTGTTAATTTTTTGGGTGGCATCCCAGCCGTTTCGACCAAACTGGGGGGAGCACAAGCCGGCCACGCCATCCGTCTTCACGTAGGCGCCACCCTTGCGGTAAATGATCGTCGAGGCCAGCGTGTTGAAGGTCTCGTGGTTGATGAAGGGGAAGGCTTCGCCCTGGTCCCCAGGAATCAGGCCAGTGAACTTCAGGTTCAGGCTCGAGACGAAGTAGGGCTGGCCAAGAGCACCAGCAGCTTGCCCGATGGGCAGGTTGTTGTGGCGAATCGCGCCAAGAAGGAAGGTCTGACCCGGATCAACCTTGCCCGGGTCGTTCGGCTTGAAGCCGATGGCACTCTGTCCATTCACCCAGATCTTCGTGGGGTCGGCAGCCCACTTGTCATAGTGCGACTGCATCCAGGCTTTGCTGGCAGCAGTATCGCCCCAGTCAGCGGTCTGGTTGTCCCACTTCCACGGTGTGCCGCGGGCGATGTAGGTCCAAAGATCCTGAGTCTTCGTGGTCTCGCCACCCAGCCAGGTAGTCAGCTTCTGATTGCTGGATCGCTTTCGATCTTCGGTCATGCCGACGACGACGCCGTAACGGATGCTGTCATTCAAGTCAGAGCCGGTCGGGGTCTCGCGAGTATGCCCCTCGCCCATGATCGCATCGACCAAACCGACATCAATCTTGGTAGCACCGGGCTCCTGGGCGGCCTGAGCCGCCTGGGGGGCGGCGACCTGGGAGACGACCAGCGTGCTGGCGGCAGTTGCCACGACAGCCAGGGCGGCCAGGGCGCGGGACGCGACTCCTGCTCGCTTGGTCCGCGCGTGGCCTGCGCGCGCTCGACTCGTTGCCATTAATCGCTCTCCTTGAAGACTATTGCTTCGCTGTGTCGTACTCGGGGGATGTTCCGAGAGGTTTTTCCACAACCGTGATGACACTCAGCGTACGACGCGGTTACCGAAAAATGCAACCCATTTTCTTCAGCTTTGTGAGTGGGCTACATTACAGAAAAACAGTAAAGCTATATTTCCGCAGAATAACGCGGTTTGACCTAGTGGTTTCAATCTATGAAAACGCGTCTTTTCGGTGATTTTTATCTTTTTTAACGGCTGGAAACAAATCATAATGCGGAATTTTGCCAAGCTTGACACTACCCCTCTAAATTCACCACTGAGCCCATTTTCAGCACTCTGTCACCCCCAAACTGTCAAGCATTACAACGAAAACCCTTTATCCTGTCATCCATTTCCGCTCAAACTTCTTCCCACCTGCGAAAACATAGGACTTCGGTCCCACCTGCGAAAAAAATAGGACTTCAGACCCATCTGCGCCCCAGATGCTCGCAGGCGCTCCCCAACCACACCCCTCCCTCCCCAAAGTCGCACGTAATTCCTCCAGGGCCTCATTCATCGACAGCTCAAAAACCGCGGAATATCAACGATCCGATTTCAAACTCTGAAACATTCTCAAGGGAATTACGTGCAAAATTGCTGAGCTGCACCACGGTTCCTGGGGCACCCCGCCCGGGGCCGCCGCGGGGCCTGCGGGGTCTGGCCGCGGTGCCGGTGGGCGGCGGCAGGGCCAGGACAAGCACGCGCACGCCCGATCGGAGGCCGACGCGTGGCCTGCGAGGCCTGGCCGGGCTTCGAGACGACGCGCCAGGCCACACCCCAGCGACCAGGCGCCGCCGGTGTGGAGGGCGCCGGAGGGACAAGATGGCACGGGCGGGCTTCGAGATCGACCACTCCGAGCGAAGCTCGCGTGTGGCGATCTCGCGGGCGGGCCGCCGCCCACCGGCACACACAGCGGCCCGGCCCATTCAGGCAGGCCACGCGGCGGCCGGAAATCTGGCGGGCCACAACAGGCAGTCCCCCGGGCGGCTGCTGCACAATAGTCCCCATGGATCTTCGCCCCGTCGCCCTCGGCGCATCAGTTACGACATACGACCCGTCGCGTCCCACGCCCGCAGCTATCGTCTCGGGTGAGGTGGCCGCGCACGATGCGCCGCACCCTCTGTCGGTCTTCGACATGTTCCGCATTGGTATCGGGCCGTCCTCGTCGCACACGGTGGGTCCGATGCGCGCGGGCCTGGCGTTTACGACGGAGCTGACGACGCTGAAGCCGCCGTCGCACATCACGATTGACCTGTTCGGTTCGCTGGGTGCGACGGGCCGCGGCCACTCGACGGACCGCGCGGTCCTCCTCGGCCTGGCGGGCTACGACCCGGAGACGGTGGACATCGAGACGGTGGAGTCCATCCTGCCGACCCTGGCCTCGTCGAACATGCTGACGCTGCCGAGCGGCACACAGGTCCCCCTCAACATCGCCGAGGACGTGCGTTTCGTGCCGCGCACGGTCCTGCCGTATCACGTGAACGCGCTGACGATCACGGCTTCCGACGAGGACGGCACCGTCATCCTGGAGCGCACCTATTATTCGGTGGGCGGCGGCTTCGTCATGATTCAGACGAATGACGACCCGCTGAACCCGGAGGTTTCTTCGCTCGCGACGAGCCAGGCGGGCGTCGGCATCGACGTTCCCGCGCCGCACCCATTTGCGTCGGGTGCGCAACTGCTCGCCGCGTGCGACGCGTCCGGCCTGAGCATCGCGGACCTCGTGCGCAGGAACGAGGAGGCGGTGCGCCCGCGCGAGACAGTCAACGCCTACCTGGATCGCATCGCCGACACGATGTTCGACTGCGTGGACGCGGGCACCTCGGCGGCGGGCATCCTGCCGGGCGGCCTGGACGTGCCGCGCCGCGCCCGCGCGCTCGCCGGCCAGCTGGCGGAGCGCCTGACGGGCATCCCCTCTTCTTCGTCGGACGAGGCCGGGGCCTCCTCGGGCGCATCTCCCGCGGACGGGGTGCGCTCCCCAGGCGCGCGCGCCTGGGTGTCGACCGTGGCCGACCCGATGCGGGCGATGGACTGGGTGAACCTTTTTGCCCTGGCCGTCAACGAGGAGAACGCGGCGGGCCACCGCGTCGTGACGGCGCCGACGAACGGCGCGGCCGGCGTCATCCCTGCGGTGCTCGGTTACCTGGTGACGCACTGCCCTGAGACGGGTTCGACGCCCGGTGTGGCGGCGGGCCCTGCGACGGAGGACGGCGCGGTCACCCCGCTGGCACACATTCGCATGTCGTCCGACGGCTCCTCGGAGGATGCTGCCGACGATCCCACGTCGCCCGAGGCCTGCGCGGCCCGCCGCCGCACTCTCGTGCACGACTTCCTGCTGGCGGCGACGGCGATCGGCGCCCTGATTAAGACGAACGCGTCCATCGCGGGCGCGGAGGTCGGTTGCCAGGGCGAGGTCGGGTCGGCCTCGGCGATGGCGGCCGCCGGCCTGGCGCAGGCCCTCGGCGGCACCCCGCAGCAGGTGGAGAACGCGGCGGAGATCGCGATGGAGCACTCGCTGGGCCTGACGTGCGACCCGGTGGCGGGCCTCGTGCAGGTGCCGTGCATCGAGCGCAACGCGATCGCGGCCGTCAAGGCGATCAACGCCGCGCGCATGGCCCTGTGGGGCGACGGCCGCCACACGGTGAGCCTGGACGTGGTCATCGAGACGATGCGCCAGACCGGCAACGACATGCTCTCGAAGTACAAGGAGACCTCGGAGGGCGGCCTGGCCGTCAACGTCGTGGAGTGCTGAGGCCTGCGGGGCTTCGAGACGAGGCGCCGAGCGAAGTGAGGTCGCCTAGCCTCGCGGGCGGCCGGGGCCTCCGGCGCCCGGAACACCCGTGGGGCCACAAGCAACACCACACAGCAGCACCACGCAGACCCGCATGCCAACGGGTGGGGCGCCTTCCGGCACCCCACCCGTCATCAACACCCATCAACACCCGTTGATCAGCAAGGATTCACTCCGTCGCCAGCGCCTCCGAGGGGCTGACCTTCGCGGCCCGGCGGCCGGGCAGCCACGAGGCGATCAGTGCGGACACGATGGCCACGACGCACACGCCGACCAGCTGCAGCCACGGCACGCTCAGCACCGGGGTAGCCCCCTCGATCGGCAGGGACATCACGCCGACCCACCCGAAGGCGACGCCCATGCCGACGCCGATCAGCGCGCCGGTCAAGGACAGGAACAGCGCCTCGAGGGCGAGGAGGCTCTTCATCTGGCGTCGCGTCAGGCCGAGGGCCCGCAGCAGCCCGTTTTCGCGGGTGCGTTCGGCGACCGACAGGGACAGCGTGTTGGCCACGCCCACCAGGGACACGAGGACGGAGACACCCAGCAGTCCGACGAGGACGAGCATGAGCCGGTCGATGATCTTCGTGTACATCTGGCGCTCCAGCGCGGAGCCGTTGACACTCAGGCGCGAGTCCTTGAGCAGCGCGGCCTGGACGGTCTCGGCATCGGCTCCGTCGGCCATCTTGATGATGATCGCCTGACGCTCGAGAGAGCTCGCGATAGACCGCAGGGTCCTCTCGGAGACCTGGGCCTGCCCGACGCTGCCGTTCTTGTCGTACGTGGCGCTCAGGTCCACGCACGTGTCGGCGCACAGGCGCAGCGTCTGCCCGGCCAGGGCCTCGTCGCCGACGCGCACCTGGTTATCGCCCAGCTGGGTGACGGTCGAGTGGGTGACACCCGTGTAGTCGGGTTCTCCGGTGATCATGACCGACGAGGCCTGGGCCTCGTCCTCCGACCCGCTTCCCTCTCCGGGAGCGTAGGCGGGCGCGCCCGACGTGGTCGTCAGGGTGCCGGGGGCGGCGTACTGGGCGACGGTGGCGGCGACGCCGTCGGTGGCCGCGATGGCGGCCTGCTGGTCGTCGGTGAGCGCTCCGCTCGTGGAGGTGGCCATGAGATCGAAGGGGCGCGCGTCGTTCACGGCGTTGGTCAGCGTGGTGCGCACGGAGGCGGCGCCGACGATGATGGTGACGACGAGGGTCACGCCGATGATGATCGCGGTGCCGGTCGCGGAGGTGCGGCCGGGGTTGCGCATGGTGTTCTCGCGGGCCATGGCGGACAGGGTGCCCGGGAAGGCTGCGCCGAACGCGCGGGTGAGGGCGGGCAGCAGCACGGAGGCGACGAGCAGCGCGCCGAGGAGCGCCAGGAGCGACCCACCGAAAGCCCCGAGGAATTTCGTGCCGCCGCTATCCGAGCGCCACGCGAGGGCCACAGCTCCGCATCCGGCCACCGCGATGAGCGCGCCGATGATGAAGCGGACGGTGTGCTTCTTGCGGGCGGCGGCCCCGGCCTCGTTCACGGGGGCGAGGGCGGCGACAGGTGCGACGCGGGAGGCCACACGGGCCGGGAAGACGCCAACCAGGGTCGTGAACAGGGTGGCGCCCAACCACGTGAGGACGAGCTGCCAGACGGAGGCCCCCGCCAGCGCTGCGACGACGCTAGAGGCCAGGCCGGTGCCCGCCTCCGCGAGCGCGCCAATCAGCCAGCCGAGTGCGACGCCAATCGCGGACGAGATCGCTCCGATCGCGAGGGCCTCGCGGGTCACGAGCGAGCGGACCTGTCGCCTGGTTGCTCCCAGCGTGCGCAGCAGCGCCAGTTCGCGGGTGCGCTGCGTGAGCACCACTCGGAAGGTCGAGGAGACGACGATAGAGGCCACGAGCGCCGCGATCGCCGGGAAGATCAGCATGATGCCCATCGTCACGGATGCTCCCAGGCGCGCCTGGTTGAGGTCGTCCTGGATTGCCTTGTGCACGCTGGTCATGGTCACGCCCGAGATGCCGCTGAGCGCGGAGTTTGCTGTCGCCACCCATTCGTCCTGGGTGGCGCTGGGAGGGTTTGCGTTGCTGTCCGTATCCGATCCGGAAGTCGCGACGATGAACTGCCCGGAGGCGGTCGTTCCGAAGATCGCAGAGAATCCGCCGTCGGTCACGTAGCTAGCGGGCACGCCCATGCTGATGGTGTTCGAGCGCGTGGTGCCGACGATGGTGAGGGTGCGGTAGTCGCCCTCGGTGAATCCGGCGCGCACGCGGACGGTGTCGCCGACCTTCAGCGAGAGGGTCAAGGCCGTGTGCTCGGGGATGGCGATCTGGTCGTCGGCGGTCGGGGCGGTTCCGGCGCTCAGGTCAAGGTCGGCGAAGGGCTTGGGGGCCAGCGGCGACACGTAGAGGCCAGCGCGCGTCGCGTCGGTTTGGGCGTCGGCGGGCCACTGGGCCATGTGCTTGATGGCGGTGACGCCGCTGGTTGCTGCCAGGATTTCTTCGGCGCGCTGAGTCGACTCGTCGGTCGCGTCAGCGTTTTGAGAGACGACGATCGTGCCGCCGCGGTACTGCTGGTAGACGCTGGAGGTCAGGCCCGAGGTCATCGCCGTCATGACGATGAGGGTGATGACGATAAAGGCCGTGGAGATGGCGACGGCGAGGCCGGTGGAGATGTAGCGGCGGCCGTGGGAGCGCAGGTTGGCGCGCAGGAGGGAGTTTGTTGCAGACATGAGATGAGCCTTGGGGAGTGGGCGCGCGCGTTCAGTGCAGCGCCGCGGTGAGGGAGTCGGCGGTGACGTCGCGCAGGTCGGAGACGATGCGGCCGTCTCGGCACACGAGGACGCGGTCCGCGTAGGCGGCGGTGGAGGTGTCGTGGGTGACCATGATGACGCTCTGGCCAAGTTCGTCGACGGCGCGGCGCAGCAGGTCCATGACCTCGGTGGTCGAGTGCGAGTCGAGGTTGCCGGTGGGCTCATCCGCGACGATGACGGCGGGGCGGCTCATGAGGGCGCGGGCGACGGCGACGCGCTGCTGCTGGCCACCGGACATCTCGGAGGGGCGGTGGCTCAGGCGGTCCGCGATGCCCAGGGAGTTGACGATGAGGTCGAACCATCCCTTCTCGGGGGTGGCCCCGGCCAGGCGCATGGGCAGGAGGATATTGGCGCGGGCGTCCAGGGTGGGCACCAGGTTGAATGACTGGAAGACGAAGCCGATGCGGTCGCGGCGCAGCTTGGTCAGCGCGGTGTCTTTGAGGGCGGTGATGTCGGTGTCTTCGACGAAGACGTGCCCGGAGGTGGGGGCGTCGAGGCCGGCGAGGATGTGCATCATCGTGGATTTGCCGGAGCCGGAGGGGCCCATGATGGCGGTGAATTCGCCGGCACCGAAGCCGACACTCACGTCGTCGAGGGCGCGCACCTGAGCGTCGCCGCTTCCGTAGATCTTGGAGACGCCCTGGAGTCGGACGATGGACGAAGCCGGGGCCCCTTGGTCGGCCACGGGGGCCTGCGCGATTGTCGTGTTCGTGTTCATGCATCCATCGTGCACCTGCGGCGGGCGTCACCGCTACGGTGGTTTCCCCTGATTCATCCCCGAGACCACCCGGGGTACCCTCGGGGGTGCTCGGCCGCCCTACCCCGGTGCTGTGACCGTTGAAATTCCCGTGTTATGTGCCTGCGGGGTTGTTGGTCCTGGCCACGCCGCCCGCGGGCTGCGGTACCTGCTGCGGTACCTGCTGCGGGGCCTGGCTGCAGCACCCAGGAGTGATAGCAGAGACACATACCCGAAATTCCGCATGCAATTCGGTTGCATGAACTTTCAATAACCTCCGGAATCGCTGCAATTCCAACGACGCCAATTCAAATCCTGAAAGAGCCACGGGGGGAATTGCATGCGAAATTGGTCGGCACGCAATAGACGCGTTGGCCTGGCTGTGATGCCCCCGGCCATACCCACAGAAGCCCGGTCTCGCCCAACCACACCACTCACGCGCCCAAAACGCAGACCACCTCGCCCAAAACACCCCAAATTCACGCATTTTCACCGAAGTGGTCTGCGTTTTGGGCGATTCCCCTACAATCGGAGCAAGTCAAAGGAGACCACGATGGACGCATCTGCAATCCGCGCCGTTGCGGGGCACGCACACACCACCAGGGGTGCGACGAGCACCAAGCGCCGACGACTCGCTCGACATGCACAGCTTGGCGAGCTGACAAGGATTGCGCCGGGTTATTACCTCGATACTGTGGCCATTACTGCACACCCTGACCCCGGCACGGTGGTTGCTATCGCACGGCTCGCCGCCATCCAGAACAAGCACCCTCACCTCATCTCCTCAGGACCGACGGCGGCATGGCTGTTCGGCCTGCCGCTTCTGGAAGCGCATCCGCTCCACGTCACGACGATATCGAACCAACACCCAAGTCCGATTAACCTTCCCAAAATCCACGCGGGTTCACTACATTTTCCGGCCATGGCTGTGCGCCCCCACCGGCCTCGCAATGGGCGGTCACCCGCGATGATTCGTCACAACGGAGACTTGCTCAGCACTACCCTCGAAGATACGGTCGTTGATTGCGCATTGTTCCTTGATGAAGAGGAGGCGTTCGTCGTCGCGTGCGCAGGCTTGCATGAACTGGCTCGATACCGCCGTTTCTACCGCAATGATTCCCGTCAGCGTGAAGAACACAGCCGCGAGCGGCTGCTGCGTTTGCTCGGCGTATCCTCACAAGGCAGAAAGCACGCAATCTCAGCACGTTGGGTCGTAAGACACGCAGATGCAGGATGCGAAAGTGCGGGGGAATCGCGACTGCTCTACCTACTGACAAAGGGTGGCCTGCAGGGGTTGGAAACTCAGTACCCGGTCTCAGCAGCGAATAAGTGGTACTTCATCGACATCGCCATTCCGGCACAGAGGATCGGGATCGAGTTCGATGGCCGCGGCAAGTACGGTTCCGATGTTGACTCGGTCCACCGCTCCATCGAGGCCGAGGAGCGCCGCCAGCGCTTACTCGAGGCTCAGGGATGGCAGATCCGCCGCTTCCGATGGGAAGCACTCGCCCGCCCCGCGGAAGTCATCGCGCAGATTCGGGCGTTGTATGGCCGTGAATAGCTCAGTCGCGCAAGGTTGATTCTCAAACAGGCTCTGGTGATAACAATCGGAACACGGCGCACGGCGCACGGCGAGAATAGCGCACACCACCATGATGGGATCCAACCCGCCCCTGCATACTTGGGATGCCGCGTCCATTTGAAGGACTCCGCATTGTCCCACACTGCCCCTCGCCCTACTCATAACCGCCATGCGCCCAAAACGCAGACCACCTCGCCCAAAACACCCCAAATTCACGCATTTTCACCGAAGTGGTCTGCGTTTTGGGCGATTCCCTGCCCAGCACCGGTCGATTGGAGGGGTTGGAAGGCCCCGGAGGGACCGGAGGGCCTGGCTGCGGTGCCCGTGGGCGGTGGCGGGGCCTGGCCGGGCATCGAGACGA
>NZ_JAHXSA010000003.1 GCF_019429565.1 Schaalia sp. ORNL0103 | reverse complement strand
GGGCGGCCTCGCGTATAGGCTCCAGGATAGTGGGTGCGAGGCCCGCGACGATGCTTGTGGCCCCGCTGGTGTTCCGGGCGCCGGAGGCCCCGGCCGCCCGCGAGGCTAGGCGTCCTCACTTCGTTCGGCGCCGCGCCTCGAAGCCCGCCCGTGCCCTCCGGACCCTCCGGCGCCCTCCACACCAGTGGGGCTGGGGCGCTGATGTGTGGCTCTGCGTTTCGTCTCGAAGCCCGGCCAGGCCCCGCCGCCGCCCACGGGCACCGCAGCCTAGCCTTCCGGTCCCTCCGGCGCCCTCCGCACCAGTGGTGCCCGGTCGCTGTTGTCTGGTTCGGCGCGTGTTGTTACAAACGTCGTCAATCCGACGGCATTTTTGCGAAAAATAGTGGTTTTTGGCCTCAGATTGACGACGTTTGTAACACGGGTCCTCACAGAGGGCTTCAAAATGCTCCAGTTTGACGACGTTTGTAACGCATCGCTGCCGTCAGCGGTAAGTCCATGCCCAGTAGGTGATGCGGTGGCTGCCGATTGGGGCGGCAATGGGGCTTTTGCACGACACGAAGCCTTCCAGCAGCGTGTCGTCGGAGTGTCGGAGCCTCATGTCGTGCAATTCCTCCGTTTGGTGGTTGTGAGTTCTTGGCTTGGAGAGCCAACGTGCGGGTTAGTGGGTTAACGTGCGCGATCAGCCCGATGCGAGTCGAGGCCGTACCCTGATAACTAATCGACGCCGCGAGGCGTCACTCAGGAGGGGAAGAACGCATGGAGTACGTGGCGCTGCTGCGCGGCATCAACGTCGGCGGCAACAACAAGGTCGTCATGAGCGAGCTGCGCGAACAGATCGCCGCCGAAGGCTTCACAAACGTGCGCACCTACATCAACAGCGGCAACGTCCTCTTCGAGGCCGGGCCCGACACCCCGTGCGAGGACGTGGCCCAGGCGGTTGAGGACCTCCTGGCTCGCCGATACGACTTCTCGATCCGACTGGCCCTCCTGACGGCGCAGGACTACCTCGCGGAGCTGCACAGTCTCCCCGACTGGTGGCATGGCGAGGTCGCCCGCCGCGACGCGCTCTTCTACACGCGAGGCCTGGACCGTTCCCACGTGCGCGAGCGCATCGAGGCGATGGAACTGGGGGACGAGGCCGTCTACTTCGGCGAGCACGCCGTCTTCTGGGGCAAGTTTGACGAGAAGAGCTTCATGAAAACCGCCTATCACAAGCGCCTGCTGCGCGAGGACTTCTACCGTCAGGTGACGATCCGCTCCGGTTCGACGGTTGAGAAGATCGCGGCCATGCTGTCGCAGGACTGAGGCTCACCCTGCCCAATCGTGATTTTGGCCCCCGCGCGCGCCCCTGCGGCCCCGATGCAGTCTAAAACCCGTACGCTTGTGTCAGTTCACGAGAAAACGAGGAGACACCATGGCCTCACACAGCGGGCGCCCCGGCGCCATCCGTAAGAAGGGCACCAAGAAGGGCGCGCAGGTCGGCACCGGCGGCCACTCGCGCCGCCGCCTCGAAGGCAAGGGCCCAACCCCCAAGGCCGAGGACCGCACCTACCATCCCGCCCACAAGCGCAAGGTGAAGCGCGAGGCTCGCGAGGCTCAGGAGGCCGCGATCGCGCGCGCCCGCGCCAAGTCGTCGATCCGCGTCAAGCCCGGTCACGAGCTGATCGCCGGCCGTAACCCTGTTGCCGAGGCCGCCCGCGCCTCGGTCCCGATCGAGCGCGTCTTCGTCCTCGACAACGTGAAGGACGACCGCGTGGAGGAGGTCGTGCGCCTCGCCTCAGCCATGGGCGCCCCCGTTTACGAGGTCACCCGTCGCGACCTGGATGTCGCGACCGACGGCGCCGTCCACCAGGGCGTCGCCATTGAGGTGCGCGGCTACGAGTACGCCGACGCCTCGGATTTGATCGCGGGTTCTCTGCAGCAGCTGGGCCACCCGCTCATCGTCGCCCTCGACCAGGTGACGGACCCCCACAACCTGGGCGCGGTCCTGCGTAGTGCGGGCGCGTTCGGCGCGGACGGCGTCATCATCCCCGAGCGTCGCAGCGCGGGCGTTAACACGACCGCGTGGAAGGTGTCGGCCGGTGCGGCCGCCCGCGTGCCCGTGGCTCGCGCGACGAACCTCGTGCGCGCTCTCGAGGAGGCTAAGCAGGCTGGCTACTTCGTCGTCGGCCTGGACGGCGGAGGCGACGCGCCCCTGCGCGGTCTGTCGCTGGCGGATGGCCCCCTCGTGGTCGTGACCGGTGCCGAGGGCGCGGGCCTGTCCCGCCTCGTGCGTGAGACCTGCGATCAGATCGTGTCGATCCCGATCGCGTCGACCGTCGAGTCCCTCAACGCGGCGGTCGCCACGGGCATCGCTCTGTACGAGGTGGCCTCCCTGCGCGCGCAGGGCTGAGCCTTCCGAACCACCCTGTTGTCTCGCCGTGGGTGCGCGTTAGCGCTCGCGGCGAGACTCTTTTTTGGCGGCTTGGCGCATTGCGATCACGTTCCGTCCCGCGAAGAGGTGGTCTGTTGGTAGATCGCCCTCGAAGAGGAGCTCTGGCTGCGCGAGCAGTAGCTCGTCGAGCTGCAGCGTAACGGCGAGGTCCTGGAGGTAGTGGCCGACGTCTTCCTTGGTGGTGGGGGTGTTGCGCTGGCTGACCCGGGTGTCGAAGCACCACACTTCGCTCGCGGGACGCCCTTCGGCCGACCAGGGCCGCGCTGCGATGAGGATCCGCGACGTCTGATAGCGAGCGGTTGCGGCAGGCTGGGAGGCAGGTTGCGAGGCAGACTGGGGGAACAGGTCGCTGCGCGCAATTGGGTCAGTCACGGTGGAAAATAGTCCGCCGATCGTATCGAGGCCGTCCGCGATCTCGGTGCCCACCCACCCCTGCTGGGCGAGCTGCTCGCGCATCCCCGGCGTCTCCACCGGGGTGCTTCTCCACCTCGAGGCCCAGTAGTTGATGCAGTGAGTGACCGCCTCGTGCGGAGCGGTTGCGACGAGCGCGTGCAGGTACCTGCGACGGAAGACCAACCGTCGCAGTGAGAAACCGGGGGTCATGAGCTGCCTCCTCGTGCACGACCTGTGTCAGCGCATCAGCACGGTAGCGACGCAAACGAGATGCGCTGTGGCGTCAGGATACTATTGTGTGGGACTCCCCGGGGATCGACGAGGCATGGGAATCCCCGTGCTGGTCGGCCGGAGGAGGGAGGCTACCCCCGGCTCTTCTTCGCAGCCTTGCGCATTGCCGTGAGCTCAGGGAGTGAGAGGGGGACGTCTGAGGGGATATCCCAGCGATTGAGGTGACGGGCGGGTGCAGTCATGATGCCCTGTGCGTTGAAGGACTCTTCGAGTGAGTGCATCGACGATTCAGCGTAACTGTTTTCGAGGCCGCTGAGATTCATCCGTGTTGCCCAATCAGTGAGGCACCATAGTTCGGTCACCGGACTCGATTCGCTCTCGACTGTGCGCGCAATGATATCCACGTACACCTTGGTGATGGCAGCTCGCTTGATTCGGTTGGGCACGAGAGAGGGGGCATGTGACAAGAGGCGACGGTATGAGCGTGTCTCGAAGAGAACATTAGTCAGGAATGCGCGACCGCTGTGTCCGATGATCAGTTCCGTTCCGGTCCATCCCCGCTGCTTGAATTGCTCTTGCATGCTGGTACTGGTGCGGCGGGCCCCCTTCGTATTCCACAGGCCGACGCAGCGGGAGACGGCATCGAACGGGGATGCTGACAGCTGAAAAACGGTGATGGCGCTGAAAGATTCGTTGAAATCCAGCTGCATGCTTGAGATGAAAGAGTTCATCGCGATTCCCCACTGTCGTGGTGGTGCTGTCGCTTCCTCATTGCTTCGCTGTGCATGATGACTTCTCCTGCTGTGGGTCGAGCTTGACCCTGGCGTAGAAGTACCTGCGACGGAAGACCAACCGTCGCAGTGAGAAACCGGGGGTCATGATCGCTCCTTCGACGGGAGGAACTTGGTGATGGGATCGAGGAAGCTGCCCCGCATCTGGGTGATGTTGGCGGGGGAGAGGGGGTGGTCCTCGGGCAGTTCCTCACCGTCGACGAGGCGTGGGGGAGCCAGGAGGATCCCCTGCTGGTGCAGGGCCGTGTGCAGGTACTCGAAGACGCGGGCGAAGGGATCTTTGCCGGGGCGGGCACGCTGAATCGTCGTGTCCCAGGGGAAACACCACAGCTCGGTGCGGTCCTGTTCGGCGCCCGGCATGGGGCGGGCGGCGATGATGATCGTCGTCTTGTTGAGGTGACGCAGTTGCGCGCGCACGGCCTTCGACGTCAGGTAGACGGCGAGGCCTCCCAAGAAGAGGCCCGGGGCGATCTCGCCAAGTTCCAGGAACGTGTCGTCGAAGCGTCTGCGCGAGGTCGTGACCTGCCCGGGCATGACCGTGACCTCGGTGCCGGACCAGCCGATGTCCGCGAAACGCTTACACATCGTGGTTGACTCGCGTTTGATGCCGATGAGCCGCCAGAACTGTGCGCAGCGCGCGACGGCCTCCGCCGGCGGACACGACACGGTGAACACCGTCATGGGGCGCCTCTTCAGGAGGGAATCCAGCGGCAGGCGAGGGGGAGTGATATCCATCAGCACTCCTGGGGATCGGGGTAACGAGGCCAGGCTATCAGCGTGAGCGTCATCGCACGCAACCCGGAGACGATACGATGAGGCCATGAGCGTCCTTGGAACCGTCATCGTTGGCATCGTCATCCTCATCGGAGTGATCGGTGCGGTCGTGCAGATCTGGCCCTCCGCGCCCGTCGTCGGAGGCGCGATCCTCGTGTGGGCGTGGATGAGCGGCACCCGCGCCGCGTGGATCATTTTCGCCATCGTGGCGCTCGTCCTGATCCTCGGAACGGTCCTCAAATACGTGATTCCCGCCCGCGGCATGAACAAGGCGGGAATCCCCCAATCCACGCTCGTGTGGGGCGCCGTCGGCGGCGTCGTCGGATGGTTCATCGGCCTGCCCCTCGGCCTCGTTCTCGGCATGGTTGTCGCTATCTTCGGTGTTGAGTACCTGCGCAGCCGCGACACTGCAAGCGCCTGGACGGCCACCCTCCAGGCCCTCAAGGCCTTCGGCTGGACGATCGCCATTGAGCTGATCGCCGCCCTCACAAGCGCCACGCTGTGGGGCGTCGGCGTCGCCCTGGTTGCCGCCGGAAACTGACGCGACCAGCCGGTGCCCCGGCCTCGTCGTTCCTCCGGTAGGATGGGTCTGTTGCGCGCGCCCGCGTAACAGACCCAACTAAACGGAGATTCTCATGCCCGCCGTCATCGTGCTCGGCGCCCAGTGGGGCGACGAAGGCAAAGGCAAGGCCACTGACCAGCTCGGCCAGCACACCGACCTCGTCGTGAAGTTCAACGGAGGAAACAACGCCGGCCATACCGTCGTTATTGACGGCGAAAAGTACGCGCTGCACCTCCTGCCCGCCGGAATCCTCTCCGAAGGCGTCACCCCCATCATCGGCAACGGCGTCGTTGTCGACCTGGACGTGCTCTTCGAGGAGCTTGCGGAAATCACCGAGCGCGGCGTCGACTGCTCGCGCCTGCGTATCTCCTCCAATGCGCACATCATCCCGCCGTACAACCGCCTCATGGACCAGGCGAACGAGCGTGCGCGCGGCAACAACCTCATCGGCACGACCGGCCGAGGCATCGGCCCCACCTACGCCGACAAGATGAACCGCATCGGCCTGCGCATCCAGGACCTCTTCCACCCCGAGGAGCTGCGCGCCAAGGTCGAGGCCGCCCTGGCCCCCAAGAACACCATTTTCGAGGCCGTGGACATCCCCACGCTCGATCCCAACGAGGTGTCGGACCACCTGCTGTCCTTCGCGGACCGCATCAAGCCGATGCTGTGCGACGTGTCCCTCGTCGTCAACGACGCGCTGGACCGCGGCGACACCGTCCTCTTCGAGGGCGGCCAGGCCACGATGCTCGACATCGACCACGGCACTTACCCCTTCGTGACCTCCTCCAACCCGACCGCGGGCGGCGCGCTCACCGGCTCCGGCGTTGGTCCCACCCGCATCGACCGCGTTGTCGGCGTCGCCAAGGCGTACACGACGCGTGTCGGCGAGGGACCGTTCCCCACGGAGCTGGACGACGAGGTCGGCGAGGCGCTGCGCACCAAGGGCGGCGAGTTCGGCGTGACCACGGGTCGCCCGCGCCGCACCGGCTGGTTCGACGCCGTCATCATGCGCTACTCGACGCGTATCAACGGCCTGACCGACATTTGCCTGACCAAGCTCGACGTGCTCTCTGGCTACGAGACGATCCCCGTGTGCGTGGCCTACGAGGTCGACGGCGTGCGCACGGAGGAAATGCCCCTCGATCAGGCCGGCTTCGAGGCCGCCGTGCCCGTGTACGAGGAGCTGCCCGGCTGGAGCGAGGACATTTCGCAGTGCCGCTCCTTCGACGAGCTGCCCCAGGCCGCCCAGGACTACATCAAGCGCCTGGAAGAGCTGTCGCGCTGCCGCATCCAGTCCATCGGCGTGGGCCCGGGCCGCGAGGCCACGATCGTGCGCTACCCGCTCATGTGACGCTTCGCTGAGACGATAGTGGGGGCCGGTGCTGCAACGCAGCGCCGGCCCCCACTCGTTTCACGCACCACCGTCAGCGCGTATGTACGACAAAGCACGCCGAACCGAATGCGCCTGTCGGCGCGAAGGCCGCTCGTAGCGGCAGAGTTTGGAGCCCGGGGCATACCGGTCCGGCGTGCCCCACAACTGTACGACCAGTCAACGCCCGCGCGCATCCCGTGGCGGCGTGCATCAACCCACACGGGGCGTGCGCCACAGCCCGCCCCTCATCGCCGAGGCCGTGGCAGCGTGAAGCGGGACTGACACCCGGCCCCGCGCCCGGGAGAGCCGACCCGCGAGAGCTGCCCCTGCCTCGTGAGGGGCGCACATGTGGGACCATGGAAGCGTGATGACATCGACCCCGCCCACGCGGCGCCGCACCGGCTCAGGCCGCGGACGTCGCCGCGACACCTTGGCCAACCGGCACGTGCCCACGATCATCGGTATTCTCACCGTCACCGTGCTGGCCGCGGCGACGATTGTCGCCTGGTGGTTGCCGGGGTCTCGTTGGAGCGTCGGTCCTGTCGTCGCCGTCGCGTCCTTCCTGCTGGCTCTCGGTTGGCCGACGCTGGCGCGCCTGCACATGCCGTGGCTCGCGCAGGCGGTCCTCGCCCTGGGTGGCGCGCTGACCCCCATGGGCGTTGCCTACTGGAAGAACCTCGACATCGCCGTGCCGCTGACGGGCATCACGCTGGTCGCGCTGGTCGCGGCGACGATCCTGGACGCGCCCGCGCCGCGCGATCACTCCGTGGGGCGCACGAGCGAGCACTGGGGATCCACGGCCCTGAGCGCGGCCCTCGCCTCGTCGGTGACCGGCCTCCTCATCGTCACCTCCGGCTCCATGTGGGTCTCCCTGACCGTCCACGAGCGCTGGTCGGGCATCGTCCCCATGGCTGCCCTGATCGCCGTCATCGGCGCGGCCTCGGCGCGCTTCGGGCGCAGCGCGAAGGCGGGCGTTGCATTCGCGATGATTGCCGGCCTCGTCGCGGGCCTCGTGGTCGCCTCGATCGCCTGGTTCCTCGGGCAGACCTCGGACCTGCTGCCCGTGGTCTTCCCCTTCATCGCCAAGCGTTTCGGCGAATTCGCCGCCTTCCTGACTCTGGGTGGCGTCACCGGCTTCGGCGTCGGCTTCGCCGTCTCCGTCGTCGACGCGCTGCTGGGCGAGCGCGCGTCCTCCGCTGAGCTCGCCAACATCCTGGGCCGCGGCGCCGCGAAGTTCCTCGTCGCCGCCCTGCCCGTCTACGCGATGATCCGCATCGGCGGAATCTGAGGCCCCACGACGGCTGAGCGACCGGATGGCCGGGCCCCAGCCTCGTCCCGTTCGCTGCCAGCTGCGCGCGCCCCTGCTCGCGCGGTGAGCGTCCACCCGAGGCGTTAGGCTGGAGGCATGATGGTGATACCTGCTGACCTGCCCGCACTCGTCGCTCCCGTCGCGTGGATGCTTGGAACCTGGGAGGGGTGGGGCATGTACGCCGCCCCCGCCGCCCCCGGCCAGGAAGAACCCGCCGAGGACTCCCCCGTCATCGAGGAGATCCGCGGCGACGTCGTCGGCGACCAGATGCGCCTGGTGACCCGCGTGTACGCGGGCGTCGCCTCCGAGCCGATCGACCCCACGTGGGACGCGGCCAAGGGCCTGTCCGCTATTCATAAGGGCGACCTGATCAGCGAAGAGACCGTGTACGTCTCCGTCGCCCCCTCCGACGCGCCGCTGCCACCTCCCGGCCAGTACAACTCCCGCGAATTCACGGCGACCTCCGCGTCCACCGAGGGCCACAGCGCCGTGTGGGACGGCGTGAGCGTCGGCCCGCGCGTGCAGATGGTCTCCGACGCGATCGCTCTCGGCGTGGGTGCCACCCGCGTGACGCACCTGGGCCGCATGTTCGGTCTGGTCGCGGGTGAGCTCATGTGGACGCAGGAGCGCACGCTCGACGGCGAGGACGAGGCCGACGTCGAGATCTCAGGCCGCCTCATGCGTACCGCGCAGGCCTCCACCGAGTCCGGCGAGGTCATCGAAGGCATCGACGACACCCAGGATGGCTTCCTTGTCTGAGTCTGCGCTCGATTCCGAGTTCGTCGACGAGGCCGTGGCCTCCTTCGGCGCGACCCCGCACTTCGGGGACCCGTCGGGGGAACAGTGGGCCCTCGAGGGCGGCCGCGCGCTGGTGCGCCGACCGGACCTGGCCGTCATCTCTGTGTCGGGGGCCGATCGACTCACCTGGCTGACGTCGCTGGCCTCCCAGATCGTCACCGACCTCGTTCCCGGCGCGAGCCGCGAGCTGCTGATCCTCTCGCCCGAGGGCCGCGTCGAGCACTGGGCCGGCGCGAGTGACGACGGGGGCACGCTGCACCTGATCGTGGAACGCTCGGATGTGTCGGAGTTTGTGGCGTTCCTCGAGTCGATGCGTTTTGCGCTGCGGGTGAGCGTTGAGCAGAGTGACGTCGTCGTGTTCTCCTCGGTCCGCGCGGGCGCGAATACGCCCGAGTCCGTGGCCGACCTGCCCGGACACCTGTGGACCTGGGAGGACCCGTGGCCCGGCATCGTGGAAGGCGGGGCCGCCTACTTCCAGGGCGAGCGTCATCCCGGTGAGCGCACCCCGATGATGTTTCACGCTGTTTCACGCGATGCCGCGGACGAGTTCGAGGCCGCGTGGCTGTCCGCGTCGCCCGAGGCCGGCTCGCGCCGCCGAGCCGGATACCTGGCGTGGGAGGCCACGCGCATCGCCGCTTGGAAGCCGCGCCTGGGCCGCGAGACCGACGCCCGCGCGATTCCGCCCGAGGTGGACTGGCTGCGCAGCGCCGTTCACACGACGAAGGGCTGCTACCGCGGGCAGGAAACCATCGCCCGCGTCCTGAACCTCGGACGCCCCCCGCGCCGCCTCACCTACCTGCAGCTGGATGGCTCGCGCGGCGACCTGCCCGCGCCCGGCACGCCCATCGAGGTGGGCGGACGCCAGGTCGGCGTCATCACCTCCTCGGCCCGCCACGCGGACGAGGGGCCGATCGCCCTCGCGCTGATCGCCCGCGCCGTGCCCGTGACGACTGTCTTCGATATCGACGGCGTTGCCGCCGCCCAGGAGGAGATCGTGCCCGTCCACGGCAAGTCCTCCGTGTCCCCGGAGACCCGCCCGGGCGCCGACCTCTCGCGCGAGGCCGGCCAGCGCGGCGGTTCCACGGGCTTCGGCGGCCTTGGCTCTGCCCTGGGGTCGCGCTGATGCGCGCCGTCATCCAGCGCGCCACCTCGGGTGAGGTTCGCGTCGACGGCTCCGTCGTCGGCCGCCTCGCCCTCGATCCGCCCGAGGCGGGCGAGAAGCGCCAAGGCCTCGTCGTCCTCCTTGGTGTTCAGCGCGGCGACGGCCCCGAGCAGGTGGCCACGGTCGCCCGCAAGATCGCCGAGCTGCGCATCCTCGACGACGAGCGTTCCGCGCTCGACGCGGGCGCACCGATCCTCGTGATCTCGCAGTTCACCCTGTACGGGGACACCCGCAAGGGCCGGCGCCCCTCGTGGGCGCACGCCGCCCCCGGCGAGGAGGCTGAGCCCCTCGTCGACGCGGTCGTCGCCGACCTACGAGGCCGTGGCCTGCACGTCGAAACCGGCCAGTTCGGGGCAATGATGGAGGTCTCGCTGGTCAACGACGGCCCGTTCACCGTCCTCGTCGAGGCGTAGTTCCCCTCCAATCTCGCACGTAATTTCCCTATCAACCTTTCAGGTGTTGGAATATTGCCGTTGGAATTGCAACGTTTATGGGCTGTCTCAAAAAGTGACCGAGGGGAATTATGTGCGACTTTTGGGTGAGGGTCCCAGAGATACATGCCGATAGTTCGTGCCTCGCTCCGGTCCTGCATCGACGAGGCCCCGTAATCCGGCCTCGTCCCTGCGCCCAGGGCGAAAGCGCGCGCACGGCGCGGGAGCTTTCCGTAGGCTGTAACCAGTCAACTGGGACGGGTGTACGCCGAGCTCGGCGAAGTGCCTGTCCTGTGAAACGAGGAGAGGCATGTTCGAACGCTTTACCGACCGCGCTCGCCGGGTCGTCGTGCTCGCGCAGGACGAGGCTCGCGGTCTCAAGCACAACTACATCGGCACGGAGCACCTGCTGCTCGGCCTGATCTCCGAGGGTGAAGGCGTCGCCGCCAAGGCCCTGGAGACCATGGAGATCAAGGGCGAGGCCGTGCGCGCCTCCGTCATCGAGATCATCGGCGAGGGTGAGAAGCCGGTCGAGGGCCACATTCCCTTCACCCCGCGCGCCAAGCGCGTCTTCGAGCTGAGCCTGCGCGAGGCCCTGCAGCTGGGCCACAACTACATCGGCACGGAGCACCTGCTGCTCGGCCTCCTCAAGGAGGGCGAGGGCGTGGCCGCCCAGGTCCTGACCAAGCAGGGCGCGGACCTGGCGCAGGTGCGTCAGACCGTCATCCAGATGCTCAGCGGCTACCAGCGCGGCGACGACGAGGGCCGCGAGTCGGTCGGCGCGGGCGTGGGTGGCTCGGGTGGTCCCGAGCGCTCCAACTCTGCGATCCTCGAGCAGTTTGGCCGCAACCTGACGCAGGCCGCGCGCGAGAACAAGCTGGACCCCGTCATCGGCCGCCGCGTCGAGATGGAGCGCGTCATGCAGGTCCTCTCGCGCCGCACGAAGAACAACCCGGTCCTGATCGGTGAGCCCGGCGTCGGTAAGACCGCGGTCGTCGAGGGCCTCGCCCAGGCGATCGTGCACGGCGACGTGCCCGAGACGATCAAGGACAAGCAGATCTACAGCCTCGACATGGGGTCGCTGGTCGCCGGCTCGCGCTACCGCGGCGACTTCGAGGAGCGCCTGAAGAAGGTCCTCAAGGAGATCCGCACGCGCGGCGACATCATCCTGTTCATCGACGAGATCCACACCCTCGTGGGTGCGGGTGCCGCCGAGGGCTCGATTGACGCCGCCCAGATGCTCAAGCCCATGCTGGCGCGAGGCGAGCTCCAGACGATCGGCGCGACCACGAACGACGAGTACCGCAAGTACATCGAGAAGGACGCGGCCCTCGAGCGCCGCTTCCAGCCGGTGAAGGTCGAGGAGCCCAGCGTCGACGAGACGGTGGAGATCCTCAAGGGCCTGCGCGACCGCTACGAGGCGCACCACCGCGTCATCATCACGGACGCCGCAATCCAGGCCGCCGCCGAGCTGGCGGACCGCTACATTTCGGATCGTTTCCTCCCCGATAAGGCCATCGACCTGGTCGACGAGGCCGGTGCGCGCCTGCGCATCCGCCGCATGACCGCGCCGCCGGAGCTGCGCGAGCTGGACGAGAAGATCGCCGAGGTGCGCCGCAACAAGGAGGCGGCCATCGACGATCAGGACTTCGAGAAGGCCGCGTCGCTGCGTGACGAGGAGTCGAAGCTGTCCGAGGAACGCAAGGCGAAGGAAGAGGCCTGGAAGGGTGGCGAGTCCGACGAGATCGCCGAGGTCGGGGATCAGGAGATCGCCGAGGTCCTGGCCATGTCGACCGGTATCCCGGTCGTGCGCCTCACCCAGACCGAGACTGCGAAGCTGCTCAAGATGGAAGACGAGCTGCACAAGCGCGTCATCGGCCAGGACGAGGCCGTCAAGGCTCTCGCCCAGTCGATCCGTCGTACGCGCTCGGGTCTGAAGGATCCGAACCGTCCCGGTGGCTCCTTCATCTTCGCCGGCCCGACCGGCGTGGGTAAGACTGAGCTGGCCAAGGCCCTCGCCGAGTTCCTCTTCGGCGATGAGGATGCCCTCATCCAGCTGGATATGTCCGAGTTCTCGGAGAAGCACACGGCCTCGCGCCTCTTCGGTGCTCCTCCCGGCTATGTTGGCTACGACGAGGGCGGTCAGCTCACGGAGAAGGTCCGCCGCAAGCCGTTCTCGGTCGTCCTCTTCGACGAGGTCGAGAAGGCTCACCCGGACATCTTCAACTCGCTGCTCCAGATCCTCGAAGAGGGTCGCCTGACGGACTCGCAGGGCCGCAAGGTGGACTTCAAGAACACCGTCATCATCATGACGACGAACCTGGGTACCCGCGACATCAACAAGGGTGTCCTCACGGGCTTCCAGACCGCGGACAACTCGACGCACGACTACGGCCGCATGAAGGCGAAGGTCGCGGAGGAGCTCAAACAGCACTTCCGTCCCGAGTTCCTCAACCGTGTCGACGACACGATCGTGTTCCCGCCGCTGACCAAGCCCGAGATTGCGCGCATCGTCGACCTGATGATCGCCAAGCTGGCCAAGCGTATGGAGGCTCAGGACATGCGCCTGCAGCTGACGGACGAGGCGCGCGAGCTGCTCGCGGACGTGGGCTTCGACCCGGTCCTGGGTGCGCGCCCGCTGCGTCGTGCGATCCAGCGCGAGATTGAGGATGCGCTGTCCGAGCGCATCCTGTTCGGAGAACTGCAACCCGGTCAGGTTGTTACCGTTGGCGTCACCGGAGAGGGTAAGGAACGCAAGTTCACCTTCAACGGAGAGTGATTTACTCGCCAATTATCTATGGCTGACAAACCAGTCGCTTCGAGAGGGCGGCCCGTCGTACTGCGACGGGCCGCCCTCTAGTTGTCAAGTAACCGCACATCTGATAGATTCTCGTTAACTATTAGTATGCGGTGTAGTCGTGCCACACTATTTCTGGGGTATTGCTCACCGACCGAGAGAGGCCATATGTCCGCGAAAACGCGACACAATCGGATCAGTGCGAGGCGCCGTTTGCCGGCGTTCATCCTCGTGCTGCTCGTTGTTGCGCTCTGCGTCGCGGGTGTCATCTACAAGGGCGCCGAGGTGACCCAGGTCAACGTCAATGACGGTGGCATCTGGGTGACCAACAAGTCCAAGCAGATGGTTGGCCACCTCGACTACGAGGCCCGTATCCTCGACGGCGCACTGCGCACCGAGGCCACCAACTTCGACGTCGGCCAGGCGGGGGAGACCGTCACCGTCTCCGACCTCACCTCCTCGACGGTTGCGCCCGTCAACGTCACCCAGGTTTCCCTCGGCTCTCCGACGGCCCTGCCCGCGGGTTCCACGGTCATGCAGGGCGGCGATGTCCTCGGTGTCCTCAACAGCTCCGACGGTACCCTCTGGACGACCTCCGCGGTGAACCCCAGCCCCTTGAATTTTTCCGAGGGGGCGGCCATCTCCTCGAACATGGGTGCCAGCGCCTTCGTGACCGGTTTGGATGGCTCCGTCTACACTCTGGCCGCCTCGGGCACGCTGACGACCGTCAAGCGTCAGGGCGCGGTCGACCAGGCCCAGACCTCGACCGTTGAGGGCATTCCCGCGGACGCGCGACTGAGCATGACCGTCGTCGGCGACCAGGTCGTCGCCCTCGACGGCGAGTCCAACACGCTCTTCCTGCCCGACAACAAGCGGATCGATCTGAGCGCTGCCGGCGTCGAGACCGGCGGCGTCCTCCAGCAGGCCGGCCCCAAGGCCGATTCCGTCCTGCTCGCCACGCCCACCTCGCTGGTGGCGATCCCGCTGGCGGGCGGCACCCCGACGATCACCCCCTCCACCGAGGGCGGCGTCAGCGGAACCCCCGCCGCGCCTGTGCGTCACGAAGGCTGCGCGTATGGCGCGTGGACCGGCAGCGGTGCGTACATGCGCGCCTGCGACGATCCTTCGGTGAACAAGCAGATGGTCGTCGATACGCTGACGACCGCGCGCGAGATCGTCTTCCGCACGAACCGCAAGGCCATCGTCCTCAATGACGTCGCCGAGGGCAGCGTGTGGCTGCCCGACTCGAACATGGTCCTCATGGACAACTGGGACGAGGTCGAAAATGAGCTCGAGGAAAACGAGGACGAGCAGGACAGCCCCGAGCTGACGAACGAGATCGCGGACCCCCAGCAGCGCGAGGAAAACACCCCGCCCGAGGCTGAGGACGACGAGTTCGGCATCCGCCCGGGACGCTCGACTATCCTGCCCGTCCTCGACAACGACTCTGATCTCGACGGCGACGTGCTGACTGCCGCGACGGTCAAGCAGCCCGAGTGGGGCGTCGTGACCGTCGCGCGCGGCGGACGAGCCCTGCAGATCAGCGGAGTGTCGGCCACGCAGGCCGGTTCGACCACGTTCACCTACGTGGCCTCCGACGGCCAGGCCTCGGCCGAGGCCAACGTACGCGTCACCATTCACCCCTTCGATCAGAACGAAGCACCTGCGCAGCTGCGCGTCCCGACCGTCAAGATCGGCGCGGGCGCCCAGATCCAGTACGAGGCTCTGAGCGATTGGCGCGACCCCGACGGTGACCCCATCTACCTGAAGAACGCCGAGGCCCCCGAGGGCCTGAAGGTCTCCTTCACCGAGGACGGCTCCGTCACCATCACCGAGGAGGGCGCTGCGGCCGGCCCGAAGTCGATCGTTCTCACGGTCGCCGACGACCAGGGCGCGGAGACCCGCGGCGAGCTGATCGTCGACGTCCAGGAGGCCGGAAACCTGCCTCCGTCTGCGAACGGCGACCTCTTCCAGGCGCACCCGGGTGAGACCGTCACGCTCGATCCTTTGAAGAACGACACCGACCCGAACGGCGACCAGCTGACCCTGGCGGCCGTCTCCGGTGCGCCCGCCGGCGCCTCGATCCAGCCGGACCTGGATCACGGAACCATCGACTTTAGGGCGACCGAGCCGGGCTCCTACTCCTTCGCCTACACCGTCTCCGACGGCATCGCGACGACACTGGGCATCATCCGCGTCGAGGTCGTGGCGCCCTCGAGCGAGCCTCCCGTCGCCGAAAACGATACGGCGGTCCTGCCGCAGGGCGGCTCCGTCCTCGTCGCGCCCCTGAACAACGACTACGACCCCTCCGGCGGCCTGCTGTCGATCGTCTCCGTGGACGCCTCGAACGCCCCGGGCATCGAGGTCGCCCTCATCGATCGACACCTGCTGCGCGTCACCGCGCCCGCAGGCCTTGAGCAGACGGTGCAGTTCAGCTACACCGTGTCCAACGGCGTCGGCGAGGCCACGGCCGACGTGATGGTCATCCCCGGAGCGGCGGACCGCTCGGACCTGCCGCCCATCCTCAAGCCCGACCACGTCAAGGTGCGCGTCGGTGACGTGGGCACCGTGTCGGTTCTGGCGAACGATCGCTCGCCCGCCGGCCTGAACCTCCAGGTCGAGTCGACCCTCGAATACGACCAGGGTTCCGCCCTGGGATCCCCCTTCGTCACGGGCAACCAGGTGCGCCTTGAGGCTGGGCAGACCCCCGGCCTCATGGACGTGACCTACTCGGTCATCGACTCCGCGGGCAACCGCGCCTCGAGCACCGTCACCTTCGAGGTGATGGGTGCCTCCGATCAGAACCAGGAGCCGCGCCCCCGCGACATCACGGCCTGGGCGGCCGCGGGGCAGACCACCCGCATCGCGGTGCCCCTGGACGGCATCGACCCCGACGGTGACTCCGTGACCCTGGGCGGCCTCGGGTCGTCCCCGCAGCTAGGCAACGCGACCGTCGGCCCGACGTGGATCGACTACATGCCGAACCAGAACGCCTCGGGCACCGACTCCTTCACCTACACGGTCGAGGACCGCCAGGGCGGACATGCTTCCGCTCGCGTGCGCGTCGCGATCTCGGCCGCGCCCACGTTGAACCAGAACCCGGTCGCCGTGCCCGACACGGTGCTGACCCGCCCGGACCGCATGGTGACCGTCAACGTCCTCTCGAACGACGTGGACCCCGACGGCGATCCGCTCGCGCTCGAGGAGGGTAGCCTCGAGACGGCCACGCCCGAGCTCGAGCCGCAGGCCCTGTCCTCCTCGACCATCCAGGTGCACACGCCCTCGCAGGCCGGCACCTACCTCGTGTCCTACGCGGTGAGCGACGGCCGCGGCGGCTCCGCACGAGGCACCGTCACGGTCTACGTCCAGGACGATGCCCCTCTCAAGGCCCCCATCGCCCGTGATGATTTCGTGTCCTACGAGGAGCTGCCCACCGACGGCTCGGCCGTGCGCGTGAAGGTCCTCGATAACGACGAGGATCCCGATGGCAGCATCAACGAGCTGACCGTCACGACGGCCGAATCCGGCGTGACCGTGGAGGGCTCCGATGTGCTGATCCCGGTGACGGACAGCATGCGCCTGGTCGTCTACACGATTACGGACCGTGATGGCCTGACCAACTCCGCCGTCGTGACCGTGCCCGGCCGCGACACGACCGCGCCCTTCCTCAACACCGCGGGCCTGCCCATCGAGATGGACGCGGGCACCTCGCGCACGATCAACCTGTCGGATTACGTGGTGACGCGCTCGGGCCGCAGCCCGCGCCTCGTGGACGACTCCGCCCCGGTCGCCCAGACCGGCCTGGACTCGGTCGTCGCCGACTCGTCGACGCAGCTGACACTGACCGCGAACGCCTCCTTCGGCGGCAACTCCGCGTTCCTCATCCAGGTCGCTGACGGCGACGCCTCCGACTCGGGCACGCTCACAGCGTCCCTGTCGCTGCCCGTGCGCATCAAGGCGACCCAGAATCAGCCGCCCACCTTCGCCCCGACCGCGATCCGCGTCGAGGCCGGCGGCGCCGCCGTCACGCAGGACCTCAGGCTCGGCGTGCGCGACCCCGAGGGCACGGACGTCTCGACCTTCACCTACGCGATGGGCTCGGCCCCCGACACGGTCTCCGCGTCGCTGTCGGGCACCGTCCTGACGGTGTCTGCGCCCGAGACCACCCCCGCCGGCTCCGCCGGTGCCATCGCCGTGAGCGTCACGGACGAGCAGGGCAACACCGTCAACGGTTCAATCCCCGTCGAGGTCGTCGCCACCACGAAGCCGCGCATCCAGCTCCCGGCGTACAACGTGAAGGCCAAGGTCGGTGAGACCGTGAGCGTAGACGTGGCCTCGAACGCCACCAACCCCTTCCCGGACACGCCGATCACCCTTGAGGGCACAGCCATCTCGCTGGGGGATGCAACCACCTCGACCTCCGGCACGGTTGTCACCATCACGCCGAAGTCGGCGGGGACCATCTCCGTCGCCTACCGCGTCAACGACAAGCTCAAGGACCCCTCGCGCGTCGTTCAGGGCACCATTACGGTCACCGTGAAGGGTCCGCCCGATGCGCCCACCGGTGTGGTCGCCCGGGCCAAAGGCCCGACGGGCGCCACCGTGTCCTTCAACGCTCCGGCCTCCAATGGTGAGCGCATCACCGAATACCGCATCTACAGCGGTAATGAGCAGGTTGCCACCTGCACCGAGACCGTGTGTGAGGTGAACGGCCTGACGACTGGCCGCAGCTACACCTTCACCGTGAAGGCGGTGAACGCCTCCGGACCATCTGAAGGCGCGACGTCGAACTCCGTGACCCCCTCCGGCGTCCCGGATCGCCCGGGCGGCCCGACCGTCACTGCCGGTGACGGAACGCTCACGGTGAAGTGGGATGCCCCCAACGACAACGGTTCGCCCATCACCTCGTACACCGTGTATGCGACGATCGCGGGTTCTGTGGCGACCACCTGCACGACCAACGGCGAGCAGACGTGCATCATCAAGGGCCTCAAGAACGACCAGCCGTACGTCGTCATGGTCGCCGCCACGAACGCGAACGGTAGCTCGCAGGTGTCCCCGGGCGTGACGGGCACCCCGAAGGCCACGATCCTGGCCCCGGACACCCCCAGCATCACGCGTGGTAAGGTCCGCAATGCCCTAGACGACCGGCTCGAGATCACCCTGACGTGGAACTACTTCAAGTCCGGTGGGACCGGCTGGGGCTCCACGACGGTGACGGTCAACGGCAGCACCAAGACCGTCTCCGGTGGTGTCAACAACGAGATGAACGGAACCGGCACGACGACCATGATCGTCGATAGTGCGGATGAACTGACGGCCACCGTCACCGTCAGTAACGTGGAAGGCCGCACGGCCACCTCTGCCCCGAAGTCCTTCTCACCAATTCTGAAGCCGCCGACCCCGGATGCACCCGGCCTGCACGCTCCTAGGGACAACTCCTCGGGTGTCATCAGCGTGTCAAACGCTCGACTGCGCGAAGGAAGCGGCTTCAAGGTCGCCGACCTGGAACTCTTCTACGCGAATAGCGCGGCCGGATGTACGGCCCCCGGCAACCCCGTGGCGTTCAACAACGGCGACCGTGCCGACTTCGACATCGGCCCGCTCGATCCGGGAAGCACGGTGACCTACTACTTCTGCCAGCGCGGCAAGAAGGGCGACGGCTCGTACGCCTGGAGTGGCACCGTGGCGGTCACCGGTGTCGTTGGCACAGGTCAGCGCAGCCGCGATGACGATGACAACAGTCCCATCCCGACCTTCGAGGTCCAAGCAGCCGCGTCCTACGTCCAGAAGAATCGATCCTGGGGTGTGGCTGCTTCGTGGTCCAATCCGAGCGGAGTGGAGATCACGCAGACCAATACATGGATCGAGGGACTGAAAGACTCGACCAAGCAGAGTTGGTCAGGCCCGCTCAACAACTGGTGGGCCGAGGACCTGGCGCCCGGCCACGAGTACACGATCGTTGTCGAGCTCATCGGAAAAAAGGGTCAGCACCGCGAGGTGAAGACCACCGTGAAGACCGGCGACTTGGCCGATAACGTGAAGGCAACCTTCGAAGGTGCGGTCACCTGCCCGAATGGGCAGCCGTGCGGCTCGATGACGCTGCGCGCCGTGAACGCCCCGAACTATTCGTCCGGCGTGACCCTCGTGTGCCGTGTGAAGACCGGACGCCCCTCAGCGATCACCGAGTTCCGTTTCTCGCGGGATAACCCTCAGATTACGGGTATCCTGACCGAGGCCACGACGGGAGAGGAGCTCCTCGCGAAGCCCCCCGTCGTCGACTGTCGCGCTGAATAGACCACCCCCCCGCCACACAACAAAAGGTAGAAACATGACCCTTTCCATTGAGGATGCAACCAGGTTTGCCCAGGTCTTCAAGGGCCTCGTCGACGGCGTGTCCGTGGCGGTCCTGGACAAGCGCCAGGCCGTGCGACTCGCGCTCACGACGATGTTCGCGGGCGGCCACCTCCTGCTCGAGGACGCCCCCGGCACCGGTAAGACCGCGCTGGCGCGCGCCATCAGCGCCGTCATCGACGGCACGCACTCGCGTATCCAGTTCACTCCGGACCTGCTGCCCTCGGACATCACCGGCGTCAACATGTTCAACCAGAAGACGGGCGAGTGGGTCTTCCACGCCGGCCCCGTCTTCGCGGAGATCGTCCTGGCCGACGAGATCAACCGTGCGTCGCCCAAGACCCAGTCCGCCCTCCTCGAGGTCATGGAAGAGGCCCAGGTGACGGTTGACGGCGTGCGCCGCCCCGCCCCCCAGCCCTTCATGGTCATCGCGACCCAGAACCCCGTCGAGCAGGCCGGTACCTACCCGCTGCCCGAGGCCCAGCTGGACCGCTTCCTCATGAAGACCTCGATCGGCTACCCCTCGCGCTCCGCGATGATCGACGTCCTCGACGGCTCGGCCTCGCCCGACCGCTCGAAGAACCTCAAGCCCCTGCTGTCGGGCAAGGACATCGTCGCCTGGGCGGCCCTGGCCTCGGCGAACCACACCGACCGCGCCGTCCTCGACTACGTGGCCGCGCTGGCGGAGGCGACCCGCGAGGACGAGTCCTCGCTGCTGGGCGTGTCCACCCGTGGCGCCATCGGCATGGTGCGCTGCGCCCGCGTGTGGGCGGCCGCGCAGGGACGTAACTTCGTCCTGCCCGACGACATCAAGGCCCTCGCGGTGCCCGTGTGGGCGCACCGCGTCATCGTCGACCCCGACGCCGCGTTCTCGGGCGCGACCGCCGAGGGCGTCATCCAGCGTGCCCTGACGTCGGTGCCCGCACCGGCCGTCGGCGCGTAAGGAAACGCCTGATACAACGATGGAAGGGATGCGAACGGACACCCCCACGATGGTCTCGCCCAAACGGGCGCAGGCCGTTCGTTCGCATCCCCTCAAAACCCTCGTGGGCGCGGTTACCCCGACCGGGTGGGCCGTGATCGCGCTCGTCATCGTGGGCCTTGTGCTCGCGGTGGCCTTCCAGTGGGTCGAGGCCCTGGCGTGCGCTCTCGCGGGCGTCGTGGCCCTGCTGCTCGCCGCGATGCGCGTCGCGTGGCGTCCCCCGCACGTCGTGTCGATCCGCGTCCCCAACGAGCGCATCGTGGCCGGTCAGACGGCTGTCGGCGAGATTTCGGTGCGCAACGAGCGGGCCCGTTCTGCGCGCTCGGGCATTATTGAGCTGCCGATTGGCACGGGCACGGGCGAGTTCGTCGTACCCCCGCTGGGCGCTCACGAGACCTGGGACGAGATGTTCCTGATTTCCTCGCGTCACCGAGGCCTCATCAACGTCGGCCCCGCGCGCGCCGTGCGCTCCGACGCGCTCGGCCTGCTGCGCCGCGTACGCATGTGGGACGAGCCCGTCCTCCTGCACGTGCACCCGCGCACCGTGCGCGTTCCCTTCGACGCGACCGGCTTCCAGCTGGACGTCGAGGGCGTGGCCACGGGCAAGCTCTCCAGCTCCGACGTGTCCTTCCACGCGCTGCGCGACTACGAGCCGGGCGACGACCGCCGCGCCGTGCACTGGCAGTCGACCGCGCGCCTGGGCAAGCTCATAGTGCGCCAGTATGAGGAGACGCACCGCTCCCACCACGTCATCGTCCTGGACACGTCGCGCGACGCGTGGGACCACGACACTTTCGAGACCGCGGTCTCCGTCGCCGGCTCTCTGGGCCTGGCGAACCTGCGCGAATCGCGCCCCGTGTCGCTGTCGACGACCGAGGGCTGGCTGCCGTCGGGCGTCGCCATGCGCATGCTGGACGCCCTCTCCGAGGTGAAGGCTCGTTCCTTCGGAGACCTGTCGCGCCGCGTGCGCGAGGCCGTGGCGCAGCGTCCCGGCGTCTCTGCCCTCACCCTCATCGTCGGACCGAACGTGACGGACATCGAGGCCGCCCACCTGGCGCGCCTGGCCCCGATCGACGTTCCGGTCTCCATCATTCGTATCGGTGCGGAGGGCGTGCGAGCCCGCCGTGACCTCGGCCGTGGTGTGCTCCTGGATTGCTCGACGCTGGACGACCTGCCGCGCATTATCGTCGCCGGAGGCCTCGCATGAGCAAGAACCTCAACACCAAGCCCCGCGCTCAGCGCATCGATTCCCAGGACGAGGCTGTGGCCTCGTCCGTGGAGGCGACCGAGCAGCGCGAGGCCACCGCCCAGGACCAGGCACCCGTCGCTGCGGGCGAGTCGCCGGCGCCCAAGCCCAGGACCACGCGTAACCGTCTGTTGACGATCACGCAGCGCTTCGCAACGTTCCGTACGCGCCTGCCGATCTGGTCGCTGCTCGTCCTCGCCCTGCTGTTCGCCGGCCCGGTCGCGGCATTCGAACCCGTCTTTGGCGGGGGAGCGGGCGCGATCGCCGCGGGCGCGGGCGTGGCCTGCGGCCTCTTGATCGCCGCCGCCTCGACGCGCTGGCGCTGGGACGCGCTGACGACCGTCCTGAGCGTCGTCGTTACGTACTTCCTGCTGGGTAGCGCGGCCGCCCTGCGCGCCGAGGCCCTCTACGGGTTCCTGCCCACGGGTAAGACCCTGCAGGTCATGGTGCTGGGTTCCTTCCGCGCGTGGAAGGACCTGCTCACCCTGACGGCCCCCGTGTCCGTCTACTCGGGCCCGGCCCTCGTGCCGTGGATGTGCGGCCTCGTGTGCGCTGTCCTCGCGGGCCTGATCACTGCCCGCTCCGGGCGTGCGGTCCTCGGGTCGATCCCGCTCGTTGTCATGGGCGTGATTTCGGTTTTCTTTGGCCTGTCTCACCACGCGCTGCCCGTCTGGGCCGTGCTGGCCTGGTGGGCGCTCCTGGCCGCCTGGTGGGCGCTGGCCGCCCAGTACCAGCGCATCACGCTGGGACAGGACGTCCTCGTGGGCCGCTCCGCCTTGGGCGGCGGCGAGGCGACGGCCGCGCGTCAGTCGCGTTCGACCGTGTACGTCGGCACGCGCCTGCTGGGCGCTCTCGCGGTTCTCGCGGTGTCCGTCGGCGTCGCGCTGCCCGCCGCGGCGTTCCTCGGCGCGGGCGGGACTCGCATCGTGGGCCGCGACCTGGTGGATCCGCCCCTGGACATTCAGGCCTACCCCTCGCCCCTGTCCTCCTTCCGCCACTACACGACGGACCTGCAGGACGAAACTCTTCTGACCGTGTCCGACCTGCCGGAGAACCAGCGCGTGCGCATCGCCGCGATGGACGTGTACGACGGTACGACCTTCGGCATGTCCACGAAGCGCGGAGACGGACACACGGGCTACATCCCCGTGGAGTCCACGATCCCCGGCCGCCCCGAGGGTGACTCCCTCGTGACCGTGACGACGAGCGGCCTGTCCGGCCCGTGGGTGCCGGTGCTCGGCAGCCCCTCGGAGATCGCGTTCACGGGCGCGGGTTCCGCCGCCCAGAAGGACGGCCTCTACGTGGACACGTGGGCGAACGCCGCGCTGACGACCGGCCCCGCCGGAACCATGACCTACAACGTGCGCACGTCCTTCGCTGAGCCCGTGCGCGACGAGGACCTGGCGTCCCTGTCGGTTGTGCCGCTGTCGGTGACGGATAAGAACGTGCCCGAGGGCCTGGCGACGAAGGTCTCGGAGCTCACCCAGAACGCCTCCACGGCTCTGTCCGCCGCGCGCGCGATCGAGCACTACCTGGCGAATAACGGCTACTACCTGAACGAGAACACCCAGTTCTCGCGTCCGGGTGTGCGCACGGACCGCTTGGAACGAATGCTGAGCAGCGACGAGCAGCTCATCGGCGACGACCAGCAGTATTCGGCGCTCATGGCCCTGATGCTGCATCAGTTGGGTATGAACGCTCGCGTCGTCATGGGTGCCTACCCCGAGGGCGGCTCCCAGGGCGGCCCCGCGACCCTGCACGGCTCGGATATCCGCGCGTGGGTCGAGGTCGAGTTCGAGGGCGGCGTCTGGGCCGTCTTCGATCCCACGCCCCCGCGCGACCACACGCCGCAGACCCAGGTCCCCAAGCCGCGGAGCGTCCCGCGCCCGCAGGTCCTCCAGCCCCCGGAGCCCCCGGAGGCTCCCGCCGAGCTGCCGCCGACGACGCGCGACCAGAACGCCGACCCGATGGAGCCCCCGGCCGAGCCCTTCCCGTGGGGTCTCGTCGCCGGTATCTCGGGTGGCATCCTGTTGATTCTTCTGCCGCCGCTGATGGTCCTGCTGTTCAAGGCGGGACGCCGCAGGCGTCGGCGCCGCGCCGCCGCCGTGGGCGCGCTGGTCGGCTCGTGGGACGAGGTCGTGGACCTCGCTGCCGACTCCGGCCTGCGCATCGACGTGGGTCGTACGCGCCAGGAGACCGCCTGGTCGCTGGCCTCCCAGTGGGAGCTCGGCGAGGACCCGGGCGACCCCTTCACCCTGGTGACGGGCGAGGTGCGCCACGGCGACGACGGCTCGACGGACTCGGTGGAGGTCGACGAGGCCGAGGCCGGCGCGGGCCGCTACATCATCGACGGCTGGAGCCGCTTCGGCGACGACGTGCCCGCCCCCGTGGTGATCGCACGCTACGCGGATATCGCAAGCTTCGCCTCGAACGGTGCCTCGCGTGACCGTGCGCGTGACGCGTGGGCCCAGGTGCGTTCCCTGCGTACCCAAGTGAGCAAGAAGGCTGGCTTCCTGGCGCGCGTGCGCCGCGCGCTGTCCCTGCGAAGCCTGCGCATGCGCCGCAAGTTGCGACTGAGCGCGTCGATCGCGCGCACGATGGATGAGGAGAAGAAGGCGTGACGCCAGCGGTTGCGGGTATGAAGGGCCCCGAGATTCCCGGTTTCCGGTGGGTGCGCCCGCTGGGCCAGGGTGGCTTCGCCGACGTCTTCCTGTACCGTCAGGAGCTGCCGAGTCGCGAGGTCGCCATCAAGGTCGTGCGTACGCAGGGCGATGAGCGGGGCACGAAGGAACTGCACCGCGAGGCCGACGCCATGACGCTGCTCGCCGGTCACCCCGCGGTCGTCGAGCTGCACGGCGTGGGCACGACGGCCGATGGCCGCGCTTACCTGGTGATGGAGTATTGCCCGGTCGCTGACCTGCTCACGCAGGTGCGTGCGCGCCCGATGGACCTGGAGAAGGCCCTCGACACGATGATCAAGGTGTGCGGCGGTGTGGAGATGTTCCACCGCCAGGGGTACGTGCACCGCGATATCAAGCCGTCCAACATCATGCTGGACGCCTACGGCAAGCCGGTGCTCGCCGACTTCGGTGTGGCCTCGAAGGTGGGGCAGCTGGAGGTCGGCGCGTTTGATGGCTTCTCGGTGCTGTGGGCGCCCCCGGAGCAGCAGGACGTGAATTCCCCGGCCTCGCCCCTGCAGGACGTGTGGGCGCTGGCCTCAACGACGTGGACCTTTGTGACGGGGCGCAGCCCCTTCGAGGATCCGATTGGTGACAATTCTGCCGCGTCGATCGCGAACCGCGTGCAGCGTGGGCGCATGCGTGGCCTGGGCCGCGCGGATGCGCCGGCGGAACTCGAGCGCGTGCTGCGCGCGGCCATGGCAATCAACCCGCAGGAGCGCACGCAGAGCGCAATGGAGTTCGGTCAGGGGCTGCAGCGCGTCCAGAAGGAGCTGGGCCTGCCGCGCACCGAGATGGAGATCAAGGAGAAGCGCTCCAAGGCCTCTACCACCGTCTCGGGCGACCAGAAGACGCGCCTGCGCGGCGCTCCCGTCATCGACCCGGATAAGACGCGCCTGCGCTCCTCGGCCTCGTACTCCTTCGAGGGCGGGGCTGGCTCCGGCGGCGTCGAGGCCGTCGCGGATTCGTGGAAGATCGATCGTTCCTCGGACGTGGACGAGGACTCGATCGGTCGGGTGGTCGAGGATTCCTCGGGCGCCAAGCGGGGCATCTCGCCCGTCGTGGGTGTGCTCCTGGCGCTCGTGGCCGCGGTGATCGCGGCCGGCCTGGTCGTGGGCATGCTGCGCGGCGAAGGATCGTTTACGCGCATTTCTTCCGCCCCCGAGACGGCGAGCGCGTCGCCCGCCCCCGGGGATGCCGTGGGGTCAGCCCCGCCGCAGGCGTCCGGCCTGGCGGGGGAGTACGCCGACGGCGTGGTGACGTGGACGTGGACGGCGCCGACGGGCCCGGCCCCCTCCGACATCGTCTACGCCTACGAGGCCACGGGTCCGGCAGGCACGTCGCGCGGCCGGGTGGAGACCACGACGGCGATGGTGGACGGCGCCAGCGGCGAGAATTGCATGGAAATCACGACGGTGTCCCGCTCATCGGGGCGCATGTCCGAGCCGTTGCGCGCGTGTGTGGATGTGCCCTGATGCGGATCATGCAATCGGTTCAGTTTTATCCTCCGCGACGTATCGCTTCTCAACGAGGCGCTGGTCACGTCGCGTGTAGAATGGTCAGTATCGCGCGTGATCCCTCGCGCTCAACGCAGCTAAAGGATGAAGGCACATGTCTCTGAATGAACATGCGGAACGTCCCGCAGTTCGATGGGGCGCCTCGACCGACATCGGTCCGGTCCGCTCTGAAAACGAGGATTCATGGCTGGCTGTCCCTCCCGTCTTCGCCGTCGCAGATGGCATGGGTGGTCACCTGGGTGGTGCCCAGGCCTCGTCGAGTGCCGTCATCACCCTCCAGGAATTTCTGAGCACCGATCGTCTGGGTAACCGCCCCGTCGACCTGGTGGACCTGTCCGTCGCGATCGACGCGGCGGCGACGGCGGTCGCCTCGCTAGCGCCGATCGATAATCCGATGAGTGCGCCGGGGACGACCCTGTCGGGCGTCATGGTGCTGCGCACCGCCGAGGGGCCGTACTGGCTCTCATTTAACGTGGGTGACTCGCGCGTGTATGTCGTGGGCGGCGGTGGCATCCGCCAGCTCACCCACGACCACTCCGCGCTGCAGGAGGCGCGCGACCTCGCGGCCACCTCCGGAGCGCCCCGTGTGATCCCTCCCGCAAACGTTGTGACAAAGGCGCTGGGTGCCGGGCAGACCGGAAGTGTGAAAGCCGACTACACAATCATGCCGCTGGAAGAGGGCGATCGGGCGGTCATCTGTACAGACGGCGTGCACGGCGTCCTGCGAGATTCGCAGATTCATGCGGTTGTTGCGGCCGGCGACGGTCCTCAGGGGACCGCGGATGCGCTTGTGCGCGCGTCGCTGGAATCGGGCACGCGGGATAATACGACCGCCGTTGTAGTTTACGCAGGAACCAAATCACGAGTAACATTGACATCGAATGTCATGAATCGGATGATTCAACCAGTACGTCCGGCGTCGATCGAGACCGCTCGCCGGGTTCCTCGTAGAGAAGGCAGTAACTGATGCTTCAGATTGGACGCTTCCTGTGCCGCGGGCAGGGCGCGATGCTCGTCACGGGCCCCCTCGGTGCGGCGCTGGTTCCGCTCGACTTCGCAGACTCTGCGGCCGACGTGGTGTGGGGTCGTGCTGACACCCAGGCGTGGCTGTCTCACGTTCAGGCCGAAAAGGGCGACGCCCTCCTCCTGGACTGCGCAGGCGAGCAGCCCTACCTGACCGTGTTGGGTAACATCCAGCTGCGCATGCGCGCCGCCGGCCAGATCACCGAGCAGGTGTGGACCGACCCGATCTGGGCGTGGCCCTTCAACCCCGGCGAATGGCAGACCTTCGAGGCCACCATCATCGACGGCGACGAGGTCACGTGGATGGTGCCCGCCGCCGACCGTGTCGAGGCTGGCGAGATCCGCATTGGCCGCGCGCTCGACGAGGTCGAGGCCCTCGCCTCGATGCCCGTCGACACGATGGGCTTCCTCATCAACCCCGACGTCCCGGATCGCGAGCGCCGCGCCCGCCGCGAGGCCCGCGAGGAGCTGCCGGAGCCGACCGTGCACACCTCCTCCGTGGACCTGGCCGCCGTCGAGGCCCAGTTCCTCGCCGCGACCAGCAACGGTCCCGTGTCGCTGAGCTCCGCTTCCCGCACCCCCGACGAGGCCTCCGAGGCCTCGGACGAGCAGATCGAAGACGAGTCGCACGAGGAGGCGCCCGCGAAGGACGCCGAGCAGCCCTCGGGCGAGCTCTACGTCGTCGCCGACGCGGAGGAGCCGCCGGTCGACACGGCGGAGTCCGCCGAGCGCGCCGGTGGTTTCGGCGAGTCTGGTACCCCGGCCTCGTCTGAGCCTGCCCCCGAGGCGGTCGTCGAACCCCCCGCCGCTCCCGAGGCCATGAGCGCCGAGGGCCTGGCCGACCTGGGTGCCGAGACCGACACCGAGGCGACGATCCTGCGCCTGGCCCCCACGAGCTCGGGCCCCGCCGCGCCCGTCGCGTTCCTGATCCACGGTGGCACCGTGCCCGTCGAGGTCTCCCGCGACGTCGTCATCGGCCGCGACCCCGACGCGCGAGCGCTGACCGGCCGCCCCGTGGCCACGGTCCTGCGCGTGCCCAGCCCCGAGACCGAGATTTCCCGCTCGCACTGCGCCGTCATGATGACGACGCCCGGCTCCTGGGCCCTTATGGACCTGGGCAGCGCGAACGGCACCGTCCTGCGCCACGCCGACGGTTCGTTCCAGGACGTCACCCCCATGGTGACGATCGCCCTGAACGACGGTGATCTCATCGACGTGGGTGAGGGAACCACCATCGAGTTCCGCGTGCGCTGATTGACTCATACGCTGCAGGTGGGGCGGGCCTTCGGGCTCGCCCCACCTGCTTGTAGGCTGGTTTCTCGCGAGCGATCGATACCGGGAAAGGCACCCCTGCCTCGTCTATGTAAGGACAATCATACTCTCGCGCGCCTTGAGGTGACCTAGGTCCCTTGATGCGTGTATCCTTACCCCTGGTAGCGACCCGCTGGTGGGTCGGTCATCGCAAACACGGAAGTTGAGGACCACGATGGTCAAGTACGTATACGACTTCTCCGAGGGCGACAAGTCCATGAAGGACCTCCTCGGAGGAAAGGGAGCCAACCTCGCCGAGATGACGAAGCTCGGTCTGCCCGTTCCCCCCGGCTTCACGATCACCACCGAGGCGTGCCGCGCATACCTCAAGGAGTCGACGGTTCCCGAGTCGCTTGCCACCGAGGTCACCACCGCCCTGCGCGGCGTCGAAGACCAGATGGGCCGCCACCTGGGCGATCCCTCCGACCCGCTCCTCGTCTCCGTGCGAAGCGGCGCCAAGTTCTCCATGCCCGGCATGATGGAAACCGTCCTGAACATCGGCCTCAACGATAAGTCCGTTCTCGGCCTTGCTGCCGTTAGCGGTAACGAGCGCTTCGCGTGGGACTCCTACCGCCGCCTCATCCAGATGTTCGGCAAGACCGTTCTCGACATCGACGGCGACCTCTTCTCCGACGCCCTCGACGAGCTCAAGGCCGAGCGTGGCGTGAAGGGCGACACCGAGCTGACCGCCGAGGACCTCAAGGGCCTCGTCGACACCTTCAAGGGCATCGTCAAGGAACAGACCGGCAACGACTTCCCGCAGGACCCGCGCACCCAGATGGACATGGGCATCGAAGCCGTGTTCCGTTCCTGGAACACCGAGCGCGCCCGCATCTACCGCCGCCGTGAGCGCATCCCCCACGACCTGGGCACCGCCGTCAACATCTGCACCATGGTGTTTGGCAACATGGGCGAAAACTCCGGCACCGGCGTGTGCTTCACCCGGGACCCCTCCTCCGGCCACTCCGGCGTCTACGGTGACTACCTGGAGAACGCGCAGGGCGAGGACGTCGTTGCGGGCATCCGCAACACGCTGGCCCTGTCCGACCTCGAGCGCATCAACAAGCCCGTCTACGACGAACTGCGCGCCATCATGCGCAAGCTCGAGACCCACTACCGCGACATGTGTGACATCGAGTTCACCGTCGAGCGCGGCAAGCTGTGGATGCTCCAGACCCGCGTCGGCAAGCGCACCGCCGCCGCCGCGTTCCGTATCGCCACCCAGCTCCTGGGCGAAAAGCTCATCACCCGCGACGAGGCCCTGGGCCGCGTCACCGGTGACCAGCTCACCCAGCTGATGTTCCCGCAGTTCGACGCCAAGGCCGAGAAGGAGCTCATCGCTCGCGGCATGGCCGCCTCCCCGGGCGCCGCCGTCGGCAAGATCGCCTTCAACAACGCCCAGGCCGTCGAGGCCGCCGAGAAGGGCATCAAGACCGTCCTCGTGCGTCGCGAGACCAACCCCGATGACCTGCCCGGCATGGTCGCCGCCGAAGGCGTCCTGACCGCCCGTGGCGGCAAGACCTCGCACGCCGCCGTCGTCGCCCGCGGCATGGGCAAGACCTGCGTGTGTGGCGCCGAATCCCTCGTCATCGACGAAGCTGCCGGCACCGTTACCATCGGCGACCTGGTCCTCACCGCCGACGACACCATCGCCATCGACGGCCAGACCGGCGAGATCTTCCGCGGCGAGGTCCCCGTCGCCGACTCGCCCGTCACCACCTACCTCGCCGAAGGCCTCGAGGCCGGCATCGCCGCCGCCGGCGATGACCAGGGCACCCGCGAGCTCGTCGAGGCCGTCGACAAGCTCCTCGCCCACGCCGACAAGGTCCGCCGCCTGCACGTGCGCGCCAACGCCGACACCCCCCTCGACTCCAAGCGCGCCATCGCCTTCGGCGCCGAGGGCATCGGCCTGTGTCGCACCGAGCACATGTTCCTCGGTGAGCGTCGCCCGCTCGTTGAGCGCGCGATCCTCTCCGCCCCCGATTCCGACGAGCGCCAGGCCGCGTTCAACGAGCTCGAGAAGCTCCAGAAGCAGGACTTCCTCGAGATGCTCGAGGTCATGGACGGCAAGGCCATGACCGTGCGCCTCATCGACCCGCCGCTCCACGAGTTCATGCCCGCCCTCATCGAGCTGGAGACGAAGGTCGCCGTCGGCAAGGCCACCGGCACCCTCGACCCCGCCGACGAGGCCATGCTCGTCGAGGTCCGTCGCATGCACGAGCAGAACCCCATGCTGGGCCTGCGCGGCGTGCGCCTGGGCATCTACCTGCCCGGCCTGTTCGCCCTGCAGATGCGTGCCCTGTGCGAGGCGGCCGCCGACCTCGTGGCCCGCGGCCTCAACCCGCGTCCCGAGATCATGGTTCCGCTCGTCGGCTCCGTGCGTGAGCTCCAGCTCGTGCGCGAGGAAGGCGAAGGCATCATCGCCTCCGTCGCCGAAGCCCACGGCGTGGACCTGTCCGGCGTCTCCATCGGCGCCATGATCGAGCTGCCGCGCGCCGCCATGACCGCCGAGGACCTGGCTGAGGAAGCCGACTTCTTCTCCTTCGGCACCAACGACCTGACGCAGACCGTGTGGGGCTTCTCGCGCGACGACGTCGAGGGCGTGTTCTTCCCGCAGTACATCGAGGCCGGCATCTTCGGCGTCTCCCCCTTCGAGTCCATCGACGTCCACGGCGTGGGCACCCTGGTCTCCGAGGGCGTGCGCCGCGCCCGCTCCACCAAGCCGAACATCAAGCTCGGCGTGTGTGGTGAGCACGGTGGCGACCCGCAGTCGATCCACTTCTTCCACAACGTGGGCGTCGACTACGTGTCCTGCTCCCCGTTCCGCGTCCCCGTTGCCCGCCTCGAGGCTGGCCGCGCCGCGGTCGAGGATCACGTGGACATGACCGCCTGATTGCTGGTGGCGCTGTTGTGAACGGCGCTGACCTGCGCCGTGCCGCTTTGCTGAGCGGCGCTGCGTGAGCGTGACGAGGCCGTGGCCGGGAAACCGGTCGCGGCCTCGTTTCGTTGGGGGTGCTTGTTGTGGTGCTGCTGTGTGGCCCCACGGGTGTTCCGGGCGCCGGAGGCCCCGGCCGCTGTGTGTGCCGGTGGGCGGCGGCCCGCCCGCGAGACGTCCGCGCTGCGAGCTTCGCTCGGCGCGTCGCCTCGAAGCCCGGCCAGGCCCCGCCGCCGCCCACCGGCACCGCGGCAGGTCTCTTCGGCGCCCTCCACGCCAGTGGGGCCAGGTCGCTGATGTGTGGCTCTGCGCGTCGTCTCGAAGCCCGGCCAGGCCCCGCCGCCGCTCAGTCATTTCGCACGTAATTCCCCTGCGACTGTTTCAAACACTGAATTCAGATCGTTGGAATTGCAACGTTTTCGGACTCTGTTGAAACTTTGTCCAATCGAATTACGTGCGAGATTTCGGGGGAGCTGTTCCTGCCGTCCCAGATATTTCGCATGCAATTCCCTTGAATGTGTTTCATGGTTTGAAGTCTGATCGTTGAAATTCTGCGGATTATGGGGTCATGGTGTGGATGGCCGATGTGGAATTGCATGCGGAATTGAGGGAGTTCCCTTTTCCGTGGTCGAGCTTGTTGTTCAGGGGCATTGCGCTACTTGGACAGGCATTGCACTGCTTAGTTGCCAGTGCAATGCGGCTCTTCATAATTGAGGGTGTAGTTGGGGTCTGAATCCTCCGGTTTCGAGGAGTGCTCGGGTGATGTAGTGGTTGAGGTTTCGGAATCCGAGTGCGGATCCGCGTAGGTGTTCGAGGCGGCCGTTGATGGCTTCGGTAGGACCGTTGCTGGTGTGGGGATGATCGAAGTAAGCCAAGATGTCTCCGGCTCTGCGTTTGAGCGTTCTGCCCAGCGTGATGAGCTCGGTCAGGCCCCTGGGTACGCGCGTGGAGGTCAGTGTGTTGATTTCGGCTTGCATTAGGGCCTTGCCGCGGATTTTGTGGGGATCGCGGTAGCTGTCGATGATGTTCTGGTAGACGCTCCAGGTGACTTCGAGTGCGACGTGGCAATCGCTGGCGAACAGATCGGCTAGCTGGTGTTGCTGGCGTGGGGTGAGCAGGCAAGATCTGGTGTGTAACATCCTGCGAGCCTTGTACAGGGGATCCGTGGCCCGCCCGCGCCGATGGTGAAGTTCTTGCTGAATGCGCCTGCGGCACTCATCGAGAGCATCACCGGCCAGGCGCACAACGTGGAAAGGATCCATGACCGCCCTCGCGTCTGGGAGCTCTTCGGCGGCGGCGCTCTTAAAGCCGGTGAATCCATCCATCGCGACGATCTCAATGCGCTCGCGCCAGGTGTCGGGCTGGGAGGCCAGCCAGGTTTTGAAAACCCGCTTGGATCGGCCCGGAATCATATCCAGGAGCCGGGAGGGACCACGACGGTCACGTATAGGAGTCAAGTCCAAGATGACGGTGACGTATTTGTCCCCGTATGGGGTGTGTCGCCACACGTGTTCATCCACGCCAATGACACGCACCCCCTCGAAACGATCAGGATCATCGATGAGCATGCGCTGGCCTTCACCTAAGATCGCGGTATTGGCAGTGTTCCACGACACGGCCAATACGTCGGCGACGCGCGCCACCGTCAGATGATGGACCACCAGGCCCACCAGCGCCCAGCGCACCGCCGCACGCGAGAGCTTCGCACGCGGGTCGGCCGCTGCACTCATGTTTTGACGCCACACGTGAGCACACTCTGGGCAGCGGTAGCGGCGCACGCTCACGTGCAACATGGTGGGGTGCCACCCGTAGGGTACGTGAGCCAAGCGCCTGACCACCGTGTCACGTACGACGCCCTCACCCCCACACTGTCGGCACCACCGATCCTCACCCACTACCTTGCAGGCCAAGACGGTCCGATCGTCTCCTACACGTTGACCCATCACTTCCAGTCCTAGGTCATCCAGGCCCGTGAAGGCGCTCAGATCAGGGCGATCAAAGGTAGCATTGGACATGTCGAGGTCTTTCAGATGGACGGTGTCGCAACCCCCATCATCGGAAGACCTCGACCTCTACCCGGCCACGACACGCCCAACCCCGCATACCACCCCCACACCCTCAATTATGAAGAGCCTGCAATGCTCTGCTATCTGGTGCATTGGTCCTGTATCTAGTGCATCGCTTGCCCATGTGGTGCAACGCGTTGCCGGGCTGAAACCGCTGTCACCTTTGCGACCTTGTCTGAGCGCTGGCTTGAAACCGGTGACACCTTTGCTCGGGGAAAACGTGGGTTTTTCGGGTGTTGAGGGCTCGCATTGGCGATGGCGGTTTCATTGGTCAGCTCGGTGAGGCGAGCAGTGGTGCCGTCGGTTTCACCGGCCAGCTGGGCGGCGGTAGCAGCGGTGGTTGCGGCTTTATGTGGTCGACGTGAACGTTGTCGTAAGTGGCTTGATGGCTTCAATCCTGCGAAGTTGTCACGCCGAGTGTCAGAGAAAATGCGCCGTGCTCCGCTGTTTCAATAAGTCTGCGAGAAAAAGTTCGCCCTGCTCGGCTTGCTGTCGTCAACAACGAGACAAAATTCGCCCTGCACGCGCAAAATAAGCGAAAAAGCGGTATTTCGAGCGAGCTGGGCGAATTTTGTATCGAATATGAGGTCTCCCGGTTCTTGCTGGGCGAATTTTGTACCGAAATGCGCCCGCTTGCTTTGTGCTGGGCGAGTTTTTTCGTGGAAGTGCCGGTGTTGGGGCCGTGCTGGGCGAGATATTTTAGGCTGACTGGCACTGCGCCCAGGTTTTGGAGGCGTCGCGGCGCCCTCCACGCCGGTAGTGGTGGGGGCACCCCGCGAAGCCCTTGTGCACTGTGTCGCCCGCGTGTTGGACCCTTGTGTCGTGCAATTCCCCGCTGCACGGTGCCGCATCCGTTTGTGTGCGCGCGGGGTTCCCTCGGGTGCTGATGGCGGCGCCAATCCCCGTTGTACGCGCGAAGCGGGCATAACAAAACCGCCCGGCGCGCGGCCGGGCGGGGGGGTGGAGCGGGCGACGGGAATCGAACCCGCCTCTGAAGCTTGGGAAGCTTCCATTCTACCGATGAACTACGCCCGCAATTCATCGTCCCGAAGGAATCGACCCGTCGATCATATCGTCACGCCGGATGGCCGCGCAACCGGCGTTGGTTGGGCATGTGTGGGAGTGTTGGGTCAAGTCCTGTGGAGTGGTGTAATCGTTTTGTGTCCTTCGGGTTGGGTTATGCGCTGAGTTGGAGTGGGGTGTCCTCCTGTTGGGTGGGTTGGGGTGTGAGTCGTGATTTGGTGAGGATGTCGAGGCTGAGGTAGCGTCGGCCTTCGGCCCATTCGTCGTTTTGTTCGGCGAGGACGGCTCCGACGAGGCGGATGATTGCGTGGCGGTTGGGGAAGATTCCCACGGTGTCGGTGCGTCGGCGGATTTCGCGGTTGAGGCGTTCATTGGGGTTGTTGGACCAGATCTGGGTCCATACCCCGGTGGGGAAGGAGGCGAACGCGAGGACGTCTGCCCTGGCTTGATCGAGGTGATCACACACGGCGGGGAGCTTGTCGTGGACGTAGTCCAAGAGCCGGTCGTATTGTGCGTTGACCGATGCGGCGTCGGGTTGGTCGTACACCGAGTGCAGCATCGCTTTGACGGCGGGCCATAGTGCTTTGGGGGTGACCGACATGAGATTAGCGGCGTAGTGGGTGCGGCATCGTTGCCAGGTGGCTCCGGGCAGGTTGGCGGCGATGGCTTCAACCAGGCCCAGATGGGCGTCACTGGTCACCAGGCGCACGCCGGTCAGGCCCCGGGCGACCAGGTCAGAGAAGAACTCCTTCCAGGCTGGAGCGGTCTCACTGGTAGATACGCGTACCCCCAGCACTTCGCGATGTCCGTCATTGTTGACTCCAGTGGCAACCAGGACCGCGCACGAGACGACGCGGCCTCCTTCGCGTACTTTCATGGTGAGCGCGTCAGCGGCGACGAAGGTGAAAGGCCCGGCATCGTGGAGGGGGCGGTTGCGGAACTGATCGACGTGTTCGTCTAGGTCTGTTGCCATCCGTGAGACCTGGGACTTGGACAGTCCTGTGATCCCCAGGGTTTTGACGAGCTTGTCCATGCGGCGCGTGGATACTCCTGCTAGGTAGCAGTCAGCGACCACTGTGATCAAGGCGCTTTCGGAGCGTTTGCGGCGTTGAAGCAACCACTCTGGAAAGTAGGTACCTGAGCGCAGCTTGGGGATCGCCACGTCAATGGTGCCGACCCTGGTGTCCAAGGGCCGGTGGCGATACCCATTGCGCTGGGCCTGGCGCTGCGGATCTTGTTGACCCCACTGGGCCCCGCACACCGCATCAGCGTCCGCTGATAACAACGCGTTGATCACGTGCTGGAGCAAGGAACGCATCAAATCCGGGGATGCCTGGGACAACGCCTCGCCAAGCATGCCAGCAGGGTCGATAATATGAGGAGCGGTCATCGTTGTGCCTCCAAATCGTTTCGAGTCAGAAGTAGAGAGCTTTCTCGAAGGATCACACGGTGACCGCACCCATATCAAACGAGCCGACCACCACACGGTTACACCACTATGCGGGACGCTACTGAGTGTTGGGCGGAGAGTGCGGTCATAAGTCGTGATGGAGCTGGGCGGAGTGCGTGGGTGGCGGCACAGCCGGGCATCCTGTCACTGCACCACCGGTACGCGCCCGCGCGCCCGATACACTGAGGTCGCCCAACCGATTGGAGTTCCCATGCCTCGTCCCGTGGTGGCCGCCGCGATCGTTGATTCCCTGAGCGAGCCCACGCTGCTGCTCGCCTGTTCGCGCGCCTACCCGCAGGAGTTGCGCGGCCAGTTTGAGCTGCCCGGTGGCAAGGTCGAGGACGGCGAGGATCCAACAGTTGCCCTCACGCGCGAGATTGCCGAGGAGCTCGGCGCGCGCCTGACGATCGGCGAGCGCGTGTGTCCCGAGGGTGGGCAGTGGTGGCCGATCCTGGGCGGACGCGTCATGGGTGTCTGGCTCGCTGAGGTTGCACCGAACTCGCAAGAGCCGCGCGTGGGTGCGTCACACCTTGAGGCCAGGTGGGTGCCCCTCGCGGACCTCGCCGCGCTTCCGTGGATTGTCGCTGACCTGCCGATCGTCGAGGCCGTGGTCGCCCGCTGCGCTCGCTGACGTCTGCACGCTCTCCCATTTGACGACACATAGGGGCGGAGTGTCAGAATAGGTGTATGCCGAAGATTATTGGCGAGTCCCTCGCCTCTCACCGCGAGCTGACTCGTACGCGCCTGTTTGAGGCGCTCGGGTCGCTGATGGCCGAGCAGGCCTTCGAGTCGATCACCATGAGTCAGATCGCTGAGCGTGCGGGCGTTGGGCGCACCGCGGTCTACAACCATTTCGCGGACAAGGAAGTGCTCCTGCTTGCCTACATGCGGCAGGTGACCGAGGAATTCACGCGGGTGCTGACGACACGTCTCGAGTCTGAGCCGGATCCGCTCATGCGTCTGCGCCTCTACATCCGCGCGCACCTGCAGATGATTGGCCGCTACCACGTCAAGGCCGGCACGGGCCTACGTCGTCAGATGTCGGGCCAGGGTGCCTCGCATCTGCATGATCATGCGGGGCTCGTCGGTGAGCTCCTCATTGGGATCCTCGACGAGGCCATGGAACGTGGACTGATCGTCGAGCAGAACACGCTGGGTGCGGTGCACCTGATTCATGCGACGCTGCAGGGGCAGCGTCTGCCTCAGGATCCGGCGCATCGTGAGTCTGCGCTGCTTCTGGTCGAGACCTTCATCTTGCGAGGCTTGGGCGCCTCGGAGGAGAATGTGTGTCAGGTCACCGCTTCCTCTCTCGCTTTGGGGGAATAGAGGACGCGTCGCGCCCGTTGAATTAGACAGTTCACGCGAGGCCCCACGGGCCCGCCCCAACGACCGTCGGGCAAGCCGGCGATAACAGGAGAAACATGGCTACCGTTACCCTCACGCAGGAGAACTTCGAGCAGACCGTGTCCGCCGGCGGCATCGTCCTGGTGGATTTCTGGGCGACCTGGTGCGGCCCGTGCCGTCAGTTCGGCCCCATCTTCGAAGAGGCTTCCGAGAAGTACCCGGACATTGTGTTCGGCAAGATCGACACGGACGACCAGCAGCAGCTGGCGATGGCCGCGCAGATCACCTCGATCCCGACCCTCATGGTCTTCCGTGACGGCATCGTTGTGTTCCGCCAGTCCGGCGCGCTGCCGCTGTCCGCACTCGAGGACCTGATTTCTCAGGTCCAGAACCTTGATATGGACGAGGTTCGCAAGCAGATCGCCGAGATGGAGGCGAAGGAATCCGCCGAGTGATCAGCTCGTGAAAAAGGCCCCGAGGCAGCGCGCCTCGGGGCCTTTTCGTTTGTGGTGGCGGCACGATCGCACGGGTGTCGTGCCGGGAGATGGGTGATGAGTGCGTAGGTCGCGCCGCTCGGAAGGTGTTTAGCGAGTCGCTTGCGCCGGTCGGCGGGTGATCAGTTCGCGGTCGGCGTGGTTGCCCACCATGAAGGAGTACTCGCCGACGATCTCGAATCCGTGGCGCGCGTAGAAGCGTTGCGCCCCGTAGTTTTCGCTCCACACGCCGATCCACAGGGTGCGCGGACCGTCGCGTTCGAGCCACTCGAGCGCAGTGTTGAGCAGAGCCGTGCCGCGTCCGCCGCCCTGGTGCCCCTGGAGGATGTAGAGGCGCTGGATTTCCCCGTCGCCGGGCGCGACGTCCGGGTGGGGCAGGTGGGCGGGGCATGCGGTCACGTAGCCGATCGGGGCTTGGGTCGCCGACGAGGCCGGGGCCTGGCCTCGCGGTTCTGGTGCGTTCGGGTGGTCGGTGGGGGAGGAGGAAGGAACCCCGGCCTCGTCAGTCGCGTCCTCGAAGAGGAGCCATGTCGCCCGGTTGGGGTCCTCAAGTTCTGTCCGCAGGATGTCGGGCGCGTAGGCCTCGTCGAGGAAGGCCTCGAGGTCAGCGGGATCGTAGAGGTGCTCGAAGGTCTGCGTGAAGCAGGTGCGCGAGAGGGCGGAGAGTGCCTTGGCGTCTGCGGGGGTAGCGCGGCGGATCATGGCTGCCTTTCGTCGGTTCATCACCCATCGTAGGGGCGAGGCGACGCTGCGCCCAGCGGGCGGGACGGACCCTGAGAAAACCCTGAAAGGACGGGGATAGCGTTGCTGCGTGAATGAGGTGCACCTTACAATTGGGCAACGCCGTTCATCGAAGGAGACGCACGTGGCACACAAGACCCGCACCGCCCAGGTGCTCGATATTGTCAAGGTTCTTGCCTGGGTAGTCATCGCCGTGGCCTTGGTGAAGTTCGCCTTCTTCCCCGCCGTTCAAGAGGATGAGGGCAGCGACGGGATGGACCCGGGTGGTAACTTCGGGCAGATGACAATCCCCGTGGGGCGTGCGGACATCACCAATACGGTGAGCGTGACGGGGACGATCCAGGCGGATGAGCCGGTGGTGGCCCGCGCGACCCTGGACGGCAACGTCGTGCGCACCTTCGTTAACGATGGTGACAAGATCTCCAAGGGTGACGCCATCGTGCAGATCCGCAAGGAATTCCCCGGCGAGACCCGTCAGGTGACCGACGAGGAAGGCAACGTGAGCGTCGAGACCTCCGAGCCGACCTACAAGTACGAAACCGTTGTCTCGCCCGGTGATGGAACGGTGTCGACGGGCGTACTGGTCGGCCAGCAGTTCGCGATCGGCGACACGGTTGCAACCGTCGCGCCCGCGACCTTCTCCGCGGTCGCTTCCCTGAGCGCGGACCAGATGTATCGCCTGCAGGACGCCCCGTCGACCGCGACTGTCACCATCAAGAACGGCCCCGCGCCCTTCGAGTGCTCGGACGTGAAGCTGGTGAGCCCGACCAGCAAGGCCCAGAACCCGAAGTCGAACACCGGGTCCGATAACGGCGCCTCGTCCTCGACGGACCTGAAGGCCCGCTGCGCGATCCCCTCCGACCAGACGGTGTTCGCAGGCCTGCAGGTCACCCTCGAGATGACGGCGGGATCGGCGACGGGCGTCCTCGCGGTGCCGATCTCCGCCGTCGAGGGCCGCTACCAGTCCGGCTCCGTCTACCTGCCGACCTCCGACCCCTCCAAGCCCGAAAAGCGCGCGGTGACCCTGGGCATCACGGACGGCAAGATGGTCGAGGTCAAGGAAGGGCTGACGGAAGGCGAGGAGATCCTCGAGTTCACCCCGACCTCGAACAAGGACAACCAGGACGGCCAGACCGGCCCCTACGGCGGCATGGACTCCGGCATGGTTGGAGGCCCGGGCGGCGCGGCGGGCACGCAATGAGTCTCGTGTGCCTGCGGGATGTCACCCGCACGGTGACCCTGCCTGACGGGGAGGATTTGCACATTCTGCGCGGCGTCAACCTGGATGTCGCGGAGGGTGAGCACGTCTCCATCGTGGGCCGCTCGGGCACGGGCAAGTCCACGATGCTTAACATCATTGGCCTGCTGGATACCCCCACCTCGGGCACATACGAGCTGGACGGCGTGGACACCACGCGCCTGGGGGAGGGGCGCCGCGCGCGCATGCGCGGGGAAGACTTCGGCTTCGTGTTCCAGCAGTTCAACATCTTCTCGGCGCGCACGGCCGCCGAAAACGTCGAGGTCCCCCTCCTGTACGCCCCCGGCCCCCAGCTGCTGCGCAGGCGCTCGATTGCCGTCGACATGCTTGAGCGCGTGGGCCTGGGTGAGCGCGCCGACTCCTACCCGGGCGAGATGAGCGGCGGCGAGCAGCAGCGCATCGCGATCGCGCGCGCCCTCGTGCGCCGCCCGCGTGTCATCCTCGCCGACGAGCCGACGGGCGCCCTCGACCCGGACACGGGCAGCGTCGTCATGGCCCTCCTCGAGGAGGTTGCCCGCGAGTCCAACGCCGCCCTCATCGTCATCACGCACGACATGGCCGTGGCAGCGCGGGCGCAGCGCGCCTACGAGCTCTACGACGGCACGCTGCACGAGGTCGAGGATCCTTCCGCGCTCACGCACCGCGCGGAGGCCGGGCACTCGGGCGACGAGGCTGGGGCTGGGCAGGAGGGTCAGCAGTGAACGCCGTTAGTCAGATCCTGGGCGCGCTCATCGAGGCCTGGGGCGAGGTCAAGGTCCAGAAGGCGCGCGTCGTCCTCTCCCTCGTGGGCGTGGTCGCAGCCGTGGCCGCCATGACGATCGTCATCGCGCTCGGAGACCTGCTCCTGCAGTCCTCGCGCGAATTGGCGGAACTGTACGAGGGACGATCCGTCACCCTGCGCCTGACCCCCGAAAGTTCCTCGAACGCCTCGGAAGGACCGGCTGCGGGCGGGCCCTATCAGGACGCGTCCGATCCCGCCTCGGCCACCGGCGCGCAGACGGTGAAGCGTCCCGATGAGAAGGACACGCTCGGCGAGGCCATGGGCACCCTGGCAGAGCGCACGGACATTCACTACTGGTCGCGCTTCTCGAGCGGCGGTGGTGACATCGTCGAAACTCGACAGGCCCGATCCAGCGGACAATTCCGCGGCTACCCCCTGACGAACATCGCCGACATGGTCGATGGCGTGACCTTCCAGGGTGTGGACCCCTCCTACGAGGTCATCTTCCGCACCCGCATGCTTGCCGGACGCTGGGTCGTGAGCAGCGATGCCGACCAGCGCCTGGTTCCCGTCGTCATCTCCGAAACTCTATGGAATCAGCTGGGACGCGCCCCCATCGACCAGGTTCCGATCGTCCTGCACACGAGCGACGGAACCGCGATGCGCGTCGTCGGCATCACCAAGTCCAAGAGCTCCTACGACATGCCGACCGTGTTCGCGCACTACGACGCGGCGCGCGTCTCCTTCCCACAGATGAGCTCTCCGTCCATGATCGCGTGGGTGGGCACCGAGAACGCCGACCAGGCTCGCGAGAACCTGCCGCGCGCCCTGGCCTCGATCCTCGGTGAGGGGTGGAAGGTCTCCATCTCCGGCGGCGAACACGAGGACATTGGCGAGGAGCAGCTCGGCACCATCTCGAACGTCATCATGGTCATCGGCGGCATCATCGTGTTCCTGGGCGCCCTTGGCCTGCTCAATGTCGCGATCGTGACCGTGCGCCAGCGCGTGCGCGAGATCGGCATCCGTCGCGCCGTTGGCGCCTCCGCCGCGCGCGTCTTCTTCGCGGTCTTCATGGAGTCTGTCGTCGCCACCTTCGTCGCCGGCGTCATCGGCGTGGGTATCGCGGTCGTCGTCGTCCGATTCCTGCCCCTGGAGGCGCTCAATATCACCCTGAGCGACACCCCGGCCTTCCCCGCCGGCGCCGCTATCGCCGGCGTCGCCATCTCCACGAGTATCGGCGCCCTGTGCGGCATCATTCCGGCGCTCGCGGCCGTGCGCATCAAGCCGATCGACGCGATCCGGTACTGATTCATCGACGAGGCCGTGGCTGCCTCCCGGGTCCGCGCGCGGCGGCGTGGGTGCCCCGGCCTCGTCGCGAACGTTATTGGGGGAGCGTGACCCGCTTGGTGTCCTCGTTGTAGACGATCATGCCGTCCTTCAGGAGTGCCCGGTAGACGCGGGTGGGCTGGTAGCGGTCGCCCCCGTCGATGCGGGCGGCGTCGAGGACTCGCCGTTTCGTGAGGCCGTCCGTGCCCTCGAAGTGGGCGGTACGCAGGGCCTTCATGATGCGTCCGCGCGCCTGGCGGTCCGTGCCTGCGTAGGGCTGGGGCGTGGGCCGCTTCTCGTCCTTGGGGAATCCGGCGAGCGCCCACGCGCAGTTGTTGGAGATCGGGCACTCATCGCACGACGGGCTGAGCTGCGTGCAGACCAGGGCCCCGAATTCCATGAGCGCCAAACTCACCTCGGCCGCGCGGTGCCCGTCTTCGGGCAATAATTCGTCGGCCCGCTTTGTTTCCGCTTTCGAGGGCGTGGTGTGGGGAGGAAACTCTCGTCCGTCCAGAAATCTGACCAGCACGCGACGCACGTTCGTGTCCAGGACCGGCACGCGGATCCCGTGGCGGAAGGCGAGCAGCGCGGATGCAGTGTAGGTGCCGACGCCCGGCAGGAGGGTCAGGTCCTTGAGGGACAGGGGGACTTCTCCGCCGTGCTTCTCGACGATCGCGGCCGCGCAGGCCTTGAGACGCAGGGCGCGGGAGGGGTATCCGAGGTTTGCCCAAGCCACAATGATGTCGGCGGAGGATGCGGCCGCCACGTCCGCCGGCGTGGGCCAGCGTTCCATCCATTGAAGCCAGATCGGCTGGACGCGTGCGATGGGCGTCTGCTGGCTCATGATCTCAAAGACGAGGGTCCCCCAGTCGGAGACGTCGGCTGCGCGCATTGGCAGGTCACGCTTGTGTGTCGCGAACCACTGAGGCAGGTCGCAGTGGAGTACGCGTGCGGTCTCTGCCGATGGATTTATGAACACTCAGTCAGTCTAGGGAACAAAACTTCGTCGTGACGAACGAAAGGAATTAAGATGTGAGATGCTGCATAAAAATGGGAGAATATTGTAAAATATAAAAGGGTCCGCTACCCTGACCATGTTTTCGAAAAACACCCCTGTGGGGTTCCATCAACACATAGGAGACAACATGTCCGCTCCTCAGCAGCCCTCTTTCAACGCCCCCGCGCAGGGCAAGTCCCGCGTGGTCGCCGGCCTCCTCAACCTGTTCCTCGGTGGCTTCGGTATCGGTGACTTCTACCTCGGCTACACCCAGTACGCTATCTACAAGATCGTCATCTCCCTCGTGCTCGTGGTGCCGGCCGTCGTCCTGGATCTTGGCTTCATCTCGACCATCTTCAGCCTGCTCTACTACGCGTGGGGCGTCGTTCTGCTCGTCGTGGCCATCATGACCTTCCTGGGCAAGTGGATCTACGAGAAGGACGCCAACGGCGTTCCCACCGTCTGAGTTGTGTTCGTGCGCATAGTAGGTGCGCGGTAACAACCTTCAGCGCGGGGCCTGGCATCATGCCGGGCCCCGCACCTTTTGTGGATCAGGGAGGGGCGCTCCGGGATTAATCAGGGACGTATCGGGGGTGGACCGGTTACCACTGAATGCCGACCCCACGCTACCCTGTACCGGTACGGCCATTTCGGCCCCCACGTCTATCGAAAGGCTTTCCCATGACGACGCCCGATCCGCAGGTCACCCCCTTCCAGCCTGAGGAACCCGCTCAGGTCCCCGCCCCCGAGGTTCCGGCCTCTGAGGTACCGGCTTTCCCCCAGGCCTCGGCCCCCGTCTACGACGAGGCCACGGCGACCCCCGGTACGACGACCTACGGCACTGCGTACGACGCTCCTGCGGCCGACTCCTACGCCCAGCCGGAGCAGGGCTACGGCGTCCCCGGCCCCGACGCGAACGCTCAGGGTGCTTACGGTCAGCCCGGATACGGTCAGCCCGGCTATGAGCAGGCTGCCTACGCTGCGGGTCAGCAGGCCTATGGTCAGCCCGCCTATGGTCAGCCCGCCTACGGTCAGCCCTTCGCTGTTGGCGCTCCCAAGCAGTGGATTGTCGCCGTGCTTCTGGCCTTCTTCCTGGGTACCCTCGGTATTCACAACTTCTACCTGGGCTACACCACGAAGGGCATCATTCAGCTGGTGCTGACGCTGACCTTCATCGGTCTCATCGTCTCCGGCATCTGGGCGTTCATCGATTTCATCATGCTCCTCATGCGTGCCGGTGACTACGCCACCGACGCTCAGGGCCAGCCCCTGCAGTGACCCCCTGAGGCTGTTGTCGCGGCGCTGAGTATGCGACAATCGAGTCATGCTGCTCAGTGACCGCGACATCAAGGCCTCCCTGGACTCTGGACGTATCCAGCTCGACCCGCTCGACCGGGACCTGGTCCAGCCGGCCAGCATCGACGTGCGCCTGGATCGTCTGTTCCGCCTCTTCGACAACCACCGCTACCCGGTGATCGATCCGGCGGCGGATCAGTCGGACCTTACCCACCAGGTCGACGTGGGCCCCGATCAGCCCTTCGTGCTGCACCCCGGCGAGTTCGTCCTGGGTGCCACCTACGAGCTCGTCACCCTCGGCAACGACATCGCTGCTCGCCTCGAGGGCAAGTCCTCCCTTGGGCGCCTCGGCCTGCTCACTCACTCGACGGCGGGCTTCATTGACCCCGGCTTCTCGGGCCACGTGACTCTGGAGCTGTCGAACACGGCGACGATGCCGATTCTGCTCTACCCCGGCATGAAGATCGGGCAGCTGTGCTTCTTCGACCTGTCCTCCCCGGCCGAGCACCCCTACGGTTCCAGTGGCCTCGGCTCTCATTACCAGGGCCAGCGCGGGCCGACGCCCTCGCGCACCCACGAGCGCTTTACGCGCACCCGCATCGAACGGTGATACCCGATGTCGGCTCTTCCTCCCCCTCCGCCCTCCCGGCTTGAACGCATGCGCGCCGAGCGTGCCGAGCGTGCGGCCCGCGAGGCGAGCTATCCGCCAGCACCGGATCCCGCTGAGCTGCCAGAGCCGCCCGCTCCCGAGCCGGCTGACCTGCAGGCACCGCCCCCGCCGGAGCCGCCCGAGCCGACGCCCGTCATGGGTGTTCCTCAGGTGCAGGTCGTGCCGCAGCGAAGCGCCGGTCACGAGGCCGACGTCGGCATCCCACCGGTGGCTCCCAGCCAGACGCGCACGGGCGTCATTCAGGGTGTTGCTCTGCCCGGCATGACGCCGCGCGAGCAGGTCACTAACAGGGACGAGGCCCCCCAGGCCGCGCCGGTGAGGCGTTCCCTCAAGGAGCGCATGGCCTCGGCCCCCCATTCGTTCGCGGATCCGACGCCGATGAGCGCGACGGACAACCCGCTCACCCAGACGAACGTCGGCCTGACGACGATGACTTCGACGGACGCTGCCTTCCAAATCGCGGCCGACGGTGAGGTGACGAGCGCTGAGGCCACCATCCCGATCGCCGCCGCCATCGAGGTGAGCGAACCCGCCGGCGTCATCGACCTGGACGTCGCGCGCGAGCATCACCTGTTCCTCGTCTCCGACGCGGTTGATCCCGCCGAACTCGAGGCCCTCGCGATCTCCATGTGGGACGAGGCCGGATGGATCGCCCCGGGACGCCTGCGCCTCTCCTCCGACGCCGAGCTGGAGGGCCCGTGGACCCTCGACCAGCCGACGCGCGCGGCGCTGGGCACCCCGGCCTCGCTGTCTAACGCGTGGGTCCTGCGCTGTCCGCAGGCGCCCGCCCGCCAGCAGAGCACCGGCGTCATGGGCGAGTGGGACAAGGCGTTCCCCGACGGCCTGCCCACGGGCCTGGAGTACCGCGTGCTCGAGGCGCTGCGCCGCATGGCCCGCCGCCTCGCGGGCGGACTGCGCATCGCGGGCAGTGGCTACGTCATGGTCCCCGACGCCGACTCGGCAGTGAACCTGACGGTGTATTCGCCGCGCTGGATCAACCCCGAGGACCTGCTCTCCGCGATGCGTGAGCGCGCCGGATTCGAGCAGATGAAGGACGCGCGAGACATCACGCCCGAGGCCCCCAAGCCCGTCCCGCTGACCCCCGCGCAGATCGCCCAGATCGAGAAGCTGAAGGCCGAGCTGGGCCCGGTTCGCAAGGACATCGCCTCCAAGATCGCCAAGGCCCGCGAGGAGCACGAGGCACAGCGCGACAAGCCGCAGGTCGTCGACGGCTACGCCCTCATGAGCCCGATCGGCCACCGCTCGGACATGATGATCGAGGTCCACGCCGTGCCCACGCCGCCGCGCGTCCTGCGCTGGGAGCCGTGGACGGCCGGAGCCATCATCGAATACCAGGTCCGCTGGCTGCCCACCTCCGCGCCGACGCCCGGCGTTGGTGCGATGAGCCGCACCGCGCGCCTCGAGCGCCTGCGCTCGACCCAGGACGTGGAGAAGGCCGCCGGAATGATCGCGACCCTCGTGGGCGGTAACGTCATCGACGAGGACGGCTTCCTCGTCGGCCTCGAGGAGATTTCACCGGAGGGTGAGGAATAGGTCGCATTCGTGGAAGGCGCGTTGCATGCCCGCTAGGGTATGTGTGTTTGCAAACCACTATGAACGAAAGGGCACAGCATGAAGCTCTCTGCACGCAACCAGCTCCCCGGCACCGTCGTTGAGGTTTCCGAGGGCGCCGTGAACGGCATCGTCAAGATCGAGGTCGCTCCCGGCCTGGTCATCTCCTCGTCGATTACGAACGCCGCCATCGAGGAGCTCGGCCTGACCGTCGGCTCCAAGGCCGTCGCCGTCATCAAGGCCTCCAACGTCATCGTCGGCGTCGAGGACTGATTTTCTTTCGTTAAAGGGCGGCCCCGCAGGAACACCTGCGGGGCCGCCCTCTTGTCTGGGGGATGTGCGTGCGGCGCACGCTGTGGGGTGCGCGCCGTGCGTGTGCCGCCTACTGCCCGCGCTTGACGGACTCGAGCAGCATGACGGCCACGTCCCGCACCTCCGGGAGCTTCGCACCCGACGACGCCGTGGCGGCGTCGTTGTTTGCGCCGCCCTGGTCGGCGTCGGAGGAGACGAAGCCGGCGGACGTGCCCGAGGCCGAGCCGAGCATCTGGGAACAGAAGGGGCAGGCCGTCGCGACGACGTCCGCGCCCGTGGCCGCGGCCTCGACGATGCGGGCGTCGGCGATGCGGGTCCCGCGCGTCTCCTCGAACCAAGCGTGCGCGCCGCCCGCGCCGCAGCACATCGCGCGGTCGCGGTTGCGCGGCATCTCGACGAGCTCCACGTTTGGCAGGGAGCCCACGAGCTCGCGCGGCGGCTCGTAGACGCGGTTGTGGCGGCCCAGGAAGCACGCGTCGTGGTAGGTGACCTTCAGGGGAGCACCCACCTGGGGAGCGTTGCCCGAGGGCTGTGCCCCGGCCTCGTCCGTGGGGGCCACCGGCGTGAGCAGGCCGTCGCGCACCAGGCGGTTGAGGAGCTGCGTGTGGTGGACGACGTCGAAGGAGCCGCCCAGCTCCGGGTACTCGCCGGCGATCGTGTTGAAGCAGTGCGCGCAGGAGACGACGATCTTCTGGGGCTTGGCTTCCTTGAGCGTGTCGATCGCCTGGGCGGCCAGCATCTGGAAGAGCGCCTCGTTGCCGGCGCGGCGGGCCGGGTCGCCCGTGCAGGACTCGCCCGATCCGAGGACCGCGAATGACACACCCGCGGTGTGCAGCAGCTCGGCGACGGCCGCGCTGGTCTTCTTCGCCGTGTCGTCGTAGGCGCCCGCGCAGCCCACCCAGAATAGGTAGTCAACCTCGGAGGCGTCCTCGATGTCCTCGCCGACGACGGGGATGTCGAAGTCCAGCTTCTTCGCCCAATCCATGCGCTTGCGGGCGGGCTGGTTGTAGGGGTTCGCCTTGGATTCCATGCCGCGGAACGCGCGGCCCAGCTCGCGGGGGAACGCGCCCTCCATGAGGACCTGGTGGCGGCGCAGGTCGAGAATGTGGTCGATGTGCTCGATGTCGACGGGGCACTGCTCGACGCATGCGCCGCAGTTCGTGCAATCCCACAGGACCTCTTCGGAGACGACCTCGGGGACCAGGGGAGCGGTGACCGCGGAGACGCCCTCGGGGCCGGTCGCGCCCGACAGGGACAGGGCGGAGACCAGGTCGAAGGAGTGCGGCGAGGCCGGCACGCCCTTGTCGAGGAGGACCTCGCCGTCGCCCAACTTCTGGTGGCCCTCCTCCTGCTCGACGATCTGCACGTTGGAGGCGGACTCCATGTGGTCGCGCAGGCCCATGATGAGCAGCTTGGGGGAGAGGGGCTTCTGCGTGTTCCACGCGGGGCACAGCTCCTGGCAGCGGCCGCACTCGGTGCACGAGTACAGGTCCAGGCGGGCCTTCCACGAGAAGTCCTCGATCGTGCCCACGCCGAGGACGGTGTCCTCGGGGACGTCGTCGAAGTCGTCCTCGCTGGTGACCGGCTTGCCGTCGATGAGCATGTGGTCGGCCGGTCCCAGGGACTTCGTGCCGTCGGCGTTGCGGCGCGTGTACAGGTTGAGGATCGCGACGAAGCGGTGCCAGGCGACGCCCATGCCGGTCTGGATGCCGACGACCGTCAGCCAGATCATGGAGGTGAGGACCTTGAGGGCGCTGACCAGCACGATCGCGTTCGCCAGCGAGGCGGCCGAGGAGGAAGCGGCGGCTGCGAAGAGCGTGCCGAGCCAGGCGGTGAGCGGGAAGTGCAGGGCGGTCGCGTGGGCCTCAAGGCCGGGCGTCACGCTGAACAGCGCGTATTCGAGGCCGCGCAGGGCCACGACGCACGCGCACACGATGAGGATGACCCACTCGACGAAGAGCGCCTGCCAGCGGGTCGAGCCCAGGAAACGGGAGGCCAGGCCGCGCGGGGAGGAGTCGCGCGGGTGGGGCGTGGCCAGGGACGAGGGCGGGGTGCCTTCCGGGTCGGCCGCGGCAGCAGCGGCGTCGGGATCGTCGTTGGAGAGGGCCGCCTCGGCGGCCGTGCCGCGCCCGGCGCGCTGGCGCACGACCATCAGGGCAACGATGCCGGCCAGGCCGCCCCACGCGAAGACTTCGGTGAGCCACTCCCACGGCGCGAAGTGGCCGAGGAGGGGCAGCGTGAAGGTCTGGACGCGCAGCTGCGCGTAGCCCGTGACCAGGGTGAAGAAGAGGATCGGGAAGGACACCATGACCAGCCAGTGGGCGGCCTTGATCCACGGGCGTCCCTTGAACTCGCGGTGCGTGAGGGCTGCGGAGACGACGCCCCAGAGGCGCTTGCCCACGGGGGTCAGGCGCCCCGGGTCGGGCGTGCCCGCCGAGACCGTGCGCCACATGTGCGTCAGGCCTCGCGCGAACGACAGGACGGCCAAGGCGCTCACCAGCAGGGCGAGTCCCCACATGATGGCGCTCAGCGTCGGATTGGCCACGTTTCCTCCTCAAGATTGCTGCACTCCATTGTGTCACCTCGACCCAGGAGAGACCGATTCTGCCCCGCAAAGCGTGCGCAATTACGCGCTGCGTACGGGCTCCGTCGCGCTCTCGTGTGCCCGCCACAACGTGGATTCATGTCACGAGGAGGGAAAAAGTGTGGGAAAGTGAGAGCGTGCTTCCCGTCTCGCAGCCAGACATGACACTGTCCGACCAGGAAATCTTCGGAGACGATCACCCGCATGATCACTGCGGCGTCTTCGGAGTGTGGGCCCCGGGCGAGGACGTTTCCCGCCTGACCTACTTCTCCCTCTATGCCTTGCAACACCGCGGCCAACAGAGCGCCGGTATTGCGACATCGAATGGCAAACAGATCCTCGTGTATAAGGATCAGGGCCTCGTGTCGCAGGTGTTCTCCGAGCAGTCCCTGCAGGGCCTGCGCGGCCACATCGCCCTGGGCCACGTCCGCTACGCGACGACCGGCGCGGACGTGTGGCGCAACGCCCAGCCGACGCTCGGCCCCACCCCCACGGGCACGCTCGCCCTGGGCCACAACGGCAACCTCACCAACACGGTCGAGCTGCGCGAGCTCGCTGCCGAGATCGCCGACGACGGCGAGGACTTCGAACGCGGCGCCTCCACCGATACCTCCCTCGTGACCGCGCTGTTGGGCATGGCCGACCGCATCCCCGGGCCGACCCCCTTCATCGCGTCCCCGTCCGTGACGCCTTCGAAGGCCGATGGGGACGAGGCCGCCCCGGCCTCGTCGGTGGACGACCTTGAGCCCGCGCCCCTCGTCGGCGCCGCCCTGAAGGTCCTGCCGCGCATCAAGGGCGCGTTCTCCCTGGTCTTCATGGACGAGAACACGCTGTACGCGGCGCGCGACCCGCACGGCTACCGCCCGCTCGTGCTGGGCCGCCTGGCCTCCGGCTGGGTCGTCGCCTCCGAGACCGCCGCCCTGGACCTGTGTGGCGCGACCTTCGTGCGCGAGGTCGAGCCCGGCGAGCTCATTTCGATCGACGCGTCGGGCGTGCACTCGCGCCGCTTCGCCGTGCGCCGCTCCAACACCTGCGTCTTCGAGTACGTGTACCTGGCCCGCCCCGACACGACGATCGGCGGGCGCCGGATCGTGGCCGCGCGCCACGAGATGGGTGCCGCCCTGGCGCGCGAGAACCCCATCGAGGCGGACCTGGTGATCCCCACGCCCGACTCGGGTACGCCGGCCGCGATCGGCTACGCGCAGGAGTCCGGGATTCCCTTCGCCCAGGGCCTCGTGAAGAACGCGTACGTGGGCCGCACGTTCATCCAGCCCACGCAGTCCCTGCGCCAGCTGGGCATCCGCCTCAAGCTCAACCCGCTGCGCGAGGTCATCGAAGGCAAGCGCCTGGTCGTCATCGACGACTCGATCGTTCGTGGTAACACGCAGCGCGCGCTCGTCAAGATGCTGCGCGAGGCCGGGGCCGCCGAGGTGCACATCCGCATCTCGTCCCCGCCGGTTGCGTGGCCGTGCTTCTTCGGTATCGATTTCCCGACGCGGGCCGAGCTCATCGCCTCGTCCATGAGCGTCGAGCAGGTCCGCGAACACCTGGGCGCCGACTCGCTGGCCTACCTGTCGATCGACGGCATGGTTGGTGCCACCGGACAGGGCACGTCCCTGTGCATCGGCTGCTTCACCGGCGAATACCCCGAGACGATCCCCGCCGGGACACCCGTGCCCGGAACCCCCGAAGCCACCCCCTGCTAACCTCCACGCCCGCGACGCAACCCCTGCGCCGCGGGCGTTTTACCTGTTCCGAAAACCCAGACACGGCCTCGTCGAGCGCCATCCGCGAAAGGCACCACCCATGACCGACACCCCCCTGGACTACGCGACCGCTGGCGTCGACACCGCTGCGGGCGACCGAGCCGTCGAGCTGATGAAGAGCGCGGTGGCCGCCACCCACGACTCCACCGTCCTGGGCGCGACCGGCGGATTCGCCGGCATGGTTGACGCGTCGGCTCTGCTGGGCATGGAGAAGCCGCTGCTCGCGACCTCCACGGACGGCGTGGGCACGAAGATCGCGATCGCGCAGGCCATGGACGTGCACGACACGATCGGCCAGGACCTGGTCGGCATGGTCGTCGACGACATCGTCGTGATCGGCGCGCGCCCGGTCCTCATGACCGACTACATCGCCTGCGGGCACGTGGTCCCCGAGCGCATCGCCTCCATCGTCACCGGCATCGCGCGGGCCTGCGAGGCCACGGGCACCCCCCTCATCGGCGGCGAGACTGCCGAGCACCCCGGCGTCATGGAACCCGACGACTACGACATCGCGGGCGCCGCGACCGGCGTCGTGGACGCCTCCAAGCTGCTGGGCCCCGAGCGCGTGGCCGACGGTGACGTCGTCATCGCCATGGCGTCTTCGGGCCTGCACTCCAACGGCTACTCGCTGGTGCGCTCCGTCGTCTCCCGCGTTGGCGCCTCGCTGGAGTCCCACGTGGCCGAGTTTGGCCGCACCCTCGGCGAGGAGCTCCTCGAGCCCACGCGTCTGTACACGCGCCTGTGCCTTGACCTGGTCGAGCGCTTCGGCGTCGGCGGCATCCACGCCTACTCGCACGTCACCGGCGGCGGCCTGGCCGCGAACCTGTCGCGCGTCCTGCCTGTCGGCGCGGTGGCGACGGTTGACCGCTCCACGTGGACCATCCCCGCCGTGTTCGACTGGGTGCGCCGCGGCGGCGACGTCACCTGGGTCGGCATGGAGGACTCCCTGAACCTGGGCGTCGGCATGGTCGCCGTCGTCTCCGCGTCCGTGGCCTCCGAGGTCCTGTCCGCGATCAACGAGGCCGGGGTGGCCGCGTGGGTCCTGGGCTCCGTCACGTCGGCCGGCGCCGACGGTGTGGTCAGTGGGTTTGGCCCGGTGGCCGACCTGAGCGCTGACTCCTCCGGCGTGCGCCTCATCTCCGGCACGAAGGGCGTCCAGGCGGGCGCCGTGCTGCTGCACGGCGAGTACCGCGTCGGCTGAGCATTGTGTGGCCTGAGCTGAGCTGAGCGTCTGCTCTGAGCACGCGTGAGGGGTCGAGGCCTGGTGGCCTCGGCCCCTCGTCGCGTGTGTGCGCGTCAGAAATAGCGGTGCGGGTGCGCCAAAGCGGCGGACCGGTTCTCGGTCCGCCGTGTGGCTGAGCCGTTACTTAGTGGAGGATCCACCCGTCCAGAAGGACTCATCGAGCTGCTCAGGATCGATGTCGTCTTCTTCCGCGGGCATCTCGGCGAAGTCGGCGTATTTCGAGTAGAGGTCGTCGTCGATCGCATCGTCCTCTTCGGGCTCGTCCGCCGGCACGTGTGCCAGGTACGAGTCCTCATCCGCCAGCTCGCGCTGAAGTGCGTTTAGGTCGGTGTCGGGGCTGAAATACTTCAGCTTCCGAGCGACTTTCATCTGCTTAGCCTTTTGACGGCCGCGCCCCATGGCGTCGACCCCCTCCGCGTCGTTCGGGTCCGCGTGAAGCGGTTCCCTGGGTGTTCAAAATGTTTCGTGGGACCATCATAGCTAATGACGGGCCTTGACCTCACCTTGGATTGCGTTTTGCGCGCTCAGCGGAGCGGCTTCAGGGGCGCGGAAGCCCACGAAACTGGGGAAACAGAACCGGCGCAACCCGCGGCCAGTGTGGCCGGAGTTACGCCGGTTCGCGTCAGTTGGTGCTTACAGGGCCTCGGTCACGTTGGACTTGAGGGCCTGGAGCGTGTGCGCGGCGGCCTCGCGGGCGGCGCGGCGGGCCTCGCGACGGGAGCGACGCGACGAGCGGGTCGCCAGCAGGACGATCACGCCGATGGCGCCGACCGCGGACAGGGCGACGACGCCGACCTTCTTGATGGCCTCGGCGTTACCGCCGGCGGCGTCCTGCAGGGTCAGCGACGCGGACTGCTTGAAGGAGGTGAAGCGGGCGCTGGCCTCTTCCTTCGCCTCCTGGGCGAGGGCGGCGGGCTGGACGCGCGCGTACAGCTGGTCAATCGTGGCGGCCAGTTCGGCGCGCTGACGCTCGAGGTCGGCGGTGATCTGGGCTTCCGTGCGCGGCTCGGCGGGGGCGGCCTCGCCGACGGTCACGTTACGCGTATCGAGGTTGGTGCTCACTTGCCCAGTCCCTTCTCGATGGCTTCCTTGGTGGCGGCGACCGACGCGGCCGGGTCGGGGCGGTGGGCCTGCGCGCTCTTCAGGGAGCTGACGCCCACGAGCGCGAGGATCAGCACGATCAGGAGGAGGATGCCGACGACGATCAGCGACGCCGCCCACGCGGGGACGACGAGTTCGAGGGCGACCTCGATCGTGTGGAAGACCCACCCCAGCAGGTAGAGCGCGAAGACCGCGGCGGCCACGAGGAGGCCGATGCCCTTACCGCTCTTGGATGCGAAGGCGCGCAGCTTCGCCTTATTCAGTTCGACCTCGTCGCGGATGATGCTGGAGAGCTGTCCGGTGACGGACGCGAAGAGGGCGCCGATGCTGGGGCGCGCCTCGCCGGAGGCGCGTGCGGGCTCTGCGGGGGGCGGGTACTGCCCGGGCTGAGGGGTGGGCTGAGTCATGGATGCTCCTGCGCGTACGGTTGAACGAGGCGATGCCTCGCCTGATACGCCTAGTGTCTCACGAAGAATGGCGGCTCGCAGTGACCGTTACGTTACTCCTGCGGGGCAATCGAGCCGGGCAGGTCGGAGAGGATCTTGCGGGCGCGCACGACCAGGTCGGAAACCTCGGGCTCGGCCAGGGCCGGGTCCTCGGCTTCGACGACGGGGATGCCGCGCATCGCGGTCTCGGTGCGGGGCTCGGGCGAGGCCTGGGGGACCTCGGTCGCCTGGGTTGCTTGGGTGGGTGCTGCCTCCACGCGGGTGGTCGCCGCGTCGAGGGCGGCCTCGGCTGCTTCCTCGGGTTCGGGGGCCTGCTGAGCGTCCGAGGTCTGTGCCCCGGCCTCGTCGGAGGTGCCGAGCGGGTGCCACGCGGGGGCCGAGGAGGAGCCGGTGGGGGAGATGACCTCGTCGAAGGAGGCGGGCAGCGCCGAGGGGATCGGGCCGAGGAGGGCCTTGGGTTCCTCGGGGTTGGCCTCCAGGGAGGCGGCGATGATCGCGGCGGACGGGCTCGGCGCGTCGAGGGCGACCCGGCCGTTCGTGAGGAGGATCGCGCGGTCGGAGGTGGCCGCGACCTCGGCGTTCGGGGTTGCGATGACGACCGCGCAGCCCGCGTCCGCGAGGGAACGCAGGAGGGGGTCGAGCTCGTCGCGCGCGGCGGCGGGCAGGGAGACCGGGTCTTCGATGAGGAAGACCTCGGCGCCGGACACGATCGCGCGGGCGATGAGGGCCTTGAAGCGCTCCCACTCGGAGAGCTCGGAGGGGCGCAGGTCGACCCGCTGGGCGAGGCCCGTGATCTGCAGGGCCCCCACGAGGTTGTCCCAGTCGGCGACGGAGCCCGTCGCGGACAGGGGTGCGAGGATGTTCTGGCGGATCGTCAGGGACTCGTCGAGCGGGGAGTCCGCGCGGATCAGCGCGACCGAGCCGATGCGGCCCGCGAGGCGTGCGGCCAGCGAGCGCGAGGGCGCGGCGACGATGCGGCCGGCCTGCGGCTCCTCGAGGCCCGCGAGGATCAGGAAAAGGGCGCGGGCGCGGCGGCCCGTCGGGTCCAGGATCGCGCTCAGCGAGCGGGCGCGGAAGCCCAGGTCGATATTGGCGAGGAGGACCGCGCCGGTCACGTGGTCCGTGTAGGTCAGGCCCAGGCCGGCGACCTGGACGCGGCCGCCGCGGCCCTTCGCGGAGAAGGAACGGCGCGAGCGGTACCAGGGGCGCGGCTCGGCGGGCGGCAGGTGGATGGGGGCGGCGACGGCGTTGTTGGCGTTCGTTGCTGCGCTGTTGGTGTTCGGTGCCGCGCTGTTGGCGGGCGTGAGCTCCTGGGCGGGCTGGTCGGGCCCGGCCTGCTTGGCGGGCGCGGTCTCGGGCGCGATGTCGCTGACGGTCTCCGTGGCGGTCTCCGCTGCTGCGGCAGTGTCGGTCGCGAGCGCGGCGGGGGTGGCCTCGGCCTCGTCGGTTGTGACGAGGGGGGTGGAGGACACGAGGGTCTCCTGCAGGTCCTGCGCGCCGTCGTCGGCGAGCGCCTCTGCGGGGGTGTCGGCGATGGGGGCGTCGGCCTCGTGGGTGGTGCCGCTGAGGATCTCCTCGAACGACGAGAGGGCGCTGCGCTGGGCGGGCGCCTCGTCGGAGGTGTGGGCGGGGGTCGAGGCGGCTCGCTCGGCGCCGGTGCGGGCGGCGTCGGCCGTCACGTCGGCCAGCTCCTGGCTGTCCGAGCCATGCAGGTTTTCACGCGGGTCATTCGACATGCCCCCATTGTTTCAGGATCGCGCCCCTCGTGTCGCAGTGGCGCGCGGAAGTGGGTGGGGAGATACGTTTGTGAGGTCCTGCGAGCGCTCGATGCGACCGCGGTCGCGGTGTTCCCCGGCAGGGGATGATCCCGTGTAGTGCATCAGGAGGACGTATTCCCCGCGTGAGCGGGGATAAGTCCCGATCAGGAAATGCTCAATCAAATTGAGCAAACAAATGCTCCTGAACATCGTTCAGGAGCACATGAAAGCGAGAGGATATCTTGGTACATGGGGTCTTTACAGCCAGAAGCTGAAGGCAGTCCCGCACCCGAAGCTGCTGGAGCAGCTTCCTTTGAACGCTCTGCTACCAGACGTCCTACCGTATCCTCTCGCTGCGTCGATACTAGTCTCAAGGTTGGTTTCGGTTAAGAAAGACATGTAAACAACGCTCTCCTGCTGTCACTGGTTTGATCGAAGTTTTTCCCTGTGAGCAGGGATGAGGCGTTCTTGAAACAGTGATAAGGCGCGTACGAGGGTGGCAGCCAGCCCACCTGGGAGTGATCCCCGGGCAGGCGGGCCACCATCGTCGTCGATACGGACCGCCTGAACGACGAAGGCGGCCGCGTCCTCATCGCCCTCGGCATCCTCGAGGCCGTCGAAGCATGCCCCGCGCCTCCGAGACGGTCGTGCGCCTCGACGGCACCTACATCCACGACGACGAGTGGGACGCGGTTGAGTCCTGATGCGTTTCGGTCGTCCCGAGCGAGGGGTAGGAGGGTGGTCGTGGCGCGCCCGGATGGACCAAGAGGGCCACGCAAAAGTTCGCCGAAAATTGATCATCCAAACGCGCCCGCGAGAACCCGATGCCTGTTACGCTAATCACTGTTTCTTCCGGGTTCTTTCTCTCTGTTGAAACGTTCTGTGTAAACGGACGCGCCCACGCGACCGCTCGCCGCCGGTTTCTCTCACACTTTCCCGGCGATCACGAGCGCGCGCGGGCGCGTTCGCGTAAGACTGTGCCCCGACCTCGTCGATACGAGGCCGGGGCTCAGTGCGTCAGATCCGTACCCTCACGCGGAGGGTGGGGCGGTCAGGCTCCCCGTCGGCGAGCGGCCACCGCCAGCGCGCCCAGCAGGCCCAGCACGCCGGCACCAGCGAGGACGCCAGCCATGTCGGCGCCCGTGCGAGCCAGCTGCTTCGGCGCGGGAGCCGAAGGCGTGGGAGGCGTGGCCGGGGGAGTGGGCGAGCTCGGCGTCGAGGGAGCCGACGGGGTCGGTGTGGCCGAAGGAGTCGGGGTGGTCGACGGAGTCGGCTCGGGCGTCACCGACGGCGTAGGCGTCGGGGTAACGGTTGGCGTCGGAGACGGAGACGGAGACGGAGACGGGGTCACGGACGGGGTCGGGCTCGGCTCCGGCGTGGGAGTTGCGGAAGGAGTGGGCTCCGGCGTGGGAGTTGTGGAAGGCGTCGGCTCAGGCGTCGGCGTCACCGACGGGGTGGGCGTCGGATTCGCGTTGCCGTTCGCGTCGCCCGAGCCGTCCGAGTGGATGTCCACGCCGCCCGTGTACAGCTTCGCGTTGATGAGCGCGTCGTTGTGGAAGGTGACGCCGTTACGAACCGTGGCCAAGTTGTTGATCGTGGCCTCGTACTGTAGGACGTAGGTGCCGTTGTTCGTCAGGCGCGGGAACGTCGCGGTGAACCCGGTGCCGTCGGCGCTGGCCTCCATCGTGAAGGTGCCGTCGCCGATCGACGCGCCGGCCTTGAGGGCGGGCGCCTGATCGGCCTGGAACTCAGCGTCGTTGTTGTAGTAGTAGAGATTCTCCGACCCGGGCACCAGCGAGTAGCCGCCGGAGCTCATGTCGAAGGTATCAACGATCTCGACCTCGGTTGCACCCTCGGGCAGCTGGGATCCCTTGATGTCGATCTCCCAGATGATCCGCGAGGGGTCGCCTTCCTTGGGCAGGCCCCACTTCTGGGTGTTGGGCAGGGTGCGCTCGTACGTGCCGGAGATCGAGCCGCCGGGCAGGTCCACGATGACAGCGGTGCCGTTGACCGGGAAGGACACTGTCGACGAGGTCGTGGCGTGCACCGCCTTCGTGCGCACGGTGCCGTGGCCGATGATGCTGTGATGGTCCCTTGCGTACTCGCCGAAGGTGCAGGTCATGGACACGCCCTCACCCACGGGGACGGAGCAGTCAACGACGGGGACCTTGTCCTCGTTGAGCATGCTGAAGTTCAGCGTCGAGCTGCCCGAGTCCGAGATAATCCTAAGCTCGGGGGGAATCTGAATGGTGAACGTGTCGCCGGGCGCGACGTCCTTGCCGGTCGTGTCAATGTCGAAGGACATGGTCATGACGTGGATGCCGACGGTGGGCGCGGTGGTTTCCTTGTCCTCGCGCGCCAGCGAGATCTTGGTGACGACGCCGACGGAGCTGGCGTAGGAGGGGGCGATCGCGATGAACGCGGCCAGCAGGCCGGCGACGATCATCCCGACAGCGAGCGGGAAAAGGCGCCCGATACTGCGTGGGTGCACGTGAGTCTCCATTCGTCATGGATGGGGGCCGAGGCCGTGGCGCGTGCGTCGGGGTGGCTGCCCATCCGCTCTGGTTAGCAAGTAATGATGCTGATGGGAAGGCTACGCCTGTCTGTCATGGGCTGCGCGTTTAATGTCGTCTATTTGTCCACGTTATGGAGGGTTTGTTTTGGTCGTCTAGCGATTCAACGGACATTAAGCCGGTTGGAAATGTCAGCATTCGGGCGGCGTTCTGGTTGTTCGGTAATTAATTGACTGGCGTTACTATTTTTTGTCGCCCAGTCGCATTAGTGGTGAAGCTCATATGAGCTGCTTCGCTTATTGGGTGTGGCGCAAGGCCTCGCGGTCTCCAGAAATTTCGCACGTAATTCCCTTGAAGGTGCTTCAAACTGTGAACGTTGATCGTTGGGATTGCAACGTTTTCTGGCGTGCTTGAAAAATGACCGTTGGAAATTATGTGCGAAATTTGTCTGGTCGCGTGTGTGGAGCTGTCGCATGGACCTTCTGAAAAGTGGCCCCCGCCCCAGGTAAAAAGCATGTGCGTGGCCTCGGTCCTGGTGGCCGCGTCGGTGCAATGGATAAAACAAAAACCCCGAAGCGAATGCTTCGGGGACTTGCTGGTGGCTCCGACCGGCGTCGATCCGGTGACCTTTCGATTTTCAGTCGAACGCTCTACCAACTGAGCTACAGAGCCAAGACCTGAACCAAAAGGTCTGGTCGGCGACCCCGACGGGACTTGAACCCGCGACCTCCGCCGTGACAGGGCGGCGCGCTAACCAACTGCGCTACGGGGCCTTACAACAGGTAAGACCTATTGAATTGTTCCAATCACATAAGCGACCGGTGGTACCCCCAACGGGATTCGAACCCGTGTCGCCGCCGTGAAAGGGCGGTGTCCTAGGCCGCTAGACGATGGGGGCCTGCTTGGCCGTCGAACTGGCGTCCGAAGACGGGAGATAGTTTAGGCAGAACGCGCGGGGCGCGTCAAAACGAAATCAAGTGACAGCTAACACATTACCGAAAAACGTTGCAATTGTGCGGAATTCACAGGATTTCATCAGCTAGGCGACCTACCCTTGATGCATGACTATGACACCAGCAGTCGGTGCCCTCGCCCAGGCCTCGGACGCCCTCACGCGGGCGATCGCCGACCCACAATCCGGGGCGGAGGGCGCCGTGGCCACGACCATCGACATCACCCTCCTGATCCTCGGCCCGCTCGTCGGCGCCTTCGTGGGTATCGTCCTCTCGGTTCTCCTCTCCGCCCTGGCACGTAAGGCGCTCTCGAAGGCGGCCACGGCCTCGTCGATCCTGGCGCGCGTGCGTCGTCCGGGTCACTTCACCTTCGCGGCCTGGGGAGCGTGGGCGGGGCTCGGCATCGCGCTGGTCAATCCACACCTGTCCGACTGGAACGGCACGTCGATCACGACGTTCCTCATGCACGTGCTGCTCGTCGTCGCCCTCGCCTGCCTGACGTGGATGGCGTACGCCGCCGCGTGGGTCTTCGAGGACGCCGCCAAGGCTCGCCAGGATTCTGACCAGGGGCGTTCACGCCGTTTCGAGACTCAGGCCCAGGTGCTGCGCCGGCTCACCCAGTCGATCGTCGTCGTCGTGGGCGTGGTCGCCATCATCGGCACCTTCGAGGTCGCCCGCCAGGCCATGACGACCGTCCTGGCCTCCGCCGGCGTCATCTCGGTGATCGCCGGTCTCGCCGCCCAGCAGACCCTCGGCAACGTCTTCGCCGGCCTGCAGCTGGCCTTCACCGACGCGATCCGCGTGGGCGACGTCGTGGTTGCCGGCGACAAGCATGAGACGGGTTCCGTTGAGGAAATCACGCTCTCCTACGTGGTCGTGCGCATCTGGGACGAGCGCCGCCTCATCATTCCGTGCCGCTACTTCACGCAGACGCCCTTCGAGAACTGGACGCGCCGTGCCGCCGCCCAGCTCGGCACCGTCGAGCTCAAACTCGACTGGTCCGCACCAATGACCCTGATCCGAGCCAAGGTCGAGCAGCTCCTGACCGCCACCGACCTGTGGGACGGTCGCACGTGGGGCGTGCAGATCACGGACTCCGACGAGTACACCGTCACCGTGCGGGTCCTCGTCTCCGCGAAGAACTCCGGCCACCTCTCCGACCTGCGCGCGTACCTGCGTGAGCAGATCATCGCGTGGATCGTCACCGAAGAGCCGTGGGCACGCCCCGCCCAGCGCATCGAGCCGCGCCAGACCGTCACCGTCGAGCAGGACATGAGCCGCGAACGCATCGCGCGCCTGGCCGCCGAGCTCGCCGGGATCTCCGGCACGAACGAGGCCGTGGCCGCCACGGGCACGTCGGCTTCCCACGCGGGTACGCCCGCGTCGGCCGGTGAGCAGTCCAGCGTCGCGACGGGTGGCGCCGCCTCCGCGATCTCCGCGTCCGGTGCCGCGCCCGCCGCTCCCAAGGACCCCGCGCACGCCGCGCGCATGGTCGCCGCCCGCCGCAAGGCCAAGCGCGCCCGCCGCCGTGCCATGGCCGACCGCCAGCGCGAACTCGCCGAGGGCGGCCCCAGCGCCTCCCGCGACGAAACCCAGGTGATCTCCAAGAGCGCTCTGCGCAAGATCATCGAGGCCGCCGGCAACGCGAACCCGCAGCTCACCCAGACCCTCACCGCCACCTCCATCGGCCGAGGCGAGCGCTTCTTCTCCGGCTCCGCCGAAGCCGAGGAACGCGCCGCCGCCCTCGAGGGCCCGGGTGAAGAGGTCTACGCCGAGCGCGAGGCCGAGGCCCGCCGCGCCCAGGAGCGCCGCGAAGCCCACAAGCGCCGCGAAGCCGAGGCCCTTGACCCCGAGGCCACCCTCGCCCTGGCAGCCGTCGGCGTTGAGCCGGTTGTTGCCGACAACGAGGCGCCCGAGAACGAGGAGCCCGAGGATGCTCAGGATACGGTCCCCGATTCTGCAGCCGCCGATTCTGCGGAGGGTACGGGTGCCGAGCGCGCGGACGATGCGACCGTGAAGGAGGCCGCGGCTGATTCTGTCGCAGATGATTCCGCCGACGAGAAGCCCGAATCTGGCGCCGCCGGATCCGAAACCGTCGACGACCAGGTCGAGGGCGTGAAGCCAGAGGCCGACGCGGAGTCTGCCGATGTCGCTTCCGCTGAGGAACAGGCCGCCGACGCGCAGCCTGCCCCCGCGCAGGGTGAGACCCCCGCCGACGCGGCCACCGACGCTGGCGCATCCGCCGATTCCGGCGACTCGCGCGCCGCCGATTCGCAGGAGGACAGCGCCCCCGTCGAGGATGCTGAGCGTGAGGGCGCACCCGCCCCCGACGCGCCCGAGGAAACGGGCGACGAGGGGGAGGCCCAGGCCTCGTCGGACGTTGAACTTTCCCCGGACGAGCAGGAGACCATGCCGATCCCCGCGCGTGAAACATCCGTGAAACATCCCGTGCAGGTGCCCCCGCCCGTGCGCACCGGTCGGCCCGTCATGACCGACACGGTTCAGGCGATCGCGCCGGCACTCGTGCCGCCGCCCGCGCCGACCCCCGCCGAGATGGCCGCATCGCGCGCGCCCGAGGACGAGGCCGACGAACCCGCCGTCCACCCCGGCTGGTACGCGGTCGCGGAAGAGGCGCGCCTCGACGCGGAAACACGCCCCACGCCCACGGTGAAGCCCGCGCGCGTGTCCATCATGGACTTCTTCCCCGCCGTTGCCCCCACCGGCGCCGAGGCCGATATGCTGCGCGCCGTCACCGGCCAGATCCCGGCCGTCGAGCCGCGTGAGCCGAAGGCCGAGAACGCCGAGTCTGTGGTGGCCGAAAAGACCGCGACCGACGAGGCCGTGGCCCCCGAGAGTGCGCCCGCGGAGGACTCGGCCCCCGAGGTCGAGACCCCCGAGGTTGATGCTGCGCAGAAGGACGCCGCCGACGAACCCACTGCCGACGCCGAGGCGACCATCGTCATGGATCCCGTGGAGGCCGAAGAGGCCGGCGCGCTCGACTCCGACGCCACGCAGGTCCTGCCCGCCGTCGACGAGCCCGCGGACGAGACCCTCGTAATGCCCGCTGCGGCCATCGCCGAGCCGGCTTCTGAGGCCGCGAAGGCTGAGGATGCCGCCGCGACAGAGGGTGTTGCGGCGGAAGAGGAAGCCCCGGCGAAGAAGGAGCCCGCCAAGAAGACGGCCTCCACCAAGGCTGGCGCGAAGAAGGCTCCCGCAAAGAAGGCGGCCACCAAGAAGGCCTCGACCGCAAAGAAGGGCGCCAAAAAGTCCTCCGACGCGGCCGACAAGGTAGCCGACGCGACCCCTGAAAAGGACGCGAAGGCTCCCGCCAAGAAGGCCACCGCGAAGAAGCCCGCCGCCAAGAAGGGTGCCGCCAAGAAGGCGACTCCCAAGAAGGCAGCGGCGAAGAAGACCTCCAACGCAGGACCCGCCACCAATGAGTGATGGGGACAGGTGAACGGGCCACGGCCTCGTCACTGAGGCCAGCGCGAGGAAAACGGACCGCCCGCGCCCACGCACATACGTGCACGGGCGCGGGCGGTCCGCGACAATAGAGGCATGACTGCTCCCGATCCTGCCGCCCACAGTGAGACGCCCGGCCCGGAGCGGTGACCGCGAACTGAGCCACCGCCTCGTCGATGGAGGAGCGCAAGGAAAGCGGCCGCACGCGTGCGAGGGCGCGGACGGCGCGGGACAATAGATCCATGAACGCTACTGATCTCGCTGCCCGCACCGACGCCGAGTGGAAGAAGCTCCTGAGCCCCATGCGCTACCACGTGCTGCGCGAGGCCGGCACCGAGCGCCCCTTCACCGGTGAGCTCCTCGACGAGGCGCGCGTCGGCACCTACTCGTGCGCGGCCTGCGGATCCAAGCTCTTCGACTCCGACGCGAAATTCGACTCCTCCTGTGGGTGGCCCTCCTTCTTCCAGGCGCACGACGGTGCGACCGTCGAGAGCGTCGACACCAGCCACGGCATGATCCGCACCGAGGTGCGCTGTGCGACCTGCGGCTCCCACCTCGGCCACGTTTTCCCCGACGCGCCCGATCAGCCCACCGGCATGCGCTACTGCATGAACTCGGCGGCCCTCACCTTCGCGCCCGCCCAGTGAACGCGCCCGCGCAGCGCCCCGTCACCGACCGCATTCCGCCCCAGCTCTACATCGTCGGCTCCGGCCTCATCCAGTACGTCGGCGCGGCGCTCGCGGTTATTGCCTTCGCGTCCGTCGAACCTGCCTCCGTCGCCTGGTGGCGCGTCCTGACCGGCGCGGTCGTCCTGCTGGCCTGGAAGCGTCCGTGGCGCGGCGGCCTCACGCGCTCCGACCTGGCTATTTCCGCGCTCTTCGGCATCATCATCCTGACGATGAATTCCTCGTTCTACGAGTCGATCGCGCGCATCCCCCTGGGCACCGCCGTCTCCATCGAGTTCATCGGCCCCGTCGCCGTCGCCGTCATCAGGGGCCGCGGCTGGCGGCCGCGCATCGCCGCCGTTCTCGCATTCGCTGGGGTGGCGTGCATCGGCGGGCTCGCCCTCGACCTGAGCGTGCCGAGCGTGCGCGTCGGTGTCGCCTGGATCCTCCTCGCGGCCCTAGCCTGGTCGGCCTACATCGTCGTCGGGCAGAAGGCCTCGACCACGCGCGACGGGGTCACGAACCTGGCGCTCGGATGCGCGTGGGGCACCCTGTTTTTCGCGCCCTTCCTCGGTCCGGGCGCGATGGCGGCCCTGGCCTCGTGGAAGCTGATGGCGATCGTCGTCGGTGTGGGCCTGCTGTCCACCGCGATTCCCTACACCTTCGAGGCGCTCGCGATGCGGCGCCTGGCCGCGTCGACCTTCGCGCTGTTTGCCGCGATTCTGCCGGCCACATCCGCCCTGGTCGGAGCCGTCATGCTGCGCCAGATCCCCGGCGTCTTCGAACTCATCGGCCTGGTCCTCGTGTCGGTCGCGGTCTGGCTGGCCTCGCGCGAGTAAGGGCGTATGAGCGGGCTTTGTGGGGCGCGATATGCCATGTCAGCCGACAGGGGCAGCCTGTCGGCGGCAAAGCTGGCGCCGTTCGCTGATGTCGTCGCAATAAGGCGCCCGATCCGGATAGGCTGTGACGATCTGGATAGGTTGTGACGATCTGGATAGCTTATTAACCTATCCGGATGCGTGTTACCTATCCGGAAGTGCGCAACCTATCCGGATGCGCGTTATCTATCCGGATGCACGTGCGTTGCGATGTTACAAACGTCGTCAAACCACCCCGTTTTTCCAGGGGGTTTAGCGCTCCTTGTTACAAACGTCGTCAATCCGAGCCCGAAATCGGCATTTTCTGGCGTTTTAGCCCGCAGATTGACGACGTTTGTAACATGCGGGGTCGGAGACGCGTTGAAAATGCTGCGGATTGACGACGTTTGTAACAACAGCCGGGCGCGTCGGCCTTTCGAGGGGTTCCTATGGGTTTTATCCGGGGATGTTGAATACCCTCAGTCGAGGCTGAGGTGGCGAGGCGCGCGCTTGCCGCCGCGGGCGATCACCCAGAACGCGAACCACGCGCCGGCCGAGCCGACGATCATGACGAGCACCATCGGCACGGCGCTGTCGCCGCCCGAGGTCGCCAGGGGAGCGGCAATGCCGTTCGCGATCGACTGGAACACACCCATCACGGATGATGCCGTGCCCGCGTGCTCGCGTGCCTCGCTCATGGCCTGCGCGCCGGAGTTGCCGAAAATAAACGCGTTCGCCGTCATGATGAGCGCGAAGCCCACGCACGTGAGGATCAGCGGCAGGTCGAGGAGGAACGTCGAGATTGCCAGTGTTACCACGCCGGTCGCCGCGATCGTGAGGCCCGCGATGATGAGTGTGCGTGGCGTGAAGTGGGAGATCAGGCGCACGTTGACCAGCGCGAAGCCGGTCGACAGCAGCGCGTTAAACGCAAACACCCACGCGAAGGCCATGGGGGACAGGCCCAACGGCCCCTGCAGCACGTAGGTGGCGTTCGAGATGTAGCCGAACATGCAGAAGCTCGAGAAGGCGTTGGTCAGCATGAAGCCCACGAAGGGGCGGATGCGCACGACCTGGACGAGGCCCTGGAAGAACCGCGGAATACCGCCGGGGTGGCGGCGCTCCTCGGGCAGGGACTCGGGCACGACGAACCACGCGAGGGCCGCCATGAGCAGCGTGAAGGCGGCGAGCGCCCAGAAGACGACCCTCCACGTCGCGTGCGTGATGATGAAGGCGCCGAGGACCGGGGCGAGCATCGGAGCGAAGCCGACGATCGCCTGGAGGAGACTCATCGCGCGAGCCAGTGTCTTGCCGTGCGCGACGTCGACGAGGATCGCGCGGCCCACCGAGGAGGCGACGCCGCCGCCGAGGCCCTGGAAGACTCGGCCTACGAGGAGCACCCAGATGTTGGGCGTGAACACGCAGATCATGGAGCCGACGAGGGCGATGATGCCGCCCGCGACGATGGGGCGGCGGCGCCCGATCTGGTCCGAGATGGCTCCGCCCAGGACCTGGCCGGACGCGTAGCCCACGAAGAAGGTTGTGAGCGTGAAGCCGAGCATCGTCGAGTTTGTCGCCAGGTCCGCTGTGATCTGCGGGAACGCGGCCGAATACATGTCGGTCGCCATTGGCGGCACGGCGTTCTGCACGGCCAGCGTGATCAGCAGGGCGACCGTGAGCGCCCCGCCGACGATTCCGCCTCGGTCCCGGGTGTCGTTAGTCGTCATGGTGCGATTGTGCACCCTTTAGGGCGCTAAATAGACACTGCGGTTGATTATTTGACGCATCTCGCACGTTTGATTCTCCCGACCTGCGCAGATGCGGTGCCGCAGAGGTCGTTCAGTTGGCGGTTAACCGGGTTTGAGCGGCGCTCATTCCCTGTTGGCGCTCACTCCTCGTCCGCGAGTGCCTCCAGCGCATCCGCCGCAGCCTCGATCTGGCTGCGCGTCGGGCACGAGGCTGGGCCGACGGCCGTCGTGGACAGTGCGCCCGCGCAGTTGGCCAGCAGGAGCGCCCTCCCCATGGGGATACCATGCGCGAGGGAGGCCGCCAGGACACCGGAGTGTGCGTCCCCCGCGCCGTTCGTATCGATCGCCTCGACGTGAGGCGTCGGGATGTGGGCCGCATCCTCATTGCTGGCATTCGGCGCTGTCCCGGCGGGGCGCACAAAGTATGCCCCCGCCGCTCCCGCGCGCACGAGGACGGGACGGCCCAGCAGGCCGAGCATCGCGAGCGCCGCTTCGTGAGGCTCACGGCACCGGTTGCAGACGCTCGAATCCTCGCTCTGCTGACCAATCTCCTGGGCCTCCCTGTGGTTCATCGACACAATGACGTCATCGGAGGGCAGCTCCTCTGGGATCCCGATGACGGGGGAGACGTCCAGGATGACGCGCACGCCCTCGGGCAGGACGCGCAGCGCCGCCTCCGCAGCCACGCGGTTCGCGGGGTGGTCCATGAGATATCCGTCGACGTAGAGTACGTCGCCCGGGTGCATCGTGCGTACGAAGTCCGCCCATGCGCTCGCGGGTGCCATCGTCTCGGCGCCCTTTGTGGAGATGAAGGTGCGCTCGCCCGTGCGGTCCGTGAACGCGATGCAGAACCCGTTGTCAATGCCCGCGATGCGAGGCCCGAAGTCCGTGATTCCCTCTCGCGCGAGCGCCGCCTGGATGAGCGAGGAGTAGGGGCCGTCGCCGATTGGGCTGAGGGAGACGGCCTCGGCCCCCATGCGGCGCGCCGCCACGAGGGCATTGAAGCCTCCGCCCACGTGCATTCCCTCGTCGATGGCCCACACGTCGCCGCCGGGCGAGGGCAGAGCTTCGCCACGAACGGCGAGGTCCACGAGGATCTGGCCCATGAGGACGACACGGCCCGCGGGGGAGGCCGGCGACGAGGTCGGGGCAGGCTCCTCCGGAGATGTGACGATGCGTGAAACCTCGGGCCTGGCGTCCGAAGGTCCGACAATCGCCTGATCGCGCAGCGCCAGGAGATCCCCGGCGACGCTGGACAGGCCGAGTTGGGAGACCTCCTCGATCATCGAGAGGCTGTCTGCGGGGAGAACCTCGACCCCGAGGGCCGCGCCCAGGATTGCACCCGCGATCGCGCCGATCGTGTCGGTGTCGCCGCCCAAGTTAGCGGCGTCCAGGAGGGCCTGCGGGGAGGGATCTCGAGCGAGCAGCGCGAAGGCCATGGGGATCGCGTGGGCCGAGGCCACGGACGTGCCCACCTGCTCGACGAGGCATTCTAGGGACGAGGACGCGGGGTTGGCGGCCAGCTGCATGGCCCTGCGCGTCGCGGCAACGACGTCCGGGTCCGGGGTCCACGCGCCGCGCTCGGGGAGGGAATCGACGTAGGTGAGGGCCTTCCACAGCAGGCTCCTCAGGTCCAGGGAAGGTGAGCGTGCCGCGTCGATACCCATGGACACGGCCGCCGCCACGAGGGCGGCTGACTGGAAGCCCTGTCGCGTCGCGTGCGTGACCCGGCATGACGACCACACGGCCTCGGCGAAAGCCTCCGGATCCTCCGTCGAGACCGCAATACCGATCGGCGTGACGCGCATTGCCGCACCGTTCGTGGTGCCCTCGCCGCCCACGGTCAGCGGGTCCTCGCCCGCGCGCACGCGCTCGAGCGCAGCCTTCGTCGAGGGGCCCAACAGGTCGAGTGAGCCGCGCTCGATCATCGAATCCTCCCAGGCCAGCAGGGCGTGGGCGAACTCGACCGCATTGAGGGCAACGCGACCCGAGGACGAGGCCCGGCCTCGTAGTAAGAGAGACGCGACCAACAGCGCCTGTTCCGTGTCATCCGTGACCGAGCCCGCCGGCATCCCCGGAGCGTAGGGCTGCGAGGCGTCACCGTCGACGAGGCCGGTGATGCGCCCGTACACCGAGCGGATCTCCTGAGGGGACATTGCCTGCGTCGGCATGCCCAGCGCGTCGCCGAGCGCAAGGCCGGCCAGGGCACCGTACGCGCGAGAAAAACGAGGATCCATGCTGCACCTCCGAACGCGGGCGCGCGCCCGCAGATAGCGTGAACGCCCCGGAAAATTCCGAGGCGACCAGTAGGCCCAGGGGGACTCGAACCCCCAACCTACGGATTAAAAGTCCGCTGCTCTACCATTGAGCTATAGGCCCAGCAGCCCCATTGTAGGAGGAAGAAGTCCCCATGGCCCAATCGAAGATGCCGCGACGCCCCGCCATGCTCGACGCCGCCCGGGCTGACGCCATCATCGGCGACGAAGACCCCGCGGCCACCGCGGCCGTCGCACACACCGCCGCCTGGGCCCTCATGGGCGTGGGCGACGAGACCTTCACCGACGCCGACGTCGCGCGCCTGCGCGAGACCGTGCGTACCAGCGGGGTCGACACGATCGCGCACGTGTGGTCGCGCAGCCCCGAGTTCACGCTCCCCGGGGCGCTGTGGCGCGTCTACCTGCTGCACGAGTGGTACCACCGAGACCCTCTCCTAGTCGCCGAGCGCTACGCCGAGGGTTCGCGCGCGCCCATCATCCAGGGCCTCGAAGCCCCCGTTGAGCTGCGGCCCCTGAGCCTCATCATGGAGGAGGTCGACTCGCTGCTGCGCGGCGACCTGACCGACGACGACCTCGACTACGTGCTCAGCGAGGCCTCGCGCGCCATGCGCGTGCTCGCCGCCGGCGAGGCCGGGGCCCTGTGGATCGAAGACCCCGCCGACCCGCTTGCCCACCGCGTCACCATGCGCCACTCCGCGCTGCTGGTCACTGCCGACGAGCTTGACGTCGCCGCTCGCGAGGCGGCCGTCGGCACCCTCGACTGAGCCCGCGTTTGCGGCGTCGGCGCTGATCTCGGCGTCCCCTGGACGGCCTCGTGGAAGGCCCGAACCGGGGTGACGTAGCGCGCCCACCAGGGCACGGGCGCGCGCGGGCGACTACCCTTGTCCCTATGCGTCCGATGCCAGCCCCCCGCCCCCAGCGACTCGTTCGCTCTGCGGGTGCACTCGTCTGGCGCTTCACTGACCCCGAGCGCGTCGCCGTCCCCGGTGAGCCCATCGACCCCGCGGACATCGAAGTCCTCATGGTCCATCGGCCGCGCTACCACGACTGGTCCTGGCCCAAGGGCAAGACCGAAAACGGTGAATCCCTCGTCGCCGCCGCGGTGCGCGAAGTCGAGGAGGAAACCGGCCAGATCATCACGCTCGGCGCGCCCCTGACGACACAGCGCTACCGCCTCGGCGGCGGGCAGACGAAGGAAGTCCACTACTGGGTGGGCACCCCTGTCCCCGCCGGTCACGCGTCCGAGCGCCTGCGTGCCCCCGTCGCGCGCGCCCCGCGCACCGAAATCGACCAGACCACGTGGACCTCGCCCGAGCGCGCCGCCGACATGCTCACGCGCCGAGGCGATCGCCGCCTCCTCGCCGACATCGTCGCTCGCGCCCGCGAAGGTCGCCTCGTGACCACGACGCTCCTCGTCCTGCGTCCCGGGCAGGGCCTCACTCCGCGCCTCGACGAGGCCGGGGACGCCCACGCGTCCGCCTCTCCTTCCGCTTCTTCCGGCGGCTCCGCGGCACCCGCCGAGGCAGCGGCTCCGGCCAAGGCTCGCCCCGCGCCGACCCCCGCGATGGTGGCCTCCGCTGCGGCCAGGAGGGCCGCCCAGGTGGAGCAGGCCTCGGCGAAGAAGGTTGAGAACGCGCCGGAACCTGTCGACCCGCCGCTCAGCCGATTCGGCGTGCGGCAGGCCTTCGACCTCATCGACCTGCTCTCGAGCTTTGGTGTGGCCCGCGCGTTCGCGTCGCCGGCCGCCCGCTCGCGCCAGAGCCTCACGCCCTGGGCGTCGATGGGTGGAGGATCGGTGACCCTCGTCGATTCCCTCGACCTGGCCGCCTCCGGCTCTGACGCGCAGGTCGATGCCGAGGCGCGCCTCGGACGCGTCCGCGCCTTCGCGGCCGAGCGTCTGCGCGAGCACGCCGCACCCACGGTCCTGTCGGTTGCGGGAACGGCTCGCGACGCCATCATCGAGGAAATCCGCGCCTATGCGTCGGCTCCCGTCGCCGGCAGCGAGGCCCCGTCTCTGAGGCACGGCCAGGTCCTCGTCGCCCACGTCGAACACGCCGGCGACGCCCCCACGGTCGCCGCCCTCGAAACGCACGGCGTCACCACGAAGGACCCCGCCGCCCACCCGCGCAAGGCCTCCAAGAAGCACTGAGGCGGCCCGGCCACAGCCGAACCGCCATCAGAGCGCGCATGAGTGCAGGTTACATGTTTGAGTTCCTCACCGACCGGGTGAGCTTACTGTCGTCCTTGGCAAAGACATAGCATTCCACCGTGTGATCGCCTTTTGCCCAGGTCTCCGCCTTGGGGGCAACCTCGCCGTAGTCCAGTGTCGATTCCTCGACGGGCTTGCCGACGTAGTGCTCGAAGATGAGGGCGCAGATCTCATCGCTCTCCTGGACAAACTCGTCTTCAGATGGATAGCTAGTTCCTGCGAACTGAAAGATATGGAAGGTCTCCGCGTCATGTGGCTGGTTGCAGTCGACAACCGTGACGTTAGTGTTATCGCCCGAAGCGAACTGGTAGCACTCTCCGACCTGGGGTTGCAGGTAAGTGTTCGCACTCGCGGAGGCCGGCGGCGCTGCTGCTGACGATGCGGGTGTGGGCATGCCTTGTGAGGGATTGGGGGATCCGGACTTCGGCTTGGAGCATCCGGACAACCCCAGGCTCAGGATGGCTGCCGAGACCCCGAGGATCAGCGCTGGGCGCGCGGCGTGGGATGTGAAAGAGTGAGGGGACATGATTCTCCTTGATGGGGCGTGGTCGATGAGGCGTGATGGTCGAGGAGGACTCGCGATACGCACGATAATGATCAAGATCCCCGATGATGTTCGGAGGCTCGACGGACCCTACAGGCCCGACTCCTTCACCGACGAGGTGAGCTTCGAATGATCCAACGGACGCGCCAGGCACACAATTGATCGATCTTTTTGCGCCCACGAATCCTTCGTCGGGATCATCCACGTCGCGTCGAGGGACGAGGTCAGGTAATCCGACCCCACGTACGCGTCGAACGCGGAAATGCACTCGGTTTCGGCCTGCCGGTTGAGCGCCTCGGCGCCCGGGAAATCCCCGTCCGGCGCGGACGCCAAGGCGAAGACCTCAGCGTCGTGCTCGCGCGTGCAGCTGGTCTTATCGATCGTCGTCGCCGTGGTCACGCTCTTATCCTCCGGCAGGAGGATGCACTGCCCGACCCGCATGTGCATGACGGACGAATCCGAGCATGCCGCGAGCGGGGCGGCGGCAAGAGCGACGACCGCAGCCGTCACGACGAGGCGACCACGCATCAGTGAACTCCCAGAGGCAGCGCCACGATGATGTACACGATGCCCGACACCAGAGCGGCGGCCGGCAGGGTGAGGAACCACGCGATGACGATGTTGCCCGCGACGCCCCAGCGGACCGCCGAGAAACGCTTCGTGCAACCCACACCCATGATCGCCGTCGACACGACCTGCGTCGTCGAGATGGGGGCGTGAATGACGTAGGAGCACAGGTATAGGATCGAGGAGGACACGGCCTCGGCCGTGAAACCGCGAGCCGGGTCCAGGTCGATGATCTTACGGCCGATCGTGCGCATGATGCGTCCGCCGCCGGCCATCGTGCCCAGCGAGATCGCCAGAGCACCCGAGATCTTCACCCACAGCGGCACGTTCATCTCACCCGTGACGGGATCGAGGATGTTGTGGGTCTCGCCGTAGCCGCCAGCCAGCAGCGCCATGACGATGATGCCCATCGTCTTCTGCGCGTCCTGGATGCCGTGGCCCAGGGCCATGGCCGCCGAGGAGAAACGCTGACCGGCGCGGAAGCGGCGCATCGTGCGGTGATACTGCGCCTTGCGCAGCGCCCACAGCACGATCTTCATGGCGATGTAGCCGATGACGAAGCCGATGATGGGGGAGGCGAACATCGGGATCACGACGTGGCTCATGATGCCCCACCAGTGCACGACCGTGCCGCTCATGAGGCCCGCGCCCACCATGCCGCCGATGAGGGCGTGCGAGGAGGACGAGGGGAGTCCGAACCACCAGGTGATCAGGTTCCAGATGCAGGCGCCCAGCAGGGCGGCCAGGATGATGACCAGGCCCTTTTGCTGCATCTCCGGCAGGGGAGACTCGGCATAGTCGCTGATCGAAATGATGCCTTTGCCGACCGTCTTTGCGACGGCCGTGCCCATCATGGCGCCGATGACGTTCATCGTTGCGGCCATGAGGAGCGCCGCGCGAGGAGTCCACGCGCGCGTCGACACGGAGGTCGCGATCGCGTTCGCCGCGTCGTGGAAGCCGTTCGTGTAGCTGAAGAACAGCGCGACGGCGATGACGACGCAGACGAGGATCAGATTCAGATCCACGGCTCAGGATTCCTTCAGTGCGAGGGACTCGATGACGTTGGCCAGCTCCTCGAAGGCGTCGGTGCAGGACTCGAGGCCCTGGACGATGTCCTTGAGCTTGATGATCGTGATCGCGTCGAGGCCGGAGTCGAACAGGGCCGTCAGCGTGCGGCGGTAGGCCAGGTCGCCCTCGTTTTCGAGACGGTTGATCTCGATCCAGTAGTCGCGCATATCCACGGGCGACTTGAGCTTGGGCATGTTCTCGGCGGTCAGGTCCGCGCAGTGCTTGATGACGGCGATCTGCTCGTTGAGCAGGGAAACCAGGGAAGTGGGGATGTCGGCAATGCCGTAGACGACCAGGAGGTCGCCGGCCTCGTCGATGAAGTCGAGGCAGTCGTCCAGGTGGGAAGCCAGGGACTGCAGGTCTTCGCGGTCGAAAGGCGTGATGAACGAGGAGTTGATGCGCTGAACGATCGCGTGGTTCAGTTCGTCACCGCGGTGCTCGACCTCGTGGAGCTGATCGCGCAGGGCGATGCGCTCCTCGGGGGAGGCGGCGTAGATGTGCGTCAGGAACTCGACGGCCTGCACGAGCTGGCGGGCCTGGGATGTGAAGTCTTCAAAAAAGTCAGGGCCTTGGGTCTTGTTTCGGAATCCCATGGTGTATTCGGTCCTTCCAATGGTGAACAGCACTGTTGTGCTACGTGTAATCGTCGGTCATGGGATGGTGAGACTTCAAGTTCAGAGATGGAATTGTGACCCCATATTGGGTGTTCTATCTCACGGCGATGGGTGAATGGACGACTTCCGTCGCATTCACGAGGTCGGGGCGGGGTAGGGCGCCGAGAATGGGCCTTGTAGATGGGTTAAAGGTCCCTATCGGCCGGGCGGTGTGTGACTTGTTCGACTACGATTGAGGTGTGACCGGGACCAAGCTCCCGCAAGCGCGGGTGAGAGGTCCGGCATGATTGATTCTGTCAATCGAGGACGCAACTGCGGCCTCGACAATCCGAAATGCCTCAGGAGGCAAAATGTCCGTGACCGAACAGGACGTGCGTGCAGCCGCTCCGGCGAACGCTCCCGAAGATGTCATCAAGTGGGTTGCTGAAATTGCTGAGCTGACCACGCCTGACGCCATCGAGTTCTCCGACGGCTCCCAGGAGGAGTGGGATCGCCTGACCTCTCAGATGGTCGAGAGCGGCATGTTCACCAAGCTCAACGAGGAGAAGCGCCCCAACTCGTTCCTGGCTCGCTCCAAGCCGTCCGACGTTGCGCGTGTTGAGTCCCGTACCTTCATCTGCTGTGAGAAGGAAGAGGACGCCGGCCCGACGAACCACTGGGCCGACCCCAAGGAAATGAAGGCCACCCTGCGTGAGAAGTTCACGGGCTCCATGAAGGGCCGCACCATGTACGTGGTGCCCTTCTCCATGGGTCCCCTGGGCGGCCCCATCTCCCAGCTCGGTATTGAGATCACCGACTCCCCCTACGTTGTCGTCAACATGCGCATCATGACCCGCATGGGTGCTGCTGCCATGGACCTCATCAACGAGGGTCGCGTGTGGGTTCCCGCCGTTCACTCCGTCGGCGCTCCCCTCGAGCCCGGTCAGGAAGACGACAACTGGCCCTGCAACGACGAGAAGTACATCACCCACTTCCCCGAGACCAACGAGATCTGGTCCTTCGGTTCGGGCTACGGCGGCAACGCCCTGCTCGGCAAGAAGTGCTTCGCCCTGCGTATCGCCTCGACCATGGCAAAGCGTGACGGCTGGATGGCCGAGCACATGCTCGTCCTGCGCCTGACCCGCGAGTCCACCGGCCAGCAGTTCCACGTCACCGCCGCCTTCCCGAGCGCCTGTGGCAAGACCAACCTCGCCATGCTCCAGCCCACGATCCCCGGCTACAAGGTCGAGACCGTCGGCGACGACATCGCGTGGATGCGTCCCGGTGAGGATGGCCGCCTGCGCGCCATCAACCCCGAGGCTGGCTTCTTCGGCGTTGCCCCCGGCACCTCCTACAAGACCAACCCCATGGCCATGGAGACCGCCAAGGCCAACTCCATCTTCACGAACGTCGCCCTGACCGACGATGGCGACGTGTGGTGGGAAGGCATCGACGGCGACGTTCCGGCGCACCTGATCGACTGGCATGGCAACGACTGGACCCCCGAGTCCGGCGAGAAGGCTGCTCACCCGAACAGCCGCTTCACCGTCCCCGCCGCGCAGTGCCCCATCATCTGCCCCGACTGGGAAGCCCCCGAGGGTGTCGCCGTTGACGCCATCCTCTTCGGTGGCCGCCGCGCCACCAACGTCCCGCTGGTTGCCGAGCAGTACGAGCCCGCCCACGGCGTGTTCATCGGCGCCTCCGTGGCCTCCGAGGTCACCGCTGCTGCGACCGACGTCAAGGCCGGCTCGCTGCGCCACGACCCCTTCGCCATGCTGCCCTTCTGCGGCTACAACATGGCCGACTACTGGGGCCACTGGCTGGAGATGCAGGACAAGCTGGGCGAGAAGTTCCCGAAGGTTTACCAGGTCAACTGGTTCCGCAAGGACGAAGACGGCAACTTCATGTGGCCCGGCTACGGCGACAACTCCCGCGTCCTGGACTGGATCGTTCGCCGCGCCGCCGGCGAGGTCGAGGCCATCGACGGCGTGACCGGCCGCTACCCGAAGTTCGAGGACTTCAACCTCGACGGTCTGGACATCGACGAGGCCGTTTGGGCGAAGCTCTTCGCGATCGACCCCGACGCTTGGGCCGCCGAGATGGACGACACCGAGGAATACTTCTCGCAGTTCGGCGACAAGGTTCCCGCCGCCATCACCGAGCAGCTGGCCAAGTTCCGCGCGCGTATCGCCGCCGCGAAGCAGGCCTGATCAAAGCGGACCTGAGGGCGAGCCCCGGAGGAAACTCCGGGGCTCGCCCCTTTTTCTCACCGGTGGAGTGCTGAAACACAGAGGAAAGATCTCGAGCGCGGCCAGCCCCAGCCTCGTCGATAACGAAGCGAAAACTGACCGGGTTGTGTCAACGAGGAGCCGGAGGGGCTACACTGGGACAGCATCCGACCGCGCACGCAAGGAGAGCCCGTGCCCAACTACTTGACGAACGACGAGCTGGCCCACGCGAAGAGCCTGCTCGATCGCATGACCACCATCTACCAGCACACCGTCGTGGGGCAGGAAGGCCTGCGCCGCGCGCTGACCGCCTCGCTCCTCGCCGGCGGCCACGTGTTGGTCGAGTCCGTGCCCGGCCTGGCGAAGACGACGGCCGCGCAGACCCTCGCGTCCGCAGTGTCCGGGACCTTCCACCGTATCCAGTGCACGCCCGACCTCATGCCCAATGACATCGTCGGCTCCCAGATCTGGAACCAGGAGCGCGGCGAGATGGTCACCCAGCTGGGCCCCGTCCACGCGAACATGGTCCTCCTCGACGAGATCAACCGTTCTTCGGCGAAGACCCAGTCCGCCATGCTCGAGGCCATGCAGGAACGCCAGACCACGATCGGCGGCGTCAACCACAAGCTGCCCAGCCCCTTCATGGTCATGGCCACCCAGAACCCCATCGAAGAAGAGGGCACCTACGTGCTGCCCGAGGCGCAGATGGACCGATTCCTCCTCAAGGAGGTCATCACCTACCCGACGCCCGTCGAGGAGCTCGAGGTTCTCACCCGCATCGACTCCGGCCAGATGAGCTCGCAGGCCTCGGTCGCACCCATCACCCTCGACGACGTGCGAGCCCTGCAGGAAGCGCGCCGACGCGTGTTCGTGCACGATACCCTCAAGGCCTACATCGTCGACATCGTCAACACCACCCGCGGCGCCGGCCCGAACCCGCTGCCGGGCTGGAACAAGCACGTGCGCGTGGGCGCCTCGCCCCGTGGTGGCATCGCCCTCATGCAGATCGCGCAGGCGATCGCCCTCATGGCGGGACGAAACCACGTCATGCCCGACGACATCAAGGAAATGCGCTACGGCATCCTGCGCCACCGCATCATCCGTACCTTTGACGCACTGGCGGACAACGTCTCCATCGAGGGCCTGATCGACGCCGTGTTCAACGCGGTGCCCGTGCCGTAACGATTCTCCCGCCCGCCGCCAACGCCCTCGAGGAACGCAATGCCTGTACGCTCGCGCGAAATCCACGCGCTCTCCACGCGCATCCAGCTGCCCGTCATGCGCAAGCTGCTGTCCATCATGGATGGACAGCACTCCGCGCTGCGGCAGGGACGCGGCTGGGAGTTCATGGACCTGGCTCCCTATCAGCCGGGCGACGACGTGCGCGAAATCGACTGGGCGGCGACGGCTCGCACCGGTTCGCCGGTCATCAAGAGGCACGAGGCCACGGCGAACCTGCAGGTTATGCTCGTCGTCGACACGGGCCGCGAAATGGGTGCTCTCGCCCCGTCGGGTGAGACGAAGGAAGAGGTTGCCCTCGCCGCATGCGAGGCGATCGCATGGCTGAGCGTCGCGCGCGGAGACCAGATCGGCCTCGTCGCCGGTGACGCCGAGCGCGTGCGCTTCATGCCCGCCCGATCCGGCAACGCCCACGCCGAAACCATCATGCGTCGCATCGAGGAGGACATCACGCTGTCCTCCCCGCACTCGGACGTGCCCAAGCTCTTAGCGCGCGCGCGGACGGTGACCCGACGCCGCAGCCTCATCGTCATCGTCACCGACGCAACCCAGCCGGAGCCAACCCGCCTGTCCGATGACCTCATCAAGTCCCTGTCCGTGCGCCACCAGGTCATCCTCGTGAGCGTCGAGGACATCGACCCGACCTCCCTTGAGGAGGGAACGAACGTGGTCGACGTGACCGAAGGGCCCCTCCCGGACTTCCTGCTGCGCGACTCGCAGCTAGCCGGGGAAGCCGCCAATCTCGTGGCGATGCGCCGACACGCGGTCGCCCAAATGCTCGATAAACGTGGGGTGATCCGCGTGGACGTGGGCTCCAGTCAGGACGTCCCGCGCGCACTCATGCGAGCCCTCGAAAGGGGAGCACATGTCCGGTGATCTTACCAACGGCCTGAACGATCCCGCGCTCTACCCGAACTGGATGTGGATCCTGGGGACGGTACTCGTCGTGGCCGTCCTCGGGTGGATTGTCTACAGCATCTGGCGCTGGTGGACGTCGCGTATCGGCGAGGTCATGGAACTTCAGACGATCACGGATGCTCGCCGCAAGAAGTACCTCACCTACATCGATCAGATTGCCGACCGCTACGCCGACGGTGACCTGGATGCGCGCGGCGTTCACCTGGCGCTCGCGGGCCTCATGCGTGCCCTGGGCACTGAGCGAACGGGCCGAGACCTCGAGGTCGCGACCGTGTCCGAGGTGCGCGAGCTTGTCCCCGTGTGGCCGGGCCTGGCCGACATCCTGCAGGCCTGCGAAATCCCCAGTTTCTCGGGCGATGAGATCCCGCAGGGGCAGCCTTCTCATGAGGCCGTCACCAACGTCTTGACCATGGCCGTGGAGGCGGTGAACGTATGAGGTTCTGGTGGTTGATTCCCATCGTCCTGGCGGTTGTCGCAATCGCGACGGTCGTCGGGTGGCTGCTCGCGCGTCGCGCCGGCGTGCGTTCGGGCAAGAAGGGCTGGGTTGCTAACACCGGCTACCTGCGGGGTCTGCCGAAGTACCAGGCGCTCGTGCGTCGCACTCGCGCCTCGCTGGCCATAGCCTTCGTCTGCTTCCTGATCGCCGTCATCGCGACCTCCGTGTCGGCGGGCGCGCCCGTCGACCGCTACGTCAAGCACGACAAGTCTGCGAGCCGCGACATCGTCCTGTGCCTGGACTCGTCCGGATCGATGCTGCCCTACGACTCAAAGATCGGCGGGGCCTTCCGGCAAATCATCTCCCACTTCGAGGGCGAGAGAATCTCGCTCCAGCTGTGGGACGCCTACTCGATGACGATGTTCCCGCTCACCGACGACTACGACATGGCCACCGACGTTCTCCAGGACATGTCGGACACGATCGACACCGGCCTCATCCAAATTGGTGGAAAGGTGTCTGGAACAAGGGAACTCTTCGAGTACTTGGAGCCCGTCTTGGACGAGAATCAGGAAGTCTCCTCGCTCGTCGGCGACGGTCTGGCCTCGTGCGTCATGGGCTTCGACCATAACGACAAGCAGCGGTCTCGTACCATCCTGCTGGCCACCGACAACGAGGTGTACGGCGCCGGCGTCTACGACCTGAGCGAGGCGATCGAATTCGCGAAGAGCCAGGGCGTGACGGTCACCGCCCTGTACCCGGGATCGGATATCAGCCTGAGCTCCGCGGCCCTGCAGCTGCGTGACGAGGTCCGTAAGACCGGCGGCGACTTCTACGATGCCTCCTCCCCGTCGGCCGTGGATAGCGTGGTGAAGCAGATCGAGGCCGAACAGAAAGAAGAACTCGACTCCGCTGGAAAGATGATGGAGACGGACCGCCCCGGCGCCGCCTTGGGGTGGACACTCGTCGGCGTCGTGTCCCTGCTCGGTCTGCTGGCGTTCGGGAGGCTCTGACATGATTTTTCGCCCCGTTTTTCACCTGGCCCTCCTGGGCATCATTGCCGCGCTCGGCGCGCTCTTCGTGTTCCTGTCGGCCAAGCGCGCCACCCGCCGCCACGTCATGGACGTCCTGCGTCGCTTCCTCATCGTCGTCACCGTCATCATCATGGGCGCAGGCCCGTCGATCCCCGGCGAGGCCCAGGAAGTGACCTCGACCCTCGAGGTCTACTTCGTCATTGACCGCACCGGCTCCATGGCCGCCGAGGACTGGGACGGCAGTAAGCCCCGCATCGACGGTGTGCGCAACGACATCTCGATCATGATGAACATCCTCACCGGATCGCGCTTCTCCATCATGTCCTGGGACTCAAGGGTCCACACGGACCTGCCGCTGACCTCCGACGCCTCCGCGGTCGTCTCGTACATGGATTCCTTCGACCGCGAGCTCTCCAGTTCCTCCCAGGGATCGTCGGTGAACCGACCCGCCCAAGACCTCGCCAAGCTCCTGAAGAAAAACAAGGAACGCCACCCCCAGAACGTGCGCGCGCTCTTCGTCTTGTCCGACGGCGAGACCTCTAACCAGGACCACTGGAGCAGCGCCCCCTCCGGCAATGCCAGCGACTGGGATGCCGTCAAGGAGTACATTGACGGCGGCCTCGTCCTCGGCTACGGCACCGAGGAAGGCGGCCCCATGAGGGTGCTGCGCCTGGGCGACAGCGGCTCCCAGAGCGGCGGTGAACCCGAGTACATCCACGACTCCTCGAAGCCCGACAACCCGATCGCCATTTCGAAGATCGACGAGGCCGCCCTGAAGGATGTCGCCTCACGCGTGGGCGTCGACTACGTGCATTCGCCCGACAAGTCAGCGATCGAATCGCACGCTCGTTCCGTGCTCGATAAGGCGACGACGATGGCCGAGTCACGCAACCTGAAAGACACGTATCGCTACATCATCTGGCCTTTCGCGCTCCTTCTTGGGGCTCTCCTCGCGTGGGAGGGTGCCACGCTGGCGCTGCGCGCCCAACAGTTGAGGAACTCCCATGCCATCTGAGAACTCGCAGCCCGAAGCAGACCTCCTCCCCTTTGGCGCACCGCAGGTCGATCCCGTCGATGCGTCCGTTCGCGCGAAGCTCACCAAGGCCTCGTCGGGCAAACAGAAGATCCAGCGCAACCCCCGTGCGCTGCGCCCTCTGTGGTACTCCATCCCGATCCTCGTCATCGTGCTGAGCGTCGCCGCGTACCTGATCGGGCTCTCACTCTGGTCGCGCTCGTCCCTGAACCACTGGAAGGCGAAGGAATACGACGTCGCCCAGACGGGCTACGAAGGCCAGATGGCGTGGACGAAGATCGGCATCGAGCGCTGGGTCGCGCACTACAACCGCGGCACCACTCTCGTGCGTCAGGGACAGACCGACGAGGGGGTGACGGAGCTGCGTACCGCCTTCGACCTCGTCCCCAAGGCCACCGAGGTTCAGCCTGGCCGACTCGAGCCCTTCTCCTACGAATGCCGCGTTCGCGTCAACCTCGCGATCGGCATCGAGATTCAGGGTGACGCGCAGGCTGCTGCCGGCGCCTACGGAAACGCCGCGACCACCTACCAGGAAGCGGAAGAGACTGTCGCCCCCTGTCAGACCGCCTCCAACTCCAGCCAGAACCAGTCCGACCAGAACCAGTCTGACGACCAAAACCAGTCCGATAACAAGGACCAGTCGAGTAACCAGAACCAGTCCGGTGACCAGCAGCAGTCTGGCAAGCAGTCCGACAACCCCGCCGACCAGAACAAGGAACGCGTCGAGGACAAGAAGCAGAAGGCTGAGGAGCAGTCCCAGGAGCAGGGCGACCAGCAGCAGGACCAGCAGCAGGACCAGCAGAAGGACCAGCAGGACAAGGGATCGAAGGATCAGCAGACGAACCCGAGTCCCAGCCCGAGCCCCTCGCAGAATCCCTACGAGGGCGAGACCCCGGGAGAGAAGCAGCGCCGTGAGGAGCTGGAGCACAAGAACGATCAGCGCAACAAGGATCAGCGCGACAAGAAGGATGACCGCCGCAGCGGCAACCCGAACGGCGCCTGGTGAGGGCCGCAAGCCCGTCTCACTTTCGCTGTGACGTGCACCCATAAAACACCACGGTGGCCCGGAAGGCCACCAAACACCGATAGGCTTAAATCGTGAAGGTTCTTCTCGTTGGTAACGGGGGTCGCGAACACGCGATCGCCCGTGCGCTTGTACGAACGTCCACCCCCGAGCATCCTGTTGAGCTCGTCGTCCAGGCGGGTAACCCCGCGCTGGAGCAGCTGGGCCGCTCCCTGACCATGGATCCCCTGGATCCGAAGGACGTCGTCCGTCGCGCCACGTCTGAGAACGTCGACCTCGTGGTCGTCGGCCCCGAGGCCCCGCTCGTTGCGGGTGTCGCGGATGCGGTCCTGGACTACGGAATCCCCGTTTTCGGCCCGACGAAGGACGCGGCGCGCCTCGAGGCTTCCAAGTCTTTCGCGAAGCAGGTCATGGCTGATGCCGGCGTGGCCACGGCTCGCGCCTTCACGTGCACCACGATGGACGAGGTCGAGGCCGCGTTCGACGACCTGGGTGCCCCCTACGTCGTGAAGGACGACGCGCTTGCCGCCGGCAAGGGTGTTGTCGTGACCACCGACCGCGCCCAGGCCTCGGAGCATGCGCGCGCCTGCCTGTCGCGCGACGGGGGAGCGGTCGTCATCGAGGACTACCTCGATGGCCCCGAGGTCTCTCTCTTCTGCTTCGCCGACGGTGCTACCGTCGTGCCGCTGCAGCCCGCGCAGGACTTCAAGCGCGTGGGCGACGGCAACGAGGGCCCGAACACGGGCGGCATGGGCGCCTACAGCCCCCTCCCGTGGCTCCCCGAAGAGGCCACGCAGCGCATCGTCGACGAGGTCGCTCAGCCCGTCATCACCGAGATGGCGCGTCGCGGCACCCCCTTCCGTGGCCTCCTGTACTGCGGCCTCGCGATGACCTCGAAGGGCATCCGCGTCGTCGAGTTCAACGTGCGTTTCGGCGACCCGGAGACCCAGGCGGTCCTCGAGCGCCTCGACTCCCCGTTGGCCCCCATCCTGTACGCGGCCGCGACCGGCACTCTCGCCAAGGTCCCCGCCCCCGTGTGGAGCGAGGATGCGGCCGTCACGGTCGTCATGGCCTCGGGCGGCTACCCGGGCCCCACGGATACCGGGCATGAGATCACCGGTATCGAAGCGGCCGAGGAACTCGACGGGGTCCACGTCATCCACGCCGGCACCTCCGAGGAGATCACCGACGACCCGACCGACGTCGCGGCGGGATGCTGCGGCTTCGAACCGACCTACGCACTGGTGAACTCCGGCGGCCGAGTCCTCGACGTCGTCGCCCGCGCGGCCACGCTCGACGAGGCCCGGGCGCTCGCCTACCGCGGCGTCGACCTCATCCACTTCGACGGGGAGCACCACCGCAGCGACATTGCGACGTGGCCCGCCGACCTGGTCGTCACCCTCGACTGAGAACCCACTGAGGAGCATCATGACCGCCACCCTCCACGGCTGGACCCCGCTGAGCGCGGGCAAGGTTCGCGACATCTACGCTCCCGACGAGGCCGTGGTTGGCCCCGCGCCGCAGGCCGCCACCCCGGCGGGCCGGCCGCGCCACGCGAAGGCTGGCCCGGAGGCGCTCCTCATGGTGACCTCGGACCGCATCAGCGCCTACGACTACGTGCTGCCCACGCTGATCCCCGGCAAGGGCGCGGTCCTCAACCAGCTTGCCATCTGGTGGATGGGCCAGCTGCGTCCCCTCGTGGAAAACCACCTGCTGGCCGTCGGCACGAAGGCGCCGGCCGAGGCCTCGCGCGCCCTGGAGGGCGCCCAGCCCACGCGCTTCACGGTGCCCGCCGAGGTCGATGGGCGCGCGGTCGTGTGCCGCAGCCTGCTCATGATCCCGATCGAGTGCGTCGTGCGCGGCTACCTGACGGGCTCCGGCCTGGCCGAGTACCGCGAGTCCGGATCCGTGTGCGGCATCAAGCTGCCCGAGGGCCTGACCGAGGCCTCGCGCCTCGAGGAGCCGATCTTCACGCCCGCCGCGAAGGCTGAGCTGGGCGAGCACGATGAAAACATCACCTTCGAGCAGACCGTCGAGCGCATCGGCGAGGAGCTCGCGGTTGCGATCCGTGACCTGTCGATCGCTCTGTACCGGGCGGCCCGCGACATCGCCGCCGAGCGCGGCATCATCATCGCGGACACCAAGTTTGAGTTCGGCATCGACGTGACCACGGGCGCGCTCGTGCTCGCGGACGAGATCCTCACGCCGGACTCCTCGCGATTCTGGCCCGCCGACCAGTGGGTGGAGGGCCAGGTCGCACCCAGCTTCGACAAGCAGTACGTGCGCGACTGGCTGGTCTCCGAGCAGTCCGGCTGGGACCGCTCCTCGGGCGCCAACCCGCCCGCGCTGCCCGAATCCGTGGCCGCCGCGACCGCCGCGCGCTACGTCGAGGCATACCGCCGACTCACCGGGTCGGACCCCATCCTGTAATTAGACTTGCCCGCCGGGCAAGATGCACGGCGGGATCCTCACCAACAACACAAGGAGGAACGCCGTGGGGCGAATCATCGTGGAAGTGATGCCGAAGCCGGAGATCCTGGATCCCCAGGGTAAGGCTGTCGGTTCGGCGCTGCCCAGGCTCGGAATCACGAGCTTTGAGGCCGTGCGCCAGGGTAAGTGCTTCCACCTGAGCGTGGACGGTCCCGTCACCGACGAGCTCCTGGACCAGGCCCGCAAGGCCGCCGAAGAGGTCCTGTCCAACCCGATCATCGAGGACGTCGTGCGCGTCGAGGCCATCGACGAGGCCGACGCTCGTTACGCGGGAGGCGTGCAGTGACCCGCGTCGGAGTCGTCACCTTCCCCGGCACCCTCGACGACCGCGACGCCGCCCGCGCGGTTGAAATCTCCGGTGCCGAGGCCGTGTCCCTGTGGCACAAGGACGCCGACCTGCACGGCGTCGACGCGGTCGTCATCCCCGGCGGCTTCTCCTACGGCGACTACCTGCGCTGCGGCGCGATCGCGGCGACCGCTCCCGTCATGAGCGAGATCGTGCGCGAAGCCGGACGAGGCCTGCCCGTCCTGGGCATCTGCAACGGCTTCCAGATCCTGTGCGAGTCGCACCTGCTGCCCGGCGCGCTCATCCGCAACGACCACCAGAAGTTCCTATGCCGCGACCAGGTGCTGCGCATCGAAAACGCGGACACCGAGTGGACGCGCGCCTACAGCGTCGGCGACACCATCACCGTCCCCCTCAAGAACGGTGAAGGCAACTTCCAGGCGTCCCCCGCCGAGCTCGAACGGCTCGAGGGCGAAGGCCGCGTCGTGTTCCGCTACGTCGACTTCAACCCCAACGGCTCCGCCAATGACATCGCGGGCGTCACCAACGCCGCGGGCAACGTCGTTGGCCTCATGCCCCACCCCGAGCACGCGACCGAGGCCGGCTTCGGCCCGCTCTCCCTCGGACCCGACGGCGCCAGCCACCACGGCGGCACCGACGGCCTGGGCATCTTCCGTTCCGTCCTCGCATCCCTCGTCGGCTGACGACGCCACCGCGCCCTCACCCGTGAGGGAGCCCCGGCCTCGTCCCAGACCTTTCGAATGGAAACACGAATGACCTCCGAAAACACCCGCGAGCTGCCCGACACCGTCGAGAACGCCGCCGCGACCCCCGGCCAGGACATGCCCTGGAAGGAACTCGGCCTCAAAGAGGACGAATACCAGCGCATCTGCGACATCCTCGGGCGCCGACCCACCAACGCCGAGCTCGCCATGTACTCCGTCATGTGGTCCGAGCACTGCTCCTACAAGTCCTCCAAGAAGCACCTCGCCGAACAGTTCGGCGCGCGCACGACCGACGCCATGAGGAAGAACCTCCTCGTCGGCATGGGCCAGAACGCCGGCGTCGTCGACATCGGCGGCGGCTGGGCCGTCACCTTCAAGGTCGAGTCCCACAACCACCCGTCCTTCGTCGAGCCCTACCAGGGCGCGGCCACCGGCGTGGGCGGTATCGTCCGCGACATCATCTCCATGGGCGCCCGCCCGATCGCCGTCATGGACCAGCTGCGCTTCGGCGCCGTCGACCACCCCGACACGGCGCGCGTCGTCCACGGCGTCGTCTCCGGCGTCGGCGGCTACGGCAACTGCCTGGGCCTGCCCAACATCGGCGGCGAAACCGAGTTTGACCCCTCCTACCAGGGCAACCCCCTCGTCAACGCGCTGTGCATCGGCAAGCTGCGCCACGACGACATCCACCTGGCCAACGCGACCGGCGAAGGCAACCTCGTCGTCCTCTTCGGTGCGCGCACCGGCGGCGACGGCATCGGCGGCGCCTCCATCCTCGCCTCCGAGACCTTCGAAGACGGCATGCCCGCCAAGCGCCCCTCCGTCCAGGTGGGCGACCCCTTCATGGAGAAGGTCCTCATCGAGTGCTGCCTCGACCTGTTCGAGGCCGGCGTCGTCCAGGGCATCCAAGACCTCGGTGCCGCGGGCATCTCGTGCGCGACCTCCGAGCTGGCTTCCAACGGCGACTCCGGCATGCACGTCGACCTCGAGAACGTGCTCCTGCGCGACCCCACGCTCACCGCGGGCGAGATCCTCATGAGCGAGTCCCAGGAACGCATGATGGCGATCGTGACCCCCGAGGATCGCGAGCGCTTCTTCGAGATCATCGACAAGTGGGACGTCGAGGCAGCGGTCATCGGCCACCTGACCGGCGACGGACGCCTCACGATCGACCACCACGGCCACCGCATCGTCGACGTAGACCCGAAGACCGTCGCCCACGAGGGACCCGTCTACGACCGCCCCTACGCGCGCCCCGCGTGGCAGGACGAACTGCAGGCCGCCACCTCCGAGGACCTCTCGCGCCCCGCCACGCGCGAGGAACTGATCGCCGACGTGCGCGCCGTGCTCTCCGACGTCAACCAGGCCTCCAAGGCGTGGGTCACCGACCAGTACGACCGCTACGTGCAGGGCAACACCGCCCTCGCCCAGCCCGACGACGCGGGTGTCATCCGCATCGACGAGGAAAGCGGCCTCGGTGTGGCCCTGGCGACCGACGCGAACGGCTGGTACACCAAGCTCGACCCGGCAGCGGGAGCCCGCCAGGCCCTCGCCGAGTCCTACCGTAACGTCGCCGTCGTCGGCGCCGAGCCCGTCGCCATCACGGACTGCCTGAACTTCGGCAACCCCGAAGACACGGACGCCATGTGGCAGCTGGTGACCGCCATGACCGCGCTCGCGGACGGTTGCATCGAGCTCGAGATCCCCGTGACCGGCGGCAACGTGTCGCTGTACAACTCGTCCGGCACCGAGAAGGGCCTGCCGAACTCGTCGATTAATCCGACGCCCGTCATTGGCATGCTTGGCATCCTCCCCGACGTCACGCGAGCCAACCCCTCCGGCTTCACCGAAGAGGGCCTCGCCGTCATCCTCCTGGGCACCACCCGCGAGGAGTTCGACGGGTCCGCGTGGGCGCGCATCGCCCGCTCGCACCTCGGTGGCCTGCCGCCCGAGGTCGACCTGAAGGCCGAGGTTGCCCTCGGTAACGTCGTGCGCGCGCTGAGCGCCGCCGACGGCCCGGACGGACGCCCCCTCGTGCGCGCCGCGCACGACCTGTCCAACGGCGGCCTCGTGCAGTCCCTCGTGGACTCCGCGCTGCGCTTCGGCATCGGCGGCGTCTTCGACGTGGCCGGGGCCGCCCGCCGCGACTGCGTCGGCGACCACGAGATGCTCCTGTCCGAGTCCCAGGCCCGCGCCTTCGTCGCGGTGCCCGAGGCGGCCGTCAAGGCCGTGTTCGCGGCCGCCGAGGCCGAGGGCGTGGACGCCGTACGCATCGGCACCACGGGAGGCGACATGCTCGCGATCAGCGGCGTGGACCTGCTCGCCGCCGAAGGCGAGGGCTGCGGCTGGATCGCCTCGATTGACGAGCTGCGCGAGCTGAGCGAGACCGGACGCAAGTACTTCTGAGCGTTCGCGTCTGAGTTGTAGCGCTAGGGGCGCGGGCCTGCGGGCCCGCGCCCCTGTGCTGTGTTGGTGCTTGATCTGTGGCCCCACGGGTGTTCCGGGCGCCGTCGGTTCCGGCCGCTGTGTGTGCCGGTGGGCGGCGGCCTTCCTGCTTGTGTTGCTTGTGGCTCCGCTGGTGTTCCGGGCGCCGTCGGGCCCGGCCGCCCGCGAGATCGCCACACGCGAGCCTGACGGCTCGGAGTGGTCGATCTCGAAGCCCGCCCGTGCCCTCCGGACCCTCCGGCGCCCTCCACACCAGTGGTTCATGGTGTGCGTGTTCTGGATAGGAAGCTCTGTTCTGGATAGGAATGGCGCTTCTGGATAGCTTATTAACCTATCCAGAACGCAGTAACCTATCCAGATTTTTGTTTCCTATTCAGTTTGGTGGTGTGTGTCAGCCCGGCGGCTTTCTTGCTGTGTGGCAGTGGGGGTTTTGCACGACATGAAGCCCCCTGGCAGCGTGTCGCGCCTCTAGTGCTGCAATTCCCCCGATTGGTGGCGGTGTGGCCGCCAAACTGCAGACCCATTAAGTGAAAAACGCTGAAAACAGGCTGTTTTGGCGCAATGGGTCTGCACTTTGGCGGAATCATCGGGTGCCAGTGCGTTGGCTGATTGATGCGGCGCTGCACGGTGTCATGCTCGCCTCGGTCCCGGCAGCCGGGCCGCTCTACTGGCAGTGTTAACCCTTCAATGCGCAGCTAAACCCTATTGGTGGCATGGTGGGCAGCCCGCCCAGGCGGCCACCTGCTGGGTTAAGGTCGCCACCTGTCGGGTCCACGTGCGCATGAGCGGGCCCGCGTGCGCATCAAAGGGTCCAGAATGGCGACTGCTGGACCTGAGCCCCCGCGCATAGGCCCAGGCACTCCAGCCACCAACGGGTACAGGTACGAAGCGTCATGAAGCAATGCCACGGTCAACAGGGCCAATGCCAAACGTGTTCTGTGAGAACGCCCCGAACGCGTGCCATTTGGTCGAAGTACTACCAAAAGCCCACCCATCTTTGGCATACTGAGGGGCGGAAATCATCCGCCATCACAGGAGCCGTCCGTGCCTGAGCAAAACGTCCCCACTACAACTGAGCAGGCCCAGGCCTCGTCTGAGACTGCTAGCAAACCGAGCCTGGGCCGCGTGATCGCCGCCTGGGCAGTGCACGCATTCACGATCTCCGGGCTCGCGTGGGCGACACTCGCTCTGTTCGCGATGCTCGACAACAACATCCCCATGATGTGGCTGTGGTTCGTCATCGCCCTGATTGTTGACGGTGTCGACGGCACGCTGGCCCGCAAGGTCGGAGTCCGTCAGGTCATTCCCTGGTTCGATGGCGGCGTCGTCGACAACCTCGTTGACTACCTGACGTGGACGTTCCTGCCGGCGCTCTTCATGGCGATGTACCTGCCGTTTGGGCCCAAGCCCATCCCGGTCATCATGATGGTCGTCATCATCGTCTCTTCTGTGTTCTGCTATGCGAACGACGGAGAGAAGTCGAACGACAACTACTTCGTGGGCTTCCCGGCGGCGTGGAATTGCGTTGCGATTGTCATGTATGTGCTTCAGACTCCCGCGTGGGTCAATATCGCCGCGACGATCTTCCTGGCGATCATGACGCTGGTCCCGCTGCACTACACGCACCCGGCGCGTGTGAAGCGTTTCCAGATCCCGAACATCATCGGTGCGGCCGCGTGGATCGTCGCGTGCGCGTACCTGGTGGTCTTTTACCCGGTCCAGCCCCTGTGGACTCTGATCCTGTTCTGGGTTGGCGGTGGCTGGTTCATGATCGCCGGCTTTATCCGCACGGCAACCGGCGAGGACAAGTAAGCTTCCCGCCACGAACGATTACGAACGTCCCCCGGGCACTGCGCTCGGGGGACGTCGTTATGCGAGCCCGATAAACACATTCGCGGTCACGTCACGTTGCGTGAGGGCTGGCGAGCCTCAGAGGAACGAGGTCGGGGCAAGGCGCGCTGTGAACATACAGTATGTGGATGCTGGCCCCACTGGTGCGGAGGGTGTTGCCGGTGTGGAGGGCGCCGGAGGGACCGGAGGGCCTGGCTGCGGCGCCCGTGGGCGGTGGCAGGGCCTGGCTGCGGTGCCCGTGGGCGGTGGCGGGGCCTGGCCGGGCTTCGAGACGACGCGCCGAGCGAAGCTCGCGGCGCGGACGTCTCGCGGGCGGGCCGCCGCCCACGGGCACAACCAGCAGCCCGGCCCAAACAGACCACGCGGCGCCCGGAACACCAGCGGCGCCACAAGCAACACCGCACACCCAGACATGCGGAAACCCCGCCCCGCGGATGCGGGACGGGGTTTCGCTCACCCAGTCGGGTGGAGAAGTCTGAACGATTCAGACGGGGAAAGTCACTTAAGGGTGACCTTGCCGCCGGCCTCTTCGATCTCAGCCTTGGCCTTCTCGGCGTCTTCCTTCTTCGCGGCGGGGAAGATGGTGGAGGGCGCGGAGTCAACCAGGTCCTTGGCTTCCTTGAGGCCCAGGCCGGCCAGGTTCTTGACGACCTTGACGACGGCGATCTTCTTGTCACCGGCGGACTCGAGGACGACCTCGAACTCGTCCTTCTCTTCGGCGGCGGGGGCGTCGGCGGCCGGGGCGGCAACGGCGACGGCTGCGGGGGCAGCGGCCTCAACGTCGAAGGTCTCCTCGAAGAGCTTCACGAAGTCGGAGAGCTCGATGAGGGTCATTTCCTTGAAAGCTGCGATGAGCTCGTCATTGGAGAGCTTAGCCATGAGTGGCATCCTTCCTAATTGGCCTGCACGAGTGCAGATTGTTGGGTAGTTTCACGCAGCCGGGGTGGCGGCGTGGAACATGGCCTGTCTCGTCAGGCCGCCTCGCCCTGCTGCTTTTCGCGCAGAGCATCGATGGTGCGCACTGCCTTGACGGGCAGAGCGTTGAATGCGAACGCCGCCTGACCAATCTTGGCCTTGAGGACGCCTGCGGCCTTGGCCAGCAGGACCTCGCGGGACTCGAGATCGGCAAGCTTCTTGACACCCTCGGCGCTCAGCTGAGCACCGTCCATCGCGCCAGACTTCAGCACGAGGGCGGGGTTGTCCTTAGCAAAATCACGCAGGGTCTTGGCGGCCTCAACGGGCTCGCCGGAGACGAAAGCGATGGCCGTGGGACCCTTGAGGTCCTCAGCCAGGAAGTCGAGACCGACCTCCTTGGCCGCCAGGCGCGCCAGCGTGTTCTTTGCCACGGCGTAGGTCGCGTTCTCGCCCAGGCCGCGACGCAGCTGCTTGAGCTGGCCGACGGTCAGGCCGCGGTACTCGGTCAGCAGGACAGCGTCGGCTGCGCGGAAACGCTCCACGAGCTCGGCAACTGCTGCCACCTTGTCGGACTTCGCCATGGTCCTCCTTCCAGATACGTGACCGTAGGTAAGAAAAAACCCGACACGCAGGATCGTGTCGGGCATACGCTCGATTGCAGCACAGGGCTGCTCACTCACCTGCGTTGGATTTTCCTCCACTAGCGTGGACACCAACGGTCTTCGGCACGGATCAGTTTAACAGGGCAGGCAATGGCGCGCAAGCAACGGGGCGAGCATCACAGACGAGGCCGGGGTTGCGCCCGTCAACGAGCGCCGCTCACACCGCACTCGCACAGCTGCGAGGTCCCCGCCACGGCTCTCGTGGCTGCGTCGGCACGTGCGTGCACACGTAACGGCGCACAACGAATAAAGCGGGGCCCCGCGCAGCAGTGCTGCGCGGGGCCCGGATGCTTGATCAGCGAGCGAGGCTCACTTCTCGATGAGGTCCTTGACCTTGGTGACATCCAGCGGGATGCCGGGGCCCATCGTCGTGGCGACGGCGCCCTTGATCAGGTAGCGGCCCTTCGAAGAGGTCGGCTTGAGACGCAGCACCTCGTCCAGGACGGCGGCGTAGTTCTCGGTCAGCTGCTCGGCGGTGAAGGAGGCCTTGCCGACGATGAACGCCAGGTTGGCGTGCTTGTCGACGCGGAACTCGATACGACCACCCTTGATCTCCTTGACGGCCTTCGCGACATCCATGGTCACGGTGCCCGTCTTGGGGTTCGGCATGAGGCCACGGGGGCCGAGGACGCGGCCGAGGCGGCCAACCTTGCCCATGAGGTCGGGGGTAGCAACGGCAACATCGAAGTCGGTGTAGCCCTTGGCAACCTTCTCGATGAGCTCGTCGCCGCCGACCTCGTCGGCGCCTGCGTCGATCGCTTCCTGAGCGCGCGGACCAACGGCGAAGACCAAGACCCGGGCGGTCTTGCCGGTGCCGTGCGGCAGGGAAACGGTGCCACGGACCATCTGGTCCGCCTGGCGGGGGTCGACACCCAGTCGGAAGACGACCTCAACGGTCGAGTCGAACTTGGTGACGGTGGTCTCCTTGGCCAGCTTCATGGCCTCGAAGGGGGTGTACAGCACATCCGCGTGGACCTTCTCGGCCGCTGCGCGGTAGCTCTTGGAGCGCTTGGTCATTCTGCTTCTTCTCCTTGCAGTCGTGGGTGTCGGGCAGCGCCTGCCCTACCACGGGGGGGTTGGTTGAGGTCAGCCCTCGACGTTGATGCCCATGGAGCGGGCGGTGCCGGCGATGATCTTGGCCGCGGCCTCGATGTCGTTGGCGTTGAGGTCAGCCATCTTGGACTGGCCGATTTCGCGAGCCTGATCCATCGTGATCGAACCAACCTTGACGGTGTTGGGGGTGCCGGAACCCTTCTGGATGCCAGCAGCCTTCTTGATGAGCTCAGCGGCGGGCGGCGTCTTGAGGACGAACGTGAAGGAACGATCCTCGTAGACGGTGATCTCAACGGGGATGATGTTTCCACGCTGCGACTCGGTGGCCGCGTTGTAAGCCTTGGTGAACTCAACGATGTTCACGCCGTGCTGGCCCAGAGCGGGGCCGACGGGCGGTGCGGGGGTAGCGGCGCCGGCTGCGATCTGAAGCTTGATCAGGCCGGTGACCTTCTTCTTCGGTGCCATGAATGCGGGTCTTTCTTCTGAAGTTCTGGCCGACGGGTGTCGGTCAGGGCGGAGCGTTTGGCGTCAGCTCACTGGGTTTCAGTGGGCATAGTGCGCCCTACGCACACAAAAGTGAATCATAACGCGATTCCGGGCTTGATCCCAAGTCCGGGTGCGTGATGTCACTGCTCGAGCTTCTCCACCTGGTCGAAGCCGAGCTCGAGCGGCGTCTCGCGCTCGAAGATGGTGACGAGGACCTTGAGCTTCTGAGTCTCGGGCATGATCTCGGAGATCGTGGCCGACATGGTCTCGAAAGGTCCGTCGGTGACGGTGACGATCTCGCCGACCTCGAACTGGGTCTGGACGACCTGGACAGGTGCGGGCTGATCCTTGGCGGCCTCGGCGGCCTCCTCGAGGACGTTGGGCGTCAGGAGCATGACGACCTCGTCGATCGAGAGCGGCACGGGGTTGTGCTGGTCGCCCACGAAGCCGGTGACGGCGGGGGTTTCCTTGACGACACGGTACGAGGCCTCGTTGAAGTCCATGCAGACGATCGCGTAGCCGGGGATGCGCACGTGGCGCACGCGCTTCTTCGCGTTGCCGCGGTACTCCATGACGTACTCGTCCGGAACCTCGACGGCGAAGATGTAGTCTTCCATGTTCTGCGTGGTGATGCGCTGCTCGAGGTTGGCCTTCACCTTGCGCTCGTGGCCGGAGTAGGTGTGGATGACGTACCAGTCACCGGGGGACATGTAGAGCTTGCGGCGCAGCTTGGCGATCGCCTCCTCTTCGACCGAGGCCGGGGCCTCGTCATCCGATTCGGTCTCCTTCTCGGCGACCTCCTCGGCCACCTCGTCAACGATTTCCTGGGCGGCTCCGTCGGCCAGCGCCTCGGCACTCTCCTGCTGCACCTCTTCCTGGTGCGCCTCGAAGGCCTGTTCCTCGGTGTAGTTTTCGTCGCTCACGACGTTTCCCTCCTGCGAATGGGGCCGGACCGTAGAAGAAACCCGCCTGCAGTGTCCTGCGGGCGGGTTCGTCGGTCTCAGCCGAAGATCAATGCACTTAGTTTACCGAATCCGAAGTCGAGTAGGCCAGCGAAAAGCATGATTGCGGCGACAAACACAACGACGACGAGGAAGTAGGTCCAGGTCTCGGATCCCGTAGGGTAGGTGACCTTCTTCATTTCGTCAATGACCTGCTTGAAGAAGAGCCAGATGCCACCGAAGAAACCAGGACGCTTCGTCTGCTCCTTGGTGGCGGCGCTACGCTTGCGGGTAGCTTCGTTCTTAGTGCGATCTCGGCGCGAGGATTCAGCATCCGAGGCAACACGATCGGCCATGGGAATCCTCCTACGAAAATGATCAGCCTAATCCGCAGGGCAGGCGGGACTCGAACCCACAACCGCCGGTTTTGGAGACCGGTGCGCTACCAATTGCGCCACTGCCCTACGCAGGAAAACCTGCCTGACGAACATTAGTGGATAAGGCGGCGCTTTGTCCAACCGAGATGCGCGTCGGCGGGTCGCATGCCGCGTAATACCAGCCCCGACCTCGCAAATGAGAGGTAGCCCACGCACGTATCGTGTGCGCTCTCCGCCACACGCGCGCGCGACGTGGGACCATGGAGGGGTGACCAATACTCCTCGCACCCGTGTCTCTGATCGTTTCAACGCCATCACCCCGTCCGCGACCCTGGCCGTGGACGCGAAGGCCAAGGCCCTCAAGGCCGCCGGCCGTCCGGTGATCGGCTTCGGCGCCGGCGAACCCGACTTCGCCACGCCCGACTACATTGTCGAGGCCGCCGTCAAGGCCGCGCGCAACCCCGCGATGCACCGCTACACGCCCGCTGCCGGCCTGCCCGCGCTGCGCGAGGCCATCGCAGAAAAGACCCTGCGCGACTCCGGCTACGAGGTCTCCCCCGCCGACATCGTCGTCACCAACGGCGGCAAGCAGGCCGTCTTCCAGGCTTTCGCCGCGCTGCTGGGCCCCGGCGACGAGGCGATCCTGCCGACCCCGTACTGGACCACGTACCCCGAGGTCGTCAAGCTCGCCGGCGCGACCCCCGTCGAGGTGTTCGCGGGCGCCGACCAGGACTACAAGGTGACCGTCGAGCAGCTCGAGGCCGCGCGCACCGAACGCACGAAGGTGCTCCTCATGTGCTCGCCGTCCAACCCGACGGGCAGCGTCTACACGCCCGAGGAGCTGACCGCGATCGGCCAGTGGGCCCTCGAGCACGGCATCTGGGTCATCTCGGATGAGATCTACGAGCACCTGCTGTACGAGGACGCGCAGAGCGCGCACATCGTCAAGCTGGTGCCCGAGCTGGCCGACCAGGCCGTTATCCTCAACGGCGTGGCCAAGACCTACGCGATGACCGGCTGGCGAGTGGGCTGGATGATCGGCCCCTCCGACGTCATCAAGGCCGCGCTGTCCTTCCAGTCGCACCTGACCTCCAACGTCAACAACATCGCCCAGGAGGCCGCGCGCGCCGCTGTCTCGGGTTCCCTGGACGCTGTGGACGAGATGCGCGTCGCCTTCGACCGTCGCCGCCGCCTCATCGTTGACATGCTGCGCCAGATCGACGGCTTCGACGTTCCCACCCCCAAGGGCGCGTTCTACGTCTACCCCTCCGTCGAGCGTCTGCTGGGTCGCGAGATCCGCGGCCGCGTGGCCAATACGTCGGGTGAGCTCGCCGACCTGATCCTCGACGAGGTCGAGGTCGCGGCGGTCCCGGGCGAGGCCTTCGGCCCCTCCGGCTTCCTGCGCTTCTCCTACGCCCTGGCCGACGATGATCTCGTCGAGGGCATCACCCGCGTGCAGGAGCTCTTCGCCTGATGCACGTCTCGTTCGAACGGACAGCGCGGGAGGCCCCCCTCGGGACGGTCCTCATCGCCCACGGGTACGCGGAACACTGCGGGCGCTACGCCCACCTGCGCTCCGCGCTCACCCGCGCCGGTTACGATGTCGCCTACTACGACCACGCGGGCCACGGGACCTCCGAGGGTCCCCGCGCCCGCGTGGACGTGGGCGCGCTGATCCGCGACTTCGGTGACGCGCGCCGGGCGGCCCTCGCACACGCGCGCACGCCGGACCTGTTCCTGTTCGGACACTCGATGGGCGGCATCATCGCGGCCGCCTCCACGATCCTCGACCCGACGCGGCTGCGCGGCACGGTCCTGTCCGCGCCCGCGCTGCGCCCCCTCCCCCACGTCTCCCCGTCCCAGGCGCGCAGGCTGCTGCCGATCGCCCGGCTACGCCCCGGCCTCGTCGTGGCGAAGGGCGCGTCCGACATGGAGGTCTCTCCCCTATCGCGCGACCCGCAGGTCCAGCGCGACTTCGACGCGGACCCGCTGACCTACAAGGGCGGCGTGCCGATCCTGACGGGCGCGACCATGATCATTCAGGGCGACGAGGTCATCGCGCGCGCCGGCCGCCTGGCCTCACCGACACTCGTCATGCACGGCTCGAGCGACCTGATGGCGGACCTGCGCGGTTCGCGCGAGCTCGTGCGCGGTGCGCGCGCGGCGCACCCGGATGCCGACATCCACCTGCGCATCGTCGACGGTGCCTACCACGAGCTCCTCAACGAACCCGAGGGTCCCGGCCTGATCCGCGACATCATCATCTGGCTCGGGGAGCACTAGGCCGTGGAAGCGCCCGCTGTCCCTAACCTGACGGCTCCGCGCCCCACCCCACCGGGCAGGCGTGACCTCGCCGCCCTCCCCAAGGCTCACCTGCACCTGCATTTCACGGGTGCCATGCGGCCTACGACCATGGTCGAGATGGCGCGCACGCAGGGCGTGCGCCTGCCTCCTCACCTGCTGCACATCGACGCGGCCTCCATGCCGGCCGACGGGCGCGGGTGGTTCCGTTTCCAACGCGCCTACGACTCCGCGCGTCACCTCGTGCGCTCCGAGGCCGCGATGCGCCGCCTCATCCGCGAGGCCGCCGAGGACGACGCCGCCGAGGGCTCGGTGCGCATGGAGATTCAGGCCGACCCCACGTCCTACGCACCCTACGTCGGGGGTATCACCCCGGCCCTGGAAATCATCATCGACGAGGCCCGCCTGGCCTCGCGCGATACCGGCGTCGACATCGGGGTGATCGTCGCGGCGTCACGCATGAAACACCCGCTGGACGCGCGCACACTCGCGCGCCTGGCCGCCTCGTTTGCTGGAGATGGTCCCGGCGAGGTCGTTGGTTTTGGCCTGTCGAACGACGAGCGCGTGGGCTCCACGGCGTCGTTTGCTCCGGCGTTCCGCATCGCGCGCCGCGCGGGGCTCGTGGGTGTTCCGCACGGCGGTGAGCTCCTGGGCCCATCCTCCGTACGCGAGGTTGTGTCCGCTCTGGCACCCGCCCGCCTCGGGCACGGGGTGCGCACCAGCGAGGACCCGGATCTGCTGAAGGCCGTCGTGGATGCGGGTATCGCCCTGGAGGTGTGCCCGACGTCAAACGTGCACCTGGGGGTCTACACGGACTTTTCGCAAGTGCCGCTGCCGACGCTGCTCTCGGCGGGGGCTCGTATCGCGCTGGCTGCCGATGACCCGCTGCTGTTCCGCTCACGCTTGGTCGCCCAGTACGAGGTCGCGCGCGACGTGTTCGGGCTGTCCGACGAGGCCCTGGCCGACCTGGCGCGGTCCTCTATCGAGGCATCACTGGCCTCGCCCTCGCGCAAGGCGGCCTGGAAGGCTGATATTGACGCGTGGCTCGCGGCGCCTGCGGTGTAGCGCTGCGGCGCGAGGCTACGCCCGCGCAGCAGCTGTTGCTCACCGCCCTCACGATTCTCACGATTCGGCACGTTTACCCCAAAATGTCGCACGTAATTCCCATATCAACTTTTTAAACTTTGAAATCAGATCGTTGATATTCCGCGGTTTTCAGGGCATGCTTCAAAACACGCTCCGGGGAATTACGTGCGAAATTTGGGGAGGCACAAGCCTTGGCGACCGACGGCTCGCATGCGGATAGGTTACGAAGATCTGGATAGGTTACGAAGATCTGGATAGGTTACGAAGATCCGGATAGGTTACGAAGATCCGGATAGGTTATTAACCTATCCAGATGCGCATAACCTATCCGGATCGTGACAACCTATCCAGATCGTGACGCTTCAGAGAGCGAACGCAGCCGGCGTCGGACCGGCCGCGCCGCTACCCGGCCAACGACAGGCGAGGAGAGGATCGGGCGATTCGCTACGAGGCGCTGCCGACCGTGACCGGATCAGGCAACCCCCTACCAGGCGATGCCGACCGTGACCGGCTCAGGCACCAGGGGCACGCCAAATCCCTCAAAGACTCGCTCGCACACGGCTCGGGCCAGGGCCTCGATGTCGGCACCCGTCGCACCGCCGCGGTTCGTCAGGGCCAGCACGTGCTTGGTGGACAGGGACGCACGCGGCGGATCCCCGGCCTCGGGCAGGTGGAAGCCCTTGCCACAGCCCGCGTGGTCGATGAGCCAGGCCGCGCTCGTCTTGACGAGGCCCTCCCCCGCACTAAAGCGAGGCGTGTCCTCGGGCAGGGAGGCGGCCACGGCCTCGGGCAGGATCGGGTTCGTGAAGAAGGAACCGGCACTCCACGTGTCGTGATCGTCCGCATCCAGGACCATGCCCTTGCCGCTGCGTAGATCCAGGACGGTGGAGCGGACCAGGGACGCGTCGGCGCGCTCCCCGGCCTCGACGCCGAGGCGGCGCGCCAGCTCGGCGTACATGACGGGGGCGCTGAGGGCCGAGCGCTCGAGGCGGAAGTCGACGGAGAGGACCACCCAGCGGCCGGTGGGGCCCCAGGGACGGTCGCCCAGGCCGGGCTCGCCGACGCTGCGCTTGATCGCCGAGGAGCGGTAGGCGAAGCCAAGGTCGGAGGGCAGCAGGCGCACAACGATGCCCGTCAGGCGATCGTAGGCCTCGACGCTCTCGATGGTCTCGGAGACCTCGTGGCCGTAGGCGCCCACGTTCTGCACTGGGGATGCGCCGACGGTGCCGGGGATGCCGGAGAGCGCCTCGAGGCCGGACAGGCCCTCAGACAGCGTCCAGGAGACGAAAGCGTCCCAGACCGTGCCCGCGCCGGCGCGCACGACGACGGATCCGGCGGGGTCCTCGTGGATGATGGAGGCAACCTCATCGAAGGGTTGCACGTCGACGACCGTGCCCTCGAAGGGGGCGTCGGAGGCCAGCAGGTTCGACCCTCCGCCCACGACGAGGAGCGGGCCGCCAGCGGCATCGGCTGCTGCGACAGCCTCAACGAGGGCGTCAGTCGTAGAAACGCGCACGTAGGTGGCGATGGGGCCGCCCACGCGCAGGGTCGTCAGATCAGCAAGGGTCGTCATGCCCCTAAGCCTAGTCGCACGGCGCGCGTTCGGCCTAACCCCGGGGCGCGACGGACTCAGTCCATCATGATGACGATCTTGCCACGCACGTGGCCGCTCATCAGCTCGCTGTAGGCGGCGCGCACCTGCTCCAGCTCGAACGGGTAGGTACCCGCGATGGTCAGGCTCACTGTCCCACGGTCAATAAGGCCAGCAACCGTCGCGATGTCGGCGATCTTCCCGTCCCGCCCACCGGTAAAGCGCGCGCGACGCAGGGCGATTGCGGGCGTCGGGACGAGCGTTCCCACGCGCTCACCCGGAACGCCGAGGCTGTGGGCGAGTGACGCGTAGCCGCCAAAGCAGTCGATGAAGGCAGTGACGGGTGAGGGCACCGCGTCCTTGATGCGTTGCTCGATGCCTTCGCCGTAGGAGACGGGAATCGCGCCGAGAGAACGCAGGTAGTCGGCGTTCGAGGGACCGGCGACACCGATGACGGTCGCACCGCGGGTGACAGCCAGCTGCGTGACGAGGCCTCCCACTCCTCCGGCGGCCGCAGCGACCACGATGACGTCACCCGCGTCGGCCTTCACACTGCGCATGGCACCCATCGCGGTCTGCGCGGCCACGCCCAGCCCTCCGGCGACGTCGAAGCTCATGGAGGCGGGCTTGGATACGACGTTGTCGGCGGAAATAACGAGTTGGGTCGCGAGCGAACCGTATTCGCGCACCTGCCAGGGGGCGGCGCGCAGGAGACCGATGACCTCGTCGCCCACCCCTACGTTGGTCACGCCCGGGCCAACGGCCGTCACGACGCCGGCAAAATCCTGTCCCACGCCCCGTAGCGGCCGTTCCGCCCCGCGAGCGAACCAACGGCCGGGGTGAACGATCGTGCGGAGGACCTCAAGGGGCCTCGTCAATCCGCCGAAGAGCTTGTAGTCAACGGGGTTGATGCCGGCGGCTCGCACGGTGACGAGCACCTGTCCCTCTCCAGGCACGGGGAGTGACACCGAGCCTTCCTCGAGGACCTCGACGCCTCCGAAACGGCGGTATCCGATGATTCGCGCCATGATTCTTCTTCTCTCGTCAAAGCGACATGGAGCGCCACGTCACAGGCGTTCCTGCCCACCAGGATACGCCGACCAAGTCGACGACGAAAGGCACAAGGACAAGCCGGATACGCGGCCTGCCTAGTCGCCGAAGGCGAGGTCCGTGCGCTTCGTCCCGCGGCGGTCGGGCACCTGCCCGGCGAGCACGATCGCGAGGAGGACCGGCAGGGCCACGAAGGCGAGCGCTCGGTGGTAACCGATGTGGTCGGCGATGAGGCCGAGGAGCGGCGGGCCGATGAGGGCAGCGCCGTAGTTGACGGTCGAGAGCACCGAGACGCGCGCGGGCGTCATCACGGGGTCGACGGAGAGCGCCGAAATGCCCAGGGGGAAGCCGAGGGCCGATCCGATGCCCCACAGGGCGATGCCCGCGACCGCGAACAGGTGGTGCGGCGCGAATGCCACGAGCAGCAGGCCCACGACCGCGCCGGTAAAGGTGATGCGCAGCAGCATGGGCGAGCCCAGGCGGGCCTCGAGACGCGGGGAGGCGAAACGCACGATCGTCATCATGAGCAGGAAGAACGCGAAGGCCGCGGACGCCGCCGCCGTCGAGTATCCGTAGCCGTCAACCATCGACAGGTTGAGCCAGTCGTTCGCCGCGCCCTCCATGAGGCCCGCGCTCATGACCATGAGGGCGATGAGCACGGTCTGCTTCTCGCGCCAAGCAACCCGGGTGAGGCCCTTCGCCTTGTTCGACGAGGCCTTGTCCCCCTCGCCCTTGTCCTGAGCGGGCGCGAGGGCCGCGACCTCCCCCTTCGTCAGGTAGAAGCCGACGGCAGTGCCGCAGGCGAGGAGCTCGAGGGCCGCCAGGCCGAAGAGGTGGGCTCCGAGGGGCAGCCCCATCTGGGCGGCGAGCGCACCGAGGAGCGCGCCTCCCAGCATGCCGACCGCGTACATCGCCTGGATGATGGGCACGACGGTGCGGCGCACGGCCGCCTGCACGAGACCCGCCTCGATGTTCATGGTGGCGCCCCACAGGCCGTTGCCCGCGGCAAGCAGCACGAGGCCAAGAGTAGCCAGGGGGATCGACACGTTGAGTGCACCGATACCCGCGCAGACGATGCCGAGAGCCCAGATGAGCACGCCGATGCGGCCCGAGGCCCGCGCGCCGATCTTGGTCACGATCGGACCGGAGGTCGGCAGGGTCAGCAAGGAGCCGAGGGAGGCGATGAGCAGCATCGTGCCGATCGTCGCAGGAGTCAGCCCGAGGTCATCGCGCACGTCGGGCAGGCGCGAGAGCCACGCGGAGGTACCGAAACCGAGGCACACGTAGACGATACCGGTAGCGCGAAGGGCGGCGTGAGCGCGAGAGTACGGGACAGACATGGTGGGTAATATACGCGCATTCCCGGGTGAAAAACGCAGTGCGCGGGCGGGTGTTGATCACCCGCCCGCGCACTGTAGCATCAGCGAAAGGATCAGCCTTCCACGGCAGCCTTGAACCACGTCGTGATCGACGTGGGGTGCGTGATGGCGGTGCCGACGATGACGGCGAACGCACCGGCCTCGATGGCGGCAGCGGCCTGCTCGGGCGTGTGAACGCGGCCCTCGCAGATCACGGGGACATCCGGGAACGCGGCGACAACCTCTCGCAGCAGCTCCAGGTCGGGGCCATCGGTCTTGACGCGGTCGCCCGTGTAGCCGGCCAGGGTCGTGGACACGATGTCCACGCCGGCGTCGACGGCACGCTGGGCGTCCTCAAAAGAGCCGCAGTCAGCCATGACGAGGGTGCCGTCCTCGCGCAGAGCCGCAACGGTCTCGGCGAAGCTCAGACCATCCAGGCGCGGGCGGCCCGTCGCATCCAGGGCGACGATGTCGGAGCCGGCCATAACGCAGGCGCGGGCATGGCGCAGCGAGGGGGTGATGTACACGCCCTCGTGGCCTTCCTTCCACAGGCCGATCACAGGCACGTCGACGCGGCCCTTGATCGCGGAAATGTCGGACAGGCCCTGGCAGCGGATGGCGGCGGCGCCACCGATCTCGGCGGCGCGGGCAATCTGCGCCATGGTCTCGGGGTGGCGCATGGGCTCGCCCGGGTACGCCTGGACGGAGACGATGAGCTTGCCCTTCAGGTTTGCAATGAGCGGGTGCATGGTGAACTCCTATGCGTGCAGGAAGAAGGAAACGGCTCCGAGCAGCGGCGCGTCGCCGCCCAGGGAACCAACGAGGATGGGGGTGTCGGCGACGGGCGTCATCGCGGAGGCCGCGAAGCCTTCGCGCAGGGCGTCCCACCAGATGTCCCCGGAGCGGGTCATGGACCCGGATAGGATGACGACGGCCGGGTCCACGCAGTTGACCAACGAGGCCGTGGCCTCGCCGAGCGCGAACGCGGAGCGGGAGAAGCAGGCGGCAGCTAGGGCGTTGCCGGATTCGGCAAGCTCCTGCAGGGCGCGCCCACCGTCGACCTCAGGGTCGGACTCGCCGCGCAGCGAGTCGTACCAGGCCGTGATGCCCGAGCCGGAGCAGAAGGACTCGATGTGTCCCTTGCGGCCGCACGAGCACGTCATGTCGGGGGCGAAGTGGTGGTGGATGTGGCCCACGTGTCCGGCGATGCCGCGCGACCCGAAGGAGACCTGGCGGTCTTCGACGAGGGCGCCGCCGATGCCGGTACCGACGGCGATCGACAGGACGGTGCGGTAGGGCTGGCCGGCGCCGAGCGTGGCCTCGCCCAGGCCGTGCGCGTGCACGTCGTTGAGGACGCGCACCTTCAGGCCGGTTGCCTCCTGCAGCAGAGCGCCCAGGGGCGTGCCTCCCCAGCCGGGCATCGTGCCCGTGGCGGAGACGATGTCGCCGGTCGACGGGTCGACGACGCCGGCGCTGGCGACGGCGACACCCGCGACCTGCGGGTGAGAAGCGACCAGGGACGAAGCGAGGTCACAGATGCGAGCCGCCACGTCCGCTCCGCCGCGCATCGCGTCGGTGGGGATCGATCCGCGCTCGGTGACCTCGTAGGTGTCACCGGCCTCGACGATGCCCCACCCGACCTTGGTGCCACCGATGTCGAGGGCAAGGAGCGTAGTCATGAGGATCCTTACGAAAAGTCAGGGGTATAAGAAAATCGACGAGGCCGGGGCGCGCGCCCGAAGGCGCGCAATATGCGGAACGGAACTGCCCCGGCCTCGTCGACGTATCAGGAGAGCAGGTCGACCGCGCGCAGCACGGACGCGACATGCTCCATGTTGTCGCCCTCGATGGCGGCAACGGGGCGCGGCATCTCAGGCGAATCGAAGACGCCGAGCAGGTGCAGGGCAGCCTTGAAGGCGCCGACGCCCGCACCGAAGCCCTGCACGCCCTTCACCTGGACGATGCGCATGAGCTCCGCGAGGCGGTCCTGCTCGGTGCGCACGGCCTCCCAGTCGCGGCGCTCGTAGGCCTGCCACTGGCGCACGTAGCCCTCGGGGTCCACGTTGGCCAGGCCGGGCACGGAGCCGTCCGCGCCGGACATGTAGGCGCCGTCAACGACAACCTCGTGGCCGGTGAGCAGCTGCATCGGGTGGCCGGCGGCCTTGTTCGCCAGGCACAGCCAGCGGAACGCGACGTCGTCGCCGGAGGAGTCCTTGACGCCATCGATGATGCCATCGCGGCCCAGGCGCATGAGCAGGTCGGGCGACAGCTTCGTGTGCACGCACACGGGGATGTCGTAGGCCCACAGCTCGAGGCTGGTGTTCTCCTTGAGGAGGCGGAAGTGGCGCTCGACCTCGGTCTCGCCGCCGAGGGCGTAGAACGGGGCGGTCGCGACGACGCCGGTGGCGCCGCCGATCTCTTCCACGGCCTTGATGTTCTCGATGACGCGCTCGGTCTCGGTGTCAATGACGCCGACCAGGAGCGGGATGCGGCCGTCGACGATGCGCACGGCTTCGCGCTGGATCTGGGCGCGACGCTCGGCGGTCGAGAAGGCGACCTCACCGGTGGAGCCGGACACGAACAGGCCGTCGAGGCCGGCCTCGATCAGGCGGTTGATGTGACGCTCGAGCGAGGGGACGTCGAGCTCGCCGTCCTTGAGCGGAATGGCCAGGGGCGGCACGACGCCGCGGATCTTCGAAGACATAATTACATCTCTCCTTCGAGGTTGGGGTGCAGCAGCGAGGGCGCAGCGCCCAGGAGCTTGCGGGTGTAGGGGTCCTCCGGGTCGGCGAGCAGCTGTGCGGCCGGCCCTTCTTCGACGACCTTGCCGCCGTTCATGACGGCGATCCGGTCAGACACGTAGCGCACGGTCTGAATATCGTGCGAGATAAAGACCATCGCCAGGCCCAGTTCCTTCTTGAGGTCCGTGAGCAGGTTCAGGATCTGTGCTCGCACCGACACGTCGAGTGCGGAGGTGGGCTCGTCTGCGATGATCGCATCAGGGCCGATGGACAGGGCTCGGGCGATGGCCACGCGCTGGCGCTGGCCACCCGAGAGCTGTCCGGGAAGCGCGTCGAGCGCGCTCGACGGCAAGCCGACGAGCGAGATCAGTTCGCGCACACGCTTAGCTCGCGAGACCTCGTTGCCGATGCCGTGCACACGCAGCGGGTCAGCGAGCTGATCCTGGACGTGCATACGGGGGTTCAGGGCCGTCGCGGGGTCCTGGAAGACCACGGAGACGACGCGACCGATCTCCCGGCGGGCGGCGGCGCTACGCTTCGTGACCTCCTTGCCGTTGAAGAACACCTGTCCCTTCGTCGGCATCTGCAGGCCACACATGACGTTCGCGGTCGTGGACTTGCCACAGCCGGACTCGCCGACGATGCCGAGCGTCTGTCCGCGCTCGATGCGCATGTTGACGCCACGCACCGCGTAGACCTTGTTGGGCTTGAACAGGGAGCCGGTACGCGAGGTGAAGGTCACCTCGACGTTCTTCAGTTCGATGATCGGGGGTTCGGGTGTCTCGATCACCGTCTCGGTTTCAACAATCAGAGTTTCGGGGCTCATCGCGCGTCCTCCTGACCTTCTTCGATGATGACGGTCTCGCTCGCCACGAGAACCTCCTCGCGGGGCGGGAGAGCCGCGTACACGTGCTCGGGACCGACCTCGGTGAGGACCGGGCGGATGTCCAGTCCGTAATCGGGGTGCGAAGACCTGGGGGCGAAGCGGTCGCCCACGGGGAAGTCGCGAGGCGAGGGCACCGTGCCAGGGACCTGGTGGAGTCGGCCGGAGCCGGACTCGATCGAGAGGACGGCGCCCAGCAGGCCGCGCGTGTACTCGTGGGTCGGGTGCGTGAGCAGTTCCTTGGTGGGGGCCTGCTCGATGACCTGGCCGGCGTACATGACGGTGATGTGGTGTGCCACCTCGGCGACGAGCGCCAGGTCGTGGGACACGAAGATCATGGCGAAGCCGAGCTTCTCGCGCAGCTCGTTGAGCAGTGCGATGACCTGCTTCTGGACGGTGACGTCCAGGGCGGTGGTCGGCTCGTCCGCGATGATGAGCTTCGGGTCGCGGGTCAGGGCCATGGCGATGAGAACGCGCTGACGCTGGCCGCCCGAGAGCTCGTGCGGGTAGGACTCGAGGGTGCGCTTGGGATCCAGGCCCACGAGCCAGAGGAGTTCCTCGGCGCTGCGGGTACCACCGCGCCTGGTCAGCTGCTTCATCTGATCCCTGATCAGCATGGCGGGGTTCAGGGACGACAGGGCGTCCTGGTAGATCATGGCCATCTCGTGACCGAGCAGCGCGCGGCGTTCCTCGGCCGACTTCTCGAGCAGGTTCTCACCCTGGTAGAGGATTTCACCCGTGATCTCAGCCTTGGGGTCGATGAGGCCCATGATGGTCAGGGCCGTGATCGACTTACCGCAGCCGGACTCGCCCACGAGGCCCATGGTCTCGCCGGGGCGGACCTTGAAGGAGACGTGGTCGACGACGTTGACGTTGCCGTGACGCTCGAACTTGATGCACAGGTCGTTGACCTCAAGCAGCGGTGTCTTCTCGAACGAAGCCTCGAAGCGGTCGGTGCGCTTCTCCTCGACGGACTTGAGGTCGTCGAGGCGGACCTGCAGGGACTCGGCCTGCTCAGCGTAGGCGCGACGCGGGTCGAGCAGAAGCTGGTCGGCCTCGCGGTCGGTGTCCTCGTCGACCTGAGCGACGGCCGCAGAAGCGGGAGCCGCCACCATGGCGTCGGTGATGCCCTCAGACAGAATGTTGAGGCACAGGACCGTGATCATGATGAACAGGCCCGGGAAGAACGCGGTCCACCACTTGCCCAGCAGAACCGACAGGTTCGACGAGGCCTCGGACAGGACGTTGCCCCACGTGGCCACGGTGGTCGCCTGGAGGCCCGAACCGATGAAGGTCAGGGAGGCCTCGAGGATGATCGCGTCGGCCACGAGCACGGTCGCGAACACGAGGACCGGGGCGGCCGTGTTGCGCATGACGTGCTTGGTAAGGATCCAGGGGGCGCGGGCGCCGGAGACGATCACCGCGCGGACGTAGTCTTCACCGTAGGCGGCCATCACGTTCGCGCGAACGATGCGCGACAGCTGCGGGATGTAGACAAAAGCGATCGAGCAGATGATGACGACGACCAGGCCGAAGGTGTTGCCGGACTTGGACAGCGTGCGCCCGAAGACCAGGACAGAGACAGCCGCCATGGCGATACCGGGCACCGCCATCACGATGTCCATGACGCGCATGATCGCTTCGGAGAAGGACTTGCGCACGACCGCTGCGATCGAGCCGATGATCGCGCCGAAGAAGAGGGCGATCAGGGTCGAGCACAGACCGATCATCAGCGAGAAACGTCCGCCGTACAGGACGCGAGCGAAGATGTCACGGCCGACGTGGTCGGTTCCGAACAGGTGCTCGCCGGACGGGGCGCTCCACTTGTCGAAGATTTCATCGGGACCGTAGGGAGAAACGTAGGGCGCCAGGATCGAGACGAGGACGATGAGGGCAAGGATGCCCATCGCGATCTTCGATCCGGTGGACATCGCACCGATACGCGAGAAACGCGCGCCCTTCGCGGTGACCTTGCCGAGCTTTTCTTTCTGATTCATGCCTCACACCGACCTAATACGCGGATTGATGAGCAGGTAGAGCATGTCAACGATGATGTTGACGACGATGAACGCGATCGCAACGACGAGCGCGCCACCCTGCACCAGGGTGACCCAGTTTTCCTGGATGCCCTTGAGCAGGACCGCCTTACCCATTCCATCGATGGAGAAGATAATTTCGATGACGACCGCGCCACCCATCAGGTAGCCGATGCGCAGGCCGAGGACGGTCACGGGCGTGATGAGCGCGTTACGCAGCACGTTGCGGGCCACGACGATGCCCTTGGGGATGCCGGCGCCGACCGCAGTGCGGACGTAGTCGCGGTCCAGTTCCTCAACCATTGAGGTACGCACGACTCGCGTCATCTGACCGATGACGGGAACCGCCAGGGCGATAGCCGGAAGGAGCATCCGCAGGAACCAGCCGCTCGGATCTTCGCTGAACGCAGGCAGCGGGCCGGAGACCGGAAGCTTCTGAACAAATCCCAGGACCAGCAGCGCTGCCAGCCAGAAGGACGGGGTGCCGATGCCGATGACCGAGAACACGCGGATGACCTGGTCGGGCCAGCGGTCGCGGTACAGAGCGGCGAGAACACCGAGGGGGAAAGCGATGATGACGGCGAAGAACAGGCCGAGGAAGGTGAGCTGCAGGGTAATCGGAAGAGCCTGAGCAACTAGATCGGTCACGTGGTTGGACGTGCCAACGCCGTAGGTGCCGAGGTCACCGTGGAGCATATTCCACAGGTAGTGACCGTACTGAACGAAGAAGGGATCGTTGAGACCGTGCTGCACACGGTACTCTTCGAGAGCTTCGGGGGTCGCGGTCTCGCCCAGTGCCGAGTAGGCGGGGTCGATCGGAGACAGCGACATGATGAAGAAGACGAGGAAGGACACGCCGACCACCATGATCGGCAGAGCCACCAAACGTCGTCCGATGAGTCGCAGAAGGTTATTCACTGCTAGACCTCCATTTTCAACGGATTTTGGCAATAAGAAAGGAGGGGTGGCGCCCGACTGTGGCGTCTGCCTCAGGGCGGGGCTCCACCCCTCCTCTCTTGTGGTCCCTCTAGGGGACTTACTTAGCGCTCACACCCAGCAGCTGCAGGCCGGTGGAGGAGATCGCCTGGAATCCTTCCACCTTCTGGGGGTTGGAGCCGGTGATCATGTTGCGGAACACGAGCGGGAAGATCACGGTCTTCTCGGCGAGCAGATCCTGAGCCTCGCCCCACTTGGCCTTGGCGGCGTCACCGTCAAGCTGAACGGCCTCGTCCATGATGGACTGCAGCTTGTTGAAGGACTCGGGGTCCGAGGCCTGCCAGCCGTCACGCTTCTTGGTCCAGACGTTGTCACCGTTCCACCAGGAGATGATGATGCCGGGGTCGGTGCCGAAGACCGAGGGGTCGCCGGGGGCCAGGACGATGTCGTAGGTGGGGTTGTCAACGTCGGTGACGTTGGCGTAGAGGTCAGACGAAGCCATCTGCGTGTGGTTGACCTTCAGGCCCAGGGCCTCCAGGTCGGACTTGATCTGCGGAACCAGGGAGAGGACCCACGGGTGGTCCGTCGACACCAGGTTGATCTCGAGGCCGGAGACGCCAGCGTCGCTCAGGAGCTTGGCAGCGGCATCCTTGTCGTAGGACAGATCGGTGGAGGGCTTCTTGTAGGCGGGGTTCGCCTCGGGCAGGAAGGAGGTCGCCTCAACGGCCTGACCCTCAAGCGAGGAGCTGATCAGCTTCTGCTTGTCGACGGCCTTGAGGATCGCGCGGCGAACCTCGGGCTTGTCGAAGGGAGCCTTCTGCGTGTTGAACATCAGGAAGGGGTTGCCGTAGCCGGGCTTGGACTCAACGTTCCAGCCAGCGCCCTTGAGCTGATCCTGCGCGGAGGCGGGAACAGCTTCCATGATGTCAACCGTGCCACCGATGGCGGCGGCGAGGCGGGCGGAGTCATCCTTGAGGGACTGCCACTTGAGGGTGGCGACCTTCGCGGGCTCGTTGCCGGTGTAGTTCTCGTTCGGAACAGCGGTGATCTCGGTCGCCGTGATGTTCTCGTACTTGTAGGGGCCGGTACCGATCGGCTTCGCCTTGAGCGAGTCTTCGTCCATCGACGCGGGGACAACGCGGACGTTAACGAAACGCTCCTTCAGGTTGGCGAAGGGGTACTTGAGCTTGATCGTAATGGTGTTGTCGTCCTTGGCTTCGACAGAGTCGACGAAGGTGAAGAACTGACGGTAGATCGACTTCTCGGAGGTCGCGCGCTCGTAGGAGGCCACGAAGTCGGCGGCGGTCACGGGGGTGCCGTCGGAGAACTTCGCGCCGTCGCGCAGCTTCACCTCGTACTCGGTGTCGGAGATCTTCTCCGGGTCACCGGCGGCCAGCGCGGGGCTGACGGAGTAGTCGGCCATGTTGAAACGGTACAGGCCCTCGAGGACCTGCCAGTTCGCACCCATGCCGAGAGCCGAGGTGGTGATCGGGCCGTAATCGGTGGTCTCGTAGGCGACACCGGCGGTGATCGTACCCTTCGGTCCTTCGGAGGCCTTCGAGCCACCGTCGGTCGACGTGGTGCTGGTGGACGATCCGCCGCCGCACGCGGTCAGGATCATGGCGGCAGCTGCGGTCAGTGCAGCGCCAGTTGCGAAGTGTTTGCGCATTCGCATGTTCTCGCTCCTCATCTTCGAGAATTGGGACGTGCGGTTCTGTTGTTCCGCTCGCTATACTAATTCTATGTTGTCTGACAAATTAGTGCAAGCGATATCACCACAATCGCCCCCAGGAACCAGCCAAAACCGACCCGTACCGACACAGATTGACTCAAGATCCTCGGTAACGATGGATGCAATCAAGTCCTACATTTTGCGACATGGATTACATCCGGGCGATCGCCTCCCGACAGAATCGGCACTATGCGCCGACCTTGGCGTTTCGCGCTCGTCCGTGCGAGAAGCTCTCCGACGCCTCCAGGCACTCGACATCGTAACCGTCCGTCAGGGTTCTGGATCCTACGTCGGCGAAATGTCGATGCAGCCGCTCGTCGAGACCCTCGTCCTGCGCGCCGCCCTCGACGAGATCAACGGCGCACAGTCCCTGCACGCAATCATCGACACGCGCCGGGCCCTCGACCTCGGGATCGCGGTCCCGCTCACCCGAGCCATGAAGGGCACGACGAACCCGCACCTGTGGGAGCTCGTCGAGGCGATGACCGAATACGCGCACTCAGGTTCGACCTACTTGGAGCAGGACATCGCGTTCCACTCCGGCCTCCTCGCCTACGTCGAGAACGAACTCATGCACCAGCTGGTGGCCGCCATGTGGCTCGTCCATCAGAGCGTGACTCCTCAGCTGGCCGCAGCGTCGCGCCAGGAGATGGAAGACACCGCCGAGGCCCACGCGGCTATCCTACGAGCCTGCGAGGCCGGCGACCTCGAGGCATACACCGCCGCCGTTGAGGCACACTACGCCCCACTCCTCGCGATCATCGAAGGTCGCTAGAGCACACAGAAAAACCCGGGGCGTTGTGGGGGCACGCGCACCGGGTTTTCTGTATCCACTTAGCGACGAATCGCAGCCTCCCACAGGCCGCGGTCACGCTCAAAGACCACCACGACCTCGTCCCCGTCAACCGTCGCGTCGCTATACCCGAAGGCGCCTTCCCCATAGGAGGCGACCACCTCGGCGCGCACCTCACCCTCCCACGGGGGCGTCAGGCGCACGATCTCACCGCAGGCACGCGCATCCATCCTCCCGGGGTGCACGAAGAGCGAACCAATCATGCGCGCGTTGCAGCCCGGGTCATCGAGCTCCCATAGACGCCCACCCTCCCAGGTGCGGCCGTCTCCCCACGCGAGGTAGCGCGCACCCGAGCCTCGCCCTTCAAAGCCCTGAATACGACAGTTCGCAACGAGGCGCCCGTCCCACACGCCGAGCGTCGTCTCGTCGAGGAGCACTCCCCCGTTGCCAACAAGCGGGTCCGCCGCACCGACGAGGCGACCCGCGCGGGCGTAGACGACGCGCACGTGCGTCTCATCCCCCGCGCGCACGACGTAGGGCAGAGCCACATCCCCATCAAGCGCGACCGTGCCGCCAGACGTCGCAAACAGCGCGTCGGCACCCGTGAGCTCATAGAGCTCGTCCGTCATGTCCACATAGGCGAGGTCATCGGGACCGCTCCCCCACGCCCACCAGGCTCGCAGTCGCTCACCATCCGCGCAAGAGTCCATGTAGCCCACGCGCCCATCCGTCGACGCGAACGCCAGATGCATGAGCCCGTCGCCGTCCACGCCGACACACGCATCCGAAGAGACCGGCGGGCCGCCGGCAGACAGCGGACGCGACTCACTCCATCGTCCCGCCCCCTCGCGCTCCACCCACAGGATGCGGTTCGGATTCGGCAGATCCGAGGCCATCGTCAGCCCGTTGAAGTCAGATCCCGTGCCCGAGGCCGGGGCCGGCCGCTCGTCAAAGAACAGGACGGTGCGCTCGTCCGCGAGCGTCACAAGACCGGGGATACGCGCCTCGCCCGCGCCCTTCGGGGCGACGATGCAGCGAAAATCAACGAAGTCAGTCATGTGCCCAGGATAACAGAGGGGCTCCTGCCCAGATACAAAGAACCCCGGGGAACCAGTGTTCCTCGGGGCTTTGAGACGGAAGCCGTCAGCGGGTCTCGCGGTGCGCCGTCGACTTGTGGCAGCGCGGGCAGTACTTCGCCAGCTCGAGACGATCCGGCGTGTTACGACGGTTCTTCTTGGTGATGTAGTTGCGCTCCTTGCACTCCGAGCAGGCCAGAGTGATCTTGGGGCGAACGTCCTGGGACTTGCTTGCCACGGTTGTTTCCCTCGCTTAGTTTCGTCGCTCACGCGACCTGTCGGATCAAAGAATTGGTAGCGGGGGCGGGGCTCGAACCCGCGACCTCACGATTATGAGTCGTGCGCTCTGACCAGCTGAGCTACCCCGCCGCCGGAAGCGGATAAATCCGCGACCGGAGCCCCGAAAGGGAATCGAACCCTTGACCTTCTCCTTACCATGGAGACGCTCTGCCTACTGAGCTATCGGGGCAACGCCGGAAAGCCTATCTCATCTCCGACTGCCGAAGCAATCCCGGAGCCTGAGAATGACATCACAGGCGTTACTCACTGGAACCAGCGAGTGGTGGCAGGTGAGGGATTCGAACCCCCGAAGCACGAAGCGTCTGATTTACAGTCAGATCCATTTGGCCGCTTTGGTAACCTGCCATGCGCCGCTCGCGCGGTGCCGTGAAAGAATAGCATTAAAATGATCCCGAGCGCCAATCGGAACGATGATTGGCTGAATTCCAACGAAAGGTGCACCCATGGCAGACTCCTCCTTCGACGTTGTCTCCAAGCTCGACCGCCAGGAGGTCGACAACGCCGTCAACCAGACCGCCAAGGAGATCGCCAACCGCTACGACTTCCGCGGCGTCGACGCCGCCATCACCCTCAGCGGCGACACGATTGCGATGGAGGCGAACTCCGCCTCCCGCGTCATGGCAATCCTCGACGTGCTGCAGTCCAAGCTGATCCGCCGCGGCCTGTCACTGAAGGTTCTTGACTACAAGGACCGCGAACCCAAGGCCTCCGGCAAGCTCTTCAAGCTCGCCTGCCCCCTCAAGGAAGGCATCCCCCAGGACACCGCCAAGAAGATCTCCAAGCTCATCCGTGAGGAAGGCCCCAAGGGCGTCAAGGCCCAGATTCAGGGTGACGAACTTCGCGTTTCTTCGAAGTCCCGTGACGACCTGCAGGCTGTCATCGCCCTCTTGAAGGGCCCCAAGGGCGAAGAGCTCGACGTCGCCCTCCAGTTCGTGAACTACCGCTGATCAACGCGTGTGCGGGGGCGGGCGGCCGGTTCACTCCGGCCGCCCGCCCCCGTATGAACAAGGCTCAATAACCCGCGATTTTCTCCAGTCTCGCAATGCGCTGCTCCATCGGCGGATGCGTCGAAAACATGCGCATGAGGGACTGGCCGCGGAACGGGTTCGCAATCATCATCGCCGCCACATTGCGAGTGCGCGGGGTGTCTTCCATCGGACGGCGATCCGTCGCGATCTCCAGCTTGCGCAGAGCCGAGGCCAAAGCCAGCGGGTCCTGCGTCAACATCGCGCCATCCTCGTCAGCATCGAACTCACGCGTACGCGACAGCGAGAACTGGATAAGCATCGACACAATAGGCGCCATGATGCTCATCGCAAGGAGCCCAAGGAAGCCCACTCCCCCACCCTCTCGACGGTTCCCTCCTCCGAAGAAGAGCAGTCCCTGCGCGATCGACGTGATCAGACCGCCCATCGCCGCAGCGACAGACGTCGTCAGGATGTCGCGGTTGTAGACATGCATCAGCTCATGACCCAGCACTCCGCGCAGCTCCCGCTCATTCAGAATAGCCAGGATGCCCTCCGTGCAGCACACCGCCGCATTGTTCGGGTTACGCCCCGTCGCAAAGGCATTCGGCGTCAAGGAGGGCGCCACCCAGATCGACGGCATCGGCTGCTGCGCGCGCGCCGACAGCTCACGGACAATCGCGTACAGCTGCGGGTACTGCGCCTCAGTCACCCGGTACGCACCCATGGACCGCAGTGCAATCGTCGCTGAGTTCCAGTACGAGTACGCGGTCTGGACGAGCCCAATGCCCGCAAACACAACAATCCACACCATGCGCCCCGTTCCCGAAGCAACCAACGCGCCAATGGCAAGCAGCAGCGCCCACATGCCTCCCAGCAGGAGCGTCGTCTTCAGACCGTTGTGATAGTTGCGGTGCACCATATCGGCGATCCTATGGGGGTTACCTGGGAAGCTGCTGAGAATCAGCCGAAGCTCCAATGGGAAACAACCATCTGCGCCCCCAGCCACCAGGCGCACCAAGATCCGCCACAGCCCCGCTCCCCCACATAACGAGGCCGCGACCGGAAAACCCGGCCACGGCCTCGCAACGATCAGGGACGCTCAGTGACGGCGGCCCGGACCCGTGTAGTCATCGAAGCGCTCAGGGGCGCTCGGCACACCCATTTCGCCCATCTCGCCGATAAGATCCGTCGCCTGCGGATCCACCTGCGCACCACGCGAAATGTCCGTCATCGCGCGACGCGACACAACCTTGATGCGCTCGCGCGTGCCGCGGCCGCCCGGAAGCTCGCCGTAGGCCTCGCCCAGAGCCTGCTCGTAGGCGTCCAGAAGCTCCCAGCCCTCCCACGTCGTGAACTCGACGCCACGGGACTCCAGGAGCGCCACCATGGCCTCGTGGCCCACCTCGGCGGTGTTCGCGTGCAGGCGGCCCTCGGAGGCATCCTCGACGAGGTGAGAGATCGTCTGCTGGGCGTCCGACTTCGTCGAGCCGATGAGGCCGACAGGGCCGCGCTTGATCCAGCCCGTTGCGTACACGCCCGGGATAACGGGGGCGGACTCGTCCTTCGTGGTGTCACCCTCGATGACGCGGCCCTCAACGTTCGGCACGACGCCGGCGCGCTCGTCGAAGGGCAGACCCGGAATCGGCGAGGAGTAGTAACCCACCGCGCGGTACACGGCCTGCACGGGCCACGTCGTGATGACGCCCGTGCCCGACACGCTGCCATCGCCGTTCAGGGCGGTGCGCTCCGTACGCAGAGCCTTCACATGGCCGTTCTCGTCCGCGACGACCTCGACCGGAGTCTGGAACAGGTGAATGTGAATGCGACGCGAGGCCGTGTGCTCCTCCGGATCCGCCATCGCGTAGCTCGTCAGGGTCTTGACGACCTGACGCTGCTGGTTCGACGCGCGCAGCGCCTCCTCCGAGCCCTCGTCGAAATCGAAGTCCTCTTCCGAGACGATGACGTCCACATCCGGCACCTTGCCCAGCTCGCGCAACTCCAGCGGCGTGAACTTCACCTGGGCCGGGCCACGACGACCGAACACGTGCACGTCGGTGATGGGGTTCTCGGCCAGGGTCTCGGCCACGTTGGCCGGGACCTCGGTCTTGAGCATGTCCTCGGCATGCTTAGCCAGGACGCGAGCCACGTCCAGCGCCACGTTTCCGACGCCCAGGACCGCGACCTCGCGGGCCTTCAGCGGCCACGTGCGCGGGTAGTCCGGGTTGCCGTCATACCAGGACACGAAGTCGGCGGCGCCGTAGGACTCGGGCAGATCCACGCCCGGAATGTCGAGCGGGTGATCACGGTCCGCGCCCGTCGCAATGATGATCGCGTCGTAGTGGTCACGCAGGTCGTCGATCGTCACGTCACGGCCGACCTCGACGTTGCCGAGCAGGCGGATGTCGCCACGCTGCAGGATCTTGTACAGCGCCACAATGATCTGCTTGATACGCGGGTGATCCGGAGCGACGCCGTAGCGCACGAGACCGTAGGGCGCGGGAAGACGCTCAAACAGGTCGATATTCACCTCGAGCCCCGACTTGGACAGGATGTCCGACGCGTAAATGCCAGCGGGACCAGCGCCGATGACGGCGACGTTGAGCGGTGCCAACCGATTTCTCCTTCTTCGTGACCGCGCGCGTGTGCGCGCACCTGGGCACTAAGTCTAGCGCGCCGTTGCCAAGGGCAACCTTAGCTGAGACCCCTCACACACCTCAAGGCCCCGGGCATACGACGAGGCCGGGGCGCGGTCTCTCCCCCACGCATGGGGCCGGGGAGTCTCCCCCCACGTACAAGGCCTTGCCATGTTCGGTTCAGAGGCAACCTCTGCGCTGCCCACCCAAAAGTCGCATGCAATTCGACTGACCATATTTTTCTTATCACCCAGAAACATTGGAATCACAACGAGACTATTTCAATACCCAAAAGGTTGATCGGGAAATTGCATGCGACATTGTTGGGAAACCAAGACCACGCCCCATACAAGATCCGACCAAGACCAGGACTGGTCGTGAGACTATGCACCCGTTAAGGGGCAGTGCACCCGATCAGAAAGGGTGCAATGCCTACGGATCGGGTGCACAGCACCATCCGTAACAAGCTCACATGCGGACATCCCGAATGGAGGTCGACGGACCCGACAGGTGCCGGGCACAGGGACGGCAGGGCCAGGCGGGCCATCGAGACGCCCCGCCGAGCGGGCAACTCGCAGCACTGACAGCGGGCGGACCGCCGAGCGGGCAACTCGCGGCGCGTCAATCGCGCGGCATCGAGCCCGGGCGCGGGATACACATACGACGAGGCCGGGGCCAGCCACGCAATCCCGCGCAGCCGAGCCCCGGCCTCGTTATCGACAATCAGACCAGGCGATCCACCATGAGGTTCGCGAACGCCTCCAGCGCGGTCTTCGCCTCCCCCTTGGGCAGCGGCGCCAGCGCGGCGACCGCGTCGTTCGCCCAGGTGCGCGCAAGCTCACGGGTCTCCTCCAGCACATCGTGGTTGCGCAGCTGCTCGACGACCGACGCCAGGGCCTCGTCCGAGGACAGGTCGCCCGTCAGCTCGCGCAGGATGCGCGCGCCGGCCTCGTCGATCGTGCCAGCCGCCTCTCGGCGACGCAGGAGGAGGACGGGCAGAGTCTCCACGCCCTCGCGCAGATCGGTGCCGGGCGTCTTACCCGATTGCTCGCCCGAAGACGCCAGGTCGAGCACGTCGTCGGCGATCTGGAAGGCCACGCCCACCTTCTCACCAAAGTCGCTCACCACGTCCGCCATCAGCTGGCCGGCGCCCGACAGGAGCGCACCGAAGGACGCGGCGGTGGACACGAGCGAACCCGTCTTATCCGCCAGGACCTGCAGGTAGAAGTCCACGCGATCGGCACCGTCCGTCGGACCGAAGGTCTCGTTGAGCTGGCCCTCGCACAGACGCTCAAACGTGCGTGCATGGTGCGCGACCATCTCCGGGCCCAGCGAGGCCACCAGCAGCGACGCGCGGGCGAACAGAATGTCGCCGGCCAGAATCGCGCGGTTGTTGCCCCACAGGTGCTGAGCCGAGGGAACACCGCGACGCGTGGGCGCCGAGTCCATGACATCGTCGTGGTACAGGGACGCCAGGTGCGTGAGCTCAACCGCCGTCGCGGCCGTGATGACCTGCTTGTCGAGCGCGCGCTCGGGCTCGCCCAGCTGCGCACACACGAGGGTGAGCAGCGGACGCATCCGCTTGCCGCCCGCGACCGCGAGGTGACGAGTCAGCTCGTCCGTCAGGTCGCGAGACGAGGAGACAGCGTCGAGGAGACGACGCTCGACGACCTCGAGCCCCGGGGTAATACGGGACTCGAGGTCGGGAACATGAAGATCGGGTGTTTGAGCGCTCACGGAATCAGTATGACGATCTTTTCGAGCAGACTCAACACGGGACCGGGGAAGACGCCCAGGGCGAGCGTCCCAATCGCGCACACGGCGATCGCCAGAGCGGACAGACCCTCCGACTTCACCACGACGGACTCGTCACTGGGCTCAGTGAAGAACATCAGGCGCACGAGGCGGAAGTAGTAGAACGCGGTAATCGCCGAGGCCACGAGGCCGACGATCGCGAGCCAGCCCACGCCGCCCTTGATCGCGTCGGAGAAAATCACGAACTTACCAATGAAACCGCCCGTCAGCGGGATGCCCGCAAACGACAGCAGGAAGATCAGCATCGCGCCCGCGAGCCACGGGTTGGTGCGGCCGATGCCCGCCCACTTGCGCAGGCTCGTCGCCTCGCCCAGGACATTACCGTCCGCGTCGCGGCCGCGCACGAGCGTGACCACGCCAAAGGCACCGACCGTCGCCAGACCGTAACCGAGCGTGTAGAACAACACATGGCCCGTGCCGCCCTTTTCCATCGCGAGAATCCCCATCAGGATGAAGCCCGCGTGGGCGATCGAGGAGTAGGCCAGCAGTCGCTTGACGTCATCCTGTACGAGGCCGGCGAAGGTACCGACGAGGATCGTCAGGACCGCCACGGCCGCGAAGATGTACAGGAAGTCCCACTGCAGGTAGGCGGCGGCGACCGTGTAGAAGCGGATCATCGCAGCGAAGGCCGCGATCTTCACGGCGGCAGCCATGAAGCCCGTCACCGGGGTCGGGGCGCCCGTGTAGACGTCGGGGGTCCACGCGTGGAAGGGGGCAGCACCCACCTTGAACAGCAGGCCCACCATCACGCAGAACACGCCCACGAGGACCATCCACTCCATGTTGGTGTGGGCGGAGATGGCCTCGGCCAGCGCAGAGATGCGCAGCGAGTTGGAGAAGCCGAAGAGGAAGGCGGAGCCCATGAGCAGGAAGCCCGAGGAGAAGGCACCGAGCACGAAGTACTTGAGGGCCGACTCGTAGGACAGCTGGCGACGACGGCGGGCCGTGGCAGCCATGATGTACAGGGGCAGCGACATGACCTCGAGGGCCACGAACAGGGTCACGAAGTTGTCCGCCGCGGGGAAGATCATCATCCCGCCCAGGGAGAACAGGGTCAGCGGGAAGATCTCGGAGCGCTGGTAGCCCTTGCGCTCCGACAGCTCCTCGGCGGCAGAGTCCGGACGATCCGAGGGCTGGCCGGCGAACGCGCCGTCACCGACGGAGGTGCGGTCGGCCATCACGAGGACGGCGAAGAAGCCGATGATGGCGAGTGCCGACTGAGCGGCGACCGTCAGCGGATCCTCCATGTACTCCCCCAGCGTCACCGGGGTCTCCAGGACGGGGATCCAGCGCAGGGCGAGCATGACGCACGCGCCGGCGGTCGCCAGGATCGACAGCGCGATCACGAGGGGACGGCGTGCCTTGGCCGGGGCGAAGGCCTCGACGAGGACGCCGAGGACCGCTCCGCCCAGCACGATGAGGATAGGCGCGAGGCTCACCCAGTGAACCTCGGGGGCCTGGAAGTTATCCATGGGTAGAACGTTCACTGTGCGCTCCCTTCAGCGGTGGCGCCGACCTGCGTGGTGGGCAGGCCGAGGTCTGAAGCAACCGGGGTCAGGGCGCTCACGAGAGGCGCCGACCAGATACCAAGGATGAGCATCGCGGCCACGAGCGGCACCATGACGCCGCGCTCACGGCCGTTCAGGTCCGCCAGCTCTTCCTTACCCTTGCCGGGCGCACCGGTGAAGACGCGCTGGTAGGGCATGAGCACGTAGAGGGCGGCGATGACGACGCCCAGGACCGCGAATAGCGCCAGCGGACCGCTGACCGTCCACGTACCCATCAGCACGAGGTACTCGGGGACGAAGCCGGACAGACCGGGCAGCGCGATCGAAGCGAGGCCGGACACGAGCCACAGGCCAGCGAGGACCGGCGTCACGCGCTGCATGCCGACGTACTCGCGCATGTCCTGCGTGCCACCGCGGCGCGACAGCCAGCCGGAGAGCAGGAACATTGCGGCGATCGAGACGCCGTGGGCGACCATGTAGAACATGGCACCGACGAGGGCGATCTGCGAGCCGATGAAGATGCCCAGAACCATGAAGCCAAAGTGCGACACCGAGGTGTAGGACACCAGACGCATGATGTCGTTCTGGCCGTTCGCCGACAGGCCACCCCACAGGATGGAAATGACGGCGAGCACGCACATGACCCACTTCGCGGAGACGGCCGCACCGGGGGTGAGCTGCAGGCACAGGGTGATCATGCCGAAGGTGCCGATCTTGTCCAGGACGCCGACGAGCAGCACCGAGGTGCCGGGGCGTGCAACGGCGGCCGTGTCGGGCAGCCAGGTGTGAACCGGGACCATGGGGGCCTTGATCGCAAAGGCAACCATGAAGGTCACGAAGACGACCATCTGAACCGTGTCCGGGGCGGTCGGCAGGAGCTGGGCAAGCATGTCCATGCGGAAGAAGGTCGAGGCATCGGGGTACGCCTGATAGGCGATGGCCCACACATAGAGGATGCCACCGAGCATCACCAGTCCACCGAACAGCGAGTACAGCAGGAACTTCATGGCGGCCTTGTGACGCGCGGCCTCGTCACCGACGCCGTAGCGTCCGATCATGAGGTAGAGCGGCACGAGCATCGCCTCGAAGGCGAAGTAGAAGACCGTCAGATCGTAGGCCGCGAAGATGACGACCATGAACGCCTGGAGGGCCAGGACAAGCGCCGGGTAGGCGCCGCGGTCCGCGGCGTCGTCCTCGTCCCAACCCGCAATCAGCACGAGCGGCACGAGGGCGATCGCCAGGAGGATCATGACGAGGCCCAGGGACGTGACGGAGAGGGACCAGGTGATGCCGATCTGCGGGATCCACAGGTGGGACTCGTACACCTGATACGAGGCCGGGGCAGACCAGTCGAACACGGAGGCGGCCACGTACACGCCGAGCGCGAGCTCAACGAGGGAGACCACCAGGGCGATAACGCGCCCGGCGGCGCGCCTCAGGGGCGAGACGAAGCCGAGGAGGGCCGCGCCCGCAGCCGGAATGGCCACGAGGACGGACAGCCACGGGAAGTTAGCAGCAATCATTGCACTTTCCATTGTCGTGTACCCCTTACAGCCCGAATCCGAGGACGATGGCCAGGGCGAGGATGACGCCACCCAGGATGTAGGCGGCGTACGTGCGCACGAGGCCGTTCTGGGTGATGCCGACGATGCGTCCGAGCAGCTGAGAGCCGGCGCCGAGGCCGTTCAGCGCACCGTCGATGGCGCTCGCATCGCCGACGGTCGCGACGGTGACGAGGCCCTTGGCGGGCATCATGAACAGGGTCTCGTTGACGGTGTCCTGGTAGAGGTCGCGGCGTGCGGCCTCGGTCAGGGCGTTGCCTGCGGGGACGGAGGTGGGAACCTCGTCGCGCCCGTACTTCATCCACGCGATGACCGCGCCAAGGATGACGAGGGCGAGGGTGGCTCCCTGAATGACGTACTCGTTGAGGACGGGGTCACCGTGCATGACGTGACCGATCGAGGGGACGAGCCACTCGGTGAAGGTGTTCCCCACGGACAGGGCGCCACCGAGGACGACCGCACCGATCGCGAGGATGATCATCGGGATCGTCATGAGCGGTCCGGACTCGTGCGGGTGCACGGGCGCGCCCTCGGCCTCGGTGGTCCAGCGGGCCTTGCCGTGGAACGTCATGAAGAAGAGACGCGACATGTAGAACGCGGTCACGCCCGCACCGATCATCGCGACCGGGCCGTAAACCCAGCCAGCCCACAGAGCAATGTTGCCGCCGAAGCTATCGGCACTGAAGGCGGCTTCGATGATCTTGTCCTTCGACCAGTAGCCGGAGAACGGCGGAACGCCGAGGATGGCAAGCCAGCCCATCATGAACGTCAGCCACGTAACCTTCATGGCGCCGCGCAGGGCGCCGAAGCGACGCATGTTCACCTGGTCGCCCATGCCGTGCATGACGGAACCGGCTCCGAGGAACATGAGGGCCTTGAAGAAGCCGTGGGTGAAGAGGTGGAAGATCGAGAACGCCCAGCCGATGGGGCCCAGGCCCGCGCCCAGCATCATGTAGCCGATCTGGCTCATGGTGGAGGCAGCGAGGACCTTCTTCATGTCGTCCTTCGCGCAACCGACGATCGCGCCGAAGAGGAGCGTGATCGCACCGATGATGGCGACGGCGGTCGCCGCGATGGGGGCGGCCCAGAAGACGTCGCCGGAACGGACGATCAGGTAGACGCCGGCGGTGACCATCGTGGCCGCGTGAATGAGCGCGGAGACGGGAGTCGGGCCGGCCATGGCGTCGCCCAGCCACGCCTGCAGCGGGAACTGTGCGGACTTACCGCAGGCGGCCACCAGCAGGAAGAATCCGATGACCGTCGCGGACGCCGTGGGGATCGACTCGACCTGGGTAGAGACGACGGAGAAGGACACCGAGTGGAAGGAGGCGACCATCGCCATCATGGCGATCAGCATGCCCATGTCGCCGACACGGTTCATGACGAACGCCTTCTTGGCGGCGACCGCGTAGGCGGGCACGTGGTTCCAGAAGCCGATCAGCAGGTAGGACGCCAGGCCCACGCCTTCCCAACCGGCGAACAGGCCGGCGTAGGAGTCCGCGAGGACCAGGGTCAGCATCGCCGCGATGAAGAAGTTCAGGTAGGCGAAGAAGCGGCGGCGGGCCGCATCGTGCTCCATGTAGGCGATCGCGTACACGTGGATGAGCGAACCGACGAAGGTCACCAGGATGACGAACGTGATCGACAGCGGGTCCACGAGGAGACCGAAATCGACGGTGAAGTCACCGGCGGGGATCCAGGTGAACAGCGTCTGGCCGAAGCGCTGCGCGTCCACAGGAGCGTTCCACATCTGGGCGGCGATCAGAGCGCCGACCACGAAGGTCGACCAGGACGCGAGGGTCGCCAGCAGGTGGCCCCACTTGTCCGAGGCGCGGCCCAGCAGCAGGAGCAGGCCTGCGCTGGCCAGCGGGATGAGGATGAGCAGCCACGCGTAGGCGGCGACTCCAGTGGGCGCGACCGTCTCATAGACGGAGAGAGCCTGCGGGGAAATGAAGGTGGTCATGAGTTACGTCCTCCCTCAGTTCTTCAGCAGGTTCAGATCGTCCATGCTCGTGGTCGAGCGCGAACGATAGATGGACACGATGATCGACAGGCCGACGACAACTTCGGCGGCCGCGACGACCATGACGAAGAACGCCATGATCTCGCCGTCAACGTTGGAGTTAATGCGCGCAAACGTCACGAGGACGAGGTTCGCGGCGTTGAGCATCATTTCGACGCCCATGAGCGCGATGACCGCGCTGCGGCGCACGAGGACCGTGGTCGCACCGATGGCGAACAGCACACCCGCAAGGATGAGGTACCAGGCGAGGCTCACTTGCTCTCCTCCTTCTTCTCAATGGGGGTGGTGGTGCGCGCCTTGCGGGCCCGGGGCTGGGCCAGACCGGTGGGCGCGTCCGCACCGGGCATGCCGAAGGCGCCGGAGCGGGGGACGTCGGGCGTGCGCCCGATGGTGTAGGGCGACTCGTCGATCGCGTCGGTCGCCACAGTCTCGGTGCGCGCGAGGGCGAGCTGCTCGGAAACCTCGGGGGTGACCTCGCCAATCGTGCGGGCGAGGCCACGCACGCGCAGGACTCGGGGCACCGACTCCTCGACCGGGCCGAGGGTCTCGCCGGAGACGGCGGGCACGTCGGCCGCGTTCGACTGGGCGTAGACACCGGGGGCGGGCAGCTGGCCGATACGAGCGCCCTTCTCGGCGAACGCGCGCATCTTGTTGCGGGCCGTCTCAAACTGGTCGGCCTTCGGGGTGAGGCGATCAGAGTGGGTCAGCAGCATCGCACCGACAGCGGCCGTGATTAGCAGGCCGCCGGCGAGCTCCATGCTCAGCCAGTGCTCCTGGAACAGCGTGATCGCCAAGTCGGTGATCGGCTGGTTGGAGTAGGGGTCAACCTCAACGGGCTTGTGCGCGGCGGGCACGGCCTTGAGGATCGCCGTCGTAATGATGACGATCAGGCCGAGGCCACCGAGCACCGCCGCGACGATCGCGCCGCGGCTCTGGCGGGCGTAGTCGTCGGAGGTGCCGATGCCGATCAGCATGATGACGAAGAGGAACAGCATCATGATCGCGCCGGTGTACACGACGATCTGCGCGACACCCAGGAAGGGGGCGCTGTTCGCGATGTACAGGACTGCCAGGCCGAGCATGACACCGACCATGCAGATGACCGAGTGCGCGGCCTTCTTGAAGAAGAGGACACCCAGAGCGCAGGCGACCATGACAATGGCCGTGCATGCGAAGAGGATGATCTCCCCCGTTGACCCCATCATGGGCCAACCGTTGGACAGGTTCATCAGTGTGCCTCCTCGGCGACTCGTACCGTCATGAGGGAGGGGTCGTCGGGGCGGCGGCTCGCCACCCAGTCAACCTGGGCGGCGGTGGGGCCGGTGACTTCCCCGCGGTAGTAGTCGATGTCGTTCTTACCCTCGACCATGGGGTGGGGCGCTGCGAGCATGCCATCGGAGAGCGGGACCAGGAGGTCTTCCTTCTCGTAGATGTCGTCCTCGCGGGTGTACTTGGCGATTTCGAAGTCGTTCGTCATCGTCAGGGCGCGCGTGGGGCACGCCTCGATGCACATACCGCAGAAGATGCAGCGCAGGTAGTTGATCTGGTAGACGCGACCGTAACGCTCACCCGCAGAGTACTGCTCCTCGGGCGTGTTCGAGGCGGCCTCGACGAAGATCGCGTCAGCGGGGCACGCCCAGGCGCACAGCTCGCAGCCGACGCACTTTTCCAGGCCGTCGTCGTAGCGGTTGAGCTGGTGACGACCGTGGAAGCGGGGCATGACGCGCGCGGGTTCGCGCGGGTACTGCTCAGTGACGGTGGGCCGGAAGAAGGAAGCCATGGTGACTCCGTAGCCGGCCATGGGCGCGACGAACTGGGCGAACGCACCCTTGGGGTCATGCTCGAAGAGCATTTCCTCGTCGGTGGTCTTCTCACTCATCGGTGGACTCCTTCGGGCTGTCGATTGCCGCGGCCGGGGCCAGTTCGCCCTCAATGGTGGCGAGGCCGCGCGGCGAGGCAACGGGGGTCTGTCCGGGCAGCGGCGGAACGGGGAAGCCGTCCTCGAAGCCGGTGTATTCGCGCTCGGCAGCAGGGATTTCCTCGGGCTCGGACTTGTCGGTGAGCCAGATGATCGCCAGGGCGATCAGGAAGAGGACGCCGACACCACCGAAGAGGACGTGGTTGGGCAGCTGCACGAACTGGGTGATGCCGCGCACCAGGGCGACGAGCACGAGCCAGCCCAGGGCGATGGGCATGAGGCGCTTCCAGCCGAGGTTCATGAACTGGTCGTAGCGGAAGCGCAGCAGCGTGGCGCGCGTCCAGATCATCAGGAACATGAAGAACCAGATCTTCAGGAAGAACCACAGCAGGCCCCACCAGCCGGAGTTGAGGAACTCGACGTGGGACAGCGGCCAGGGGGCGTGCCATCCGCCGGCGAACATCGTGGTGGCGACGGCCGAGACGTTGAGCATGTTGACGTACTCGGACAGGTAGTACCAGCCGAACTTCATCGACGAGTACTCGGTCATGTGACCGGCGACGATCTCGCCTTCGGCCTCGGGGAGGTCGAAGGGAAGACGGTTGACTTCACCGACGGCGCTGATGCAGTAGATGACGAATGCCGGGAACAGGGTGAATGCCCACCAGAACTGTCCCTGGGCTGCGACGATCTGCGAGGTGGACATGGAGCCCGACATGAGGAACACGCTCACGAGGGACAGGCCCATGGCCAGTTCGTAGGAGATGACCTGCGCGGAGGAACGCACGGCGCCGTACAGCGGCAGGGTCGAGCGAGTCGACCAGCCACCCAGGACGATGCCGTACAGACCCAGCGAGGCGATCGCCAGGATGTACAGGGAGGCGACGGGCATGTCAGCCAGCTGCAGCGGCGTCGAGATGTCACCGATCTTCACGTTCGGGCCCATCGGGATAACCGCGTAGACGCTGAACGCTGCGAACGCGGCGATCGCGGGGGCCAGGAAGTACAGGAACCTCTCGGCCCGGCGGGTCCACATGTCCTCCTTGAAGAGGAGCTTGCCGGCGTCCGCGAACGCCTGGAACAGACCGAGGGGGCCCGCGACGTTCGGGCCGGGACGCGTCTGCATGCGGCCCAGGCCTCGGCGCTCGACCCACAGGGCGAGGAGCACGTTGGCGATCAGGAACACGATGATGAACACGGCCTTGATGAGGCTGAGCCACCAGGTTTCCTGGCTGAAGTCCGCGGCGGTGTACTCCGGGACTGCGAAGGGAGCGAGTGTCATCGTGCCACCTCCTGCGTGGCGCGCAGGGTCGCGACGGTGCCGGCACCGCCGAGGTTTTCGTGAATAACGGAGCCGGTCGAGCACTCGGGCACCCACGCGACGGAGTCGGGCAGGTCCGCGATGGCGGCCGGGAGGGTGATCGTGCCACGCTCGGTTTCGAGCGTCGCGTCCGCTCCGGGGGCAATACCCGCGGCAGTCAGCGTCGCGGCCGAGGCCAGAAGGACGGGGCGACGGGCCGAACCGGCCAGCCACGGGGCGCCATCCTGGAGACGACCGGCGTCGATCATCGGCTTATGGGAGGCCACAACGACCTCGCCCTTGCCGGCAGAGGCGGGAGCCTGCGCGGGCACCGGGGCGAACTCCTGCGGGGCGCCGTCCCACTCCATGAGGGGGTTGACTTCCTCGTAGAGGTCGGCCAGGGCGGTGATGCCCAGGTCGAGGTCGAACTCCTCGGTGAGGCGCACGAGCACGTCGCGGTCCGTGAGGGACGTCGCCGAGCGGGCCTGGCCGAAGGGGCGCAGGCGGCCTTCCCAGTTGATGTAGGTGCCGTTCTTCTCGACTGCGGGAGCGACCGGCAGGACGACATCCGCGCGATCGGTGATCTCCGAGGCTCGAACCTCGAGGGACACGAGGAAGGGAACCTTTTCGAGGGCTTCGCGCACGGCGGCGGGCTCGTCGAAGTCGCGGACGTCAACGCCGCCGACGACGAGAGCCGCAAGCTCACCGGAAGCAGCAGCCTCGATCATCTGCTCGGCGTCGAGGCCACGGGCGGGAAGCTCGCCCCAACCCAGGGACTGCGCACCGGCCTCGTCGAGACCGCGACCGAAGGGAAGCAGGCCCGGGAGGAGGCCGGCCTCGATGGCGGCGCGGTCACCGGCGCGGCGCGGGACCCACGTGAGGCGGGCGCCCGTGCGCTCGGCCAGAGCGACGACGGCGGAGAGCAGGCCGGGGGTCTGCGCGGCGCGCTCACCCACAAGGATGATGCCGCCGGACAGCGCCTCGGCCACGTCGGCGTAGGCGCCGCCTGCCGCGATCGCGTCCACGACACCCGGCTCGGAGCCGGGGGCAGCGTGCAGGAGGCGAGCCTTCATCTTGCGCGAGCCCGCGGAGGTGAAGGGCGCGACGGTGGCGACCTTCAGGCCCGACTTACGGGTGGCCTTACGCAGGCGCAGGAACATGGCGCCGCACTCGTCCTCGGGCTCGAGGGCGACCAGCAGCACCTGGCCGGCGCTCTCCAGGTCCGCGTACGTGGTCTCGAGGCCGGAGCCCGCCACGTAGGAGGCCAGGAACGAACGCTCTTCCTCGCTCGAGCGACGCGCACGGAAGTCGATCGAGTCGGAGCCGACGACGGTGCGCGCGAACTTCGACCATGCCCAGGCGTCCTCGAAGGTGAGGTGGCCGCCGGGCAGGAAGCCCACGGACGAACCCGCCTGCTCGAGGCCCTCGCGGACGCGGTCGAGCGCGTCGGACCACGAGGTGGGAACCAGCTCGCCGTCCTCGCGAACGAGCGGGGTGGTCAGGCGATCGATCTTGTCCCATTCGAAGGCGAAGCGGTCCTTGTCGGTGATCCACTCTTCGTTGACCTCGGGGTCGTTGCCGCTCATGCGACGCACGACCTCGCCGCGGCGCACGTCCTGGCGGATCGCGGAGCCCGACGCGTCGTGCTCGGTCACGGACGCCGTCGACACGAGGTCGAAGGGACGCGCGCGGAAGCGGTAGGACGCGGCCGTCAGGGCGCCGACCGGGCAGATCTGGATGATGTTGCCCGAGAAGTAGGACGCGAAGGCTCGGCCCGACACGTCGCGCTCGGCGACGGAAAGCTCACCCTCGTTGATCGAGCCGACGATCGCGTCCGTGCCGTACGGGGACGACAGGGACGAGGTCGAGGCCTCCTTGGCCTTCGGATCGAAGAAGTCGAGCGTGGTCGAGTCGAAGCCGCCGACCTGCTCGCCCATGAAGTAGTGATGCTCCGTGGGGGCGGTGCCGCCGCCACGACCCTGCAGGTCCATGAACACGTCGCCCGAGATCTCCTTGCCGAAGCGCACGCAGCGCTGGCACAGGATGCAGCGCTCGCGATCCAGCAGGATCTGGGAGGTCAGGCGCAGCGGCTTCTTGAACGTACGCTTGGCGTCGGTGAAGCGGGACTTGCCGCGCCCCTCCGTCAGCGCCTGGTTCTGCAGGGGGCACTCGCCGCCCTTGTCGCAGACCGGGCAGTCGAGCGGGTGGTTGATGAGCAGGAACTCCATGACGCCGCGCTGGGCGCGGTCGACAACCTCGGAGGTGTGCTGGGTCTTGACGACCATACCCGGGGTGACGGTCTGCGCACACGAGGGCTGGGGCTTGGGCATGAAGCGCAGCTCGCCCGTGTTGCGGTCGGGCATGCCGACCTCCACGAGGCACTGACGGCATGCGGCCACCGGGGCCAGCAGCGGGTGGTCACAGAAACGCGGGATCCGGATGCCGGCCTGCTCGGCCGCGCGGATCACGAGCGTCCCCTGGGGGACAGAAACCTGAACGTCGTCGATGGTGACGTCGATCATGTTGGGTGCGTCGCTCATCGGCCACCTCCTCGCGCGTAGTTAGCGGACGCCTCGTAGGGGAAAAGCTTGCGGGCGGGCGTGGTGAGGCCGGCCTCGAACTCGTCGCGGAAGCGCTTGATGCCCGACATGATCGGGGTTGCTGCGGCGTCGCCGAGCGGGCAGAAGCTACGGCCCGCAATGTTGTGTGCGATCTCGTCGAGCAGGTCAACGTCGCCGGGGCGACCCTCGCCTCGCTCGAGACGCAGCATGATTTGCTTCATCCAGTAGGTGCCTTCGCGACAGGGCGTGCACTTACCGCAGGACTCGTGCTGGTAGAACTCGGACCAGCGGGTGATGACGCGGACCACCGAGACGGTCTCGTCGAACACCTGCAGGGCACGCGTACCCAGCATCGAACCGGCCGCACCCACGGACTCGTAGTCGAGGGGCGTGTCCAGCTCGTCTTCGGTGAAGATCGGGGTGGAGGAACCACCGGGGGTCCAGAACTTCAGCTTGTGGCCGTCGCGGATGCCGCCCGCCATCTCGATGAGCTCGCGCATCGTGATGCCGAAGGGGGCCTCAAACTGGCCGGGGTTGTTCACGTGACCCGACACGGAGAAGATGCCGTGGCCCTTGGACTTTTCGGTGCCCATCGAGGCGAACCACTCGGGCGAGTTGCGGAAGATACCCGCCACCTGAGCGATGGTCTCGACGTTGTTGACGACCGTGGGACGGGCGTACAGACCGGCAACTGCGGGGAACGGGGGCTTGAGGCGCGGGTGGCCTCGGCGTCCCTCGAGGGAGTCCAGCAGAGCCGTCTCCTCACCGCAGATGTAGGCGCCGGCGCCCGCGTGAGCGGTGATGCGCAGGTCGCCGAGCACGCCGGCCTCGGTCGCCTCGCGCACGGCCTCCAGAAGGCGGCGGTACACGTGGGTGACCTCGCCGCGCAGGTAGACGAACGCGTGGTCGCAGCCGATGGCGCGCGACGTGATCGCGATGCCCTCAATGAGGACGTGCGGGTTGCCCATGATGAGCGGGATGTCCTTGCAGGTACCCGGCTCCGACTCGTCGGCGTTCACCACGAGGTAGCGGGGGTCTCCGTCGGCGGGGGGCAGGAAGGACCACTTGAGGCCGGACGGGAAGCCTGCGCCACCACGGCCTCGCAGACCGGAGTCCTTGACGGCCTGCACGATGTCGGCGGGCTCCATGGTGCGGGCCTTTTCGAGGCCCTGGTAGCCTCCGCGGCTCCGGTAGGAGTCCAGCGTCCAGGAACGCTCCTCTCCCCACCCGTTGGTGAGGATCGGGGTCAGCGGTCCAGGCGCAACGTATGCGGTGCTCACTTCGCCTCTTCTCCCTTCGTGTCAGTGGCCTCGTCGGCAACCTCAACGGCAACCGGCTCAGTCCAGCCGTTCGCTGCGGCGATCTCGCGGCCCAGCAGGGTGGCGCGGCCCGCGGACGGGCCTTCGTTCTCATGGCCGTCCAGGAAGCCGGCCAGGACGCGCTCGTTCTCCTTGAACGTGGGGGCCACGATGGGGCCGCGCGTCGGGTGGATGTCGCGGCCGGCCTGGATGTCATCGATCATGGCCAGCGCCGACTCGGGGCTCTGGTTGTCGAAGAATTCCCAGTTGACCATGACGACGGGCGCGTAGTCGCACGCCGCGTTGCACTCGATGCGCTCGAGCGTGATCTTGCCGTCTTCGCTGGTCTCGTCGCTTCCGACGCCAACCTTCTTGGAGACCTTTTCCCAGATCTCGTCGCCGCCCATGACGGCGCACAGCGCGTTCGTGCACACGCCCACCAGGTACTCGCCGGTGGGGTGACGCTTGTACTGCGTGTAGAAGGTCGCGACAGCGCTGATCTCTGCGCGGGGCAGGTCCAGCGTGGCCGAGATGAAGTCGATGCCGTCCGGGCTGACGTAGCCGTCGACGGACTGGATCAGGTGCAGCATCGGCAGCAGCGCGGAGCGCGAGTGACCGTCCGGGTAGCGGGCGATGATCTGCTCGGCGTCCGCCTGCAGGCGTGCCAGGGTGTCGGGTGTGTAGCTCATCGGTCAACGCCTCCGAGAACGGGGTCGATAGCGGCCAGGGCGACGACCACGTCGGCCAGCTGGCCGCCTTCGGTCATCATGGCCAGCGCTTGCAGGTTGGCGTAGGAGGGGTCGCGGAAGTGCGCGCGGAACGGGCGCGTGCCACCGTCGGAGACGAGGTGAACGCCCAGGATGCCCTTCGCGTGCTCGACGGTCTGGTAGACCTGGCCGGCGGGCACGTGGAAGCCCTCCGTGACGAGCTTGAAGTGGTGGATGAGGGACTCCATGGACTCCCCCATGATTTCGCGGACGTGCTCGGCCGAGTTGCCCTGGCCGTCGGTGCCGACCGCCAGGCGCGCGGGCCAGGCGATTTCGGGGTCGTCGACCATGGTGGGCGCGCCCTCACACTGGTCCAGCTTGGCGAGGACCTGCCAGATGATGCGCATCGACTCGTAGCACTCGTCGAATCGGACCATCGTACGGTTGTAGACGTCCGACTTGTCGCGGGTGGGAACGTCGAACTCGAAGTTCTCGTAGCCGCAGTAGGGCTGGCTCTTGCGCAGGTCCAGGGGCAGGCCGGCGGCGCGAACGCCGGGGCCGGTGGTGCCGAGGGCCATGAGGCCGCTCAGCGGCATGACGGCCACGTCGCACAGGCGCTTCTTGAAGATCGGGTTCTCCACGAGGATGTCCTGGAGCTCGCCGATGTCCTTACGGGCGCGGCGCAGGCGGTCACGGATGTAGTCCGTGGTGCCCTCGCCTATGTCCTGCACGACGCCGCCGGGGCGGATGTACTCGTGGTTCATGCGCAGGCCGGTGATGCGCTCGAAGATGCGCAGGATTTCCTCGCGGGCACGGAAGCCGATCGTCATGATCGTGGTGGCGCCCATCTCGTTACCGGTCGAGCCGATGGCGACCAGGTGCGAGGCGATGCGGCACAGCTCCATCATGAGGATGCGGATGAGGGAGGCGCGCTCGGGGATGTCCTCTTCGATGCCGAGGAGCTTCTCGACGCCGAGGCAGTACGCGGCCTCCTGGAAGAAGGGAGCGACGTAGTCCATGCGCGTGCAGTATGCGACGCCCTGGGCCCACGTGCGGTACTCCATGTTCTTCTCGATGCCGGTGTGCAGGTAGCCGGTGTCGACGCGGGTCTCGCGGACCTTTTCGCCGTCGAGCTCGAGGATCAGACGCAGAACGCCGTGGGTCGCGGGGTGGACGGGACCCAGGTTGACGACGATGCGCTCGGAGGTGATGGCCTCGATCTCGTGCAGGACGTCGTCCCAGTCGCCGCCCTGGGTGAGGACCTCGGGGATGTCCTCGATGGGCAGGTCGGTCGCGCCGGCGGGCGCGTGGAAGGCGGTGGTCATCAGTTCACACTCCTACGAACGTCGGCGGAGGCAGTGACGGCTCCCTTGAATTCGACGGGGATGCCGCCCAGCGGGTAGTCCTTGCGCTGGGGGTGTCCGACCCAGTCGTCGGGCATCGCGGTGCGCGTGAGCGAGGGGTGCCCGGTGAAGACGATGCCGATGAGGTCCCAGGTCTCGCGCTCCTGCCAGTCGTTTCCGGGGTAGACGGAGACGATGGAGGGGATGCGGGGGTCCTCGTCGGGGCACGTGACCTCGAGGCGGATCATGCGGTTGTGCGTGATCGAGTACAGGGGGTAGATGGCGTGGAGCTCGCGCCCCTTGTCGAGGGGGTAGTGCGCGCCGTTGGTCCCCAGGCACATTTCGAAGCGCAGGTCCGCGTCGTCACGCAGGTACTTGGCGACGCGCGCGATGTGCTCGCGGGCGATGAAGATGCCGAGCTGTCCGCGGTCGACGGTCACCTTTTCGATGACGTCGGCGACCTTCAGGCCATCGGCGGCGATGAGCTCTTCGAGGACGTCAACGACATGGTCGAACCAGCCGCCGTAGGGGCGGGAGGCCTCGCCGGGCAGGAAGGAGTCGGAGACCAGGCCGGAGAAGCCGGAGGTGGAGGAGTCGGTGCCCGCGCCGAAGAGGCCCTCGCGGTGGGCGATGGGTTCGGGGAGGGCGAAACCGCGCTGCGACGAGGCCTGGGCGACCTCGGCGGACGCGTTGTCCTCGGGGATGGAAAGGTCGCTCATGCGAGGAGTCCCTTCATCTGGTGGGTGGGGGTCGCCTCGAGGGCCGCCTGCTCGGCGCGGCGCGCGATCTCGCGACGGTGGACGCCGAGGGGTTCCTTGCCGATCTGCTCACGCAGGACGAGGACCGCGTGGATGAGGGCCTCGGGGCGGGGCGGGCAGCCGGGCAGGTAGACGTCGACGGGGACGATGTGGTCGCAGCCCTGGACGACGGCGTAGTTGTTGAAGACGCCGCCCGAGGACGCGCACGCACCCATGGAGATGACCCACTTGGGTTCGGGCATCGAGTCGTACACGCGGCGGATAATGGGCGCCATCTTGTGCGAGACACGGCCCGACACGATCATCATGTCGGCGTGACGCGGCGAGGCACGGAAGACCTCGAGGCCGAAGCGCGCCATGTCGAAACGGGGGGTGCCGGCAGCCATCATCTCGATGGCGCAGCACGCCAGACCCATGGTGACGGGCCACTGGCTGTACTTGCGTGCAAGCCCGAGGACTTTTTCGACGCTGGTGAGCGCGATACCCGCGGGCAAGGATTCTTCAAGTCCCACTTGTCTTTTCCTTACTTATATCTCAGTAGTCCAGGCCGCCGCGTCGCCATTCGTAGGCGTAGGGGACGCAGAGGGTGACCAGGAAGCTCATCATGACGACCAGTCCGAACAGGCCCAGCTGGTTGAAGCTGACGGCCCACGGGTACATGAACACAACTTCGATGTCGAAGATGATGAACGTCATGGCGACCAGGTAGTAGCGCACCGGGAAGCGACCCTCGGTGAGGTGAGCGCTGGTCGGCTGGATACCGCACTCGTAGTTGTCGGCCTTGGTCTTGGACTTCTTGGTGGGGCCCAGGATCGCGGAGGCGACCAGGCCTCCGAAGGCTAGTACGAGGGCAGCTGCCGACATGATGAGCAGCGGCACGTAGGGATTCGTCATCGTTCCTCCCGGTTATCGGTGATGGTGGTCATGCGGGGCGCACCACCTTGGTCAGCATTGTGATGAGTTGGTCGTCGAAGTCGCCCCCGGTCCTCTCGTACCCGTCCGACAGGAGTTTGTGGACGAGCGTCATGAGGCGCGGAATGGGCAGCCCGACGTTCGTGCAGGTGCGCATGATCGTCGGGTTTTCGATGAGCGCGACGAAGATGCGGCCCAGCTGGTAGTAGCCGCCGTATTCGTCGCGAAGCATGTGGGGGTATTCGCTCATGGCGCGGTCGATGCCGGCGCGATGGGAGCGGGACAGGGCCTGCGCGATGCACGAGGCCGCGTAGCGTCCGGCCTTCATGGCCGGGGCGATGCCTTCGCCGTTGTAGGGCGAGACCATGCCGCCGGCGTCGCCCACGAGGACGAGGCCCTGGGTGTAGTGAGGCTTGCGGTTGAAGCTCATGGGCAGAGCGGCGGAGCGAAGCTGACCGATCTGGTTCTCGGGGGTGAAGCCCCATTCCTCGGGCAGGTTCGCGGTCCAGCTCTTGAAGACCTCACGGTAGGGCAGGTTGGTAGCGCCGGCGCGCGAGGCGACGGAGCCGAGGCCGACGTTGACGATGCCGTCGCCCATGGGGAAGATCCAGCCGTAGCCGGGCAGCAGGTCGGAGGCGCCGGGGGTGCCGCTCCACAGTTCGAGGTGGGATTCCATCCATTCCTCGTCGCCGCGGGGGCTGTGGAAGTAGGCGCGTGCGGCCACGCCCATGGGGCGGTTCATCTTCTTTTCGAGGCCGAGGCTGGTAGCCAGTCGGGCGGCCACTCCCCCGGCGTCGACGACGATGGAGGCGCGCACCGAGGTGGTGGTCGCGTTCTTGCCACGCCCGCTCTTAGCCGTCACGCCGACGACGCGTCCGGAGCCATCCTGGATGGCGCCGATGACGGTGACGCCCTCGTAGAGGCGGGCTCCGGCCTCGACGGCGCGCTGGGCGAGCGCGTGGTCGAGGTCCATGCGGGCGCGGGTCATGCCGTAGCCGGGCAGGGACTTCTGATCGGGCCAATCCATGTGGACGGTGTGTCCGCCGCCGATGACGGTCAGGCCGCGGTTTCGCATCCAGCCGGTGGTGTCCACGCCCATCGCAATGAGCTCGTGGACGGCGGCCGGGGTGAGCCCATCGCCGCAGATTTTGTCGCGCGGGAACGGGCTTTTCTCCAGGAGGATGACATCGAGGCCTGCTCTGGCCAGGTGGTAGGCGGTGGAGGACCCGCCAGGGCCTGCGCCGACGACGACAACGTCAGCGCTCATGTCGCTAGGCATGGTGGATGCCACGGCATTCCTCCGTCATGTGGTGCGCGGGTGCATCCGCGCGAGTGTGCAAGGTGGATGAAGTGTGCACATCACTTCATTCCGCAAACAACCCTAGCTAGGTCACCCTCACCTCGGCGACCGAGCGCACTTTTTCCCGCCGTTTCAACGAGCGAGGCCGGGGATAGGCTCGCTCCTAGCACCCATTTGCGCAAGGTTACTCTGTCGTAAATGGCGCCCTGGCCTCGTCGCACCAGGTGTTACATGCGCTGAGACGAGCCCGCGCGACACCCTCACACAATCCGATACGATGACCAGCGCCGCAGCGAACAGCAATGGCGGAGAATACTCACGCATCCAACACAGAACACGCGCGACGAACCTCGACACATACACACCGAAGGGGAGCATGCATGGGCTCAGAAGAACAGACTCATACCCGCAGGCATCCACGACGCACCCTCATCGGCATCGCTTCAGTAGCGGTCCTTACCCTCACGATCACGGGTACAGCCTGTGGCTCGCGCCAGCCCAGCGCAGATAGCCAGACACAGTCCGCACAATCGCCCGCGCAATCCTCCTCGAACCTGGCCCCAACCCAAGAATCTGGAGCCTCCGCAGCCACCCCAACACCGACCAAAGCAACACCGACCACGCCTGCGTGCGAGGACGGTTCCCCCACGCCGCTCGGTACGTGCCTATATCCCGCATCGGTCCAGTGGCTCCCCGACCTCCTCCCCGACCCGCGCGAGGTGGACCGCACCGATCCCGAGCAGGTCGCCATCGCCTACACCATCACGCGTAACACGTGGGATGCATCGCGCGATAAATCCAACGCCTATGCATTCATCCGCGCGAGCGTGTACGAAGTACCGGAACGAGCGAGCAGCCACACGAAGACGCCCGACCTGGAGCACGGTCAGGGTGAATTCCTACCGCTCCTGGCCAACCGTGCCCACACGACCGTCACCATCACGGGCAGCAACAACCATGGGCAGCAGCCGAACACTGACCCGACGCGCTGGTACGGAAACGTCTACTACTTGCGCAACTACTCCGACGACTCGTTGGAGCCCGTGAAGGGGCGCGAGGTCGTCTTCCTGCGACTGCAGGACGATGGCACGTGGGCGGTCGTCGACAGCGGACCGTACTAAAAGAACCAGCGCAGGCACACCACGCACGAGGCCGGAACCCACCCAGGGATCCGGCCTCGTTCACGTTGGACAGATCCCCACACCACCCACCCGACACACGCCAACACCCCACATGAACAATTGCGTCACAGCACTGCCCGAGCGCAGGCAAACACACAACCCACCGCAGACTTGTCACACAATCACTTACTGACACATTTTTCCGTAATATTGCACGCATTGATAACAATGTGGTTCACTTGACAGCCGTGGAGCCCTAGCTCGCACGTCACTGCACCGTCGCACACGCAGACTCCACGCGACGCGCCCACGCCGCAACGTCCCCAGCCGCAGTACAGACTGAAAGGACCTCGCGATGAGAACATTTACTCCCATCGCCATCGCTCTCGCGGCGACCGCAGGATTGGCCGGTGCCACCCTGCCAGTCACGGCCTCGTCGGCCGCCACCGCCCAGTGGACCATCCTCAAGGAAGCCCCCACCCCGGTGTCGAACCCGATGAAGGGCTTCATGCCGTGGGCGCCCGAGGACGGGAGCGCACCCGGAACGGTCGCAAACGCCCTGCCCTACACGCTCGAGTGGGCGCCCTTCCCCGTGAACACCGTCGTCACCGGACGCGACACCTACGACTTCACAAAGGTCGACACCCTCTTGGACGCGATCGCGTCGCGCGGACACCAGGCTGTCATCCGCTTCTCCCTGGACACCCCCGGGAAAAAGACCGGCATGCCCCAATACCTGATCGACGCAGGCACGGACACGAGCCGCACGTACGACTTCTACGACAACAAGAGTATCTCTTTCTCCCCCAACTACAACGACCCGAAGGTTCAGGAGATGCTCCTGCACTTCGTCGCGGCCCTCGGAGACAAGTACGACGGGGATCCGCGCATCGGCTTCATCACCGCGGGCCTGTACGGATTCTGGGGCGAGGAGCACACCTACCCCTACAACGGCTACGCCAACAACCAAAACCCGAAGGCCATCAACTGGATGCCGTCGGACGAGTTCCGCGCACAACTCGTCGAGGCCTGGGACGACGCCTTCGACGAGACCTTCATCCAGAACCGCTACCCCACCGAGGCCACGAAGGCTCACGGCATGGGGTACTTCGATGACTCCCTCGGCTACGCGACCCTGGAGGGGACCGACTGGCATTTCATCCCCAAGCTCAAGGACCAGGGTGAGGGGGATGCCTGGCACCACTCCCCCATCGGCGGCGAGCTCTACCCCTCCTTCCAGGAATGCGCATTCTCTCAGCCGCTGCGTTGCCCGAGCATGGAGGCTGGGCGCGATTACAAGGCCCTCGAGTCGATCCAGAAGGCTCACGCGACGTGGCTCATCAACCAGCACGCGTTCTCGACTGGCTACACCGGCGCTGAGCTGACGCGCGCCAAGGCAGCGAGCGCCACCATGGGCTACACGTTGCAGGCCACCCGCACGTCGGCGACCTACCACGGCGCGAAGGCCGCCGTGGCCGTGGAGATCAAGAACACCGGCACCGCCCCGTTCTACGCGACGTGGCCGCTCGAGGTCGTCCTCGTCGACTCGAAGGGCGCGATAGTGGCCAGCCAGACCATCGAGTCCACCCTGCCCTCGATCCTCCCGGGCCAGACGGGGAGGATGACCGCACGCCTGCCGCTGCCCGCGGAGTACCGCGCGAACAACTCTGCGCAGAAGCTGACCGCCGCGATCCGCGTCGTCAACCCGCTGCCCAATGGTGTGCCCGTCGCCTTCGCGAACGAGGCCATGAACAAGCCGCTGCCCGGCTACCTGGAACTGGGGAAGCTGGCCCGGGGCCGCGCGCCGAAGAACTAACAACGAGGCCGGGACCCCACTCAAGGGGCCCCGGCCTCGCCGTTCACGCTTTACGGCAGCGGCTTGACCGCGCGGTGCATGCAGGCGATGCCGCCGGTGAGGTTGCGGTACTCGACTTCGCTCCAGCCGTTGGCGGCGATCATGCGGCCGAGTTCCTCCTGGGCCGGCCACGCGCGAATCGACTCGACCAGGTAGTCGTAGGCGCCGTCGTTCGTGGAGGCCAGGCGGGCGATCGCCGGCATGACGGTCGACTGGTAGACGTTGTACATGCCGCGGAAGACGCGCGAGGGCGGCGTGGAGAACTCCAGGACCACGAGGCGGCCGCGCGGGCGCACGACGCGCGCCATCTCGCGCAGCGCGAGCTGCGGGTCCGGGATGTTGCGCAGGCCCCATGAGATGGTGACCGCGTCGAAGGAGCCGTCCTCAAAGTCCAGGTCCATGGCGTTGCCGTGCACAAACTCGATCTCGGGGTGGCGCACGCGGCCCACCTCGATCATGCCTTCGGACAGGTCGCAGGCGACGACCTCGGCGCCGCCCTTGGCCAGCGCGGCCGACGACGCGCCGGTGCCGGCCGCCAGGTCGAGGATGCGTTCGCCGGGGTGCGGGGCGACAGCCTTACGCAGGGCGGTCATCCACACCCTGTCCAAACCGCCCGTCATCAGCGCATCCATCACGTCGTATCGCGAGGCGAGGGAGTCAAACATCGAGGCGATCTCTTTGGGATCCTTGTTCAGGTCCGCGCGCGGGGATTCAGTCATGCGTCAATACTCGCACGTCTTCCAGCGCGCCGCCGCCCCTGCTCCTACCATGGAACCCATGCACAACGACTTCGGATGCTCGCGCCTCGCCTTTCGGGCGTTGGTCCTACCCCCGCAGCACCCGGGGTCTACTTGCTCACTGACGTCTCTGCTTCCCGACTCCGGGGGCGCCGCTTGGCTGGGTGAGCGCCGCCAGATGATCGGCCTGGGACGGGCACTCACGATCGAGTCCGCGACCTCGAGCGCGATCGCCGACGTGCGCCGCGCGTGGGAGGCCACCCCTGCCTCGTCCGCCGATGATGCACCCTCCCCCGTTCTCTTCGCGTCCTTCGCGTTCCGATCCCCCGCCCGCTCGGCTGCCTTCGTGCCCGCGCTGACTCTCATCGACGAGGCCGGGGCCCGCTGGGCGATCACCGCTGGCATCGGGGACGCCCCCGATCCGCTGGCGGCTGTTAACGAGGCCCTGGCCGAGGCGAGGCCCGCCCCGCGCGTGCCGGAATCCCTGACGTTTGGGCACGGGTCGATGTCGCGCGGCCAGTGGCGCGACTCGGTGCGAGCGATGGCGCAGCGCCTGCGCGATGGCGCCGCCGACAAGGCCGTCATGGCGCGCGATATGACGGTGCGCTGCGCCCATGGCTTCGACGAGCGTTTCCTGCTTGAACGCCTGAGCGACCTCTACCCGTCGACGTGGCGCTTCTGCGTGGATTCGCTGGTGGGTGCGTCCCCGGAGATGCTGATCGCGGCCTCGGACGGCACGGCGAACTCTCGCGTCCTGGCGGGCACGTGCAAGCCCGGCGAGGGCGAGGCACTCGCATCAAGCGCGAAGGATCTGCGCGAGCACGACCTAGCCTCCGAGTCGGTGTCCTCGATCCTGACGCAGCTGTGCTCCTCGGTGACGACTCAGGGGCCATTCCTGTTGTCGCTGCCCAACGTTGTTCACCTGGCGACGGACGTTCACGCGCGCCTGGGGTCTGCCCACCTCCTGGATCTGGTGGCCGCCCTACATCCGACGGCCGCCGTGTGCGGAACCCCGCGCGACGCGGCGATGCGCCTCATCGAGGAGCTGGAAGACACCGCGCGCGGCCGCTACTCGGGGCCCGTGGGTTGGGTCGATACGGCGGGGAACGGCGAGTTTGCGATCGCGTTGCGCTGCGGGCTCACGTCGGGCACGCGTCTGCGCCTCTTTGCGGGGGCCGGCATCATGCCGGACTCCGACCCGGACGCCGAACTGGCCGAGACCGAAGCGAAGATGCGCCCGCTCCTGGACGCCCTCGGCGTCTGACCGACTCATCGACGCACAAAGGCCCGCCGCCCCTTCACAGGGGCAGCGGGCCTCGTCAGCGCACGGCACTGGAGCCACTCGGCGCGCACGCACGCGCTCAGCGCACGCGCTCAGCTCACTGAATCCGCACGGACACGTCCTGCGTGGCGCCGTCGCGCACGATCGTCATGGTGACGGTGTCGCCGGCCTTGTAGCGGCGCACGTAGCCGATCAGCTGCTTGGGGCTGGTCACTTCCTGGCCCTCGACCTTGACGATGACGTCGCCGGCGCGGATGCCCGCCGCGGAGGCGCCGGAACCTGCGGAGACGTCCTGGACCTCGGCACCCACGTAGGTGTCGGAGCCGACGGTCGTGGTCGCAGCCTTGACGGTCACGCCGAGCATGCCGTGCGAGGCACTGCCCGAGGCGATGAGCTGGTCCGCGATGGACACGACCAGGTCGGAGGGGATCGCGAAGCCCAGGCCGATCGAACCCGCCTGCCCATCTGAAGACGAGGAGAGCGACTTGATCGACGAGTTAATGCCGATGACCGCGCCACTCGCGTCGAAGAGCGGGCCGCCCGAGTTACCGGGGTTGATCGACGCGTCGATCTGGATCGCGTTCGTCACCACGAGATCCGAGGAAGCCTGCGTGCCGTCCTCCGAGGTCGCGGATTCGTCCACCGAGACCTCGACGGGGCGGTTGAGCGCTGAAACGATGCCGGTCGTCACCGTGTTCGACAGGCCCAGGGGCGCGCCGATCGCCATGACGGGGGCGCCGACCTCGAGGTTCGCGGAGGAGGCAAAGCGCGCGACGGTGAGGTCCGAGGGCGGGTTCTCCAGTCGGATGACGGCCAGGTCGGTGGTCTTGTCGTGGCCGACGACCACGGCGCCGTAAAGGCGCCCATCGGCGAGGGTCACCTGAATCTGTCCGCCGCCGAGGGCGGACGCGATGACGTGGTAGTTGGTGACGATGTCGCCCTGCGCGTCGTAGACGACGCCGGAGCCGGTGCCGCCCGAGGATGCGCCCTGCGCCTGAATGGTCACGACGGCGGGCGACACGGCGGCGGCAACGTCCGTCCAATCCGTCCCGGAGCTGTTCGAGGCGGGCACGGTGGCCACCGTTCCCCCGTTGAGGTTCGTGGGCGTGGACGCGCGCAGCATCGCGGGGCGCGCGTAGAAGACAGCGCCGAGGGTCAGGCCGATCGTCAGGAGCATCGCTCCAAGGAGGGCGACCCAGCCCGGGCCCTTCTTCGTCACGATGACGGTGGGCGACGCGAAGGCATCCGGCGAGGCCGGGGCCGCGTATCCACCGTAGGGCTGGCCGGATGGGGCGGAGTATGCGCCGCCGGACGCGGGGGCTTCCTGGGCAGGCACGGGGGCTTCCTGGGCAGGCACGGCGGGGGCCGCCGGTGCAGCGGGGGCAGCCTGCGCCGAGGCGGGCGGAACCGCGCCAACGGGCGGCGCGGGTATCGTCGTGGCGGAGGGCATCTCGCGCGTGGCATCCTGCGCGACCGGAAGCTCCTGAGTGGCCGAGTGGTCCTGAGCCGTCGAGCGCTGCGGGTAGCTGGGGGCCGAGGCCGTCTCAGCGTCGCGCGCCGAGTCGGCATCGTGGGCCGGAATATGAGGCTGAGTCATGGTTTCCTCTGGTGTCAGTTCGTTATCTGCCCACCAGTATGGGCCGTTTCCTCAAAGGGCCACTGAAAGCGTCCTGGAAGTTTCCTGTAAACCGTTGAACCTCACAGCGAACACGCGTCCCGTCAGGAGAGCACGTCATGGACTGCTGGGTACAGGTGCGCAGCGCGCTCGACGGGCGCGTGAATCAACCGCGGTCCGCTGGCGGGTCGGGCGAGCAACGACTCCAGTTCCCAAGGCACGTCGGCGCGCGCGAAGGCCACGCCGTACGCGGCCGCGAGCGCCTCGTACTCCACCGATTGAGCGAGGCCGAACCACCGGTCGTAGGCCTCAGGGCTGGTGGCGCGCCCGTGTTCGAGGGTGGCGAAGATGCCGCCGCCCCCATCGTCCGCGACGACGATATCCAGGTGAGCGCCCATGCTCGCCGCCAGGGCGAGGGAGGAGGCGTCATGGCAGGCCGTGAGGTCGCCCATGACGGCGGTGACGCGCGTGCCCACGGGGGCCGAGGTCTCGCCCGCGTATCCGGAGCCCAGGCAGATGCCGACGGCGGTCGCGATGGTGCCGTCGATGCCGGCCTGTCCCCGGTTGGAGTGGACGATGCGCCCCTCCAGCGTGGGGACGGCGAGGTCGAAGGCGCGCACGGGGTTGGAGGCTCCCAGCACGAGGGGGCCGCTCGTCGAGGCAGCGACGCTTCGCGCGAGGTCGAGCATCGTGCGCCCGGAGCCGGAGGCGAGCAGGGATTCGATGCGCTCGCCAGCGTCGCAAGCGGCTTCGCGCACGCGGGCGGCCCACTCGGCCTGAGCGGCGCGGATCGGCTCGCGTGCTGGCTCGAGGTCGGCGACGACGACCGACGCGTTGCCCGAGATGTCTACCCAAGGGGCGTGCGCATCGACAACGACGACACGCACGTCGGGGCGCGCGAGCAGGGCCTGAATCGGGCGGGACAGCGTCGGACGCCCGGTCACAACGACCGCGTCGACCTCACGCCCCAGCGGCGAGCTGACGAGGGACTGCTCGAAGGGGGTCACTCCCCCGCCGCACCACGCGCCCGACGCCGGTTCGGCGAGCAGCGGGAAGCCCGAGGCCTCCGACCACTCGCGGGCGCGGGACGAGGCGCCCTCACCCGCGACAATCAGCCCGGCGTCGGCAGGACCAACCACGTCCTCCCAGCGCGCGGGCACGGCATGCGCACCCATCACCCGGGTCGGGCGGGGAACGAAGGGGGCCACGGCCTCGTCCCCTGAGTCGGAGGCGAGACGGACGGGGGTCAACGGGTCGCGGAAGGCGACGTTGATCTGCACGGGTCCGGGCGTGCCGCTCGGCGCCCCGCAGGCGGCCGCGACCGCGCGGGCGAGGTGGCCGACGAGGGAGGGCGAGGCCTCCTGCGGCTCCAGATCAATGCTCGCGCGCACGTGCGTGCCGAAGAAGCCTGCCTGATCGGTCGCCTGGGAGGCTCCAACGCCGCGCAGTTCGCCGGGGCGGTCGGCGCTCAGGACCAGGAGGGGCAGGCGCGCGTGCGAGGCCTCGAGGACGGCGGGGGCCAGCTCGGCGACGGCGGTGCCGGAGGTGACGACGATGGCGGGCAGCGCTCCGGTGCGTGCCAGGCCGACGGCCGTGAAACCGGCGCCGCGCTCATCCAGGATCGGGCGCGCATCCCCGCCGAAAGAGCCCGCCTCAAGGGCGTAGGCGAAGGGCGCAGAGCGCGAACCCGGGCAGTACAGGACGTGCGTGACGCCCAGGGCATCCAGGGACTCAAGGATAGCGCTGGCGGTATCGACGGAGGGCATACGCCCAGCCTACCGGGAGCCCACCCTCAGGTGCTCGGCCATGCCTTCGAGGCGCATGCCCCAGCGGGAGACGAGGTCGCCGTCGACCGGGGTGCGGTCAATGAGCTCCCGGTCCGGCTCGAGGCGCCGCACGGGCAGGCGGCCGCGCTCGGGAATCAGGGGCTGGGTCACGTCGCCCACCAGCAACGAGGCGGTGGCCAGTCCGGCGGCCCGGGGCAGACCGGGCACGGCGGCAGCGGCGGCGACGCCGACCGACAGGCCGACGGACGTCTCGAGGGCGGAGGACACGACGACGCCGAGGCCGCTCTTGCGGGCGACCTTGAGTGCGGCGCGCACGCCTCCGAGTGGAGCAACCTTGATGATGACGACGTCGGCGGCCTCCTTGCGGGCCACCTCCAGGGGGTCCTCAGCACGGCGGATCGACTCATCGGCGGCGATCGGCACGTCCACGGATCGGCGCACCTGGGCCAGCTCGTCCACCGTCAGGCAGGGCTGCTCGACATATTCGATGGGAACGACGCCGGCGGCCGCGGCCATTGCCGGGATGGCCTCGCGAGCCTCATCGACCTCCCACGCGCCGTTGGCGTCGAGGCGGATCATCGCCTGCCCGCCCACGGTCTCACGCAGGGCGTCGGCGACGGCGGCGATGCGCGCACAGTCGCGCCCAACGCTGACACCGGGCTCCGCAACCTTGATCTTCGCGGTCGCGCACCCACCCGAGGCCTTCACGCGCTCGTAGGCTTCCTCGGGCGAAATGACGGGGATCGTGACGTTGACGGGCACGAACTTGCGACGAGGCACCGGCGGGAAACGGCGAGCAGACTCGAGGGCTGCGGCCAGCCAGCGCGAGGACTCCAGATCGTCGTAGTTCCAGAAGGGCGCGGCCTCTCCCCAACCGGCGTGTCCGTGTAGGAGGAGCCCCTCGCGGCGAGTCACGCCACGGAAGCGCGTCGTCATCGCTACCTTGTACACAAGGATGTCGTCGACGCCTTCGAGGGCGTAACGCGTTTGACGGCTGAGCGTGCGCATCGGGATGCGCATCAGCGTCGGTTGCTGCGCTGCGTTCACACGAACCCTCCTTACTTACCGGTAATATTATCGCGCAACCTCGCACTATCGACAAATCCTGCACACATCAACTTGTAACCAATTGCGCAGTAAGTGCGGCAAAGTGACAGACTCTTTGGAACGACTGAACACGTGGCAAGTAGGCGCGTCTAATGGGACACACCCTCAAGTGTCTAGATGCCATATAAAACGGTTACAAGAAAGTAGCCTTTGTTCCGATTGGTTAGGTTGCGCACCCTATAGCCCCACGCATGTCCTTCGTCCTAGGCTGGTCGGCAACGCCGCCACCCCTCTCGAGCACGCACACCCCGACACCTGCCACTGCCTCGTCGATTAGAATCCGACACATGAGTGCTCTCCCCTTCGTGTCCGACACCTTCGACCCGACTCGCTGGCGCGAGGTCGAGGGATTCGACTTCGCCGACATCACCTACCACCGCGGTATCTCGCGCGGCCCCGAGGCCGACGGCCGTCCCGAGGGCACCGACATGCCGGTCGTGCGCATCGCCTTTGATCGCCCCGACATTCGCAACGCCTTCCGCCCCGGCACCGTCGACGAGCTGTACCGCGCGCTCGACCACGCGCGCCAGACCTCCTCGGTCGCGGCCGTCATCCTGACGGGCAACGGTCCCTCGGCGCGCGACGGCGGATACTCCTTCTGCTCCGGCGGCGACCAGAGGGTGCGAGGCCGCGACGGCTACCGTTACGAAGTCGAGGGTGCCGACCCCGAGGCTGCCACCGCCCAGCGCCGCGAGCAGATCGATCCCGCGCGCGCCGGGCGCCTGCACATCCTCGAGGTTCAGCGCCTCATCCGCACGATGCCGAAGGTCGTCATCGCGGCCGTCCCCGGATGGGCTGCCGGCGGCGGTCACTCCCTCAACGTGGTCGCGGACCTGTCGGTCGCCTCCATTGAGCACGCGGCCTTCATGCAGACGGACGCGAACGTCGGCTCCTTCGACGCAGGCTACGGCTCGGCACTCCTGGCCCGCCAGGCCGGGGATAAGCGGGCACGCGAGATCTTCTTCCTCGCCGAGCGCTACGACGCCGAAACTGCCGAACGCTGGGGCCTCATCAACCGCGCCGTCCCTCACGCCCAGCTCGAGGAGACCGCCCTGGAGTGGGCCGCGACCATCGCGACAAAGTCCCCGCAGGCCATCCGCATGCTCAAGTTCGCCTTCAACCTGGCCGACGACGGCCTGGCCGGCCAGCAGGTCTTCGCGGGCGAGGCCACGCGCATGGCCTACATGACGGCCGAGGCCCAGGAGGGGCGCGACGCCTTCCTCGAGCACCGCGCCCCCCGCTGGGAGGATTACCCCTACTACTACTGAGGTCGGTTTCCTCACCGACACTCAGCGACTCACAGGCCCGAGATCTCCTCGATCCCGGGCCTTCATCGCTCACGCGAGATAGACGCGCGCCTCCCATTCTCCGAGGGTTTCCGGGACTCCCCGGTCCCCCTCGGGCAGGTCGCGGTTGGCCAGGAGGAGGTCCCCGCTCACCCCGCGCACGGCCTCGCCGAGGGAGGCGGGCTGGGAGGAGAGGTTGACGAGGACGGTCGCCGCGGCCTCGCCAAGGGTGCGGCGGTAGGCGAAGATCTCGGGCGAGGGAGTCTCGATGCGCTCAAACGAGCCGGCCGCGATGACGGGCAGCCCGTGGCGGATGTCCGCGAGCGCGCGGTAGTAGGCGTACACGGAGGACGGGTCGTCGACCTGGGAGGCCGCGTTGATGTCGCGATAGTTCGGGGTGACCCCAATCCACGGGATGCCCTGCGTGAAGCCTGCGTTTTCACTCGCGTCCCACTGGACGGGTGTGCGCGCGTTGTCGCGGCCGATGAGGCGCATACCTGCGAGGACGTCCTCGGGGTTCTCCCCCGACTCCACGGCCTCGCTGTAGTAGCGCAGGGCCTCGACGTCTCGGTAGTCGTCGATGCCCCCGAAGACGCTGTTGGTCATGCCGAGTTCCTCGCCCTGATACACGTAGGGCGTGCCACGCAGCATGTGCAGGGCGGTGGCCAGAGCCGTTGCCGACTCGTAGCGATATTCCTCGTCGCCGAAGCGGCTGACGGCGCGCGGCTGGTCGTGATTGTCCAGGTAGAGGCTGTTCCAGCCGACCTCGCCCTGGGCCTCCTGCCAGGTGCTCAGGCAGTCGGCGAGCTCGCCGGGCCGCAGCGGGCGGGGGTGGAACTTCCCCGCTTCGAGGCCAAGGTCGACGTGGTCGAATTGGAAGACCATGTCGAGCTCACGCCGGGCAGGGTCCGTGAACAGCAGGACGTTGTCGCGTCGCACGCCGGGGCACTCGCCAACCGTCATGGTGCCGCTGCGGCCCTCGAACACCTCGCGGCGCATCTCGGCGAGGTATTCGTGCAGGTGCGGGCCTTCGGAAAAGTGCGGGAAGCCCTCACCCCACACACGCCCGGGGTAGACGATGCCGTCGGGCATGCCCGGGTCCTTCGAGATCAGGTTGATGACATCCATGCGGAAACCGTCGACGCCACGGTCAAGCCACCAGTTCATCATCTCGTAGACGGCGGAGCGCACGTCGGGGTTGTCCCAGTTCAGGTCGGGCTGCTTCCTGTGGAACAGGTGCAGGTAATACTGGCCGGTGGCCTCGTCCCAGGCCCAGGCCGAGCCGGAGAAGAAGGACCCCCAGTTGGTGGGCTCCGCCCCGGCCTCGCCACCCACGAACCCGGGGCGCGGATCGCGCCAGATGTACCAGTCGCGCTTCGGGTTATCCCGCGAGGAGCGCGACTCGACGAACCACGGGTGCTCGTCCGAGGAGTGGTTGACGACCAGGTCCATGACGAGGCGCATGCCCCGCTCGTGGACACCCCCCAGCAGGCGATCGAAGTCCGACAGAGTACCGAACATCGGGTCGATGTCGTAGTAGTCGGCGATGTCGTAGCCGTTGTCTGCCTGCGGGGAGGCGTAAATCGGCGAGAGCCACAGGACATCCACGCCCAGGGACTTCAGGTAGTCGAGCTTGGAGCGGATGCCCTCGAGGTCGCCAAAGCCGTCGCCGTTGGAGTCTTTGAAGGAGCGCGGGTAGATCTGGTAGACGACCGCGCCCTTCCACCACTCGTCGGGGCCCAGGCCGTTGCCTGCGGGGTTCAGCGCATCGTTACAGAAGAACATGGAGCACCTGCCATACGTTGAGGTCGGGCACGCGGCCCGCTGCCGTTATGCGCAGACTACCGTGTCTGACACGCCTCTCCCCACCGTAAGTCGCGGCGTGCGTCAATGCCGCCCCTTCCGGCCACATACCGTCACGAGGCCAGCGATCAGAGCAAACCTCACCCGCCCTCAAAAAGTCGCATGCAATTCCCGCGGAGGCCACATGCACGACAGCGCGAAAACAGCAGAATTTCAACGGTTCGAGTTCAAAACTTGAAATGCCTTGAGGGGAATTGCATGCGAAATTGGTCCCCGCTAATGAGCGGCCGCCACAAGGACTGCGTCCACACATAGACACACTGACCGTAACTGCTTTCAGCAGCGCCTCCGGGACAAAACTCTCCCTGCATGCTTTCTTGGCGATCTCACCGGTACAAAATTCGCCCAACAGACCCCCCTCAGCAGCACTTCCGAGACAAAATTCGCCCAACAGACCCCCCTCAGCAGCACTTCCGAGACAAAATTCGCCCAACAGACCCCCCTCAGCAGCACTTCCGAGACAAAATTCGCCCTGCTCCCCAAAAATGGCCCATTTTTCGGGATTTTGGCCCTGCAGGGCGAGTTTTGTCTCGCCCCGAAGTCAGACGCTGGGTTGCTGGGCGAATCTTCGCACGCAGCAACGGTGGACGAACGATCACCCCCCCGCACCGGTTGTCGTAGGTGGCAGATTCTAGGGGTGGTTGCAACACGTGTTACGCCCTGAGCAGCAGCTCAAGTCGCTGCTTGGGTGTGTCCCAGTTTAGCGTTTTGCGTGGACGGTCGTTGAGCTGGTCGGCGATGACATCCAGGTCTGCTTCGGTCAGGAGTGACAGATCGCTTCCCTTGGGCATGTATTGGCGCAACAACCCGTTTGTGTTCTCGTTGGTGCCGCGTTGCCAGGGTGAGTGTGGGTCACAGAAGTACACGTCAAGGCCTAGCTCGGAGGCGATCTTGCGGTGTTGGGCCAGCTCGCTTCCCTGGTCCCAGGTCAGTGACAGACGTAAGGAATGGGGCACGTCTGCGAGCTTGTCGATAATGGCATCTTGAACTTCAACGGCTGTGTGTCCATTGGGCAAGTAGAGCAAGATCGTGTACCGGGTCGAGCGTTCCACGAGCGTGCCGACCGCGGATTGTCCTTTGGCTCCGATGATCAAGTCGCCTTCCCAGTGGCCAGGGAGCGCCCGGTCTTCCACACTGGCGGGCCGTTCGCTGATCATCACCATGGGGTCCTTGAATCGTGGCCGTACCTGACGAGAGTATGCGGCTGGGCGCCTGCGAGTGCGTCCTTGGCGCATGAGGGAAGCGATCTCTTTGCGGAGTGTGCCTTTGGCTTGGACGAAGATGGACTGGTAGATCGTCTCCACGCACGGGTTCATGCTCTGATTATGCGGGAAACGCATGCGCAAGTATGCGCAAATCTGTTCTGGGCTCCATCTAAGCTCAAGCTTGTCCCAGATGATGCCCCACAAGCCAGGATTGGCGCATTTGCGCGCTTTAGGACGTTTGAGGCGCTTGCCTGCTCGCATGTGAGCGATGTAGGGGTTGTAGCACGTGGAGGTAATCCCATTGCGCTTCAGCTCCCGGCTCACAGTCGAGGGTGAACGCCCCAACCGGCGGGCAATGTCCCGAATCGAGAATCCCTCGACGCGCCATCCGAAGATGAGCATGCGTTCCTTGAGCGACAAGAACCGTTGACTGATCCGATGCGGTTGGCATTTCATGTACAGACGGTACCAATGGGCCTGAGGAGCGATACTGGCTCGCTCACACCGTCCACTTGAGCGAGTCCGGCCATTACGCCAGACCTTGCCCGTCCGCTTCGAGACCCCAACAGCATGAGCTGCCTGCGTGAAGTTCAAACCATCAGCAAGAGCCCGGACATACTCCCGATGCCGAGCCTGACACGCCTCCCGACGGGAGGGGTACTCAACCCCCTGAAAAACACGACCAACACCAGCCACAACGAACTCCTTCACCAAGATCCGTTGCAACCACCACTAGAACCTAGAGGTCCTGGCACGCAGCAGGCCCCGGAAAACTCGCACGTAATTCGATTGAAAGAAGTTTCAACAAACGCTGAAAACGTTGCAATTCCAACGAGGCGCATTAAAGATTTGAAACAGTCGCAGGAGAATTACGTGCGGAATTGGTGAGCATCGACGGCTGTGTATGCTGCGGTGCCCGCGAGCCGCAGGGCCTGGCTGCGGCACCCGTGGGCGGCGGCGGGGCCCTGGCACACCAGAACGACAGGCACCGCCGGTGTGGAGGGCGCCGGAGGGACCGGAGGCCTGGCTGCGGCGGCCGTGGGCGACGGCAAGGCCTGGCTGCGGCGGCCGTGGGCGGCGGCAAGGCCTGGCCGGGCTTCGAGATCGACCACTCCGAGCCATCAGGCTCGCGTGTGGCGATCTCGCGGGCGGGCCGCCGCCCACGGGCTCACCAAGCAGCCCGGCCCCACTGCAGGATCAGACGGCGCTCGGAACACCAGCGGGACCACAAACACAAACACAACAAAGCGGGCCGGAACCCTTCGGTTCCGGCCCGCCCTCGATGCTCAGTGGTTGTCGGCGCTGCGCGACAGCTAATCAGCACCGCATAAGGCGTGTCAGTAGTGCACGACCACCGTGTCGCCCATGTCGGTCCAGTCGTAGATGAACTTCGCGGCGTCGACGGGCATGTTCACGCAGCCGTGGGAGCCGCCGTAGCCACTCCAGCCGAAGGAGGAACGCCAGGGGGCGCCGTGCATCGCGTAGCCACCGCTGAAGTAGGTGACCCACGGGACGCCTTCGGTCTCATACTTGGTGCCGTCGGCGTTCTCGCCGCGCATGGTCTGCACGTCGTACTTGAGGTACACGTGGAAGGTACCGACAATGGTGGGGGTCTCGGGAGCGCCGGGAACCATGTAGAAGGGGCCGCCGGCAACCTTGCCGCCGACGTAGGCGGTGACGGAGTTGTCGGTGAGATTAACGTCGACCCACTTCTCGCCTTCGGCTGCCTGGTAGACCAGGTTTTCGGTGCCTTCGGCGACCTGCTTGGTCTCGGAGCCGGGCTCGACGTCGTCGTAGTGGAACAGGCCCTCGTACGCCTTGCCGTCGGTCATGGCGGCGACGACGTCCTTGGTGATCTGCTCGGTGTTGTTGGTCTTGAGGCCCTTCTTGCCTTCGCGGGCAACGGTTAGGACGTTGCCGGAGGAGTCGACGTTGTCGACGCGGTTCTCGGGCTTGACGTCGGTCTTTGCGGCCAGCGCGTTGACCCAGTCGGCGACCTTGACGGAGTTGATGGACGGGTCCTCGAGGCTGCCGTCATCCTTGGTGAGGAATTCGACCCACTTGACCTTGTCGGAGCGCTCGGCGGAGAAGGTGTCGATGCCGTCGGAGATTTCGATGTTTGTCTCGAGGAGGGCGTTGGCCTTCTCGGCGACGACCTCGGCGTTCTCGGTGGTGATGGAGGGTTCCTTCTCACTCACACTCACGTCCTGGGTGACGGAGTTGAGGGTGGCGCCCGCCTGCTTGACGGCGGAGGCGACGTCCTCGGTGGACACGCCGTTTCCGTTCTGCGCGGGGGTGAAGGTGAAGGATTCGCCGTCCTCGGCAACAACGACCGCAGCGTCCTTCATTTCCGAGGTGAGGGTCGAGTTCACGGTCGCAGCGAGCTTCTTGATGGACTCTTCGCTGACGGTGACGACGGGCTCGATGTCGCGCTTGGAGAAGAGGGCGCTGACGAACGCGGGAAGGGACGTGGAGCCCTTCATGGCGGCGTCGGCGGTCTCATCGGCCTCGACCGTGATACCTGCTTCGTTGAGCGAGGCCTCGGTGGTCTTGCCTTCGACGGTGAGCGTGACGGTCGCGGCGTCGGCGCGCTCGTTGACGGCGGCGATCACCTGGTCGCGGGTCATGCCCGCGACGGGTGTGCCGGCGACGGTCGTGCCCGGCAGGGCGCGCCCGGAGTAGTTGGCCGCATACACGATGCCGGCGCAGACGACGAGGAGGACGAGGGCGCTCACGACGCCGATCGCCCATCTGGTTTTCAGGGATAGTTTTTTGAGCATCGTCTCCTATCGTATAACCTCATGCATGCCCGCGCGGAAATTCCGTTGAATTTTCAGCTGCGTTATCTGCCACAAGGAATTGGGCGCATTCTAGCCGTTTCAACCGACAAACGTGATTTTTGCCGCGAGGCCCCTTGCTACCTGCGAGAACGCAAGAGCTTATCCTGGTTGTATATGCGTTCGCCGTCGACTTTGGGAGGCTCATCATGGCTGCGCCGCGACTTCTTGTTGTGCCGGGAGGCACCGCTATTGGCGCTGTCGCCCTGGCGAATGCGTCGATTCATAAGCTCGTTGAGCTGTACGAGGAGCGCCAGGCGGATCCGAATCATCCGGCGCCGCACACGGTTGTCGTCCTGCGCGCTCCGGAGGATGTGCCCCCGGCGACGCTGCGCGGCTCCGCGGTGACGCCCGAGGAGGCTTTCCCTCAGGACCGCTACCCCGGCCTCGCCGAGGCGATCAATGCGGACCCGAATTTCTTCGACGGTATTGACCTGGTTGTCCCGACGTCGGGGTCGAGTGCGGGCAGCCCGCGCCTCGTTGGCCTGTCGATCGAGGCGCTCATGGCCTCGGCGAAGGCGACCGAGCTGGCCCTGGAGGGCCCGGGCCGTTGGATCCTGGCGATGCCGGCGCACCACATCGCGGGCGCGATGATCCTGCTGCGCGCGGCGGTTGCGGAGACGAACCCGCAGATCGTCGACACCTCGGAAGGCTTCGACCCCCATGCTCTGCTGCCCGCGATTCAGGGCGCCACGCAAGACGAGATGCCCGGCTACCTGTCGCTCGTGCCCACCCAGCTCGCCCAGTGCCTCGACGCTGGCGAGGAGGTCGTGGGACCGATGCGCTCGCTGGCAGCGATCCTCGTGGGTGGGGCGGCGACGAACCAGCAGCTGCTCGCCCGCGCGACCGAGGCGGGCCTGAAGGTGTGCCTCACCTACGGCATGACGGAGACGGCGGGCGGCTGTGTCTACGACGGCAAGCCCCTGCCGGGCACGTCGGTGCGCGCGGTGGATTGGGACGGGCGCACGCGCCTGGCGATCCACGGCCCGACGCTGATGACCCGCTACCTGGACGCGGAGAGCCCCTTCTTCGACGAGGGCGGCCACCGTTGGCTGCTCACCGGGGACCTGGGCATTATCCGGGCTTCCGGGACGGTGGAGGTGCGCGGTCGCGCGGACGACGTGATCGTCTCGGGTGGTCTTTCGATCGCGCCGGGTCCGGTGCGCCGCGCGGTGCGTTCCTTCGAGGGCGTGTCGGACGCGTGGATTCTGGGCACTCCGGATGAGAAGTGGGGCCACGTGGTGACCGCGCTCGTGGTTGTTGATCAGATGCCGTCGGATTCGCTGGAGATGGCGGAGCTCGGCTCGGCGATTCGCGAGCACGCGGCGGCGCACATCGGGCGCGCGCAGGCTCCTCGCCGGATTGTGGCCGTCGAGGCCCTCCCCTACCTGGGCTTCGACAAGATCGACCGCGCCGCCGCCGCGCAGGCCGCGGCCGAGGCCTCGGGCACCGAGCGGGAGTGGGTGCGCTAACCCGCTGCCCGGACCCGCGCCCGCTCCAACTACACTGGTGGGCATGGCTTCCGTTTCTGACTGGATTGAAGGCGCTCGCCTGCGCACCCTCCCTGCCGCCGCCGCGCCCGTGATTGTGGGCTCTGCGGCCGCACACTACCTGGGGGGTTTCAGCGCGGTGCGCGCTGCCCTGGCGCTGCTGGTGGCGCTGACCCTGCAGGTGGGGGTCAATTACGCGAACGACTATTCGGACGGCATTCGCGGGACGGATGATAACCGCAAGGGGCCTGCGCGCCTAACGGGCGGCGGCCTCGCCAAGCCAAAGACGGTCCTGGCGGCCGCGCTCGGTTCGTTCGCGGTGGCCGGCGTGGCGGGCCTCGCCCTGGTTGCAGTGTCGGGCACCTGGTGGCTGATCGCTGCGGGCGCCGCGGCGGTCGTGGCCGCGTGGTTCTACACGGGCGGTAAGCACCCGTATGCGTACATGGGCATCGGCCTGTCCGAGCTGATGGTCTTCGTGTTCTTCGGCCTGCTGGCGTGCGTGGGCACGGCATGGACGCAGGTGCAGTCGGCTCCGTGGTGGCTGTGGATGAGCGCGTCGGCGCTGGGCCTCCTGTCGGTGGCACTCCTGATGGCCAATAACATCCGAGATATTCCGACGGACCGCGAGTCGGGCAAGATGACGGCCGCCGTGCGCCTGGGCGATCGCCCGTCTCGCTGGGTGTTTGCGGCGTGCGCGTGGCTTCCAGTCGCCCTCATCATCGCGCTGGGCGTCGCGGTTGGGCTACACCCCTTCGCGACGGGCGCGCTGGGTGTGGGCGCGGGAGCGTGGGCTGCCGGAGTGAGCCTCCCGGTCCTCACCGGCGCCTCGGGCCGCGAACTGATCACGGTGCTACGCAACACGGGGTTCTTCACCCTGGCGTGGGCGCTGTTGGCTGCACTCGCGCTGATCCTCTCCTAGGAACGAGGCCGGGGTCCCTCCGTTCACAAGTCCTCCCCGAGTGGCGAAAAACGACCATCTGTCAGATAGGATGACCTATAGCACTACTCACCGTTTCGCGGAGGCCACGATGAGCAACGATTCCTACACGCCGGGCATGCACGCCCCGATGGGCGAGGTCGCCCTGGGTCCGGTGATGAAGCCGTGAAATGGACAGACATTCAGCAATGGGAGTCGGCGCCGCTGCAGGCGTACGCAGTGGAGTGTGAAAATAAGCAGCGCAAGCTGCAGGCCGCTGGCGATGCCCTCGGACAACGGTTGGACAGCCTCCTTGGTTCGGGCCAAACAGTCAAGGCTGCCAAGGCTGCGCTGCGCAAGCAGATTTTTGTAATCGAGAAAGAGGTTAACTTCCTCATCAGCTCTGCCGAGATCGCCTCTGAGGGCGCTCAGGGCATCAACGAAATCCGCGCGAATGTTGACGACGCGAAGCAACTGGCACATTCCTGGAATATGACTATTGACTCAAGTGGAAACGTGTCAATAGACGCAGCACAGGTGAAGAGGCTCAAAATGGTCGGAAAGAATATCCTCGAGATCAGGCACATGGTCGACATCGCACAAAAACGCGTCAACACAGCCCTCAAACGAGCCCAGGAACTCGTCGACTCTCTCTCGCAAAAGCTAGCGGCCCTTGAGGCGGGAACTTTCGATAACCACGTGCACTACTCCGCGACAGTCAAGAGTCGCCCCACGTTACCGCCCGACGGAGCCTCTGCGCAGGAAGTCGCATCCTGGTGGAGCTCCCTGTCCGACGACGACAAGCAGTGGATGATCAATCAGCATCCTGACGTCATCGGCAACCTTGAGGGCGTCGACTACACGTCGCGTAACCAGGCGAACCGGATCATGCTGCCACGGCTCCAGCAGCAAGCAAAGGAAGAGCTGGACGCGTACGTCGCGACGTTACCCTCCCACATGAGCGGCCAACAACTGGAGGAATTTCTTCGCCTATCAGCTCGCGTCAAGGCTCTGGATGAAATTGACAAGACTCTCAAGAAAGCGGACTCCGATGGAGTTGATCGCTTCCTGATGCAGCTTGACCCGAGCGGGCCGAACATCCTCGCGGCGGTCTCGCAGAATAATCCGGACGACGCCGATCACATCGGTGTCATCGTTCCCGGCATGACGACGAACGTCGCGGACTCTGTCCTGGGGTACGACGATCACGCTAAAGTCATGCGGGAAGCTGCACAAAAGTCGGCAGGCCCCGGAGAAAAGGTCGCGATGGTCTCCTTCTTCGGATACGACGCGCCTCCCGGCATCCTCGAGGCATCAAACACCGACATGGCTCAGGCTGGCGCCAAGAAGCTCTCCAGCTTCCTGACCGGCATCGACGCGGCACGCGAGCACGGAGCCGGCGACGCCCACATCACTGTAGCCGCCCACTCGTACGGCTCGACCACAGCAGGCATCGCCGCAACGTTGGTCGCCGACGGCGTCATCGACGACCTCGTACAATTCGGCTCGCCCGGCTCGGGCGTCCAGGACGTGAGTGAGCTACATATTCCCGAGGGGCACATGTACGTGAGTGCGGCCTCGTACAAAGACGACATGGTCCAAGGACTCGGACCGGACTCCTCGTTCGGCAAAAATCCCGACAAGATGGAAGGCTACAAACACCTCTCCGGAAACGTCGGCTGGTTTTTGCCATTCCCCACCATCGGATTCAAACACAGCTCCTACTTCAAAGAAGGCACCCACGCAAACCGCGATATCGCGCGCGTCATCGGAGGTAATCCACCCTCATGAGAAAACACCTCGCTGCCCTTCTCACACTATTTTCAGTTATTGCATGTGCCGCGTGCGCACCGTTTTTCGGAGGATCCATGAACCCGTTTAGCCCCCAGGTTAAGTCCGTCGAGGCTTTCCAGCGCGACCTCGAGCCCGCCATCATTGCCGCGCGCAACGAGCTTGTCACCGCCGAGAACTTCATGGCGTACAAGAACAGCTATTCGATCGACACTTATGACAAAGATGGCAAGACCATCTGCTCGTTCCATTCGCGCATGTTCTTCTTTACCGAGCTGGACACCGACCACATCCGCGACACCTACAACAGGCGCCTCCTACCCCTCGGATTCGAGCTCTCCGAAGATCGCTGGACCTCCAACGGGGTCGAGATCGTTGACTACGTGTGGACTAACGAGGAATACCACGCCGCGGTCTCCGCGACGACACGACTGGGGGAGCAAACCTCCACCTACTACTACACGCAGGGCACTCCAACGGACGGGTCCACTGGTAACCCGCCGCAGATGATCGACCAGCCCGGGCGCATCCCCGACTGGTTTGACCCCAACCTTCCACCAGCAGACAAGAAATGACACAACAAGCACCCACACACCGACGAGCGCGACCACTTGCGCTCCTCACGTGCGCCCTCCTGGCGCTGTGCACGGCCTCGTGCGCACCGTTTTTCGGAGGATCCATGAACCCGTTTAGCCCCCAGGTGAAGTCCGTCGAGGCTTTCCAGCGCGACATCGAGCCCGCCATCATTGCCGCGCGCAACAAGCTCGTCACCGCCGAAAACTTCATGGCATACAAGGACAGCTATTCGATCGGCACTTATGACGAAGATGGCAAGACCATCTGCTCGTTCCAGTCGCGCATGTTCTTCTTTACCGAGCTGAACACGGACCTCATCCGCGACACCTACAACAGGCACTTGCTGCCCCTCGGATTCGAGCTCTCCGAAGATCGCTGGTCCTCCGGCGGTGTTGAGATCGTTGACTACGTGTGGACTAACGAGGAATACCACGCCGCGGTCTCCGCGACGACACGACTGGGCGAGCAAACCTCCACCTACTACTACACGCAGGGCACTCCAACGGACGGGTCCACTGGCAACCCGCCGCAGCTGATCGACCAGCCAGGACGCATCCCCGACTGGTTCGACCCCAACCTTCCGCCCTCAGGACAGGGATGATGCCACAAGCAACCGAACGCCGGGGAGCACAACCACTCGTGCTCCTCGTCTGTGCCCTCCTGGCGCTGTGCACGGCCTCGTGCGCGGAGTACTTCGGTGGTACTCCGGGGATGAATCCATGGCATGCTGAGCAGCTTCAGCAGGCAGGACAGATGCACTCCATCGAGGACTTTGGACGCGATATCGAGCCGACCCTGATCCAGGTACGCAACGAGCTCATCAACGAGAACAACTTTGAGCTGCGCCATGGAGAAGATGGGATTTCCAGCCAACCAACGGGAGATCAAACACTCTACATCCTCAATTCCCCAACCATTTATTTTCTTGAAGACAATGTCGACAAGGTACGGACGGCGTTTGAAAGTCATCTGATCCCTCTCGGCTTCACCGTCACGGTGGACGAACAAATGACAGACAACGAAGGAAAATTAACTTGGATCATCGCACGGAACCCTACCTACGGGATTAGCGCCAGCGCCTACATCCGTGACTCCAAGCGTTCTTCCTTCGACTACGGGACCGAATTGCTCAGCTCCGATGGATCAACGGACGACCCTCAGCAGCTCGCTGACATCCCGGGCCGCCGGCCCGACTGGCTCATCCCTACCCCCACCACCTGACGCGCATATGCGATACACACGACCACTCGTGCTCGCGCTGCTCCTGTCCTAGCAACGAGGCCGGTGCTGCTCTGCGCTCCCTCACTGTCAGCGCCCGCGGCGGTACAGGTATTCGTGCAGCCAGTCGCCCGCGATGCCGGTCGCTGCTGCGACAACGCAGATGAGGGCGATGGCCCGGAAGGCACCCGAGGCGAGCATCGGCGTGAACACGCCGATGCCGATCGCGGCGCTGCCCTGCATGGCGAGGTCGTTCATGGCGACGGCACGCCCGTTCTGGCCCGGAGCGACGGTCGCGAACACGGTGTCGTAGATGGGCGTGAACAGGGCGCCGAAGCCCGCGTAGATGAAGCACATGGCGGCGGTGATGACCCACGGGCCCATGCTCATGCACAGCGCGATGAGGGCGGTGCCCACGAGGATGAGGGTCACGCACGCGCGCACGGTGCGGCCGCGCCCAATGCGGGACATCACCGCGCCCGACGTCATGGCGGCGGCCAGGGCCACGCAGTAGGCGGGTAGGAGGCGCACGGAGACCTGCGCGGGCGTGAGCCCGTAGTTGGCGGCGCCGATGCCGTTCATGAGGGGCGCGACCGTGAAGTTCATGCAGTAGACGATCAGGATGAGGCTGATCGAGCGCGCCCACGGTACGTTCGTGAAGAAGGAACGCGTGATGAAGGGGGCGCGCGCACGCCCGATGTAGCGCCAGAAGAGGACGCCGCCGAGGATGAGGCCCGCGATGAGCCACCAGCGCGGGTTCGCGGCGACCAGGGTGAGCAGCAGGGCCAGGGAGGAGAAGATCGCGAGGCCGACAACGTCGACGCGCCCGGCGCGGGCACGCGCGGGGACTCGGCGCCCCATGATCGGCAGGCAGGCGAGGCCAGCCAGGGGAATGAGGAGGAGCAGAGCCCAGTTGATGTCGGCAAGGATACCGCCGGCCAGCATACCGATCGCCGTGCCGCCCTGGAAGGCCGCGCACATGAGGCCGACGTAGAGGCCTCGTTTCTTCGGGTCGCGGATGGCGGTCGCCAGGATCATGTACGCGGAGGCGGCGGCCTGGTATCCGAGGGTTTGGAGCGCTCGGGCGACGATGATGCCGACCAGGGACGAGGAGAAGGCGAAGCCGAGCAGGGACCCCGCGACGATCAGGCCGACGCCCACGTCGACGATGCGGCGCAGCGGAATGAAGTCACCAAGGGTTCCGTACAAGAAGCAGGCGACGCCGAGGACGATTCCGGGGATCGCGGTGATGAGGCCGGAGGCATCCCCCGCGCCGATGTCCTGGGCGACCCGCAGGTAGACGAGGTTGAACCCCTGGAGGGAGACGGTTCCGAGAGCGTAGATGCCCAGAAGCGGCAGGAGCACGCGCGCGGGTCCGTCCGCGTATTCGCCGTCCGTGGCAAGGGTGCGCAAGTTGACCGCGGTGGCCGAGGCCTTCCCTCGGATGACCTGTGAAGGAACGGTGGCGACGCGGCAGGTGGGACCTGCCGCCCGCGATGAGATGAAGAAGCGGAGCGTGCGCACGGCGCTTAGTTCACCATAAATCAAACATTTAGTACTATTACAGGAAACTAGTGCTCGAATGAAGCTGTACTTAATTCAAGAGGGGCGAACAGACGCGGAGCACATACCAACACGTAAGTGTCTAAAGCCACAACGCAGCACCCCTGACGTGGCACAATGAATCATCACCTCACAAAGGAGTGCCATGTCCCGCGTCATCGTTGTCGGTTCCATTAACCAGGACGTCACGGTCACCGTCGACCGTTTCCCAAACCCCGGCGAAACGCTCTCGGGCACCTCGCTCACCTACGGCCTCGGCGGCAAGGGCGCGAACCAGGCTGCCGCGGCCGCACATTCGGGGGTCCCCGTCTTCTTCGTGGGCGCGGTCGGCGCGGATCCCTCGGGTCAGCGCCTGCGCGCGGAGCTGGCGTCTCACGGCGTGGACGTCACCCACCTGCGCGAGGTCGACGGGCCCTCCGGGACCGCGCTCATCACTGTCGCCTCCTCGGGTGAGAACACGATCATCCTCGACGCCGGGGCGAACGCGACCGTGACCGTCGAGCCCGCCAAGGCCTCGTTGTTCCCCGCCCCCGCCGACGTCGTCGTCCTCCAGGCGGAGATCCCCGCCGAGGCCAACGCCGAAGCCCTCGCGTGGGCGCACTCCTTCGGTGCGCGTGTCCTGCTCAACCTGGCCCCCGCGCGCCCCACCGACGCCGCTTTCATGGCGCGCGTCGACGTTCTCGTCGTGAACGAGACGGAGGCAGGCCTGACGCTGGGCATGCCTGCCCCCGCCGGCCCCACCGAGGCGATCGGCGTAGCGCGGGCACTGCGAGGCCTCGGCCCCAAGCACGTCATGGTGACGCTCGGCGCGGACGGCGCGGCGTGGGCATCGGGCAGCGAGGCCGGGCACTGCCCCGCCCTCACCCTCGGCGAGGCCGTGGACACCACGGGAGCCGGGGACGCGTGCGTGGGCGCGCTGGCCTCCGCTATGGCCCTCGGCAAGCCCTTCGCCGAGGCCGTGGCCGACGGAATCCGAGCCGGGTCGACGGCGGTCCTCGCGCCGGGCGCCGCCCCCTCGTACGCGAACCTCCCCCGCGTCACGCGCGCCTAAACGCCGCGCGGCTCCTCCGATTGCTCCGGGAGTGAACGCGCCAGCGTGAGACGGCCCACGCCCCTATGCTAGGGGCATGGCCAGGATCGTCTTCGTCGTCGCAATGCTCGCAGTCACCATCTACGCTGCCGCCGACTGGCACCGCACGCCCGAAGACGAGATGCCCGGAAAGATCGCCAAGCCCATCTGGCTGATGATCATCCTCTTCACCGCGACGATCGCCGCCATCGGCCCCATCGCCTGGCTCGTCCTGCGGTGGGTATCGCGCGCGGAAACGAAGCAGACCCGAGCGCCCGAGGCCCCCAAGCGCCCCTCCGCCCCGGACGACGACCCGGAGTTCCTGTTCCGTCTCGAGCGCGACATCCAGCGCAAGCGCCGCGAGGACGAGCGCCGCGCGCAGGAACAGCGTAAGCACTCCGAGGAAGAGGGAACAGGCCCCGCCGAGGATTCCGGCGACGAGGCCAACTGAGCGACGCTCACACCATCAGCCGCGGGCACTAGCCTGCTGCGGCGCGATGCGGTCGCGGTACGACGCGAGGCGCCCCGGCCAACGCGGTCTGCCCCGACCAGCTCTGTCAGCGGCGCAGGTCCGCCTGCGAGTCCCCCGGCGTCATGTCCTTTGCCATCGCAACCAGGTCAGCCGCGGGCTCCGCGTAGGACGTGCCCACAAGCGTCGCACCCGAGAAAATAAACGACGTGATCGACGCGAGCGCACAGTGGCGCGACTTCGGCGCGTGCGCCAACGGCTGGCCGTTCACGAAGCGCGTCAGCGTCACGATCGGATTCTGATGGGACACGACGAGCGCCTCACGCCCCCGGGCCTCGCGCAGCGCCGAGGAGAGGGCCGCGCTCATGCGTGACGCAATATCCCGATAGGGCTCACCCCACGAGGGACGCAGCGGGTTGCAGTAGTACTTGTAGTACTTCGGGTTCGCCAGCATCGCGCGGTTGGTGTTCACCGGCAGCCCCTCGAAGACGTTGTCCGACTCGATGAGGCGCGGATCAGACTGGATACTCAGGTCGTACGCGGCCGCCGTCGGAGCCGCCGTCAACTGCGCACGCAGCAGCGGCGACGAAATCACGCGAGCAATATCCGCACCCGAATCCACCAGATACTCAGCGGCGCGGGCAGCCATCGCATGCCCCAGCTCCGTCAGCCCAAAACCGGGCAGCCGCCCGTACAAAACACCGTCGGGATTGTCCACCTCGCCGTGGCGCATAACGTGAATAATGGTGCGGTCCATAACACCCAAGTATAGGGCCCCGAATACACGAGAGGCCCGACCAAAAGGTCGGGCCTCCGCTCGCTCACTTCTTGTTGCGACGCTGGTGACGCGTCTTGCGCAGGAGCTTGCGGTGCTTCTTCTTCGCCATGCGCTTGCGGCGCTTCTTGATGACGGAGCCCATGGGGTTCCTCCCTCGTAGTGTGTGCGGCAGAGGTACTACCGCTGATGGATGATGGGTGCCCGAGCCGGGCACATCGTGCCTATACTACCCGCCAATGACGCGAGCCTGGTCACCAGAGTGATCTGCCATACCGGCCTGAATCATCTGGGCGACCGCGGCCTCCGGGACTCGGAAGCTCTTTCCGACGCGAATCGCGGGCATTTCGCCACTGTGAATCAAGCGGTACACAGTCATCTTAGAGACGCGCATGATGTCCGCCACTTCCGTGACAGTCATAAAGCGCGGCGCCGACTGCTGTTCCATTAATGACTCCCAGATATGCTCGCGAGGCGCGCTAAACCCGATTCGTTCACCGCTTACGTAGCCTCACGAAATATACTACTGCCCAACCGCATGGAAACTGCAACTTTGTCCACTTTTGTTGCAGAGTCGTTAAGGAGCAACGATGGCACCGGCACACAAGGGTCGTCAGCAGCGAGGCAAGCACCCTCGCTTACGTCCCAAACCCGGCGCCACCCGCTCCCTGATGCGCGGACGCGCCACGGCCTCGGCCCCCATACTCTCTGAGGAACCGCTGAGTCCACAGCCCTCCCCAGTCGTACGCCGGGTCCCCGAAGGCCCCCAGAACCCGCACGGCGAGGTACCCACCACAACCGTGCAGCGCGTGCGCGCGTGGCTGTCCAAGCAGGCCCGGTATTCACCCGCACGCCTCGCTCTGGGCACATTCGCACTCATCATCGGCGTCATCACGGCGCTCCTGATGTTGCCAATCTCCTCCTCTTCCGACACGTCTGCCCCCTTCGTCGACGTTCTCTTCACCGCCGTGTCTGCCGTCTGCGTCACCGGCCTGACCACCGTCGACACCGCGACCTACTGGTCCCCCTTCGGGCAGGCAGTCATCGCCGCCGGCATCGTCGTCGGCGGCCTGGGCGTCATGACCCTCGCGTCGATCCTCGGATTCGCTGTCTCACGCCACCTCGGCCTCACCCAGCGCATGCTCGCCACGCAGGAAACCGGCACCGGCGCCATGGGCCAGATCTCCCTCCTGCTCAAGGCCGTCATCGCGACATCACTGACCATGCAGGCCCTCCTGGCCGCCGTATTCCTCCCGCGCTTCCTGTCGATGGGCATCGACCCCGTCCGCGCCGTGTGGGACGCCGTCTTCATGGCGATCTCCGTGTTCAACAACGCAGGCTTCGTCATCCTCCCCGAAGGCCTCTCCCCCCACGTCACCGACTGGTGGATGCTCATCCCCATCATCCTGGGCACCACCGTGGGCGCCATCGGCTTCCCCGTCATCATGGACGTCGCCAAGAACCTGCGCACACCCCGGCGCTGGCGGCTCCACACCAAGCTCACCCTGTCGACCTACCTGATTCTCGCATTCGTGGGGGCACTCGCCCTGGCTCTCACCGAGTGGAACAATCCCGCGACCCTGGGCGCGATCGACACTCCCTCCAAGATCCTCAACGCGATGCTCGCCGGCGTGAACTCCCGCTCGTCCGGACTGTCGGCCCTGGACGTCGGCGCCATGCAGACCCAGACCCACTTCGTGCAGGACATCCTCATGATGATTGGCGGCGGCTCCGCATCCACGGCGGGCGGCGTGAAGGTCACAACTTTTGCCGTTCTCGTCTTGGCCGTCATCGCTGAGGCGCGAGGCGACCGCGACATCGAGACCTTCGGGCGACGCATTCCCACGAGCGCCGTCCGACTGGCGGTTGCCGTGTCGCTGCTGGGCCTGGCGCTCGTGGCCGTGTCCGTCGTCCTGCTGCTGTCAATGACGCACTATTCTCTCGACATCATCCTGTTCGAGACCGCCTCCGCGTTCGCGACCGTAGGCCTGTCCACCGGCATCACCCCGATCTTGCCCGTCGGCGCCAAGTACGTGCTGATTTTCCTCATGTTCGCTGGCCGTACCGGCTCCATGACGGTGGCTGCGGCGCTCGCCCTGCGCGAGCGCTCCCGTGTCATCCGCATGCCGGAAGAACGGCCAATCATCGGCTAGTTGCGGGGGCTGCAGAGCGGTTCGGTAGCTGCCTGGCCGGTTCGGTGGGCAACAGACTGGCATCGTCGCGGCGTGAGGCCATGTGGCGTCGTCGCGGCGCGAGAGCGGGCGGCCTGATAGCGCAAGAGCGCGAAAAAGTTCGCCCAGCAACAGCCCACCCACGGCCAAACCGAGCCAAAACTCGCCCAGCAACACCCCACCCACGGCCAAACCGAGACAAAACTCGCCCGGCAACACCCCACCCACGACCAAACCGAGCCAAAACTCGCCCAGCAAGCCCAAAAACGCCAAAATCCAGCCATTTTTGCCGAGCAGGGCGAAAAATGTCACGCTTTTCAACCCACTTCGAACCGCAGGGCGAATATCGTCTCGCTCAGACAACTCCCAACGAGCGTTTCGCATGCTCGCGTGGACGGGCATTCACTTTCAGCGCATCAGGACCATCGCTTGTTATCCACAGGCTAACTCTCGACTTGTCGTTATCCACAGGCTCACACAGAGAGCTTGAAGGCGCACTCCAGTCGTCACACAGTTGGACACATGGACCAACAACGAGGCGCGCATGCGCACAACGAAGATGCTGCTTTGCTGCGCGACCGGGTGGCATCCATCCGCGCATCCCTAGTCATTGCCGACTCGCATGCAGCTAGTGAACGCATCCATAGGCGCGTGCAGAAAGGAGAATTCATTCGTCTTCTCACCGGCATTTATATCCCTTCAGCGCGCTTGATTGGACTGCACTCACGGCAGCGCAAAACAGCGGTTTTCGTTGCCCGGTTATGCGCTCTGAGTCTGCGATATCCCGATTACGTCATCAGCGGCGGCGTCGCCGCTTACCTTCTCGACCTCCCCACCGACGACCAGATCGAGAAGCTCACACTGTATGCGCCATCTCGAGAATGCCCACGCCAGATTCATTTTCCAGCAATCACAGTTGAGAAGAATGAACGTTTTTCGGCAGTGACAACGACCGTTTCTCGCCCCCGATCGCCAGTTCCCTCAATCAACTACTTGGACTTCCGCATCGCCACACCGGCGCGAGTTGTCGTTGACTGCGCCCGCCTATTGGCCGACAAGCACGGGTTCTCCATCGCCTGCGCAGGGTTGGCCCACGCGTGCCACTTCGACCGTTTTCGTCAGGCTGAGTCACGTGTCCGCCAGGAGGAGGCGCGCAAAGAGTTCCACGAGGCATTGGCTAACACTCCCCTCAACACCGTCGGACGTGAGCGCGCCCGATGGATCATTGACCGCGCTGACGCTGGATGCGAGTCTCCGGGCGAGGCCCTCGTCTTGCTCGCACTGTTGCGCGCGGGTATCAACGGCATGACCACTCAGGAGGAAGTCCACATCGATGGCCATGCGTACTTCATCGATATTGCGCTGCCCGACCTGAAGATTGCCATCGAGTTCGACGGGCGAATCAAATACGGGGACACCGTCGATCAAGTACACGACAGCATTGAGGCCGAGCAACGTCGACAGCGAGACCTTGAACGCGACGGGTGGACAGTCATTCGTGTCCGATGGTCGGATCTTCGCGTCATCGACGAGGTCGTCGCCCAGGTTCTGGTCGCCATCCGCGCGAAGGTAGGACGTTAACAACCGAGCCGTGATGTTTCACGCGTGTTTCACGCGCACCGACCAGATACCGACACCTGTACCGCGACAAACCTGGCCAGCCCCATTGGACTCGGCTCAACGCCATCCCCTCGCACGACGGAAACATCCTCACGCCACGGATCATGCGCCCCTGAGCTGTCGCAGGCACCATCATGCTCACCAACGCATCCACGTCGGCTCACTAAACCACGCTGACGGCCGCAGCGTTCGCGTTGGGGGCGTGCGCAGGGAAGAATGGGGGCATGGCAGATGAACGCGAGTCAAAGGAACTCCAGTCGGGAACGCTCGTCATCGGGCTGGGCCGTTTCGGCTCCGCCGTGGCGGTGACGCAGGACCAGCTGGGCTACGAGATCCTGGCCGTCGAAAAGAACCCCGCCCGCGTGCAGGCTTTCGCGGGTCGTTTCCCGCTCGTCGAGGCGGATGCGACGTCCAAGGATGCGCTCGAGCAGCTGGGGGCGCGGGAGTTCCGTAGCGCCGTTGTCGGCGTGGGTTCCTCGCTGGAGGCGGCGGTGCTCATTACCGCAAACCTGGTCGACATGGGTATTTCTTCGATCTGGGTGAAGGCGACGTCTTCCCAGCATGGCCGCATCCTCCGCCGCGTGGGTGCCCACCATGTCGTTTACCCCGACCTGGATGCAGGCAAGCGTACGGCGCACCTGGTGGGTGGCCGCATGGTCGACTACATCGAGATGGAGAAGGACGGCTTTTCCATCATGAAGTTGCGCCCACCGCAGGAGGTGCGCGGCTTCTCCCTTGAGGAGCTCGACCTGCGTGGCCGCTATGGCGTGAACGTGCTGGCGATCCGCCGTCCCAAGCAGCGCTTCGAGTACGCGGACTCGTCGACGCGCATTAACGCTGACGACGAGATCATCGTGTCGGGTGACTCGCATCTGCTGGAGTACTTCGCGAATAGGCCGTAGGCGGTCTGTACGCAGGAGGGCCCCGCACGGTGATCTGTGCGGGGCCCTCCTATTGTCACGTGAGGACGAGGCCGGGGCCGTTCACGCTCATGCGGCGAGGCAGAGCGCGTCCCTGGTCTCTGGTTGCCGTCGGCGCGCAGGGCACCGTCGGTCACCAGAGGACTGGGTCATCCACTCAGTGATGAGGACGGCGACGGTGATGGTGAGAGCCGCCACCGCGGCTGCTGCCACCCTTGCGACGATGGTGATTCCCATCGTTTCCGCTGTCGTGGTTGCCTCCGTGCTGCTTGCGCGGGCGAGTTCCGTGCTCATTAGCGCCGTTGTGCTGCTGCTCGTGCGGTGCCTTGCGACCGTGCGATTTGTCGTGCGAAGAGTCGTCGCCCCCGTCGTGCTTACCGTGGTGGTGGTGGTGCTCTTCGTGTTCGTGCTCAATATTGATCTCGGGGCTGAACTCGATACTGGGGTTGATTTCCGTGTGATTGTCTTGCTCGATATTGACGTCACCGTTCACGATGGTGCCGTTGTTATCGCCGTCGACGTACACGTTTCTTCCGTCGCGCAGCTCGTAGCCCTCGCCGCCCTTGCTGTGTCCCTCGCCGCAGCAGCCGCCGCCGGGGGCCTGGCACTGCTCGCCGATGTGCTCGACGCCGCGGGTCAGGTTCTCGCCGACAGAGGTCATGACGGCGTAGATCGCCATGATGGCCTGAACGGCTTCCATGAGGACATCCAGGACAGGGCCGATGAGTCCGACCCACTTGGCGACCTTACTGGCAACCTGCGCTTCGGCGACGGGAGCCGCAAGGCCCCAGGTGCATACGACTTCGACCGCTGCGGAAACACAGCTGCCGACGATATCGCCGATGGCGCCCACGACGGCGTCGTGGATGCTGTCGACGGAGTCTGCCACCTTCGTGAGCGCCTCGCCGAAGGCACCAGACGCGGCAGAGACGCCGTCGATCGCACTGGAGACGACGGCCTGGCGCTCCAGGTACGCGCGCACTGCTTCGCCGTGCATGCCGGACATCGCGGCCTGTGCGGTGGACTGCAGCTCTTCAGCAACGGAGGCGAGGGAGCTCGAGATGGAGTCCCAGCTGGAGCTCATGCCGTACACCTGAGCCGAGTCGCCGGTCAGCTGGTTCACCCAGGTCTTGAGGGGATCGATGTGCTGCAAGATCCACTCGACGCCCATACCGACGAGACCACCGATAGGGTCAACGGCGAGCCCGGCTGCTTCCTCGTAGATTGCCTTGGCCGAGCTGACGAGGTTGTTCACCTCGCCGGCGCGCAGGTCCTGGGCGACGTTGTACAGCTCGTCGACGATACCCAGGCCCTCGGTCGGGGTGGTGTAGTCGATACTCGGTGTGAATTCGGGGGATTCGACGCTCACTTCTGAACTCCTTCAAACAGGAAGCGACGCAGCGTGCGTTCTTCATCCTGGCGCTGACGATACAGGAACGTTTCGATGTCCTTATCGCCGTGGTCATCCTGCCGGTCGAAGAGCGAACGCACGTCGTCCGTCTTCGTATCGGGGTGAGCCTTCGAGAACTCTTCGATACGGGAGGACTGAGCCTTCTCCTGCTCCTCGACGAAGCTGCGGTAGCTGGCCTGCTGGTCGTTGCGCTGCTTCGACATGAAGGCGTCGAACTCGCGGGACGTTGCCTGCGGGTTGTCCTTCACGTACTGGCGGATCTGGGTTTCTTCTTCGGTGCGCTGGCGCGACAGGAAGTCCGTCATCGCGTCCTGCTGCTCCTGCTGGTTGGACTCGATGAGGCTCTTGACCTCGGAGATGTCCTCACCGGGGTGCGCGTCAGCGTAGCGCGCGAGCGCCTCGTTCTGGTCTTCCTTCTGGCGCTCGTAGAACTCGGCAAGATCGGTGTTTTCGTCGTCGCGCTGCTTCTCGAGGAAGCGACGCAGTTCGTCGTCGTCGGCGTTGAGCTTGTCGTGGCCGCCGAGGAGGCTGTCGAAGGAGTTACCGGACTGGCCATCCTTGCCTTCCTTACCATCCTTGCCGTCGTGCCCGTCCTTACCGTCGTGCCCGTCCTTACCGTCCTTTGCGGAGTCATCGCCGAGGCCGGGGTTGTTTGAGAGGGAGGGCATTGTGGACTGTCCGCTGAGGCCGCCCAGGCCGCCACCTCCGCCGAAGCCGCCGCCACCACCGGTGCCGCCACCTCCGCCGAAGCCGCCGCCACCACCCGTGCCGCCTCCGCCGCCGAAGCCGCCGCCACCACCGTAGCCGCCGCCACCTCCGCCGCCGCCGTAGCCGCCAGCGCCACCAGCACCGCCAGCTCCACCGGCACCACCGGCGCCACCGGCACCACCGTTACCGCCGTCACCGCCATTTCCACCGTTACCGCCGTCACCGCCATTTCCGCCGTTGCCGCCGTTGCCAATAGGCTTAGTGAATGTGCCCACGCCGTCTTGGATTTTGTTCAGATCCCCAACGATGTCTTGCTCAAGATCGTCCATCTCCTGCGCCCACTGGAGCAGGCAGTTGACAAGACGCTTCTCGGCTGCGGAGCAGTCCGAGATCATCTTCGTCAGGTTCGTGATCTGCTTGTTGACCGGGGGAACGAAGAAGGAACAGATCAGGCCGAAGGCGTTGCCGTTAACCTGGCCCTGCGTCGAGTTGGCGACGCCCACGCTCTCGTCGAGGGTCGACGCACAGTCACTGACCGTGGTCGCATGATCACGGATTATTTCTGTATTGACGCCAAGATCCGCGCTCATCGCTGCCCCGTACCGAGAGAGTTGAGGTTCGAGGAGATGGTCTCGAGGTAACCGCCGAGCGAGCCGCCGTCCTCGCCAAATCGCTGGGTGGTCTGCATGCGAATGTAGTCACGCATGTTGCGACCAGCGTCGGCGTAGGCCTCCATGATCGAGTCCTCGAGTTCACGCGCACTTCCCTGGAGCGCGTCATCATCGATCGACAGCTTCACGAGGCGACCGTCCGAGTCGATTTCGACCTCAACGTCGCCCTGAGCGTCGACGCCACGCGTCTTCGCTGTCTTGAGAATCTCAACGAGTTCACGGGCATTCTCGGCACGCTTTTCAGCGGCTTCCATCTGAGCCCGGATAGTCTGCCTAACTTCTTCGGGGGTGCTCCCCATCGTCTCTACCATACGGTTATCCTAACTGAGTTCCTTGGCGCACGTGCACCACTTCATGTACCGAGACGGTAAGACCGCCTCTGTGGCGACCGGAAGTCGCCAATTCGTTCAGTATTTGCGAGTGATTGCTCGCTCATGGGAATCATTCACTGCGCGTGGTACCGGGGGCTCGTGCCGAGATGAGCCGGGTAACCGGACGCGCCCGAAGTCACCACCTGCTCATCGAGGCCCCGGTACACATACGTGTCGTCGTTATAAACGGAGCTCGGGTTCACGAGCCCATCGTAGTAATCATCGATGTCATCCGGAGTCACGACGGAATCACCTTGCTTCTCTTCGAAGGGGTTCTCGTCTGGATACCGCGACGGATCAGACGCCAACAGGGCCGCTGGATCGACCTCACCATAACCGGTCCGATCGTTCCATTTGCCACCCGACCCGCTCGCGGTCGCAACCAGCGCCTGCAGAATCTGATACCCCGTCACTCCGTCATCAAAGTCGGACCACGCCAGGGCTAGCACTCCCGCAACCAAAGGTGCAGAGTTCGAAGTACCCGCTGTTGTCACGATTTTATTGGTGCTGGCCTGACGCGCAGCCATCTCTCCCACTGCGGCGATGGAGACCCCATCACCGTAGTTTGAGTAGTCCGCATAGCGCCCATCAGTTTCAAGTGCCCCAACACCAACAACCGAACCCCACGCCCCCACGCGATCCGTGCGATTACGCTCTCCGTCATTACCCATCGAACCAACAATTGGCACGCCGTCGACGGCAGCGCGTGCAACTGCCCATTTCAATGATTCACTGTCCCTGGACGCATAGTTGGAAGAGATCGAGATGATGTCCACGCCGTCATTCAAGGCCTGTTCAATAAGCACGGATTGATCTGCATAGGCTGTTGAACGCGCCCCTAGGTTGCAGTCTCCGCCCGCTTCTCTCGTCGAACCCGCCTGGGCGTAGCTGTAGAGTGTCGCACCGGGAGCGACTCCGAAGTCCGGGGCGACCAGAAGCTGAGCGAGAAATGTCGCATGATCGTTCGACTCCGCATCGGGCGTGACCTGACACGGGGTCTTGTCTTGAATATCAGCCCCTTGCAGCTCCGGAATCGACGTATCGACGCGACCATCAATGAGCGCGATGATGACTCCATCCCCCCTCTTCCCCTGCGCATGCAAGGACGCAAGGTTGTAGCGCGAATAGTACGCCTCATCCGCCGCTGTGACCTTGCGATCCACCGCCTCCGCAGGGGCAGCGGGGGTGACGGGCGAGAGCACGGCCGTCAGGGCCAGGGCGCAGGCCGAGGCCAGAACGGAGAGGGCACGCAGGCCTCGGGGCCGACCGATCGATCGCATCGTCTTGTCTGTTCCTTTCGTTCGGGCAATCAGGCACTCGGGCAAGCCGAGGCCCGTCACTGACTGTGGTACCGGGGGCTGGTGCCGATGTGGGTCGGGTAGCCGTGTTCGCGGCTGAGTGCAGCCTCTTCGTTCACGCCGCGGTAGACGTAGACATCATCATTACGAATCAGAATGGGGTTGACGACGCCGTCCATGTAGTCGATGACATCATCCCTCGTAGGCAAAGACCTGTTGTCCTGCGGTACGCACGGATTTTCGTCCGTATACTGCGACGGGTCTGACCGGAGGAACGCGATCGGGTCGGCAGGGCCGTAGCCGGTGAACTTGTTCCACTCGTTTCCGCTTCTCCCCGTTGCAGCCAGCGCTTGAAGCATCTGCCCTGCGCTCACGTCCTCGTCGAAGTGCTGCCAGCCGAGCGCCAAAAAGCCGGCGATAATCGGGGTCGCAAAGGACGTTCCGTCAGCCTCCTCGACACGACCGGTGGACGTGTCGCGCGTCAGGACTGTTCCCAGGGCGGTCGTCAGCAACCCGCTGCCCCAGTTCGTGTACTCCGTCAGGCTGCCGTCATGCAGCGTCGCTCCGATGCCGCAGATTCCCGTCCAGATAGCCAGCGCATCATCGGGGTCCTCGGTAGTCTCGTTGCCCATCGCGGCCACGACGATGACGCCCGCGGCCATGGCTCTGGCCATCGCCCATCGAAGGTCGATGGAATTATCGTCAAAGTTACTGGAGATCGTGATGATGTCGGCGCCGTCGTTGATCGCTTGCTCAATGAGGAGAGGCGTGTCGTTCTCTGCTTCACCCGTCCAGCCGGAGAGCGTGCAGTTCGACGCATCACCATGAAGGGGGAGTGTATAGGTGTAGAGCGTCGCGTCCGGCGCCACACCAAACTCGGGCGAGACCAGGATCTGCGCGACCGTGGTGCCATGCGCCATATTCTCGGGGGCTGAGTCCTTGACGCAGGGCATCCGATCCTGAATGTTCGCGCCCCTGAGTTCGGGAATGTTCGGGTTGACCGCGCCATCCAGGACCGCGATGGTGACGCCTTTGCCCGTGATTCCCTGATCGTGGATGGACTTGAGCTTGTAGTACTTGTAGTAGTCCTGCTTGTCAGCGGTCACCGGTGGGTCGGCGGCGTAAGCCGGCGCAACGGCGGTGAGGCTCACACCGAGGCTGAGCGCGAGGGCGCTGGCGAGGACGCCCACGCTCTTCGCCCAGCGCCGCGACACCCAGGTGGTCACGACAGGTCCTCTTCTGAGTCTTCGACTACGGCGGGCCTACCGCGCAGGTGGGAGAGGATCACGAGGCCTCCGATCAGCGACGCCCCGAGGACGGCGATCGCGGACACGATGTAGGCGCGGATCGTCAGGTTGTTATCGCGCGAGGTCAAGTCCGCCGAGGCCACGGCCGGTCGGGCGGGAGCGGGATGCTCCGCGGCGTTAGGGTGTTCGGGCCCGAACCTGGTGCCGATATCGGTGAAGGTGAGGGCGTCGAAGGGAGCGACGATACCCCATCCGAGGGCGTCGGTGCGTTGATCGGGGGTACCGCGCAGGGCGGTCACTTCGAGCCGGTATTTCCACATGTCGGGCCCCTCATCGGGGTAGGCCGAGGCCACGAGGGCCGCGAAGCCGCCCGCGTATGCGGTCGCGTAGGACGAGGACGGCAGAGGCTGGTCCCCCTCGTATCCGCCGACGAGGCAGTCGGCCTGATCGAACCAGGTCGTGAGGATGACGCCGGCGGGCACGGCGAGCTTGACGTGCGCGCCGTGCACCTGCTGGTCCGAGGCCGATCCGTCGGCATTCGAGGCGGTCACGCCGAGCACGCCCGGGTAGGCGGCCGGGTAGACGACCTGATTCGCTTCCTGCCCCTGGTACACGTTGCCGGTCGAGGCCACGACGAGGGCCCTGCCTCGCACGGCGTTGACGGCTGCCTCCAGCTGGGGGTCCCCCTCGGGAGCAGACTGTGCGACGACGATGATCTGCGCGCCATGGTCGGCGGCCCACTGGATCCCGCGGCCCACCTTCGACATGAAGGTCTCTTCGCCTTCCTTGTGCGGGCGATTGTCCTGAAGCCCGCTGTCAACGCGCACCGGGAGGATCTTCGCCTCGGGGGCGACGCCGACGAGGCCAGATCCCATCTCCTTGGGCAGCTCCTGCGCGGCGATCGCACCGGCGATGGCGGTGCCGTGTTCGCCGACGTCGACGCGCCCGTCGGTGTTTTCACCGCTCAGGTCGATGCCGGGCAGCACGACGGGCCCGTCCGGGCCCTGAAAGTGCTGATTGCCTGCGGCGACGCCCGAGTCGACGATCGCGACCGTGACGCCACGGCCTCGCGAGACCTCCCAGGCGCGACGCACTCCGACGGCGTCGAAGATGGCGGGTGTTTGCTTGATGTACGAGGGCGAGTTTTGCGAGCATTCGCCGCCCTCGGAATCGCTGGCGGGCGTCGTCGCCGACGACGAGGGAGTCGCCGTCGGAGTCGGACGCACGCTCGGCGTCGGTACCGGGTCCGCGTGGGCGACGCCGGGACCGAACGCACCGGAGTCATCAGGCGCGACGACGGGCGCAGCGATAGGAGCGAGCACGAGTCCTGCGATCAGCGAGGCCCCGACGAGGCCTCGGCCCAGGGACCGGGAACGCGTGCGGTGGGCGCTCACTTGAGCCCCACTGAGGTGGCGGCGGCCTTCGGAGACATCTCGGAACCCGGCGGGATGAGCTCGCCCCACGCGCGCGGGACCGACGCAGCCTCGGATGCCTGCCACCCGAGGGCATTCATGGAGACGGAGGGGACATCGCCGAGGGAGTGGCGGAAGCCCATATCGGAGATGAAGACGTAGGACGCTGCCTCGCCGCCACCGCCCGACGTGAGGGCGAGGAGGGCGCCAGATCCGCCCGCGACAGTGACGTTACGCGTCGTGGACGGCCCCTTCGGGGACTGCAGAGATTCCGCGTCGTAGGACGCTTCGATCGCGCGCTTCTCAGGCATGGTGACCAGGTCGAACGTCGGATTAGCGCGATCAGTGGTGTCCATCGCGGCGCACAGGACCGTCCGGCTGGACGCGTCGCGGCTCTCATCAAACCACTCGGGCGATTCAAAGTCCTTGACGTCAGGCCAATCGTCACCGACGAAGACGGCTCGGACGGGCTCGACGTACTTGAACATCTCGGTGGGGAACTTCTTCGAGGGCGGGGCGTCCTGATACAGGCGCGCCGCAGTCGAGTTGAAGACCACCAGATTCGAGTCGTCGATCACCAGGTAGGAGTTCTTGACCTGACCGGTGGAGTCGACCTGGTCGAGGACCATTCCGATGGTGATGCCCTCGTTCTTCAGGTCGCCGGGCAAGTTCGCGGCCGGCTGCCCAGCGTTTTCGATGTCGTTGTAGCTCCAGGGGCGCAGAGGCGTGCCCGAGGGGAAGAGGTCAAGCCACTCGGGTTCGACGGTGATCGGGTAGCTGGTGAGGTTCTGGAAGGACAGTGCCCAGTCACCCAGGCGGCTCACGCTGGAGTCAATGTAGTACTTCTTGCCTTTTTCCCGATCGACGAAGTACTTGTCTCCGCTGCCGGTCGCCTGAACGAGCGCGGATGTCGCCTGCTTCACCGGAAAATTCGCCGCAGGCAGTTCCTTGGCGATCCACGTATGGTAGCCGGACTCCATGTCGCAGGAAAGCCACTGCTTACTCAGCATGTCGGGTACTGGCACGTCATCGGGGACGTCGGGCAGTCCGATCTGGGCGCCGCGCGGAATGTTCTCGAGTGACGACGCTGATGCCTGGATGGTCGTCAGCTTCGATTCGGGGCTGAGGAGCCTAGCGGTGGTCACGTTCGCGATGGGATGGAGGACGCCGTTTGCCCAGAAATAGCGGGCACCCGTCCCCTTGACGTCGATCAGCTGATACTGCGCCTCCCCGAGTTTCGGGTTCGGCGCAAAAACGCGCATGCCGATTCCCACCACGCTGAGAATAACGGCGACCACGAGCCCGAAAATAAGGGGGCGCACGGGCGAGGGCGTGTCGACCTCGCGCCCGTCGGGTGTGCCGGAGGTGAAGGCCGTGATCAGGCGGTTTCGATTAAAGCGCTGGGCTTCGAGGATGTCTTTACTCGACGGCATGGTTCAGCTCCACAGGTAGACGGCCAGGGGAAGCAGGACAAACAGCGACAGCACGGAGATCGTGTCGGCGATGCGCGTCAGGTGCGGGCGTGCACGAGGCCCGACGACGTTCGTGATGACGAGGACGAGGGCGGTCGCGATCGCCGACAGCGTCAGCCACGGCATGGTCCTCGGGTCCGCGTAGGCGCCGAGTACGGTGGCGACGAGGATCACAATGAGGCCGGTGAGAGCACCGAGAAGCACCTCGACGCGAGCACGGATGGAACGCGTCTGGAGAACGAGGGAGACCGCACCGAGCACGATGAGGGTCAGCGGCAGGGAGATCGACCGCGTTTCGGGTGCCGTCATCAGGGCGACAGCCAGGAAGAGAGCGGCGATTGCCCCGCCGGCGCGCAGGGCGACGACGAACACGAAGGAGGTGCTGACCTGGTCGGTGATGCCCTTCGCGGGAATCTGCTCAGTCGTGTCCGCATCCAGGATGCGCACGGGGATGTGGGCCAGCGCGATCCAGGGCGCGACCTGGAGAAGCACAATCACGAGGGCGAAGAGGATGGCGGAGATGCCCGCCTGAGAGAGCTGACCGAGCCGAACCAGGAGGCCGGTGGCGGCCAAAACCGTACCGACGACGAGAGGGGCCGCGATAGAGATTCGGTACCGCTTGGGCAGCGCGAGAACGGCGAGGGAGCCGATCAGGAGGCCGAGGCCGGTCCACCCCCAGCCGGCGGTGTCCCAGTGGCTCTGGCTCAGGCGCAGAGCCGATGCGGCCGTCAGGAAGGGGACGGTGTGTGCCAGCGCGATACCGCTTGCCTGCGGGTACTTCCGGGTCATCACAGCGGACGTCGCAGTCACGAGCAGCGCCGCGACGATGCCGATTGCGCCGGCAATAACGTTGTACCTCGTGACGGAATAAGAATCGAGGGCGGTGAGGGCGTCCGGAGGAGTGGTGGCCAGGAGGAGGGCTGCGACGAAGACGAGGCCCGCCGCGGAGAGCGCAGCAAGAGTGCGAGCATCGTCACGTGTCCAAGGAGTGGACACTCTTTCGACGACTTGACCGACCGCTTCGGTGAGGTCGTCATAGACCATATCGGCAGCGCCCTCACCCAGAGGCTCGAGGGTGAGCGCCGCACCGGCGCGCACCCCCTGCGCGGACAGAGACTTGGATTGGTCGAGCAGACGGCCCGAGGCCGTACGCACCGCGAAGCCGTCATTCGTTGGCTGATCAGTGAAAGCGCCCACCGTTTCAACCATTCCAGGGAGCAGCTCCACCAGGGGGATCGACTGCGGAAGCGTCACGTCACTACGGTCAACGCCGTACGTGATCGTGAGCGGAATCAGCGCCACTCCTCGTGATGTTTTCGATGCCATTGGGTCCTCCCGAATGCCGCGTGATGGGGTTTTTGGCTACACGACACAACCCCGTAAGTCTAGATTCTCGGTCAGGTTTTGTCATGATTTTTCCGTAACATCGAAAAAAATGATGAAAACATGGTTAGTATTCATGTGTCCCCATGCTCTCACGCATTCCGGCGAGAGAGTCCACTCATACAAATGGAGGTTCACATGGCAGACCAGAGGGCCGCAGAAGGCGCCCTTAAGCAGGGTTTCGCGGCGGTTGAGTCCACCAAGGCCGACATCGACAGCCACCTCAAGCGTCTTGAGGGCGACCTGTCGACCATCGGCAGCTCCTGGCAGGGCGCTGCGTCGGTGCAGTTCTCTTCGCTGATGGCTCAGTGGCAGGAGAACGCAGCAAAGGTTAACCAGGCTCTTCAGGATCTCGCTGACAACCTGCGCGCCACCGATTCGTCGATGGAAGCCAACGAGTCCGAGACCGAGAACTCGTTCGCTCAGCTGCTCGGCGGCCTGTGAGAGATTAGATTAGGAGACTGACATGGATTTCCAGGTAAATTACGGCGCTCTTGACGCCGCTGCTGCTGACATCAACACCGGTGCCGCTAACCTGCAGAACTGCCTCGACGATCTCGAGCAGACGCTGAACCAGCTGCGCTCGTCGTGGGAAGGCCAGACGCAGGAAGCCTACGACGTTGCTCAGCGTCAGTGGAACCAGGGCCTCGAGGGCCTGAAGGACGTGCTGCGCCGCACCTCCTCCGCCGTTGACTCGGCTCGCTCCAACTACCAGACGACGGACCAGTCCAACGCTGCCCGCTTCTGAGAGCATGAGCGCCTAGCGCTACGGAAAAGGGTCGTCCCATCGGGGCGGCCCTTTTCCGTACCCGCAAGCGATCGATTCTGCACTCGCAATCGACCGACTGCCACTTTGCCCCGCCTCCATCCACAACAATTTTCCATTCGGTTAAATCGGGGTGGAATTGAGCACATAGAAAACCGCCGCCGCCCCTATCGGGACGGCGGCGGTGACTCTTCGAAGGATCGGCCAGGCGAGGAGATCAGTGCACCGAGTCGGCGTCGGCGTAGACGATCGTGGCCCTCCGGTCTCCCATGATGACCTCGGTACCGGCGGGCACCTCGACCGCCTGTCCGCCCGTCAGTTCCATGACGCGGCCGTCGGGCGTGCGAATCTGCGTGCCGTTCGCGGAGAAGGAGTCTTCGATCCAGGCGCCGGTGGCCGTGGGCCCCAGACGCATGTGCGTGCGCGAGAGCGACATCGTTGCGTCGGGAACGACGACCGCACGCGAGCCCTCGACGGCTGCGGGTGCACGCCCAAGCGTCACGGGCATGTCGATGAGCTCACGCTGCCCGGAGTCAAAGATGAGCCACAGGAGCTGCGTGCGCGGCGGCGTCGCTGGCGCGCCCCACTGGGACTGGCCGGCCCCACCCCACTGGGAGGTGCCGGAGCTCTGCACAGCCAGCACGTCGCGGCGGCTCGGCGGGGGGCCGGGCACACCCGATGCGGGGGCCGTGTACTGCCCTCCTGCGTTGTACGAGGCCTGGGCGGGCTGAGGGGGCACCTGCTGAGCGGGAGCTCCCCAGCTGGCCTGGGCGGGAACCTGCGCGGGCGCGGCGGGCGTCGACGGGGCGGGCACGCTGGGCACCGGAGGTACCGCGGGCACGGAGGGTGTCGCGGGGCGCTGGGGCGCAGGGCGGTGAGTGTCCGGAGCTCCCTGGGGCGGTGCGAGGAGCGCCTCGAACTCGTTGGGCTCGCGCGCGGCGGGCGCAGCGGGAGTCGAAGGCGCAGCAGGCGTGCTGGGCACGGCTGGCGCACTGGGTGCCGCCGGCATGGCGGGGGCGGCAGGCAGCGGGGAGACCGCCGGGGTGGCAGGAGCACTGTAGCCCGTCCCAAAGGGGTCGTTCGCACGCTGACCGGGCGCGGAATAGTCAGGCGCCGAGGAGGGCACGGGCGTCAACGGCGCAGCGGGAGCGCTCCACTGGTCAACCCCCTCATGCACGCTCTCAAAACCACTGGGGGCCATGTGCGGACGCTCGGAGCGCTCAACCTCACCGGGACCCGCCGCGAGCGCTGCATGCTTGCGCAAGTCGACAAAGCGGGTACGGGTGGGGCCGCTCAGCCACGTACGCCCATCGTGGACCATCGCATACGAGGCGAGCAGGCCCACGACGGTGACCTGGAGGAGCACAGCGAGGGCCGTGTAGCCCAGCGCCGCGCCGAGCGACGGAGTCTGTGCGTCTTCCTCGTCGCGGATCATGCACACGCGCATGAGGGCCATGCCCGGCGTCCGGCCCGACGCGCCGAGCATGAGCGCGGAGGCAACCACGGCCTCGGCGGTGATCATTCCGATCGTCCACGCCGTGAAGTGCACGTACCACGTCACGCCAAGCAGGACCCCGAGGATCAGCAGGTCGATGAGATACGCGCCGACGAGCCGCGAAGCGGATGCATGGGCGAAAGGAGTCTTCGTAGTATCAGCCATTACAGGACTGCCCTCCAAGCAAACTCGAAGAGACCCGAGGAGATGACCGCCGCGGGGAGAAGTGTAAAGATACAGAAGGTCTGCACGAAGTCGAGGATCGTGCCCGCGAGGGCGGCGTGGCCCTTGGGAACATGCAGCGTCATCCACAGGACCATCGCGATCGCGATGATGAGCAGAATCGCCAGCGGGAGCAGGGGGAACAACGATTGCGTGTCTTTTCCTTTCCCCACCACCAAGGACTGTGACCAGGTACCAAACAGGAAGGCGCACCCGACGCCCGCCGCAGCGATGCGAGGCAGGACCTGCCCGGCGCGCGTGCGTACCCCTCGCGGGGCCGTCAACAGGATCAGGATGGACATGATGACGAAGATGAAGCCGGCGAGACCGCGTCCCAACGTGATCACGGGAGTCACCGTGTACGCCAGGGGTATGCCGCCCACCAGCACAAACAGCGTTGAGGCGGCCAACAGCAGCGTGTACCGAGCGTCCGTGTGCCCGAGGGCATCCGCCATCCGGCCGCCGGTCACCGTGCTGGGCTTTTGCGCGGGAGGCTGACGAATACGCGACGCAATCGTCTGCACTGACGCGGAGTCAATGAGCTGACTGTCGGGCACGCGCAACGCAAAACGAGGCGCCATCAGGAACAGGAACACCCCGAGGAGGAGAGCCAGCGGAGCGATGTCGATGAGGCTCAACAACGGGTACGCGCCGATCGTGACGAGCGCCGTGGCACCGATCCACGCGAAGAACGCGCTGAACGCGGTGGGGGTCGTCGTCAGCGACACGACGGCCAGCGAAACCGCGAGGGCAACCCACACACCGATCACAGGGGCGACCGACAGCGCATGAATGCCGGACATCGCCACGAAGCCGATCGCGCTATATCCGGCCAGCGCGGGCATCAGGAGCAGCAGGGCAGGCCTCGAACGGACCGCGCGCGAAGCGAAAAGCGGGAGGATGGAAGCAGCGCAGCACACGGCGGCACACGCGCCTCGCGCCCACATCGGGATCTTCGTGACTTCAACGGCCCACTTCGGGCCGTCCTCGGGGTGAGCGAAACCGATGAGTGCCGCATCTGCGAGCATCGGCAAGAGGCACAGGGAGCTGACCGCACCGATCACGATGAAGCAGTAGCCGAGGAGGGCCAGGACCGGGGACAGCCACTGGTTCTCCTGACGTTCCGAGGCCTCGTTGACCTGCTGAGCGGACAGGACTCGGCTGGACAGAGCGATCGTCGAACCTGCGGGCAGGTCACGACCGAGGACAGCGGCGCCATCGAGGGGACGCCCGTCGGCGTAGGAGACGCGCACGGAGGGAAGGGACAGGTCGATCTCCAGCATCGCGCACAATCCGGCGACCGTGGTCCCTTCAGGAGCGGCGAAATCAGAGGCGCCATCGGAGTCGATAACGGTCACGGACACCATGGTGGCGCTCATGAAACCTCCGATCTTCGGGAAACAACAGTGCCCAGTGTAATGCACTGAGGCTAACCGTCGGTTAAAACTTGGAAGTCCACTCAGCTACACTGGGTGCAGTCGCATCGAACACGTACGCGCGCAGCGCGAGGAGACCTGATGGTTACACGCAAGAAACGGCGGACTGTCGCGGTTCCGGAGCAACCCTCCGGCACCCTGGCAATCCAGATGCCGCCGGAGAAGGCCGAGCCCGCATCGATCGGTAACGTCCTGATGATGGTCGTCCCAATGCTCGGTTCGACGGGCGTCATGGTCTTCATGGCTTTGCAGAACGACGGCAACACGCGCTCCTTGATGATGGGCGGCGGCATGCTGGTCGCCATGCTGGGCATGGTCGGCTTCAACATCTACCGTCAGTTCTCCCAGTACCGCACGCGGGTCAAGACGCAGCGCCGCGAATACCTCTCCTACCTGGCGGAGACGCGCGAGTCCGTGCGCAAGGTCGCGAAGAAGCAGCGCGCCTACTACAACTGGGTCTACCCCTCCCCTGACGCCCTCGTGACGCTGGCCGCCAACGGTTCGCGCCTGTGGTCGCGCGAGGGCAACACGTACGACCTGCTGACGTTCCGTTACGGCTCGGGCACCCAGCCCCTCGGCCTCATTTTCGAGCGTCCCCCGATCGATCCGATGACGGAGATGGATGTCGTGTGTCTGTCCGCCATGGACCGCTTCATCGGCGTCCACGACCACACGGACAACGTCGGCAAGTTCCTCTACCTGGGTGACTTTAGCCACATCGAGGTCGTCGGCGACGGCGAGAGCGCCTACGACGAAATGCGCGCCATCATGATGCACCTGGCGTGCTTCATCGACCCCTCCAAGCTCAAGATCGCGGTCCTGTGTTCGGCCGATCGACTGGGCGACTGGGAGTGGGTCAAGTGGATGCCGCAGGCTCGCTCGTCCATCGTGCGCGACGCGGTGGGCCCGGGCCGCATGATCTCGACGGACCCGCGCGAACTCGCCGAGATGATCGGCCCCGACATCGCGATGCGCGGCGCGTACCGCCCGGGCGACGACATGCCCGAGTGGCCCCACCTCCTCCTCGTGTTGGACGGGGCCGAGTTCCCGCCCAACTCCCCCTTCGGTTCGGCGGTGGGCGTGCGCGGCGTGACGATCATGTCCCGCGCCCGCGAGTGGACGCCCATGAAGTCGCACACGGCGCTGCGCCTCGTCATCCACCCCAACCCGGATCACAAGGGCGCGGACGTCGTCGACGTGGTCACCATGGACTCCCTGCCCGAGCAGGCGTTCGCCGACCGCCTCACCGCGGTGCAGGCCGAGGCCGTGGCCCGCCGCATGACGCCCTTCGCCACCCAGCAGAACCTGGAAGAGGCGGAGACGCCGGTGGGCCGTTCGGACGAGTCCCGCCAGATGGACCTCATGGAGCTCGTCGGCATCGGCGATATCCGCGACTTCGACCCGGAGAAGCAGTGGCGGCGCCGCGAGGGCCGCGAACGCCTCGCCGCCCCCTTCGCCGTCACGCCCGAGGGCCGCCCCGTGGTCCTGGACATTAAGGAATCCGCCCAGCAGGGTATGGGTCCGCACGGCCTGCTCATCGGCGCGACCGGTTCGGGTAAGTCCGAGGTGTTGCGTACCCTCGTGCTCGCCCTGGCGCTCACCCACTCTCCGGAGCAGCTGAACCTGGTTCTCGTCGACTTCAAGGGTGGCGCGACCTTCGCCGGCATGTCGGACCTGCCGCACGTGTCGGCCATGATCTCAAACCTGGAGTCGGAGCTCTCCCTCGTCGACCGTATGCAGGACGCCCTGCAGGGTGAAATGGTGCGCCGCCAGGAGATGCTGCGCCAGGCGGGCAACTACGCGAACGTGTCCGACTACGAGGCGGATCGTCTCGCGGGCAAGCACGAGTTCCCGCCCCTGCCTGCCCTGTTCATCGTCCTGGACGAGTTCACGGAAATGCTCATGGCCAAGCCGGAGTTCGGCGAGGTCTTCATCATGATCGGTCGTCTGGGCCGATCCCTGTCGGTGCACCTGCTGCTCGCCTCACAGAAGATGGACCTGGGTAAGGCGCGCGGCCTGGAGTCGCACCTGTCGTACCGCATTGCACTGAAGACCTTCACGGAGAACGACTCCCGCGAGGTCCTGGGTATCCCCGACGCCGCAAAGCTGCCCCCGCTGCCCGGTTCGGGCTTCCTGAAGGCGGGCGGCGACGGCCTCGTTCGTTTCCGCGCGTCCTACGTGGCCGCTCCCCCGCCGGCGCGTACGCTCGCGTCGATTTCCGAGGCCTCGACGGCCGGCGCTCCGACCGCGCCGATCGAGATCCTGCCGTTCACGGTCGCTCCCGTCATCACGCGCGAGGACCTGGGCGAGGAGGAAGAGATCGACCAGAACCAGGAAGTCGTTCTGGCCGGCGACGAGGTGTGGGCGGACATGTCCGAGATGGACATCGCCGTGGAGAAGATGAAGGGCAAGGGCTACCCGGCGCACCAGGTGTGGCTGCCGCCGCTGGAGATCCCGGATACCTTCGCGACCCTCATGCCCGACCTGCGCCCGGACCCGGAGCTCGGCTTCGTGTCGCGCGCGTGGCGTGAGTCCGGCCCCCTGCGCGTGCCCCTGGGCACGGTCGACCTGCCGCTCGAGCAGCGTCGCGAGACCCTCGTCCTGGACCTGTCGGGCGCGGGCGGTAACTTCGCGCTGGTCGGCGGCCCGCAGACGGGTAAGTCGACGGCGCTGCGTACGATCGTGCAGGCCCTGTCGCTGACCTACACGCCGCAGGAAGTCCAGTTCTACGTCATGGACTTCGGCGGCGGTACGTTCGCCGGCTTTGCGGGCGCCCCGCACGTGGCGGGCATCGCGACGCGCGACACCGAGGAAGTGCGCACTCGTATGATCGCCGAGATCGCGGCGATCATGGACGACCGCGAGCGTTACTTCCGCGCGCACGGCATCGACTCGATGGACACCTACCGTCGCGGGCGCCTAGAAGGCACCTACGACGACGGCTACGGCGACGTGTTCCTGGTCATCGACGGCTGGGGCGCGCTGCGCAGCGAGTTCGACGGCCTGGACCGCACGGTGACGACGATGATGAGCCGAGGCCTGTCGCTGGGCGTCCACCTCATCGTGTCGGCCGCCCGTTGGATGGACATCCGTTCGGAGGCGCAGGACATCTTCGGTTCGCGCCTGGAGCTGCACACGGCGAACCCGAAGGAGTCGATCGTCAACCGCGAGGGCGCCGCCCGTATTCCGAAGGGACGCCCGGGTCGAGGCATCGACATGGTGGGCCACGAGATGATGATCGGCCTGCCGCGCGCCGACGACGATCCGGATCCGTCGACCGTGTCACAGGGCGTTGCCCGCACGGTGGCGAAGATCCGCGAGTCGCTGGTCCACGGCGAGGGCCCGAAGCTACGCCTGCTGCCCGAAAACGTCACGGTTCCCGAGATCCTCGCGCAGATCCCCGAGCCGCTGGTCCTGCCGCGTGGCGGTGGCGACATGATCCTGGGCGTGGAGGAGTCCCGCCTCGGTCCCCTTCTGTTCAACACCCGCGCAGAGTCGCACCTGTACCTGTTCGGCGACGGCAAGACGGGCAAGACGACGTTCCTGCGCTCGATCATTTCCGAGGTCACGCGCCTGTACACGCCGGGTGAGGCAAAGATCATGTCGATCGACATGCGCCGCACGCTCATGGGAGCGATTCCGAAGGACTACCAGCTGGGGTACCTGACGAACCACTCCGAGGCCATGAAGCAGATGCGCGAGCTCGCAGCATTCCTGCGCACGCGCCTGCCGGGTTCGGACGTGACTCCCGAGCAGATTCGCGACCGCAGCTGGTGGTCGGGCCCCGAGGTGTGGATCCTGGTCGACGACTACGACCTGGTCGCGACGACGTCGGGCAACCCGCTCATGGAGCTCATCGACCTGCTGCCGCAGGCCGCCGACATCGGCCTGCACGTGATCATCACCCGCCGTATGGGTGGCGCGTCGCGTGCGGCCTACGAGAAGGTCCTGCAGATGATGAACGACCTGGCGGTCACCGGCATTCTCCTGTCGGGCAATCCCAGCGAGGGCGCGATCATCAACGGTGTCAAGCCCAAGCGCGCCGTTCCGGGCCGCGCGCAGGTTGTCCACCGTGAGCTCGGCGTGGTCGCTGCCCAGCTGGCGAACACCCCACCCGCATCAATCTGACCGTTTGTTGACACAGCGACCCGTTCGTCGCATATGATTGACCAGTCTGAAAGTAGGAGAAAATATGTCCTCTCTCGTGTCCCGTCGCGCATGTGCGGCCACCTCGTCCCTGCTGCTCGCTGCCGTCGCGCTGTCGGGCTGCTCCCTCTTCGGTGGGGGTGGCTCTAAGGCCACCGATATCAGCAAGCTGCCCAACATTCCTCAGGGGCAGAAGCAGCAGCTGGTGCAGCAGATGCAGTCCGCGTCGGGCGATCAGAAGAAGCAGATCGCCGCGAAGGCCGTCGCCTTGAACAACATGGTCGGCGCGCAGCTGGTGGCCGAGGCCCCCGTGACGATCTCTCAGCAGAGGTTCAAGCTGGATCCCAAGGGCCAGACGGTCGTCAATAAGAATGAGACGATCTACCAGATGATGTCGGCGACTGATTTTTGGCGGCTGGGCAATGACACCTATGACCTGTGCGTGGAGCAGAACTGTGAGTACTACTCGTCTTGGACCGTGGACGTGGAGGGTTCGGGCTCTGATCTGACCTACGTGTGGACCCTGAAGATTGAGGGCTCTGACCAGCCCGACCAGCCGCTGGTCCGCCGCTTCAAGGTCGCCAAGTAAGCAACTGGGCGCATCGCAGCCCTCTTTCATCTTCCATCGACAATTAGGAGTTAACAATGACCGGACACTCCGGAGTTCAGTACGATAACGATCGGCAGACAGCAGCGGCTACGAAAGTGGTCGAAACCTGGGACGCCGTCGACGGCTCACGCAACGGCGCGAACGCCCTGAGCGCTGCTCAACAGTCTTCCTTCTGGGGACAGGAGACCGGCCCCGTCCAAATGCGAACCCGCGCTACGGATATGTTCGACACGATCTCAGAGCTCCTCACTGCAGAGAGGGATCTGATTCAGGAGTTCGAGGCATACATGCACCGGGCCATGAAGGAATTCACAGGTGTTGAGTATGCAAACGCAACTGCGATGAAGAAGATCATGTCGGACACAGTAGGTGGCTTCATCGCAAAGAGCTCTGCATTGGCAACCATGCAGGGAATTTACGCGCGTATGGGAATGAAGGTATCGACTGCGGACATCGCCCAGGGATTCCTGGGTGGTGCCACGAACAAGACTGCCGCAGGTGCAGCGTTGGGCGCAGCAGTTGGTCTCAGTGGTGTACGAGGAGCAACCACAGCAGATGCCCAGCAGGCATCGTCGGCGACGCAAACTGCAGCTCCAAAACCTAGCACGTACTGAGTTAGCTTTAGAAGGGATTTTCACCATGGTTTCATCTCCGATGTATGAGCGCTTGAAGGAATTCATGAAGGCGGCTCAAGCTAATCAGGGTCTTGATGCATGGGACACCGATCACGAACAGATCCTCAAGGGATTCGAAGAGTCAGTCCAACAGCTTAACGCCTACCGCGAGAGCCATGGCTTCACCGGTGCAACGGGCGATGCGATGGACCGATGGGTCGACGCATCGATCGAGCGCATTAAGTGGTACCAGTCAAACTACGCGCGCGGGTACCAGAGCTACGAAATGGGCCGCCAGGTCATGCGGTTTGCTCTGGCCGAGGCCGAGACGATCTCCGACGATCTGCTGGATGCGAAGACTGCCGCTATGCGCGACGACTGGGTGGTCTCCGTCTCCGACAAGGATCCGGGTGGCGGTATCGAGTTCATGGGCAGGCGCTACACGACCGGCGCAGCCTACGTCGAAGCAGTCGAGGCCCAGGCCAACGCCCAGCGCGAGGCAGCTGCCGCGCGCATCCTCGAGCAGATGAATTCTGGCACGGCCAGGATGAGCAGCGGCATGCGCATCGGTGCCGGACCGAAAGTTCCCACTCCAGTTCCCACTCCGGATCCGGATGGTAATGAAAGCAGCTCGTATAGGCCTCCGGACAACTGGACCGGTGGAACACCACCGATCTGGGGCGGCACGAGTAGCAATGGTTACGGCCGTAATGACGACCGCAGCCCTTCTTCGCCGAACTACCCCGACGGCTTCAACCAGCCGTGGTGGAGCGAAGCCGACGCGGCCGCCGCACAAAACCGCATCGTGGCCTCGGGCGCCGTTCCGACGCGCGAGCTGCCCTACGGTGAGCTCGGTTCCCGCACGAACCCGATCACGGATCCCCAGGAGCTCATGGGCACCGACCTGCTGCACAAGAGCGTGAACGGTACCACTTACCGCAACGGCGTCGTCGGTGGTCACACCCCGGCACCGCCGGCGGACGCTCATCACCCGCTGTGGCGTCTCAACGGTGGCGGGGCTTCCGACGTGACCACCTCCGGCCGCCTCGGTGGCGCGGGCGTGCTCGGCGCGGGCGCCCTCGGCCTGCGCGGCACAGCCCGCATGGGTTCGGGCAGCTTCGGCGGCTCCGGTTCCCTCGGCGGCTCCGGCATGTTCGGGCGCTTCGGCGGCGCCGGTTCCAGTGCCCTTGGCCGCTTCGGCGGATCCGGTGCGGGTGCGAACGGCCTCGGCGGGTCCGGCTCGGCCGGCGGCCTGTCCGGTGCCGGTCGCATGGGCGCCGCGGGCATGCGCGGCGTCACCGGCTCGACCAACGGTCTTGGCGGCGCGAGCGCTGCTGGCCTGAAGGTCGGTTCTTACTCCGGCTCCGGCTTCGGCTCCTACACGCCTCCCGCAGGATCTGCGGGCGCGGCCGGCGCTGGCGGCGCGAACGGTGTCGCCGGTTCCTCCGGCGTCACGGGCTCCACGGGCGCAAACGGCGGCGCTGCGGGTGCAGCCGGTGCGGCTGGCAAGGGCGGCACGACGAGCGGTGGCTTCATGGGTGCCGGAGCGGGTGCTGGTAGTGGAGCTGGCAAGGACGACAAGAAGGGCCGCAAGCGCCAGTACGTCGCATTCAAATTCGACGATGACGAGGACGCGCTGCCTCCGGGCTACGTGAATCCCCTGTCGCAGACCTCCGGCACCGACAAGGACATCACGCCGGCAAAGCGTGCGGACGACGGATGGGACCCCCGCCAGTGGTGAGCATTCGTTCCAACGTCGCGCCCCGTTCTCCCTTCGCTTTTGTGGGGAGGGCGGGGCGCGCCGCGCGCGCCCTGACCACCGCATTCTCCGCTCTCGCTCTGGCGGTTGGTGTTTTGACACTGGCCCCGGCTCCCGCGCGTGCTGCGGACCCGATCACCACCCAGGAGTATTTCTCTTACTATCACTTCGATGCTGCACGTGCGAAGGGGTACACGGGTAAGGGCGTAACCATCGCCCTCATCGACAGCCCAGTCGACATCAATGCCCCAGAACTGGCCGGGGCCGATATCACCGACAAGAGCCGCTGCACTATCGAGGGCTCGCCGGAGGGGGTACGTCACGGCACTGACATGGCGACGATCCTCGTTTCTTCCTATACGGGTGTCGCACCCGATGCCACCCTTCTCAGCTATCAGGTGACCAACTCGAGCTCTCGCTCGTCGGGTAACTGCGACCTAGGGGGCGAAAAGCAGAATTCGTGGGACAAGCTCATCAACCAAGCTGTCGAGGACGGCGCCCAGATCATTTCTGTCTCTCAGGGCGTATCAGACCAGTCTGACGAATTGAAATGGGCTATCGCCAACGCCGTCTCCCACGGGGTTATCATCGTTGCCTCAGCGGGAAACAAGAGCACCGACGAGAACAGTGCGCACCTGAGCCAGTGGTCCGGTGTCGTTGGCACCTCCGCCATCAACACCGACGGCACGTTCGCGTCCTACTCCTCGTGGGGTAACGGAGTGGTCACCGCCGCTGTCGGCGGGCCTTTCAACTCACTTGATGCCAACACAGGCGAGCCTGCACAGACAGAAGGCACCTCGAATTCGACGGCTCTGGTCGCAGGCATGATAGCGCTGGCTCGCCAGAAGTGGCCCGACGCCACCCCCAACCAGATCCTGCAACTCCTGGTTCACACCAGCTTGAACCCCAACCACGAGTGGACGCCATACACCGGATATGGAGCGATTGACGGTGGCGCACTGGTCAACACGGATCCTTCGCAGTACCCGGACGAGAATCCGCTTCTGCAGAAGCCGGGCGGGTCCTCCCCCACTGTGCAGGAACTTCAGGACTACGCGGACGGTACCATCACGCCCAACACCGTCATGAATACGATGCCCAAGTCCTACGTCTATCGCGGCACCAACGAAGACCTGATCATCGGTTTCGGCCTCGACAACGGTTTGAACATCCACCTGGGAACGAGCCCCCGCTACCACCGGAAGTGACCATGACACACGCGCAAGCATGCGCGCAGCCCGCGCCCCGTTCTCCCTTCGGTTTTGTGGGGAGGGCGGGGCGCGCCGCGCGCGCCCTGACCACCGCCGCCTCCGCTCTCGCACTGGCAGCCGGGGCCCTCACACTGGCTCCGGCCCCCGCGCGTGCTGCGGACCCGATCACCACCCAGGAGTACTTCTCGTACTACCACCTAGACTCCGCACGTGCGAAGGGATACACCGGCAAGGGTGTGACCATTGCTCTTATTGGCAGCCCGGTTGATACCAGCAATGCTGCTCTTCAGGGTGCCAAGGTCACTGATAAGAGTCGTTGCACCGTCGAAGCCTCGCCCGAGGGTATCCGACACGGTACCGACATGGCGATCATTTTGGTCTCTTCCAAGAACGGTGTGGCACCGGATGCGACGCTGAATACGTATCAGACGGAGACAGCGTCCGCGACGTCGAACGGAACATGTGATTCGGGCGAACGCCGACTCAACTCTTTCGGCAATCTCATTAACCAGGCTGTCGAAGACGGTGCTCAGATCATCTCGGTTTCGCAAAGTGTCTCAGAGGACAATCCTGAGCTCAAGTGGGCGATCGCTAACGCCATCAGCAAGGGTGTCATCATCGTCGCCTCAGCCGGAAATGGCGCCAGCGATGATAACGTGACTCAACTGGGCAGGTTCTCTGGGGTTGTTGGCGTGTCCGCGATCAACAGCGACGGCACGTTCGCGTCCTACTCTTCGTGGGGCGATGGCGTAGTCACCACTGCTTTTGGCGGCCCCTACACCACGTATGACCTATCGACCGGTGAGCCCACAACCGTGAACGGAACATCCGTGTCGGCAGCGCTCGTGGCCGGCATGATGGCCCTTGCACGCCAGAAGTGGCCCGACGCCACCGCGAACCAGATCCTCCAGGTACTGGTCAACACAGGACTCAATCCCAACCATACGTGGGACCAGTACACCGGCTACGGCTCAGCTTCTCTTGCAGATCTGGTCAACACGGATCCCTCCCAGTACCCTGACGAGAATCCGATCATTCAAAAACATGGGGGCTCCGAGCCTACCGTCCAGGAGATTCAGGACTACACCGACGGAATCGTATTCAACTCGCTGGCCACCTTCCCATCGTCCTACGTCTACCGAGGCGCAGATGAAGTAGCGGCTATGTTCGACGACTTGGAATTGACCGTCCACCTGGGAACCAGCCCCCGCTACCACCGGAAGTGACCATGACACACGCGCGACCAAGCGCGCAGCCTGCGCCCCGTTCTCCCTTCGGTTTTGTGGGGAGGGCGGGGCGCGCCGCGCGCGCCCTGACCACCACATTCTCCGCTCTCGCTCTGGCGGTTGGTGTTTTGACACTGGCCCCGGCTCCCGCGCGTGCTGCGGACCCGATCACCACCCAGGAGTACTTCTCTTACTACCACCTGGACTCCGCACGCCAAAAGGGATACACGGGTAAGGGGGTAACCATCGCCCTCATCGACAGCCCAGTCGACATCAACGCCCCAGAACTGGCCGGGGCCGATATCACCGACAAGAGCCGCTGCACTATCGAGGGCTCGCCGGAGGGGGTACGTCACGGCACTGACATGGCGACGATCCTCGTTTCTTCCTATACGGGTGTCGCACCCGATGCCACCCTTCTCAGCTATCAGGTGACCAACTCGAGCTCTCGCTCGTCGGGTAACTGTGACCTAGGTGGCGAAAAGCAGAATTCGTGGGACAAGCTCATCAACCAAGCTGTCGAGGACGGCGCCCAGATCATTTCTGTCTCTCAGGGCGTATCAGACCAGTCTGACGAATTGAAATGGGCTATCGCCAACGCTCTCTCCCACGGGGTTATCATCGTTGCCTCAGCGGGAAACAAGAGCACCGACGAGAACAGTGCGCACCTGAGCCAGTGGTCCGGTGTCGTTGGCACCTCCGCCATCAATACCGACGGCACGTTCGCGTCCTACTCCTCGTGGGGTAACGGAGTGGTCACCGCTGCAGTCGGAGGCCCGATCAATACTGTCGATCCGTATACAGGCGCACCCACACAGAACGAAGGAACTTCGGCATCCACGGCTCTAGTGGCCGGCATGATAGCGCTGGCTCGCCAGAAGTGGCCCGACGCCACCCCCAACCAGATCCTGCAGCTCCTGGTACACACGGGTTTGAACCCCAACCATGACTGGAACCCTAAGACTGGCTACGGTGCAGCCGCTTTGGGTTCGCTCGTGAATGAGGATCCCTCCCAGTATCCGGACGAGAACCCGATTCTGCAGAAGCCGGGCGGGTCCTCCCCCACTGTGCAGGAACTTCAGGACTACGCGGACGGTACCATCACACCCAACACCGTCATGAATACGATGCCCAAGTCCTACGTCTATCGCGGCACCAACGAAGACCTGATCATCGGTTTCGGCCTCGACAACGGATTAAACATCCACCTGGGAACGAGCCCCCGATACCACCGGAAGTAGCCTCGGCAACCCGACACAGCGCAGCGCCCCTGCCACCCACCGTGCCGTGGGCGACAGGGGCGCTTCCCTACGTGCTACTTCTTCTTCGCGTTGCTCGCGTTGCTCGCATGGAAGCGAGGGCTTGTCCCCAGGTGCGTCGGGTAGCCGTGCTCGTGGCTCAGGGTGAGACGCTCATCGAAACCCCGATACTGGTAGGAATCATCCGCGTTGATGCGCCTCGGATCCACCAGGCCGTCCGCGTAGTCCGCGATGTCCTGGCGGGTCGGAATAGACTCATAGCCCTTGTTCAAGAACGGGTTCTCGTCCGGGAACTGCGACGGGTCCGTGGTCAGCAGCACGTACGGATCCACCGCCCCGTACCCCGTGTACGGGTTCCAGTAGCCGCCGTTGCCGCCGATCCCCGTGCGGGCCAGGGCCTGCAGGAGCTGATTACCCGTCGCCTCGGGCCAGCTCTGCCTGGCCAACGCCAGGAATGACGCAACCGTCGGAGACGCGAAAGACGTGCCCTGCCAGTACCCCTTCTCCCACGTCGCACCCGAACGCGCGTACGGACGAGACACCGACGCCGTCGACACGTAGTCCCCATAGTTGGAGTACGAAGTCAACTCCCCATTAGGCTCCACCGACGCCACGCCCACCACGCCCGTCATACGCGCCAGAGACTTCGGCGGGTTGTACTCCGAATCGTTGCCCATCGACACCACGATCGGCACCTTCTGGGTGATCGCGCGGGCCAGAGCCCAGCGCATACTCTCACTGTCCGCGCTGTACGTCGACGAAATCGACACAACATCCACGCCGTCGTTGAGCGCCAGCTCGATGAGCACCGACGTATCCGAATAGCCGTCATCCCACCAGCCGATTGCACAGTCCCTGCTCGGTGTATCGCCTTTCAGAGACACCGTGTAGCGGTTGAGCCTCGCCTCGGGGGCGATCCCGAACTCGGGGGCCACCATCACCTGAGCGATCACCGTGCCGTGCTCCCAGCTGTCGTCGCTCGACTCGACGTCGCAGCGGCTCATGTACTGCATATCCGCGCCCTGCAGCTCCGGGATCTTCCAGTTCACCGGGCCGTCCAGCAGGCCGATCGTCACGCCCCGGCCGGTGTAACCCGACGCGCGCAGCTGCCCCAGGTGGTAGTACGAGTAGTAGTCCTGCTCGTCCGCCGTGATCGGAATTCGCGCCGCCGAAGCCGGCGCCGCAGGAACGACGAGCGCCGCCACCGCGAGCGAACCCGCTACCGCCACACCCGAACAGCGCCGCGCCAGGCGTGTCATCAGATGACTCATCAGCTGTCCTTTCGCTGCGCGCAATGGGGCGCCCGCGTGCGTTAGTTCTTTTTCTGAGACTGGAACTTCTGGTGGTAGCGGGGGCTGGTGCCCAGATGCGTCGGGTAGTCATGATCGCGGCTGAGTGCGAGACGCTCGTCGTACCCCAGGTATTCGTATGAGTTGTCGTTCATGACGACGCGCGGATCCACCACGCCGTCGATGTAGTCCTGCACGTCCTGTCGGCTGGGAACCGTGTTCGTTCCCTTGTCCATGAACGGGTTTTCATCCGGGAAACTCGTCGGGTTCGTCGTCAGCATCGCGTAGATGTCGAGCGCGCCGTACCCCGTGTATTGGTTCCATTCGCCGCCGTTGCCGCCCACACCCGTGCGGGCCAGTCCCTGCATAATCTGGTTGCCGGTCGCGCGAGGCCAGCGCTGCATGGACAGTGCCAGGGAGCTGGCCACGACGGGGGTCGCGAAGGACGTCCCCCACCACTCGCCTCGTTCCTGTGACACGCCCGAACGGGCGAGAGGGCGCGCGAGGGCCACCGTCGACAGGGGCCTTCCCCAGTTCTGGTAGTCGGAGGGGCGACCGTTGGTCTCGATCGCGCCCACGCCGACGACGCCACCCCAGGAGGGCAGCCACTCCGTCGAGTTGCGCGCCGAATCATTACCCGTGCAGGCGACGACCGGAACCTTGGCCGCGATCGCGCGGGCGAGAGCCCAGCGCATGCCCTCGTAGTCACTGGGGTAGCTCGACGACGTCGTGATCACGTCGACGCCGTCGTTGAGCGCGTCCTCGATGAGGAGAGCGAGGTCGGAGTAGCCTCGCCCCCACTGCCCGATCGCACAGTCGGAACCCGTCGTATCACCTTCAAACGACTTTGTGTAAGCGCGTAGATTCGCGCCGGGTGCCACGCCGAACTGAGGCGAGGAAATCACCTGCGCGATGACGGTGCCGTGGTCCCAGTACTTGTCTTGGGAGCCCACGGCGCAGGGACTGTAGGACTGGATGCGCGCACCGGCCAGCTCCGGGATCTGCGTGTTGACCGGGCCGTCAATGAGCGCGATCGTCACGCCTTCACCCGTGTAGCCCGACGAGTGAATCGCATCCAGGCGGTAGTAGCCGTAGAAGGTCTGTTCGTTCGCCGTGATCGTGGTGTCCGCCGATGCTGGGGCCGCAGGAACCACGAGTGCTGCAAGAGCAAGCACGCCGGCCAGGGCGACCCCCGTACCTCGCTGCGCCACGCGGGCAATATCGCGCCTCATTACACATCCTTTCGCCACGCGCCCCGGCGGCGCGCAACACAGCAGTCTACCACTCGGTCATGCACCGTCGAGCCAGTCGTGAAAGGGCATGACACCAGCGCCCTACGGCACCGTCACACACTGCGTCACCGGGGCAGACTCGCGGCCCGTGGAGGTCACGACGAGGCTCACGGTCAGGCAGTTCTCGCCGCTCACCGCGGTGGTCGTCAGGCTGTTGCGGCGCATCGTCTCGGCCACCACGGCCTCGCCCGGGCGGGTGAGCACGTACTTAAACTCCAGCGCTCCGGGCTGGTACTGGCCCTGCTCGGGCACCTCCCAGCCCCAGCGGATCTCGTTGCCGTTCGGTGTGGCCGTCAACCCGGTGACGGCCTCGGGCGGGACGGCGCCCGCGTCGCCCTGATCGGAGTTGCTCACTGTCCCCGCGCTCGAGGAGGGCGTCGGCGTGGAGACGCCGCCACCGCCTCCGCCCAGGTGGATGCTGTGTCCGCCGCCGGTGAGCATCGCGACGACCAGGCCGGCTGTCGCCAGCACCATCACGAGCGCGAGGACCGGCACCACCCACGCGGGACGCTTCGACTGCCCCTCAACCAACCCGGTTCGGTTCGTCGTCGAGTTACCGGCCCACGCCTCGTTCGACGAGGCCTGGGGACCGTCCGCGAAACTCCCGCGGCGGGTGCGCGTACGCTCCGCGTCCAGGGCCGCCGCAGACGGGGCGGACAGGGCCGAGGAGGGCGCGCTCGAGGAGGCCACCACGCTCAGCTTCATCTCCGTGACCGGGCGGTGCATCTCTCGCTCGACCGTCTGCAGCGCGTAGCCGAGGGCTGCCGCCGACCCGAAGCGCTGCTCCGGGTCCAGGCTCATCGCGCGGCGCACGATAGCCGTCACAGCGTCGGGCACGCCCGGGCGGTCGATGCGCGACACGCGGCCGCGGGCGACGCGCTGGGCGACCGCGTGGGCCGAGTTGTCCCCGTCCTCCACCTCGAAGGGCGAGCGGCCCATGAGAAGCGTCCACAGGGTCGCGCCCAGTGCCCACACGTCCTGCGTCGGGTGAGCGCGTGCCGTGCCCGCAATCTGCTCGGGCGGCGCCCACATCACCGAGAAGCCGTCGCGGCCGCCACGCGGGTCTGCACCCACCGGCTCGGACACGCCGAAGTCGGTGAGCACCGGCGACCCGAAGGCGTTGATCATGATGTTGCTGGGCTTAATGTCCCGGTGCACGTAGCCCGCGCGGTGCAGCATCTCAGCGCCACCGCACATGCGGATCACCATCGACAGCGCGCGATCCGTCGACATCGGGTTTGCGCGCACCTGATCGAGAATGTTCGCGACCGGGCAATACTCCATCACCAGGTACGGGCGACCATCCGGCGTGCGCCCCGCGCCGTACAGCTGGGCCACCGCCGGGTGACCCGACACGAGAGCCATCACGTCGGCCTCGCGGGCGATACCGGCCTCGCCGTCCGCCCCGCGATCCCTGCGCGCCACCTTGACGGCCACCTCACGGCTGGGCAGCTCCTGACGGCACAGGAACACGTCCGCGAAACCACCCGACCCGAGCGGACGAATCCACTCGTAACCCGGCAGCGACGGCACCATTCCGACGCGAGCGTCGCTATCCATCAACGTTTCCCTTTCCTACGACCCATGCGCTTGGCCAGCGAGCGACCGCCCTTGCGAGCGGCATCAGCCTGGCGGCGGGCGCGACGGCGCCAGCGCAGCGACTTCAGCGACAGCGCGTAACGCAGTCGCGCGAACGGCGACACCGAGGCCGCCCACTCGCGACGCAGCTCATCCACGTCGTTCCACGCCTGCTCCGCGTCCTCGGGGCGGGCACCGCCGGCAGCGAAGTCCGCGACGTCCGCGCGGCGCGCCACGGTGACGGCCCGGGGAACCGCGCCCGAGAAGAGCGACCAGCCGGGCACGCGCACGTCCGCAGCAGAGCGCTTGCGCGCCTTACGGGCCTTGGCGTTCCCCTCCTCGTCGCTCTCGGACTTCTTGGGCGTCCACTGCGAGGCCAGCGCCCACGCGACCTCCTGGCGCGTCAGGTGCGGCTCGACGACGAGGCCGGAGTCGATCGCGGTATCCACGAGCTCGTCCCACGAGCCGCGCACCGACTCGGCGGCCTGCGCGCGGCGGCGGCTCTTGCGGCGGCGAGACTTCGCCAGGAGCACCGCCAGGACCGGGCCCAGCAGCAGGAGGAGGGACACCGACACCGTTCCGATCGCCATCCACGGGATGTGGACGCCGCTCGGATCGTGCGGATCCGTCGCCTGATCGCGGGTCGCGGGCGGCAGCTCGACCGGCTGCTCGGGCGGCTCCGGGGGCTGCAGGACCTGCGGCTTGGGCACGGACTTGGGCTTGTTGACCTGCGTCGTGGGCTGCTGATCGCGCGGCGGAGTCGGATCGAACGTCGCCCATCCCACGCCGGGGAACTCCACCTCGACCCACGCGTGCATGTCCGAACCCGTCAGGTCGACGCTGCCGGACGTGCCCTCGCGGTAGGCGCCCATAACGACGCGGGCGTTGATGCCCTGCGAGTGCAGCATCAGGGCCATGAGGGTCGCGTACTGCTCGTCGTCGCCCACCAGCGCCTCAGCGCTGATCATGCGCTCGATGCGGTCCTGGGAGGAGCCGGGACGCGAATTGATCGTGTCCTCGTTGGAGTAGTAGCCATCCGTGTGCAGGAACTGCTCGATCGCGCGGGCCTTCTCCAGGTCCGAGCGCGCGGTCGACGTGTGATCCGCGGCCAGGGAGTCCACGTCCTTCGGGACGTTCGTGTCTCCCCCGGCGTAGCGCGCCGCGTTCACGCTGGCGAACTCCGAGTCCGCGTGTTCGCGCGGCATCGTCGTGCTCAGCGAGTAGCTCAGCTGGCCGGTCGGGCCCGTCGTCAGGGCGGTATCCGCCCACAGGTCGTAGTTCAGGCCATCCTGCTGCTCGGCCGCGTTGGGGGCGGAGGGCTCAAAACGCAGGACCGACACCTGGCCGATCGTGGGCACCCACGGTCCCAGCAGCTGCGAGGTCGACACCGAGGTCTGCACGCCCGCCGTATCGGCGCTGCGCCCCGGGATCGTGGACCCCACGCGGCGGTATCCAGCCGTGCCGTCAGCCGTGTTCGTGACGCCCATGCCGAAGGTCGTCCCGTCGTACACGTCCATCGCGCCCAGGCGCACGCGCGCCTCCTTGGGCATGTTGGACACGCGGATCAGGGATTCATCCTCAAGGTCCTTGTTGTAGTGGCGGTAGCTCGATAGCGGCGAGGGGTACTGGCGCGCGTCCACGGGCGGCTCGACGACGTCGCGTCCGACGACGCGGTCCGAGGCCGTGGGGCCAAGCAGGGACGCCGCAGGGATCGCCGCAGCGACCATGACGCCCACCATGAGCGCGCCCATGCCCACGCGCCACCACACGTGCACGATCTGGCGCTGGGAACCGCCCATGGTCGTCGACGCGGTGGTCGCCGTAGAGGCCATACCAATGACGATGTCGGCGCCCAATCGTGCGCGTCCGATCGCCGAGGCCCACGCCCACCACACGATGAGTCCCACCCACCAGGCGATGATGAGGAGGGCGGACGGAGAGTGATTCGACGGCCCCCACACGATCGCGATCACGCCGGCGAGGATCAGCGGCACGGATCCCCACATGGGGCGCCCGTAGCGCACCGTGACGACGCCCGCCGCGACGGAACACACGAGGCAGGCCATCCACGGCACCATCGCGGGCCCCACGTAGGAGCCGGCCGGCGGCGTCAGCGTCAGGAGGTCTTTCCAGGCCTCGACCGAACCGACGACCAGCGTCTGGATGGTCCGCGACGTCGGGACCACACCCCAGCGGGTCGTCTCACGCAGCGCGGCGGCGCCACCGAAGAGGAAGTGCGAGGCCACGACCGCCGCGACAATCGAGAGCAGGTCCCAGCGCCGCTTGGCGGCCGCCCACGCGACCACGAGGCCAACCACGACGCCCGCGAGCGCCGCGATCGCGCCCTGGCCGCCGCCGAAGACGGACTCGAACATGAGGATCGGACCGGAAAAGAGGACCGCGAGGACCAGCAGGGACCATGCGGGCATGGCGGCACGGTGGATCGACCCACCCATCGTGGTTTCCTGGGCGGCGGGGCGGCGGGAGCGACGCGGCGGAGGAACCGGACGCGAGGCGTTGCGAGCAGGAGTACTCACGCGTTCACCCCCCGGGACACGAGCATCGGCAGATCTTCGAGGGAGGGGCAGTCGATGATGACGCCGCGCGTGATCTTGCGGCGGCGACGGGATCGGCCCGGGACCACGCGAATCACCGACACGATGACGTCGACAGGAGCGATGTTCGCCAGGCGAGCCGCCTCCTCGTCGTCCACGCCGGCGCCGACGACGATCGAGAGCACCGAGATCCCACCGCGTTCCATGATGCAGCGGCGCACGATGCCCGCGAACTCCGAGCGCGTCGACGTCTCCATCTCGGACAGCGCGTCCAGCATCGCCATGGGCGAGCCCGTGGGGATCCACTCGTCCGCGGTGTGCATCGAGACCGTGCGGGCCTCGCCCGAGCCGGCGAGCGCCAGCGAGGCGGCAACCGACACGGCCGTCTCAAAGGAGCGCCGATCCCACGCGTCCACGCGCGTATCCAACAGCACCATGTGGTGCGAGCGGTGAGTCTCCTCGAACTGACGGACGATCAGGCGGCCAAAGCGCGCCGTCGACGGCCAGTGCACCGCGCGACGGTCGTCGCCCGGCTCGTAGTCACGCAGGGCGTGGAAGGACACGTCGGAGCTCGTCAGCTTCTCGCTGGCCACGCCCTCGACGTCCATCTGCATGCCCGTCGCGTCGAAGGAGAAACGCACCGTCGGCGGGTGCACGTGCACGAGGATCGGGTCATCCCACGAACGCACGCGGCGCAGCAGGCCCAGGCCGTCCATGCGCACGGTGCGCGCGGGGCCCACGTTGATGACGCCGCGGCGCTTCGTCATGACCGAGAAAGACTCGTTCCAGGTGCCGTTTCCGCTGATCGGGGGCACGAGGAACTCGCCACTGCCTCGTCCGATCGTCACCTCCACGAGGGTCGAACCCGAGCGGCGCCCGGACTCGTTGACCACGCGGACTCGGCCCACCGCCACCTGGCCGGCGACAATGCGGTCGTTCTTCATGCGCAGGGACACGGACAGCGGGGACGGGGAGGCGACCGAGGCGACCGCGACCACGAGGGCCACCAAGCCCATCACGGCCACGATAAAGCCCTCCAGCCAGCCGAAGGCGAGGGCCGCGACGGTGCCCGCAACCATCGCCGCGATCACCGCCCACCCCACCGGGGTCAGCGCGCCCAGCCAGCGGGCGACGCCCTCGTAGCCGGGCAGCGCCTGCACGCGGGCGCTCAGAGCGCGCCACGCATGCCTCACAAGTCGACGTAGTTTCTTCACTGGCTCACCTCACCGGGCGACAATCGCCGACGATGTGCACGTTCTGCGCGAACGCCGCGTCGGAATCCGCCCGCGTCGCGATGTGCGACTCTACGGGACCGGCACGATCGATAGTCACCTCTTCGGTCCAACCATCCAGATCCGAACGGATCGTACATTTGTGAGCGATCGACGTGCCAGCCCACCCCGGAGCACTGAACGTAAAGGTGTGGCATCCACCCGGGGACGCGTACCTCTCGCCTCCCTGGCAGGCCTCCGTCCACGTCAGGTTCACGTCGAGCTTCGTCACAACCGACGAGTCCGCCTGCATCTGAGTCGTTCCCCAGTCGTTCGTCGCCGCGACCGTGGCCGAGTACTCCGTGCCCTGTGCCAGGTCACTGAAGGTCGCCTCCGTGGCGCCAACCCCGACGGGTTGCTCCCTGTTATTCAGGTACACCTTGAGACCCGACAAGGCGGGGTTGGCACCGATCGGATCCCAGCGCACGGTCAGGCTCGTCGAGTTGACGTTCGTGATCCGCACGCCCACATCCGAGGGGCGGCCCGTCGCTGTGCCCGTGGCGGACGCGACCGGTGAGGCCGCCGGCTGGTTGTTCACGCCGATGCCCGTCTGGCAGAAGTAGTACGTCTTCGACTCCCAGCCGTTGGCGGGCAGGATGTCGCCGTCGTCGACCCGTTCTCCACTCGCACATGAATTGGGGTCCGCCGAGTAGCGCAAGGTCAGATCCGACGCCTCGAAACCTCGGCCCGTCACCACCGACAGCCCAGTGACCTTCAGCTGACCGGCCTTGCCGGTGCCCGAGAGGGTCGGGTCCGCAATCGGCGCGGGAGTGGTTGCGATGGACACCGTCGTGTACCCCTTCGCCGACGTGTCACCGTCGGTGTTCGTCAGCTCCACCGACACCTGCCTGTCACGACCGGTCGGCACAAGTGGCACCTGGACGCTCCTGGCACCAGCCGGAGCCGTCACCGGCTTGTCGCCCACCATGACGTGGGTAGGACCGAAGCCGGTTCCGCCCGAGTGGTCCGGCGTCCACGAGACCTCGACCGTCGCTAGGTTCGGATCCTTATCCGCTGTCACGGCCACCGCCCTCACGTCAGTCGGCTGGTCCGGTGCGCCATGCGGGTGCGCGCCCGTGGCCTCCGACAGCAGCGACGGTTTGTCCGCGTCGTTCTGGGCCTGGATTCTCACCGAGTAGAGGGCACCGTTCTTCAACCCAGAGATAGTCATTTTCCTCTCTGTGCCAGCGGCCGTGTACGGGATCGGCTGGCCGCCCGATTCCGGATACAGGAACACCGTGTACGTTTGGATCTTAGAGCCCTCGTTGTGCGGCTCCGCCCACGTGACATCCAGGGTCCCATCCGAACCCACGACCGTGGGCGCGGCCATCTGATCGGGCTCGACATCGACCTTCACCTCGGCGGACGGTGCCGACGGATCGGAGTCACCGGCCTCGTTCGTCGCGACGACCGTGAAGCGGTGCTTCGCACCATTCGTCAGGCCCTTGATCTGCATACCCGGCTTCGTGGTGTTGTAGGTACGCCCGTCCAACAGGTCCGTCACCGTGTAGCCAGAAATCGTGCCACCGTTCGAGGCAGGCTCATCGAACTGCACGAAGGCGGTCTGCGACCCCATCGCCGTCGCCTTCACGTTTTGCGGCGGTTCAGGGCGATCCAAGACCTTGACAACGACGCGGCCCTGGACCACACGATCGGGGTCGTTCGTCGCGTCCATGACGCGATAAACAACGATCATATCGCCGTGGAAGCCCGCCTTGGGGGTCACCGACAGGACGTTGCCGTTGCCCGAGGCGGTTCCCTGGCCCACGTGCACCGACGCATCCAGGACCACGAGCGGTTCCGGGAACGGATTCGTCGTGTACTCCGACAGGTTCACGTCCACCGTCTGGCCGGCCTTCGCCTTGATGCGGGCCTCCGTGGTCGTCACGAGGGGCTTGGAGGACTTCACGATCGTGACCGGAATGTCGGCGTTGACCGCGCCCGAGCCGTCGTCGACGCTGACGGTAATCGCGCCGACCGGGCCCTTGGGCTGGTCCTTCTTGCCGGACACGGTCAGGTTGTAGCCGTCCAGGGAGACGTCCACGCCGCCGGGGGCCTTCACCACGCGGTACTCGAAGGAGCCCTTCGCCTGGTCGTCCGGGTCGTCCACCATCTGCGTGAGGTCGACCGTCACGGACTCACCCTGGCCCACGAGGATCGGGGTCGGGGTCAGGCGCGGCGGCAGGTTCCTGGCTGGCTGGATCGTGATCGGGATCGTCAGGGTCGATGTCAGGGCCGAGGCGTCGTCCGAGGCACCGTCACGCACCGTGAAGGAGACCGAGGCCTTGCCCGAGGCAGTGTCGGGCGCGCTCAGCGTGATGTGCGTGGAGTCCTGAAGCGAGGCCGAATCCAGGCCGCCGCTGAACTTCACCGACGACGCGTCGGTGATGATCGGGGAGCGCGAGTTGTCGCGCACCAGCACGTAGTCGCGCATATCGAGGGTCAGCGTGGAGCCCGCGCGCATCGCCACCGGGACGCGCGTCGTGTCCAGACGCGGAGCCAGCAGGTCGGTACCCGGAACAGTCACGACCGCGCTCGCGCTCAGGCCGTCGGGGTCCGTCACCGTGTACACGACGAGGCGACGGCGCGCGTCCGGGGAAATGGACAGGTTCTGCCCCGACACGCTCACGCCCGAGGCGTCCGAGGACACCGTCAGCGCAGCCGTGGTGCCGTCCGGGTCCTCGTCGTTGACGAGGACGGCAACGCTGACAGGCTTGGAGTCCGAGGGCAGGTCGGAGACCGGCACGACGTCGTCGCGGGCGATCGGCGCGCGCAGCGGCGCATCCGCGTCCACCGTCACGGTCAGCTGACCCTGGGCGCGTCCGCCTCGGCCGTCCTCGATCTGGTAGGCCACGACGAACACGCCGTTCGTGGCGGGCGCCTTGACCGTCACCAGGTCCTCGGCCACCGTCACGGTCGCGGCCGGATCCGACACCGACACCGTCGCCGGATCCGTGTCCATGTACAGGGCGTCGCCGTCCGCATCCAGATCGTTACTCAGGACGTTGATGCTCACCTCGCGCCCCGGACGCACCGTCACCGAGTCGGGAACGGCCGTCGGGTTGTGGTTCTGCGAGCCCGGAGGGGCGATGCCGACGCGCACGCGGGCGCGTCCCTGCACGCCGAGGCGGTCCTCGACGATGTAGGAGAAGGTGTCCGTGCCGGTCGCATCGTCGGAGGGCGTGTATTCCAGCCACTCCGTGCCCAGCACGACGCTACCCTTGGCCGGCGGCTGGTCGATGCCCACCAGGGCGACCGAGTCGCCGTCGGGGTCGATGCCCGTCAGCGGCACCGGGATGCGCGTCATCTGCCCCTGCACGGCCCAGGCGCTGAGCGGCTTGGGCACGGGTGCGCTGTTGGCCGCGGAGGAAGCGATGATCTCAAACGTGACGGTCGACGTCGCGCGATTGCCGACCGAATCGACGGCCGTGTACAACACGCGCACCACGCCGGCCTCGGAGCCGGCGGCCAGGCGCACCTGGTTGCCGGTCACGAACACCGTGCCCAGCTCGGCACCCGACAGGACCTCCACCTCCGGGTCCAGGCTCAGCGACAGGCCAATCGGCGAGCGGTCGTTCGACAGGACGCTCACCGAGCCGATGTCGTCGGCGCGCACCTTCGCGGTGTCGGCCGTGGCCTGGGGCGGCGTTTCCTCACTCTGTGCATCCGTCGGGATGACGCTCACCTGGGCGGTCGCGGAACCCGCGCCATTGGAGACCGTGTAGGTAAAGGTCGTCACGTCGGCCAGGCCGCGCGGCGACGTGATGCGCAGCAGGTGGCGCTCGATGAGCGTGACCTCGAGGCCCGAGTTCGCGGGCACGTCGATCGACTGAACGACGAGGACGCCGCCCGACGGATCCGTGTCGTTGGCCAGCGGCGCGATCAGCGAGGCACCACCGCTGGGCAGGACCGCCAGGTCGTCCTCGGCGATCGGCAGAGCATTCGTGTCGTCATCGACCACGTCCACGCGGATCACGCCCACGGTCGTCGACGGGCCGTCGGAGACCGTGTAGGTGAACTGGAAGGATCCCGGCACCGAGCCCGTGAACGTCAGCGTACCGCGCGAAAGATCAGCGGAGACCGAGGTGCCCGCCGGAGCCGTACCCGCAGCCACGAGGGACAGCGCGTCGCCGTTGGGATCCGTGTCGTTGGCGATCGGGTCGATCGTCAGCGGCTCAGCCACGCGCGCCACGTAGAAGTCGGCGCGCGCCACCGGCGGCACATTGCCCGCCTCCTGGACGCTCACCTTCAGCTCGCCGGTGGTCTCAGCGTGGCCATCCGACAGGGTCACGGCGATCGCCTTGACGCCAGCGCCCGAACCCAAATCGCGGATCTGGACGGTGCCGTCCTCGGAGAACTGCACGGCCATGCCCTCGGGGGCCGTCGCCGACACCAGGTAGAACTGGTCGCCGTCCGGGTCGATCCAGTCCGACAGGAGGTTGTACTCGACCTGCGCGTTCGCACCCACCTTGATGACGGGGTGCTTGAGCTGACGCGGGCCCTCGTTCTGGCTCCACGGATGGATCGTCAGCGTCACGTTCGCCGTCGCGCCCGCGAGGCCGTCCGAGGCCTCGTACGTGAAGGACGTCGATCCGCTCGTCATGTTCTCGGGGACGTCCGTGATCTGCAGGGCGCGGCCGCCACGCGTGCGCACGATCGAGCCGAACTCGGGGTTGGTGACCGCGCGCGCCGTCAGCACGTCGCCGTCGTCGTCGGAGTCGTTGTCCAGGACGGGCAGCAGCGTCGAGCGGCCCGGGCGGATGCCGAACTCGTCATCCACGGCCTCGGGCGGCGTGTTCTTGTCCTTGTGCTCCGGCTCGGAGACCTGCTCGCGCTGGTCGGGGGTCGGAGTGTCCTCTTCCTCCTGCTCCTCGGTGGGGGTCTGGTCCCAGTTGCTGACCACGACCATGTTCTTGTCGGGCAGCCACAGCGTGCCCGTCGAGACGTCGTTGAGGACGATGCGCGTGCGGTTCGTGCGGAAGACGGCAGAGGAGGCCTCGGCCAGGCTCGGGACCGTCTGCGCCTGGTTGCGCGTGGAGTCCGTGCAGGTACGCACGAACGCGCCCGAGCCCGCCCATGCGCCGTAGGAGCAGCCACGGTGGAAGACGGGGGGCGCGGGTGTGCCCTTCTGGCCGCTCTCCGAGGCCTCCTGGCGCTCGATCGCCTTGCCGTTCAGGGGGACGGACACCAGCTGGTCACCGGTCGCGAGGAGGACCGAGGCAGCCTCATCGCCGGGGGCCTGCAGGACGGCGCCGCTCACGTGCTCCTCGGACAGGTCGCGGACCTTGCCGCCGGGCAGGACGAGCTTGTTGCCGGTCTGGTCGTAGACGACCGGCTTGTCGCCGACCGCGGTGATCGTCGGGGTGCCGGCGGGCGTAAAGTCTTTGATCTCCGTGGTCTTGGCGCGCCACGCCTGACCCTCGCGCGTCAGCGTCACGAGCTTGGATGAGCCGGGAGAGTACGCGAAGACCGTGCCCGAGTTCGACACCGTCACGATGCCGTCGCTCAGGTCGTTGGCGACCGCGTCCTCGCGCAGGAGCGACATGGTGGCGGGCTCGTTGGCGCTGCCGACCCACAGGAGGCCCTCGTTGGGGTCGAGGACCGCCAGGACCGAGCCGCCCTGGACCTGGACCGCGTTGTCGGGCAGGGTGACGGACTGGCCGAGGGAGAAGGAGGTCGGACGCACCGGGGTGACCGTGCGGCTCACGGTCTCACCCAGGGTCACGTCGCCGCCCTCCTGACCGATGTCGAAGGACGCGGACTTCACCGAGACCGTGCCGTCCAGCATGAGGGCGTCGTAGTTGAGGTGTCCGAGGAGCTTACGATCCTGGTTCGTCACCCAAATGCCACCGTCGTCGACGCTCACCTGGGTGACCTCGACGCCCCGATACACGACCGCGAGCACGCACAGCATCGCGGACACCAATAGGACGGCGAGCGCGGGTATCCGCTTCGACCAGGTGTTTCGCGATCGACGCGCCTTGTTCATGTGGCTTCCTCAGTCTCAATGTGCGCACTGCTAGGGGGCGTTGTCTGTATCCGCGGAGGGTATGGGCAACCATCCCAAGGATACACACCGACCAACCCTATGGATAAACCCCGCAGACAACAACAGGTACCGAGAAATCTCTAACCTGTTGAACAAGGTTCTCGCCGCGATGCATGGCCATTCCGCACGCGCGAGAACCTGACCACAGTCGTGCATTTGGGCTATCGCACCTCGTCGATGAGGCCGGGGCGGGTCTCGGGTCCACTCTCCCAACGCCGCCGTCACGGCGCCCGCCCGCGCGCGGGAACCGCAGATGAGGGCGGGTCGGGTTACGGTGAGTGTATGGCGAAAGAGAAGATCACCTACCGCTGCTCCGAGTGCGGGTGGACCTCCCCCAAGTGGGTGGGCCAGTGCCGCGAGTGCGGGGCATGGGGCACCGTCGACCAGGCCGGAGAGGCCTCGGGCGGGCCGCGCGCGGCCGCGACTCCCCCGCGTCGCCCCGCCCTGCCGATCGGCGAGGTGGACGGCGAGCGGGCCTCGTCTCGCTCGACGGGCGTGGGCGAGCTGGACCGTGTCCTCGGCGGCGGCATCGTTCCCGGCGCGGTGATCCTCCTGGCGGGCGAACCCGGCGTGGGTAAGTCGACGCTGTTGCTGGACGTGGCCGCGAAGGCCGCGCGCACCGCGGCGGCGGGCGGGCGCGGCCCCGTCCTCTACGTGACGGGCGAGGAGTCGGCGGCCCAGGTGCGCGGGCGCGCGGAACGCATCGGCGCGCTCGAACCGAACCTCCTGATCGCGGATGAGACGGAGCTCGGCGTCGTCCTCGGGCACGTCGAGGCCTCGCGCCCCTCTCTGCTCATCGTCGACTCCGTGCAGACCATCTCCTCCGCCCAGGTCGAGGGCGGGGCGGGCGGCGTCGCGCAGGTGCGCGCGGTCGCGGCCTCGCTGATCCGGGTCGCCAAGGAGTCCGACCTGCCGACCCTGCTCGTCGGCCACGTCACCAAGGACGGCGGCATCGCCGGTCCGCGCGTCCTCGAGCACCTCGTGGACGTCGTCTGCCAGTTCGAGGGCGACCGTCATTCCCGACTGCGCCTGCTGCGCGCGGTGAAAAACCGCTACGGCCCCACCGACGAGGTCGGCTGCTTCGAGCTGACTGACTCGGGTATCTACGGCCTCGCCGATCCGTCCGGCCTGTTCCTGTCGCGCACGACGCGCGGCGTGCCCGGCACGTGCGCGGCCGTTTCTCTGGAGGGACGCCGCCCGCTGCCCACGGAGATCCAGTCCCTCGTCGCCCCCTCGTCGGGCGGCTCGCCCCGGCGCACGACCTCGGGCGTGGACCACGCGCGCGTCGCCATGATCCTCGCGGTCCTGCAGGCCCGCATCGGCGCGGACACGTCGGGGGCCGACGTCTACGTCTCCACGGTCGGCGGAGCGCGCACGGTCGAGCCCGCGATCGACCTGGCGATGGCCATCTCCATCGTGTCCTCGCTCAAGGGCACTCCCCCGCGCCCCGACCTCGTCGCGGTCGGAGAGATCTCGCTGACGGGCGAGGTACGCGCCTGCACGGGCACCCAGCGCCGCCTCGCCGAGGCCGCGCGCCTGGGCTTCTCTAGTGCGATCGTGCCCGCTCAGGGCAGCGAGGACCTGTCGGGAGTCGACGGCATCACCGTGTTTACTGTGTCGGATCTGGCGACGGCTATTCGTGTCGCTTTCCCCGCGGACTCGCAATAATAGGAATCACACCGACTGTTCTGGGAGGGAATCACATTGACGTCCGATGCAGCGATCCTTCGTGACGCACTGCGCGCAGTCGCGCCCGGCACGCCTCTGCGAGAGGGACTGGAACGAATCCAGCGCTCCCACACGGGTGCTCTCATCGTCCTGGGGTACACCCCGGAAGTGCAGGCCATGTGCTCGGGCGGCTTCGACCTCGACGTCGCTTTCACGGCCGCGCGCCTGCGCGAGCTGTGCAAGATGGACGGTGCGGTCATCATCGATCCCGACCAGTGGCGCATCCGCAAGGCGAACGTGCAGCTCTTCCCGGACCCGACGATCCCCACGGACGAGTCGGGTATGCGTCACCGCACCGCGCAGCGCACCGCCCGACAGACCCACCTGCCGGTCCTGTCGCTGTCCGCGTCCATGCGCATGATCTCCATCTACGTGGGCTCCGAGCATCGCCTGGTGGAGGAGCCCGAGGCTCTGCTCTCGCGCGCAAATCTCGCTGTCGACACGCTCGACCGCTACAGCCAGCGCCTCGACGAGGTTCTGCAGACCCTCACGATCCTGGAAATGCGCGACAGCGCAACAGTGCGCGACGTCGCCACCGTCATGCAGCGCATGGAAATGATCCGGCGCATCACCTCCGAGATCACGGAATACCTCGAGGAGCTGGGCTCGGAGGGCCGCCTGCTGGCCCTGCAGGTCGAGGACCTCGTGCGCGGCTCCGCGTCCGAGCGCGCCCTCGTCATGCGCGACTACATCGCGAACCCGGACGACCTGGCCCGCGTCGAGGCCGAGCTGTCCTCGCTCGGCTCCGAGCGCATCGTGGATCTCACCGCGATTTCGAACATCCTCGGCCTGGACGTATACGAGGTCGCGGACCTGGATCGCGAGATCACGCCGCGCGGCGTGCGCGCCCTGTCCCTGGTTCCGCACCTGTCGTGGAGCGCCATCAAGGTCGTGTCGGCGCACTTCAACTCGCTGCCGCAGCTGCGCGCGGCCACCATCGCGGACCTGGAGGAGCTCGAGGGGATCGGCCCCTACCGGGCGAAACTCATCACGGAGAACCTGGCCCACCAGGCCCAGGCCGTGAGCGCCGGCATCGTCGGCTGGTAGCCGCTCGCCGGCTCTTAGCCTTTAGCGGCCCGACTGGGCGCCGGACTGGGCGCCCGACTGGGGCGCGGGGGTGGGCGCCGGCGTCACGTCGACGACGGTCGAACCAACTTCGCGCGTGCCCATCGTGACGGCCACCTTGTAGGTGCCCGCCGCGGCCGCGCTCGCGCCGCCCGCGGGAGCCGTGCAGCCGTTCGTGTAGACGTATCCATCCCAGCGCAGCGCGCCGGACCAGGTGCCGCCCGGGCGCAGCAGCAGCGTCGTCGAGGACTGCTGGCTGTCGGCGCAGCGCGAGGAGTCGTAGACCTGGTGGTCGCCGGTGGTCACCGCCAGGTTGAAGCGCGTCAGCGACGTCGAGCAGGCGACCGAGCCGCGGTTTTCCAGCGTGAGCGTCACGGGCATGGCGGAACCAGAAGCCACGGGGCTCGCCTTCGCGGTGGCCGTGATGTCGCGGTCCAGGCAGGCGGGAATGTCGATCGTCGTGCCGTCGGTGAGCAGGCCGTCGGCGGTCGCCTCCTGGCCGCCCTTGAGCGTGTATCCGGAGGCGTCGAGGGCCCCGGACTGGACGACGGACTGCGGGGTCGACTGAGGCTCAGGATCGGCGCTGAAGGCTCCCGCGATAGCGCGCACGGCGGCGACGATACCCCACACGATGAGCACGATGATGAGGAGCAGGCCCACGCCAGTGATGATGCGCCGGGGCCACAGATTCACAGGCGGACGTCCGCCGCCCGAGGGGGCCTTCTTGGGCCGACGCGCGCCTGCCCCACTCCCCCGCTTGGCCGCCGAGGCGCCGGCGGAAGACGCCGCGCGCGTCGAGGCTCCCCGACCGCCCGTTGCGGCTCGGGAGGCGCGGTCGCCGACGCGTCCGGATGCGGACGCGGAGCGACGGGACGAGGGTCGCCTGGGGGAATTCTTACGCTGGTCAGCCACGCGTCCACGATACCGGCCCGCGCCATCGGGGCGCGACTAACGCTCGGGGCGGGCTCACTTTCGCGCGCGAGAGGACTCCCACACGCGCTGTTTAGGCGGCGGCGCTGCGCTTGTGCGAGCTCGATGATCCATCGTCGTCCGGGTTGATGACGCACCAGCGTTCCACGACGAGAGCGACGATAATCCAGACGAGGCCGACGAGGCCGCTGAGGCCCGAGGCAATCGCGTTGGCGACCATCGCCGAGGCCTCGAGCTGCGTGAGGGACACGATCATGACACCGATGAGGACGCCGGCGAGCGCGCTCCCGACGATCGCGCTGGCCCTGGCGAACACGGCGACCCGCATCGCGCCAATCGCGTCGATCCACGTGTCCTTGTTCGCGCGCAGGCGGCGCACAGCCAGGCCGGACCAGATGAGGAGCGCGGTCGCGACCGCGAAGACGACAGCCGGGCCGGGCGTGACGATCATGGGGGTGCCTCCCGCGCGCATGTGCGCGAAGAAGCCGAGGAAGCTGAGAAGGGCACAGACGAAGCCGACCAGCGTCACCCAGGTGATCGACAGGGGTTTCATTTAACGCCTCTTGACGATGGGGATCGCACCCGTCATCGTGGGCCGCACGACAACGCGGCGCAGGATGCCGGTCTGAGTGGCCTCTTCCTCGGGGATGGGGCCGACGGGGGTGTTGTCGGGCAGCCCGGGGGCGAGGATGGTGGAACGCCCGTCGGCGTGCACGGTGGCCTTGGGGGCCTCATCGTCGCGCCCCAGGCCAGAGCGGTCGTCGACGACGCGCACGTCGTGGGAGGTGCCCACGGAGAAGTTCCAGTCGGGCAGCGCGATCTTGGAGCGGGACTCTTCGCGCTTGGACTCGAACACGGGGGCCCAGCGGGGCTTTTCGGTCCCGCTCGGCTTGTAGGTGCCGGTGCCGATCTTGCGGGTCATGCGACCGGCCGCAGAGTCGGCGGGCACGGAGGACACGGGGTGCCAGGACGGGCGCGACGAGGCCTTGGCTTCGTCCGCGCGGCGGCGGCGCTGGCGGTGGGGCGGGCCGGGCACCGCCGGGGCGGTCACGGCCTCGTCCGCGGGGGCTTCGCCCTGCGGCGCTGCGGCCTGCGGGGCTGCGTCGGGTTCGTCGAGCTCTGGCTCACTGGCCTCATGCTCGTCGGTGCTCACGGCCTCGTGCGAAGCCTGGGCGGCGGACAGGCGGCCCCAGATGCTGGCACGAGGGGCGGGGGCCTCGTCGGCGGAGACGGGGGCAGCCTCGGGTTCCTCGGCCTGCTCGTGGGCCGACTCGGAGTCTGCGGCCTCCTCAACGTCGTCGCCGGAGTCCTCGATCACCGTGTGGGCGGCGGGAATCTCCACCGGCTCGGCGGGCTCGCCCGGCCGGGTGACGAGGTCACTGACCTGGCTGATCTCGCCGGTTAGGGCCTCGATGAGCTCGCGCATGTCTGCGCTGGCCTGCTCTGCGCGCTGGGCGAGGAGCTGGTCGGAGTCGGCCATGACGGCCGCGGGGTCCTCCAGCCAGTCGTCGACGGCGTCGATGATGCCCTCACGGTCGGGGGTGTCGGCCAGCAGGTCGGACACGCGACCCACGCCCTCGAGGACGGCGTCGGGCTCGCACAGGAGCCAGGGCGCCAGAACGAAGGCGCGTTCCTTGGCGCGCGGGTGCGGCAGAGTGAGGACCGGGTCGGAGGAGGCCAGGCCCTCGATCTGAATGATGTCGATGTCGACGGTGCGCGCGCCCCAGCGCTCGTGGCGCTCGCGTCCCAGCTCGCGCTCGATGCGGCTGGTCTGGGCGAACAGCTCGTCGGGGGTCGCGATCGCGGAGCCGACGACGACGGCGTTCCAGTAGTCGGGCTGGGGGGCTTGGCCGGGGGCCAGCACGGGCTTGGTGCGCATGATCGGCGAGACGTCGTCGATCTGGAAGCCCTCCATGTAGGACAGGGCCTCGACCGTGTGCATGAGGGTCACGGGCACGTCCCCGAGGTTGCCGCCGATCGCCAGGACGACGCGGCGCGAGCGCAGGTGCTCGGGGCGCCTTGCGTCATGGACGGGCGCGGCGTGTGCAGCCTGCACATCGCGGCGCGTGGGCAGGGCACCGCTCTGTTCCTGCTCGGCGGGGCTGGGGGCCTGGGCGTGGCCATAGGCCTCGATCTCGCCGGTGAGGACGGAGCCGTCCTCGGCCTCGTAAATGCCCTTGAGGGACAGCGACAGGGGCATCGCGTCAGTCTGGCCCGCTCGCACGGTCACGGACACGTCAGCGAAGGGGTGGTCGATGGGGGCGTCGGGCTTGTGGACGGTGACCTCGGTGCCAACGACGCCCTCGTGGCTCATGACGCGCGAGGCGATGGTTTCGGCGAGGGTCTCGATGAGGTCGACGGCGGTGCCGGTGAGGACGGCCATGGCCTCGTCGGCGATGTCAGCGTAGGAGACGGTGGCGGCGATGTCGTCGGCGGCGCCGGCGGTCTCGACCCACATGACGATGTCCGCGCTGAAGCGCTGGTTGCGGTCGCGCTCGAAGTCGTAGACGCCGTGGTTGGCCAGCGCCCCGAGTCCTTTCAGGGCGATGATGACGCGTCGACTACTCAACTACTCAACGTCGTTCTCCTTTCGGGCGATGGCTGCCACGGTGGCTGCTACGTCGTGGACCCGAACGGCCCACGCACCGACAGCCGCGCAGTGGGCGGCAATGGCCGCGCTGTCCGCGTCCACGTCGCCCCCGAGGGCCTTGACGAAACGCTTGCGAGACGCGCCGACGAGGACGGGGTATCCGCCCTGCGCGAAGCGCGGCAGTTCGCGCAGGATCTGCCAGCACTGGTCGCCCGTCAGCGAGAAGCCGAGGCCCGGGTCAACCACAATTTTATCAGCTGTCACACCAGCATCAATAGCGTCTTGAACCTGGGACCCCACGCGCTCGATGAGCGTGCCCACGAGGTCATCCCCGTAGTCGAAGTGCTCCTCCGGCATGCCCGGCAGCGCGCGGTAGTGCTGAACGACGTACGCGCAGCCCGACTGCGCGACAGCCGCGTTCATCTCGGGATCCCAGCGCCCGCCGCTCACGTCGTTGATAATCGCCGCACCCGCGCGCGCGGCCTCGCGGGCCGTCGACGCGTGCAGCGTATCCACCGACACGATGACGCCGTCGGCGGCCAGGGACTCGACGATGGCGCAGATGCGCGCCCACTCCTCGTCCGCGCTGATGCGCGTCGAATTCGGGCCGGTCGACTCCCCGCCCACGTCGATAAGGTCCGCTCCGGCGGCCACCATCTCCCGCGCATGGCGCAGAGCGGCGGCCACGTCCGTGTAGCGTCCCCCGTCCGAGAAAGAATCCGGGGTGACGTTGAGGATGCCCATGATCGCCGTCCGCCCTCTGGGCAGGCTCAGGCCGCCCGGTAGAGCCGGGGGCGGCGGAACCGGGAACGAGGCCGGGGCGGCGGGCAGGGGCAGGGCGCTCACGTCATCGGCTCCCGGACAGGACGAGGGCCATCATCTCGGCGCGGGTCGCACCGTCGCTCATGATGCCGCGCAGCGCGCTGGTCACGGTCGAGGAACCCGGCTTGGAGATGCCGCGCATCGACATGCACATGTGCTCGGCCTCGATGACGACGATGACGCCCTGGGGATCCAGGATCTCATCGATCGCGTCAGCGACCTGGGCAGTCAAGCGCTCCTGGACCTGGGGGCGGCGCGCGTAGCCTTCGACCACGCGGGCCAGCTTGGACAGGCCAGTCACGACGCCGCCGCGCGGGATGTAGCCCACGTGGGCGCGGCCGTAGAAGGGCAGCAGGTGGTGCTCGCACACCGAGAAGAATGTGATGTCGCGGACCAGGACCAGCTCGTCGGTGCCGGCGTGGAACTGGGTGCGCAGGTGCTCGCGCGGGTCCTCGGTCAGGCCCTTGCACATCTCACGCCACGCGCGCGCCATGCGGTCGGGGGTGCCGACAAGGCCCTCGCGCTCGGGGTCTTCACCGATTGCGACGAGCAGGTCGCGCGACGCCTTCTCGACGCCAGCGGGATCGTAGGTCACGCCTGCTCCTCTCCCTCGTTCGTCTGGGTGTCCATCACGTCGGAGACGTCGATCGAGGGGGCCTCAAACGACACCTCGGAGGTGGCCGAGGCCTCGGCCGACCCCACGCCGACCGGGTTGCCCAGGAGGACACCCGGAACCGCGGCGTCGGACTGGTAGTTCCACACGGGACGCTCGGGGGCCTTCACGACGTCCTTGAAGATCTCCGCGAGCTGCGCCTCGTCGAGGGTCTCCTCCTCGAGCAGGCGCGAGGCCAGCGTGTCCAGAACCGCGCGGTTTTCCGACAGGATCCGCCACGCCTCGCGCATCGCGTTGTCGAGGAGGCGACGCACCTCCTCGTCGATGATCGCGGCCGTCTCGTCGGAGAAGGCGCGCGGGCCCTCGCCGCTACCGTGCCCAAAGGCCTCGGTGTCGGCGTCGCCCAGCTTGACCATGCCGATGCGGTCGCTCATGCCGTAGTCGGTGACCATGGCGCGGGCCGTCTTCGTGGCCTGCTGGATGTCGTTAGCGGGGCCGGTCGACGGGTCGCGGAACACGATCTCCTCGGCGACGCGGCCGCCCATGCCGTAGACCAGATCGTCGAGGAGCTGGTTGCGGGTCTTGTTGAAGCGATCCTCGGTGGGCATGACCATCGTGTAGCCCAGGGCGCGGCCGCGCGGCAGGATCGTCACCTTCGTGACCGGATCCGTGTAGTTCAGGGCGGCGGCGGCCAGGGCGTGGCCGGCCTCGTGGTAGGCGGTCACGGCCTTGTCGTGGTCGTTCATGACACGGGTGCGCTTCTGCGGGCCCGCAATCACGCGGTCGATGGCCTCGTCGATGGCGCGCTCATCGATGAACTGCATGTTCGAGCGCGCGGTGAGCAGCGCGGCCTCGTTGAGGACGTTCGCCAGGTCGGCGCCCGTGAAGCCGGGCGTGCGCTTGGCGATCTGGCGCAGGTCGACCTGCTCGGTGAGGGGCTTGCCCTGCGCGTGGACCTTCAGGATGGCCTCGCGGCCCTTCAGGTCGGGGGCCTCGACGGCGATCTGGCGGTCGAAACGCCCGGGGCGCAGCAGAGCCGGATCGAGGATGTCGGGGCGGTTGGTCGCCGCGATCAGGATGATGTTGGCGCGCTCGTCGAAACCGTCCATCTCGACGAGGAGCTGGTTGAGCGTCTGCTCGCGCTCGTCGTTGCCGCCGCCGATGCCGCTGCCGCGGTGGCGACCCACGGCGTCAATCTCGTCGACGAAGATGATGGCCGGCGCGTTCTTCTTGGCGCGCTCGAAGAGCTCACGCACGCGGGAGGCACCCACGCCGACGTACAGCTCCATGAACTCCGAACCGGAGATCGAGAAGAAGGGGGCGTTCGCCTCGCCGGCGACGGCCTTGGCGAGGAGGGTCTTACCCGTTCCGGGAGGACCGTAGAGCAGGACGCCGCGCGGGATGCGCGCACCCACCTTGTGGAACTTATCCGGGGAGGCCAGGAACTCGCGGATTTCCTCGAGCTCCTCCACGGCCTCGTCCTCACCGGCGACGTCCGCGAAGGTGACGTCCGGGCGCTCCTGGTTGAATTCCTTGGCGCGCGACTGCGTGAAGCCGCCCATCATCCGTGAGCCCGACATGGAGCGCATGATGAAGTAGAAGGCGACACCCAGGATCACCAGCGAGATCAGCAGCTGAACGACACCGCCGAGGATGCCAGACTGGGGACGCACCGCGTTCCAGCCCTTCGCGGGAGCCTTGTCGGCCACCGTGTCCAGGATGTCCTTGGTCTGCACGTAGGAGTACGTGAAGTACACGTCCTTGCCCAGATCAACGGTCTTATCGTCGCCACCGGTGCTCTGGTGGACGTAGTTTTCCGTCAGCGTCAGGTTCACCTGCTGGGTGCCCTCGTTGAGGACCACCCGCTCGACCGTGTCGCCCGAGATGAGCGCGAGGCCCTCGGACGTCGTCACGGCACGAGGGGCGAAGAAGCCCCACATGAACCAGCCGCCGGCAAGCAGCATGATGAGCGGAACCATCACCCACCCCAGGCTGGGGCGTTTGTTCTTGATCTTCTCGTTCACGTGGGTCCCCTACAGGTATGCGTTCTCAGTTGTTGTAGACGTGCGGCTGCAGCGTGCCGACGAAAGGCAAATTACGGTACTTTTCCGCGTAATCCAGGCCGTAACCGACGACGAACTCGTCGGGAATGTCGAAGCCCACGTAGGCAACGTCCACGTCGACCTTGGCGGCCTCCGGCTTACGCAGCGCGGTCGCGATCTTGACGGAGGCAGCGCCTCGTCCGAGCAGGTTCGCCTGCAGCCAGGACAGGGTCAGGCCCGAATCGATGATGTCCTCGACGATGAGCACGTGGCGTCCGGCCACGTCCTGGTCGAGGTCCTTCAGGATGCGCACAACGCCCGAGGTCTTGGTACCGGAACCGTAGGAGGACACGGCCATCCAGTCCATCTCGAGGGGGGTGTGCAGCTTGCGGGACAGGTCCGCCATGACCATGACGGCGCCGCGCAGGACGCCGACGATCAGCAGTTCTTCGCCCGCGTAGTCGCGGTCGATCTGCTCAGCCATTTCGGCGAGCCGACGGTCCATATCCTCGGCGGTGACCAGGATTTCTTTCAGGTCGTTACCCATATCGGTGGCGTCCACCGTGTCCTCTTTTCGTATCGATGCTACGCGAGCGATTCCACTATAAGCGTGCCACACAAACGCTCGCCTGTTCCAGGAAGGACGAGATTCTCACTGTCAGCGCAACATCCTGTGATCGCGCAGGCAGTGCCGGGCCGCTCCGGTGGGGGCTATCGCGGCGTATTCCCGCTGTTTAGTCGCGGTCTGGGGCCGTCGGGTCGCCCACCTCGCGCGCGACGAAAGCGATGCGCGCGTGCGCGCCGCGTCCAACACGTGAGGCGATGCCTCCGGGCAGGTCGATGGGCCCCTGGCCGCGCCACGCGACCACGAGGTCGTCGAGGGCGTCCACATGGGCGCTAGACAACGCGCGAATTCCGGCTGCGCGGGCGGCCTCGCGCAGCGCCCGGGTGCGCACCGCTCGGGGGGCGCCCAGCAGGGCGGACACCGCCAGGGACGGGTGTCCCGTCTCGGAGTCGTGTTCCTCCCCCGGCGTCGCCGAGGCCGCGAGCGCGCTCGCCCACTGGGTGAGCGCGTCGTCGTCGGCAGCGCACAGGGCGGCCGTGCGGGCCAGAGCGGGAACCGGGTCCACCCCCAGAGCCGAGGCCAGGGCGGGGATCGCGGCGTGGCGCAGTGCCGAGCGGCGCAGGGGGCTGCCGTCCGCGGCGCGCCACGGCCCGTCGATGTCGTTGGTCGGGTCCTGAAGCGGGGCGAGGCCCGCCTGGGCGCACGCCTGCTCCGTGTCCGTTCGCCGCAGCCCGAGGAGGGGGCGCAGCCACGTCACCCCATCATCGTCGCGCGAGACGGGGGCGATGGCCCGCAGGGACGAGGGGCCAGAGCCGCGCGCGAGGCGCAGGAGGACCGTTTCAGCCTGGTCGTCCATCGTGTGGCCGAGGAGGATCGGGGCCCCCTCACGCTGGGCGACCGCTCGCAGGGCGGCTCGGCGGGCGTCGCGGGCTGAGCCTTCGGGCCCTCCCGGGCCCTCCACCGACACGGTCTCAACGACGGCACGCGCCCCCAGGGAGGCAGCCAGATCCGCGACGCGGCGAGCCTCCTCGCCGCTGCCCGCGCGCAGCCCGTGGTCGACGGTCACCGTCACAACCGGGATTCCCGCGCGCGCCGCCACGTCGATCGTCGTGAGCGCCAGCGCCAGCGAATCCGCGCCCCCCGACAGGCCGACGACGAGAGCGGGAGGGGCCCCGGCCTCGTCGATGAAGGAGGTCAGAGAAGCGCGCACCGCCAGGGAGCAGGCGCGCAGAGAGCCGCGCGGGTTTGCGCCCACGAGGCGGGATGCGTCAGCGCACACGCGCCAGCCACGCTGTCGGCTCCGCGTACTCGCGGGCGCTCGGCAGGGCCTCGATGCTGGACAGAAGCTGCGCGATCGCGCCCTCACGCACGACGGTGCGCGCAAATCCTTCGGTCTGTGCCTGCAGGGCCTCGACCCCGGCCAGGGGCATTCCGGCGGCCGCGCACGCGCGCACCAGGCCGACGCCCCCGGCGTGTGCGCGGTGGGTGCGCAGCCACTGGATCGAGGGCAGGTCGCGGGGCGTGAGGACCTCCATCTCCGCGGTGGGCAGGGCGTCCAGGAGCAGGACGATGCGCACGAGTTCGTCGCTGCGTTCGGGCAGGGAGCGCATCAGGTCGGCGATGTAGGGGACGAGGTGGGGGGCGTGAGTGAGGTGGACGCCGCGCAGACCCGTGCACAGGGAGACCCAGCGGCACCAGTCCGTCTGGTCCAGGGCGTAGCGCTGCGCATCGGCGAGCACGTTAGGGGCCACAAGGATCCGGCGGCCGGAACGCACGTCCCAGATGCCCGTCGCGTCCTTGGCCAGGGCGCGCAGGATGACGGCCTCGGCGGCCAAGACCTTGGGCGTGCGCGTGTCTTCGAAACTCTCCAGGAGCGAGCCGACCGAACGAATCAGGCCACGGCGGTCGACGACGAGGGTCGGGGAGCCGGCCACCTTCTCGGAGGCCTCGGGCAGGGTGGACAGCTCGGCGAGCCGGCGATCCGACCATGCGACCGAGCGGCGCAGGCGCGCCACGACGGCGGAGGCACCCACGCGAGAGGCCGAGGGCCCCGCGTAGGACAACGAAGCGAGAACTCCCGCGACGTTGCGCGGGCCAAACGGCATATCCATGGCCTCAGTCTAGCCCGGCGAGGCCCTCCTCGAAGGCGTCGAGGTGGCCGCGCGTGGCGTAGGCGCCCTCGGTGACGTTGTCGTGACCGATCGACACAAGGAGGACGCGCCCGCTCTTCGTCATGACGGACCCGGACAGGGAGGTGACCTCCTGAAGAGCGCCCGTCTTCGCCTGCACGTTTCCGACCGCGGGCTCCTCAGTCATGCGCTTGGAGAGCGTTCCCACCAGGCCCGCCCACGGCAGGAGGCGCATCGTGTTCGCCTCGGTGCCCGTGCCCTCGTACGAGGCCTTGAGGACACCGACGAGGGTGTTTGCGCTGATCTTGTCGTTGCTGGACAGGCCCGAGCAGTCCTCGAGGGTCAGGCCCTCCGTGGGCACACCGGCCTCGGTCAGGGTCTTGCGCACCGTCTCGGTGGCGCCCTCATAGGTCGAGGGGGCTCCCGCCGCGCGCGCGGCGAAACGGCAATACTGGTCGGCGAGGGTGTTATCCGAGTGGGCGAGCATCCAGCGCAGCTGCTCCCCCATCGTCGCCGAGCTCACCTGGGCCACAGCTCCCGCTCCCGCGGGCGGATCCCCGGCCTCGCCGAGGGTCGCGGAGATCCCCTCCGCGCCGAGGGCCTGCGAGAAGACCTCGGCGACGCGTCCCGGCGCGTCCGAGAAGAAAGCGTTGGCGCCCTCGTAGGTGCGTCCGGCGTCGATCGCCATGGGGCCGACGTGGCCCTCGTAGGAGCCGACTTCCTGCGCGTCCCAGGAGGACAGGTGCGAGGCGCCCTCGAAGAGAGTGCCACGCCAATTCAGGGTCACGGAGGTGATGCCGCGCTGCGCCAGGGCCGCGGCCGTGTCCTTCGCGAGGGTCTGCAGGCCCGCGCGGCCCGAGACCTCAACCTCGTCGGAGGTGCCAATCCCCAGGAGCAGGTCGCCCTCCGAATCCAGGTAGAGGGTCTGGTTGTCGGCGCCCAGGAGCGCGCTGGTCGTCAGCGTCGCCGTCGGATCCAGGTGGTGCAGCGCGGAGAAAGCCGCAAGGGTCTTCGTCGTCGAGGCGGGCGTGTGAGGGGTGGCGGCGGCCGCATCCAGGAGGACCTCACCGGTCTGCGCGTCGACAACCGTGCCCCACGCCGTGTAGCCGCCCTCAGCCGCGGCTGCCGCGACCGGCGCCCACAGCGCCTGGACATCCTCGGCGGAAACCGGGTTCCCACCGCCCTTCGCATCACCGGAAATCGCTGCGGGTTCAAGCGTCGAGGCCGTGGGAGCGTCCGCCGGAGTGGCCGTTTGCGTCGAACAACCGGCACCCACCAGCGCCGCCGTCGCCACGAGTGCGGCGCTAGCGCTTACAATGGCCCCCATAGACGTGCGATGCATGGATTTCCCTTCGTGGTTACTTCGGTACCTACAGTACCCGTCCATGCGCCGACACAACCAACTGGACCCCCGAGTTTCGGGGCTAACGAGGAAGGCGCGGCCATGGAATTTGACGTGACCATCGAGATCCCCAAGGGGAATCGAAACAAGTACGAGATCGACCACGTGACGGGCCGTATCCGCCTGGACCGCATGCTCTTCACGTCCACCCGTTACCCGGATGACTACGGCTTCATCGACGACACCCTGGGCGAGGACGGCGACCCGCTGGACGCCCTGGTCCTCCTCGAGGAACCCACCTTCCCCGGCTGCGTGATCCGCTGCCGCGCGCTCGGCATGTTCCGCATGCGCGACGAGAAGGGCGGCGACGACAAGGTCCTGTGCGTTCCTGCCTCGGACCAGCGCGCCTCCTGGCGTACCGAGATCGACGACGTGTCGGAGTTCCACCGCCTGGAAATCCAGCACTTCTTCGAGGTCTACAAGGACCTCGAGCCCGGCAAGAGCGTCGAGGGCGCCCACTGGGTGGGTCGCGAAGAGGCCGAGGCCGAGATTCGCCGCTCCTACGAGCGCCTGAAGGAGCACGAGGGCGAGCACTGAGCTGACTGCTTGCGAGGGGGCCGCGCGGACTTGCGTCCGCGCGGCCCCCTTCAATTCGCACGTTAACCCGATAGGTGGTGGCCTGGGCGGGCTGCCCACCATGCCACCAGTAGGGTTTAGCTGCGCATTAAAGGGTTAACACTGTCAACAGAAGGGCCCGACTGCCAGGCACACGGCGCAACAAACTCGCCCGGCGGGATCCCACGACTGCTGGTCCGCGAAAAAACTCGCCCAGCGCGCCATAAAACCCCCATTTTGGGCCATTTTTCGTGTGCTGGGCGAACTTTTTCGCGCCTACACGATGACCACAGTGCCGCAGGGCGAACTTTTTCGCGCTCGCACCCACATCAGGCCGATCAGCGCGAAGAATGTCGCGCACGAGGCGCGACAACATAGCGACATTGAAACCGACAACACCTCTGCACACCCCCAACAAGGGACCGTTGAAACCACCATCACCTCTGCACCCGAAAACCGCACTAAAAACGCTCATTTCTCACCCGCAAAGGCGATGGCGGTTTCAATCCCACACGGGTACCAGCAAGCAAAGGCGACGATGGTTTCAGACAACCGGGCCACCTGGTCGACAGGGCCAGGCTGCGGCGCCCGCGGGCCCTGAAGCCATGTCCAGCCCCGCGATTTCACACCTGGTCCCTCTCACTCGCACGTGGGCCCAATGACCTGCACCTGGGCCCTACAACCCGCACGTTAACCCGATGTCATGCGCGTGGGCATCGCCGCCCACATGCACATCTAAGGGTTAACGTGCGCATCAAGGGGTCAACGCGCATACTCAAGGGCTTACGTACGAACAACACACACCGCGAGAAACACTTGTGCCCAAAACGCAGACCACCTCGCCCACAACCGCCCATTTTCAGCACTTTTCGCCGAGGTGGTCTGCACTGTGGGCACCACACCGACAAAAGCGACGCTCGCTCTGTCACCAAACGGGGGAAATGACGTCATTAGAACCACGACACGCCGGCGACACGCCGCCAGCCAGCTTCTAATGCTGCAAAACCCCCACCGCCACCGGCATGAAGGGCACCGGAGGAACCGCCGGGCCCGGCGCCCAGAAAACCTGCGGGTCCACAAGCAACAACCAGCACCACACAGCAACACGTAGTGCCCTATAACCTCGCTTTACGCGCTACTTCTTCCAGGCGTCGACGATGATGCCCGTGCGGTCGTAGATGCTGATCCCGATCTGCGTGCCGGGGGCCTGGCAGGCCTCGACGATAGTGGCATACAGGGGCGTGCCCTTCTCGGCGTGGCGATCGAGCTCGTATTGGAGCAGGTCGTAGGCGCGCACGACCCCACCTTCCTCAGTCAGCTCGATGTGCACGGCCGGCCTATCGTCACGCTCCTCGGGATTCATGGCGGTGCACGTGACGCCCTCGCGGGTCACCGGACCATCGCGCCAGTCGAGGGCAGCCTGACCACACATGCCCCACGCGACCAGACCAACCAGTCCAAGCACCACGAGCGAGGCCACGACCCCCAGGAACATGGTGCCGGGGTGGGCTTCCGTCGCGTGCTTGCCGCTGCGCATCGGCTTGATCCGGCGAATCAGGTCGAGGATGAAACGACCGAACGCCGCCCGGACGATGGGGAGGAACGCGAGGACAGCGATGGCCGCAATGATCACTCGCACCTGACTCAACTGGAATGCCCACCGCGTCCAGTTATCCCTACTGAGGAAACCAATGAACCCCCACGCAGGAGACACCACGCAGAACCAGAGGAACAGGGTGTACCCGTACGCGGGCCACGGCTTGACGACGCGCGGGACCGTGGAGGTGGCACCGATCTGGTGGGTGTTCGTGTCGACGGTGGGTGCACTCATGCCGTTCATGTTAGCCACGCGCTCCCGCAAGCGCGCTCGCGGGTTCCCCATCGGGGCAGGTCGGCACACCAGGAACGAGGCCGGGGCAGGTCAGCAGACCAACGCACACAACGCACCAAGGCCGAGGGCCGCGCAGACACACAGTCTGCGCGGCCCTCGGCTCGTCAAGCAACGATGCGGCTCAGAGCCTCACGGCGTAGGGCATGATCGAGCCCCAGCTGTACACGCCGGTGATGCGCACGGGCACGCCGAAGGTGGGAGCCTCGATCATCTGGCCGCCGCCCAGGTAGATGGCGACGTGGTAGATGCCGGACTGGGTGCCGTTGGAGGACCAGAAGATCAGGTCGCCGGCCTCCATGGAGCCGATCGGCACGTGCGTGCCGTAGCTGTACTGGGCGCGGGAGAGGTGCGGCAGGTCGACGCCGGCGCTCTCCCAGGCGAGCATGGTCAGGCCGGAGCAGTCCACGCCACCGTAGGATTCGCCGCCCCACACGTAGGGAACGCCGAGGTAGCTCTTCGCGGTCGCAATGGCCGTGTCAGCGCCGCCGCCGGAGTAGGAGGGCGCCGAGTACGAGGGCTCCTCGTAGGAGTAGGAGGGCGCAGAGTAAGACGGCGCCGAGTACGAGGAGTCGTCGTCATCGTCATCGTCGTAGGAGGACGAGGCCTGGGCGGCGGAATCGGCGGCAGCCTGGCGTTCGGCGGCTGCGGCGGCATCGGCCTGACGCTGGGCTTCAGCAGCGGCGGCTGCCTGCTCGGCGGCGACGCGCGCGGCTTCCTGACGCTCGGCTTCGAGGGCGGCCTCACGCTGGTTGATGAGGTCGACGGTCGTGTTCTGCTTGGTGGCCAGCTCCTGCACGTAGGCGCCACGCTGGGCGGCGACGATCGCGGCCTCGTTCTGGGCGGCGGTCGCGGCCTGGTTGGCGGCGTCGGTGCGCTTCTGCACCTCGTCCGTGGCGGCCTTCTGGTTGGCGAGCGCGGTGTTCGCGGCGTCGCGGGTCACCTTGGCGACCTGCTCGAGTGCAGTAACGTTCTGCATCTTCGCCTCGGCGGAGGAGGAGAAGGAGCTGATGCCGGCCTGCTTGGTCTCGACGCTGCGCAGTCCGTCGGAGTCGAGGTAGGGGGCGATCGCGTCGAGCGTGCCACCACCGTTACGGTAGGCAGCCTGTGCGACGGAGGCGATCTGCTGCTTGCCTTCCTCGAAGGCAGCCTCGGCGGCGTCCGCGTCAGCCGACGCCTGATTGGCGGTTGTGGTCGCCTCTTGCAGCGCAATATTCGCTTCGTTGAGGTCTTCGCCCGCGATCTGCGCGTTCTGCATCGCGGTTGCGGCGCTGGCGTTGACTTCGGCGAGCTTGACCTCAATCTGGGCGACGCTCATCTTCGCAGCCTCTTCGGCGGCCTTGGCGGCAGCGATCTCTTCCTCAGAGGGGGCGGCTTGCGCCATCTGGGGCAGCACGAGGAGGGCACAGGCGGCGATAGCCATCAGGCCCGTGCGAATGGTTCCGCGTCGTCTCATCGTTGTCTCATCTCGTCCAATTAGGTGCGCCGGAGCGCGCGTACTGGGAAAGAGCCTATCCACTTTCGTCACGCTTGGCAACAAACACACCACAAAACTCAAATTTCACACATGCACCAATCGCAACATAAGTAACACCGGCACCATGATTACCGCACAAATACCTGCGTTTTCATAACATTTTCAACCACCATCATGAGCCTGCTCACATACTCGACCGACGGACGGCAGCTGTCACAAAAGTCCACCATCCGGGACCATCGCGCCCCGACCTCGTCGATGACAAACAATTGAAGGCATGAACCGTCGAATGTGCCGCTGACTGCGCGTCAGCACAAGCGACTGCCGCGCAGTCCCCCGACAGCGGGACGCGCCTCGACGCATGTTCACTTCACCGCATCTGCGGCCCGCCGGAGGGGAATCAGAGACGAACCACCCCTCACCTAAGGAGCCGCACAATGACCGCCAACGACTGGTCCTTCGAAACCAAGCAGATTCACGCCGGATACAACCTCGACCCCGCCACCGGCGCGACCGCGCTGCCCATCTACCAGACCTCCTCCTACGCCTTTGAAGACACCGCGCAGGCAGCGAGCCGCTTCGCCCTGCAGGAGCTGGGCCCCATCTACACGCGCCTCACCAACCCGACGACCGACGGCGTCGGCGCCCGCATCGCGGCCCTCGAGGGCGGAGTCGGCGGCCTCCTCGTTTCCTCCGGCCAATCCGCGACCGCCCTGTCGATCCTCGCCCTGGCCGTCGCCGGCAACAACGTGGTCGCCTCCCCCTCCCTCTACGGCGGCAGCGTCACCCTACTGAAGAACACGCTGGGACGCCTGGGCATCGAGACACGCTTCGTCGCAGACCCCCTCGACCCCGAGGCCTGGCGCGCGCTCGCCGACGACAAGACGGTCGCCTTCTACGGCGAGACCATCCCCAACCCGCTGGGCGACATCCTCGACATCGAGCCGATCGCAACGGTCGCCCACGAGGTCGGCGTGCCCCTCATCGTCGACAACACGGTCGCCACCCCCTACCTGATCCGACCGATCGAGTGGGGCGCCGACATCGTCATCCACTCGGCCACCAAGTACCTGGGCGGTCACGGAACCTCGATCGCGGGCGCGATCGTCGACTCGGGCAACTTCGACTTCGCCTCCCAGCCCGAGCGCTTCCCCCTGTACAACGCGCCCGACGAGTCCTACCACGGCCTCGTCTACGCCCGTGACCTGGGCGTGGGCGGCGCGCTGGGCGCGAACCTGGCGTTCCTGCTGCGCATCCAGACGCTCATCAACCGTGACCTGGGCGCCGTCACCTCCCCCTTCAACGCGTTCCTGATTTCGCAGGGCATCGAGACACTGTCCCTGCGCATCGAGCGCCACGTCTCCAACGCGCTGGCAGTCGCCCGATTCCTCGAGGCCCACCCGGATGTCGAGTCCGTCAACTACGCGGGCCTGGAGTCCTCCCCCTACTACGAGCTGGGCAAGAAGTACGCGCCGCTGGGCACGGGCGGCCTGCTCTCCTTCGTCCTCAAGGGCGGGTACGAGGCCGGCCGGGCCTTCGCGGACGGCGTGCAGCTCCTGCCCGTGGTCGCCAACATCGGCGACGCGAAGTCCCTCGTCATCCACCCCGCGTCGACGACGCACTCACAGCTGACCGAAGAGGAGCTGGTCAAGGCCGGCGTCGCGCCCGGCACCGTGCGCCTGTCGATCGGCCTGGAGAACATCAAGGACATCCTCGCCGACCTGGAGCTCGGCTTCGACGCGGCCCGCGCGGCCACGGCCTAACAGACCCGTCGGCGGCCTCGGGGATACACACACTCCTGAGGCTCCGAGGCCGCCGCTGCCCCTCCCCCCGTCTCCCTCGACAGCGAAGCACCCCTGCGAAAGAAGGACATCATGAGCCGTCACAACCTGCCCCCCGCACCCACGTCCGGTGCGTGGCGCGAGGGCGACCCGGTCGCCTTCCGCAAGTTCGCGAACCTGGGCGCTCAGCGCCTGGAGAACGGCGAGATCCTGCCCTCCGTGACGCTCGCTTACGAGACGTGGGGCGAGCTGGACGAGGCCTCGTCCAACGCGGTCCTCATCCTGCACGCGCTGACCGGCGACGCGCACGTGTGCGGCGAGGCGGCACCCGGCCAGCCGACCCCCGGCTGGTGGGAGCAGATCGTGGGGCCGGGGCGCATCATCGACACGGACCGCTACTACGTGGTCGCCGCGAACGTGCTGGGCGGCTGTCAGGGCTCCACGGGCCCGGCGTCCCTCGCTCCCGACGGCACGCCGTGGGGCTCGCGCTTCCCCGTGATTTCCACGCGCGACCAGGTCTACGCCGAGTCCCGCCTGGCCGACCTGCTCGGCATTGACGAGTGGAGCATCGTCGTGGGCGCGTCACTGGGCGGACACCGCGCCATCGAGTGGGCGGTCAGCTACCCGGAGCGCGTGCGCCGACTCGTGGTCGTGGCCTCGGGCGCGCAGACGACCGCCGATCAGGCCGCGTGGACCCACACGCAGATCCGCGCGATCGAGCTGGATCCAGCGTGGCACGGCGGCGACTACCACGCGGGCCCCGGCCCGAATGCGGGTCTTGCGCTCGCCCGCCAGATCGCGCACACGACCTACCGCTCCCCCTCGGAGCTGGACGAGCGCTTCGGCCGCATCCCCCAGAACGACGAGGATCCGCTGCACGGCGGTCGCCTGGCGGTGGAGTCCTACCTGGACTACCACGGTGAGAAGATCGTGCGCCGCTTCGACGCGGGTTCCTACGTGGCGCTGTGCCGTACGATGCTCTCCCACGACGTGGGCCGCGACCGCGGCGGCGTCGTCGAGGCCCTCAAGGCCGTCACCGCGCGCACGCTCGTCGTCGCGGTCGACTCGGATCGCCTGTTCTTCCCCGAGCAGGTCTGGCAGATGGCCGCCGGAATTTCGGGTGCGTTCTACCGCGAGATCCACTCCGACCACGGTCACGACGGCTTCCTCATCGAGCATGACCAGCTGACCGCCCTCCTCGACGAGTTCCTCAACGAGCGCATCCCCTCGCGCGCGTCCTCCTTCGCCTGATCGAGCCCCATTCTCCGCGAGGCCGCCCCGTCTCCTCCTCCTCATCAACGAGGCCGGGGTGGCCTCGCGCGTTATGCTGACCCCATGAGCGTTACCAGCAATCCCGAACCCGGCGACGAGCCGATCCCAGACACGAGCGGTCTGCCCGAGCTGTCCGGGGTGGACACCCCGGCCTCGTCCCCCGAGGGGATCCCCGAGCGCGACGTCATGGCACCGTGGGGCGAGGACGGCCCTCCCGGGCTTCAGTGGCGCACCGACATCCTCGGCGACGGGTACGAGTCGCGCACGATCGAGCTGCTCGACGACGCGGAGGGGCCCTGCGTGGCGACCCTGGTGCGCGCGACCCCACCTAAGAGCGCCCGCATGACGGTCCTGTACCTGCACGGGCGCAACGACTACTTCTTCCAGACCGAGATGGCGCAGCAGCTGGTCGACGCGGGCGCCGCGTTCTACGCGCTCGACATGCGCAAGTACGGGCGGTCCCTGCGCCCCCACCAGACGATCGGATACGCCGACGACCTGTCCGTGTACGACGAGGAGATCGGCGAGGCCATCGAGATCATCCGTTCCGAGCGCGAGGACGAGCCGATCGTCCTCATGGGCCACTCGACGGGCGGCCTGATTGCGACCCTGTGGGCGCACCGCCACCCGGGCGTCCTGGACGGCCTGATCCTGAACTCGGGCTGGCTGGAGATGCAGTCGATGGCCGCCTGGCGCGGGGCGATGGCCCCCGTCATCGGGCGCATCGCGTCGCGCAACCCCATGTGGGAGGTGCCTTCGGGCGGGACCGGCCACTACGGTCGCTCGCTCGCGGGGCGCGCCTCCTCGGAACTGCCGATCCCGGAGGGGCTGTCGGCGCAGGACCCGTCGGTCGCCGGCTGGCCGATCATCCAGGAGTGGAAGCGCCCCGAGTCCTACCCGGTCCCCGCCTCGTGGCTCGAGGCGATCATGGCTGGGCACGACACGATCGAGAAGCGCGTGCACCTGAACTGCCCGGTCCTGTCGATGGTGTCCACGTCGGCCTATTTCGAGGAGGAGTGGTGCGAACGCGTCTTCACGTCCGACACCGTCCTGGACCCCACGGTTATCGCCGAGCGGAGCTTGGGCCTCTCGGACCTGGTGACGATCGCCCGTTTCCCCGGCAAGCACGATCTGGTCCTGTCGGACGCTCCCGTGCGCGAGGCCGTGTACGCGACGATGCGCGGCTGGCTGGACGCTTTCGTGCACTGAGCCTCAGGTAGCGAGGAGGCCCGGGATCGCGTGATCCCGGGCCTCTCTTCGTGCGTGTGCGTCGCGTTGTGTGGACGCCCGCCGCGGTCGCGTCAGTGCTTGGCGGAGTGCTGTCCGCGCGGAGCCTGCGCGTACTCGCGCACGATCTCGCGGTTGATCTCGTCGAGGGCTTCCGCCAGGGTCGGGCCCAGGCGGTCGCCGATGCGCACCTGGCCCCACGCGTCGATATGGCCGAGGCCGCGCGCGGTGAGCAGGGTGTCCAGCGACGGGTAGGTGAGGCCCGCGCCGGAGATGGCACCGCTCGCGGCGAGCACCAGGTCGGCGGGCAGGCCGAGTTCGCTGCGGGCCACAAGGGGCGTGTCCTGGCCGAGAATCTCCGCAAGGGTGCGCAGTCCGGCCTCGTCGCGGCCAAGGACCGGCAGGCCCTCCGCGCGTGCCTGTGCAACCTCGGGGGATTCTTCGGAGCGATCCACGGACGAGGCCGTGGCCGCGTCGGTCGCACCGCCATCGTTGAGTTCGCTCGACTCCTCGCGAGCGCGGCGCGTGGCGCGGCGGCTCATGTGGGCGGGGCGCTCCCAGCGGGGCTTGTCTTCCTCGGGGGTCGGCTGCTCGTCGACCTGGGGTTCGTCGGCCGGCTGATCATCGGCCTGCGGCTCCGTGGCCGGCTCGTGGGACTCCTCGGAGCGCGACTCGTCGGCGGAAGCATCGGCGTCGTCGTGAGCGTCGACGTCGGACTCATCGGCCGCGTCATCAGCGTTCTCGTCCGCGGCGTCATGCTCCTGGGCCTCAGCGGCGTTGTCTTCGTGATCGAGGAGCTCGTCGGCCAGCTCGGCCTCGGCATCCTCGAACTCGTCGGCACCATCCGCGCGGTTGTCAGACTCGGATTCAGCTTGCTCCTCACCCGGCTCTGCCTCTTCACGCGAAGCTTCCACGGCCTCGTCGGACGGCTGCTCGTCGGAGGACTCTTCAGTGGAGGACTCTTCGGCGGCGGGCTTCCAGGGAGCCGGGGGCTCCTCGTCCATCGGGTAGGTGAAGACCTCGCGCAGGTGCGGGGCGACCTTCGGCGTGGGGCGCGTCGTGGGGGTCTCCGAGTCCTCCTCGTTCGAGGCCTCGGCGCTCTCTGCGGGAGGCGCGGGGATCACGGACTCTGCGGGCACGCTTTCCTCGAAGGGAGCCGGCTGCTCGGTCGCGGCGGCCAACTCAGGGGCTGCCGCGGCGGAGGCGAGGAGCTGCGGGGCGTGGCCGTAGAGGCGCGGACCAACCGCATTCACATCGAGGAAGAGGCGTCCGTTGGACATCTGGCGCAGGTTCATGAGGTGCACCTCGACGCCGGAGGTCGCCAGCACAGACAGGGCGGGGCGCACGGAGGGGTCAATGTCGCCCGCGACCATGATCAGGCGGGGGCCCGGGCCGACGGCAGGGGGCATCGAGTCGCGGAACTGCGCCCAACCGGCGCGGAAGCCCTCGGGGCCGGACGGGTACTCGGCGGCGAGATCCGACCAGGAGATCGAGGCGACCTCGGCCAGTCGAGACAGGGAAGTAATGAGGGTCTCGGAGTCGAGTTCTTTGAGGATTTCGACGGAGACGATCTGGCCGGTCACGTCGAGGGCCGTCAGGCGAGGCGTTTCCTCATCGTCCTGGCCGGTCATGTCGCGCCAGGTCACGGGGAAAAGCGGACGCGAGACGATCTGCAGGACCTGCTGGCAGATAGCGTCAACGAGGTCGGGTCCCAGGTCTTGGGCGACCGGGTATCCGAATTGAGCGGGTACGAGGTGACCATCCTCGAACTCAAACAGGGCCATCGCTCTTTCCTTCACGTGTATGGGGCGCTCGTGGCCATTGTTTCATACGTTCCAAAAGAAGCTAGGACGACACAGGCACATTGCGGTAGATACCACGTAATTATCAGGCGATATTACGGGCGTCGACGAGGCATCACACCCGCGAAATCCACCGTACCCACAGTCTTTCAAGCCGGTAGAATAGTTCGCTAGTACGACACGATGCCGGTACGACGAACAGGACGACCTGAATACCATCCAGTCCGAGGACGAAGCCGTCACGGCGATGCGCGCGACGACCATCACCAACCTCGCCTCTCTCGAGCGCGACCTCACCAACGTCAACGGTACCCTCATGGCCATCGAGGGCACCCGCACCTCGCAGGACTTCGCCAACATCATCGCCGGCAGAAACCAGACGACGGACGAAGAGTGGGCAGCGCTCAAGGAGGCGCGGACAAACAAGGCCTCCAACCGCTAACTCATGCTGAGTGGCACTCCCAGCCTCCCACGGGCGGGGCCGCCGTCGCACGCGCACACACCAGTCCCGACAGCAACCCGGGCGAAGGGAAATGCTAGCCACTGACACATGCTGAGCAACTATCCTCAGTTGTCCGATGACTTGGGACCAATGTCGTGTACGATGACAGATGTCGCTCGGAATCCGGATGGCGCAGCATCTTCCACCCGGTTAGACTACTGCGCGGCTGAGCATATGAGACAGAACAGGGTGACACTCAATGGGCAGGGATAAGCTGCGTATCGTTGAATATTCGGCGCCGGAGCTGCAGGTTCCAGCGTCCGATGAAACGCGCCGCGAACTGTCACCCTACTGCCTGAACGCAGACTCCTCCCCCCGCATTTACCCGCATTCCGAACACGCGGTCAGCCCGCATCTGCCGCCCGTGGAGCGCATGCCCGTCCCCGTGACACCCTTCCCCAAGCTCTTCCGCGACGACCCGGAACCCGCGTAATCTACAGGGCCGCAGGCACCCGCTTCCTCGCCCCCCTTTCCCGACAGCGCCACGAACCCCCACGCACACCCCAACCGGCCACGGCCTCGCGCGACCATCCGCACACCGGATACCCGCCGCCCCGGGCGCATCCGCGTGACAGACTGGCACCATGAGCGAGAGCTTCCTGACGGACCTGCGCGCACTCATCGACGTCGACGCCTCAAGCGGCACGCGAGCGCGCTACTCCTCCGACGCCGGCCTAACGCGCATCCCACCCCTGGCCGTCGCATTCCCGCGCACGCCCGAGCAGGCGATCGCGGCCTTCGACCTCGCCCGCGCCCACGGCGTCCCCCTCACCGCCCGAGGCGGCGGCACCTCGTGCGCGTCCAACGCGATCGGCCCCGGCCTCGTCCTCGACTTCTCGCGGCACATGAACCGCGTCATCTCCATCGACCCCGAGGCCCGCACGGCCACCATCGAACCCGGCTGCGTCGGCTCCACCCTCCAGGCCGCGTCCGCGAAGCACGGCCTGCGCTTCGGCCCCGACCCGTCCTCCCAGAACCGCGCGACGATCGCCGGCATGGTCGCCAACAACGCGTGCGGCCCGCATGCAACCGCCTGGGGGCGCACCTCCGACAACATCGTCTCCCTCGACTGCGTGGACGGGCAGGGGCGGCGATTCACGGCCACGACCGACCACGACGCCGCCCTCAGCGACGTACCGGGGTTGGCCTCCCTCATCGACTCCAACCTGGCGCCCATCCGCACCGAGCTCGGCCGCTTCAAGCGCCAAGTCTCCGGCTACTCCCTCGAGCACCTCACCCCCGAGGGCGGGCGCAACCTCGCCGCCATGCTCACGGGTACCGAAGGAACCCTCGTCCTCATCCTGTCCATCACCGTGCGCCTCGTGCCCCTGCCCGACGCGCCCGTGCTCGCCGCCCTCGGCTACCGCTCCATGATCGAGGCCGCCGACGACGTGCCCGCACTGCTCACCCACTCGCCCCTCGCGGTGGAAGGCATGGACCGTCGCCTCGTCGACGTCGTACGCGCCCACAAGGGCCCCGGCGCCGTCCCCGCCCTGCCCGAGGGCGAAGGCTGGCTCCTCGTCGAAGTCGGCGCCCCCGGCGAAGACATCACCGCCTCCCTGGAGCGCGCACGCGCCCTGTGCGCCGACTCGGCCGCCATCGACACGGTCGTGTACCCGCCGGGGGCCCAGGCCTCGGCCCTGTGGAGGATCCGCGCCGACGGTGCGGGCCTGGGCGGGCGCACCCCGCCGGACGGCGCAGGCGGCGGCGACCAGCAGGCCTGGCCCGGCTTCGAGGATGCGGCCGTCCCGCCCGAGAACCTCGGCGCGTACCTGCGCGACTTCACCGCCCTCATGGAAGAGTTCGACATCGACGGGCTCCTGTACGGGCACTTCGGCGACGGGTGCGTGCACGTGCGCCTCGCCATGCCGCTCGACACCCCGGAGGGCGTCGCCCACTCGCGCGCCTTCCTGCAGTCCGCGGCCCGCATCTGCGCGGCCCACGGCGGCTCCGTCTCCGGCGAGCACGGCGACGGGCGCGCCCGCGGCGAGCTCCTGCGCTTCATGTACTCCCCCGAGATGCTCGACCTGTTCGCCCGCGTCAAGCACGTCTTCGACCCGGACAACCTGCTCAACCCCGGGGTGCTCGCCGCCCCCATGGACGAGGCCGAGGCCACCTCCCGCGCGCGGGTGCGGAATGCCGGTAGTGCCGGAGTTGCCGGCGGGGCCCTCGAGCTCCAGCCCGGCGTCGACCCCCTCGACTTCAGTTTGCGCCGCGTCGCCGCGCGCCCCATGCCCGCGGACGGTGGCTTCGCCTTCACCCACGACGGCGGCGACTTCACGGCCGCCGTCCACCGCTGCACGGGCGTCGGCAAGTGCCGCGCGGGAGTGTCCGGCACCTTCATGTGCCCGTCCTACCTGGCCACGCGCGAGGAGAAGGACGTGACCCGCGGCCGCGCCCGCATCCTCCAGGAGGCCGCAAACTCGCAGCTCGTCAAGGCCATCGACTCCCCCGAGGTCCTCGAGGCCCTCGACCTGTGCCTCGCCTGCAAGGCCTGCTCCGCCGACTGCCCCGCCGGCGTCGACATGGCCCGCTACCGCTCCGAAGCGCTGTTCCGCACCTACCGGGGCCGCATGCGTCCCCTCAGCCACTACACGCTCGGTTGGCTGCCTCGCCTCACCCGCGTCACCGCGCGCGTGCCCGGCCTGGCAAGCATCGCGAACGCCGTCATGTCGGTCGCACCCCTGCGCTCACTCGCATTCCGCATCATTGGCCTCGATCCTCGACGAGGCATGCCCGCCCTCCAGTCCGGCACCTTCACCGCGTGGGCTCGCCGCCGCTCCCTGTTGGCGGACAGCGTTCCTGCGTCGGCTTCGTCGGATGCCGTATCCGATGCCCGCGAGCGCGAGGGTGCACAGGCCTCGTCGATGTCGGACTCTCCGATCCTTTCCGGGCCGCGCGACCCCAGCGGGCGGCCATACGCGCTCGTGTGGGCAGACTCGTTTAGCCAGACCCTGGACGATGCTGGTGCGCGCGCGGTCGTCGACGTGCTCGAGGCGAACGGGTTCGCGCCAATCGTCGCGCCGGACGCGTGCTGCGGCCTCACGTGGATTACGACGGGTCAGCTGACGGGGGCGAAGAAGCACTTGGCGTCGTTGCTGGGCGTTCTTGCGCCTTTCGCGGCATCGGGGATCCCGATCGTCGGCGTTGAGCCATCGTGCACGGCAGTGCTGCGCGACGACCTGCTGGACCTGCTGCCCGAGGACCCGCGCTCTATGCTCGTGTCGGGCGCGACGCACACCCTCGCCGAGGTGCTGTCAGCCGTGCCCGCATCCGGGCGTCGCCTGCCGAGCCTGGAGGGCGTCGAGATCGTCGCACAGCCACACTGCCACCACTACTCCGTCATGGGGTGGGACGCGGACCAGGCGTTGCTCGAGTCGCTGGGCGCACGCGTAACACGGCTCGAGGGCTGCTGTGGCCTGGCCGGGAATTTCGGCATGGAGGCGGGCCACTATGACCTATCTGTGGCCGTCGCTTCCCATTCGCTGCTGCCGTCCCTGTCGGCCCAGCCGGATGCGGTGTACCTGGCGGACGGCTTCTCCTGCCGCACCCAGGCCGCCCAGCTGGCGGGCCGCGGGGGCGTCCACCTGGCGACGCTGCTTGCGGGGCGTTCCGCCTGAATTCTGGCGTCGATGAGTGGCCCCGCGAGTGTTCCGGGCGGAGCTTGCGGGTCATGCTCGACAATTCCGCACGTAATTCCCTTGCGGGTACTTCAAACTGAGAAGATCGGTCGTTGGAATTGCAACGTTTTCAGACGCACTTAAAAAATGACCGCCTTAAATTACGTGCGACATTTGCCTGAGACAGTTTTCGCCACCGCCAACGGACACCAAGGCCAGGCCCCGCCACCGCCCACGGGCACCGCAGCCAGGCCCTCCGGTCCCTCCGGCGCCCTCCACACCTGTGGAGCCTGGTGTTCTCATGGGTTTAGCGCGTCGGCTCGAAGCCCGGCCTGGCCACAACGCCTTAATCGCAGGCGACCAGTAGTCCTGAGATGTCGGCAGGCCCTTGATTGCTGGGGCCTTCCCACCGAGCTCGCTCACAACACGGGTATCACGATCTTTTCATGCCCTCGCAGCGGCATTTAGTGGCGAGCCCAGCATTGTCATCCAGCAGACAACCGCGACTTCCCTTGTTGATGAGGGCCCTACACCCGATCCGTAGGCATTACACCCCTTCTGTTCGGGTGCATCGCGACGTAACGGGTGTAGCGGGACATAACGGGTGCATCGCGACGCAAAAAGCGCAGCACCTCGCAACGCATGAAGCGCCACGTAACCGGTGGAGCACTTCCGTTGGTGTTCAGAACTCCTACGACCACCGTCGAAATGCTCCCATATGAAAACGCCGATGTGGGCCGTCGCAGGCCACGGTTGGAGCTGCCCACAAGTTCTGTGCCGATGCGGGAATCGATGCTTGATACGGTGCGAGCACCTCAGCTACCCAAGCTCTCAGCCTCACAACATCCTCATAATCCATCCATGAAACCCGATAGATCGTCCATCCAGCACTGCGCAGGTCATTTTCACGTTGGATCCAGTCACGCTTCGCCCGCGCGAACTCAGCATCATCCTTGCCCAGTTTTCCAATGCCATCGAACTCGAAGATGATCATGAGTCCAGGAATCGCAATGTCCAAAAAGTAATGACGCCCGTTAACAACAATTTCATGCTGGGTAACCACTTTGAACCCACACACCGACTTCACAACCCATAGCAAAGCGGCCTCAGCAGGATTGTCGCACCCCGGGTCAGCGGCCCGAATGATGGCTTGCGCTCGCCGTGACGGAATGTTGCCCGTTTGTTGGCTCCACTGCGTCAACCTGGCTAGCATTCCTGATCTGACTTCTTCCGCTCGGCCACGGCATTCATCCTGCGAAAAGAGGGAGAAGGACGAGAGCCGATTGAGAACCATGCAGACACCCACGAATGCACTCAGGTGCTCAGACCAGCACGCCATTCGTACCGCAGCATCACTAGCTCCTTCCGCTAAGACGCCTCCAGCGGACTGTAGTCTTTTCTCAAGAGGAGGAGCAATAGACCAGCGCACCGCGACTGCAGGCACCAGGAACCCTGCTGCACGGACTGCACGAAGGGGCTTGCTCCCACGACGGGTATGAGCCCATACGAAAACGTCCGGATTTGCCTCCCACAGCGGAATCCCGTGACAGACAAGTGAACTCGCACCGACGAAGACTCGATCTCCACTCCCGGATGCGTGAACCGCAAGGAGACGTGCTCGCGCCACTGTTGTCCATGTGCTCCATGGAGTCTCGAGAAGACGCGGATCTTCGACTTGAACGTAGCACCCTCGCATCACGTGCAAGCAAAGGCCTGGCTCTTGCTCCTCACGGGCCATTCGGCACCTCTCCGAGGAGCGAATAACTGTCATTTGATGGCTGCTCATAATTCGATTGTCACAGCACAACAAACACAGCACACCAAGAAACTCACGCCCTGTGGATAAACCACGACACGAGCAAACAGCTGTGGATAGCGAGAACCACATCCTTTGTCTTGCCCCCAACTGCGGCGGGAGCATCAAGAACGGCCGGGGATGGAGCAGTAGTCATCCCTCGCCTCTTCTCAACACAAGACGCTCCATCATTCACTGACCACAGGTTCACTTGTCCTCGCTGGCAGTACACCCGATCCGTAGGCATTACACCCCTTCTGTTCGGGTGCATCGCGACGTAAAGGGTGCAGCAGGAGGTAACGGGTGCAGCGCTAGCTACCCCAGCCCTGCGCATCAGCAGAAGTACAACAGTGATGACCCGCCAGCACTCAGGATCCCACCCGCACCAGGCCAACAACCTTCGCCGAGGCAGGGGCGCCCGTCTCGCGGGCCCAGCGGGCCTCGACGTCCGAAACATCGATGGACGGATCGACGAGCAGTGCTGTCGACAGTGCCTCCGCCAACACGCCCGACGAGGCCACGACGCTGACTTGTCGAACGCCCGCACGCGCGGGGTAACCCGTACGCGGGTCGATGATGTGGTGGTCGAAAATCCGACCGCCACCCACGGATGTTTCACGCGATGTTTCACGCGCACGATGATCCGCCGCAGACCCCGCACAAACAGCACGCACACCACCCAGCGGCCCCAGGTTGTCGCCGGACGTCGACAGGGACGCCATGCCACCCGCAGGCAGATCCACGACGCCAGCGACCGACGTGGGCCCGCCATGAGGGTCGCGCAGGCCGGCACGCCACGAAGAGCCGTCGGCGCGAGTCCCGAACACCGACACCGACGAGGTCCCCACCGACACCAACACGCCACGCGCCCCCATGGCCACGGCCAGGTCGCGGCACGCATCGGCGGTGCGCCCCTTCGCGATACCGCCCAGGTCGAGGCGCGGACTGGGAACATCCACGCCACCGACGCACTCAGCAGGGGCACCCATCACCCACCGCCGCTCGCCAACGCGCGACAGCAAGCCCCACGACGACGCCCGCAACGCCGCCTCCACAACACGCTCAGAAGGCGCGGGCGGCAAGGGCACACCCGCGACGTACGCGGCCCGCATCGCCTTGACGTCCCACGCGGCAACGAGCGGCCCGATCAACGGGTTGAACGCTCCCCCGGTCGCCTCCGCGAGCGCCAGCGCGTCACGCAGCAGCCGGTCGGTTTCTTCGCTCACGACGAGGACGGGGCCGGCCACCGCGGAATCAGCCCCGCAACGGGACGTACCGTCACTGCCCCCTGCCGAAGCAACAACAGAATTGAGCCGCGACACCTCGGACGAAGGCCGGAACACGCTCCACATGTCCTCGTGGCGTGCAACAACGCCCACGACAGCGTTGACGATCGCCATGCCGTCCCCGCCCCAGCCGATGATGTCGACGCGGGTGCCCATCGCTGGGAAGGAGGAGCGCCACGTGGGAGCAGACCCCGGGGACCCGGCCACGGCCTCGTCCCCCGGCGCGCCGGTGGTACGCGCCAAATCAGCCGTCGGAGCCTCCGAGGTCCTTGTCGAGGTCGCCGTCCTTCGTGGCGTCGTTCAGGCCGGGGATGTTGATGTCGTCGGCGCCGTCCGGGGAGACGCCCTGGGCGGCGGCGATGGCGCGGATGGCGGCCTGCACGAACTGCTGGTGGGCGACGGTGGCACCGGTGATGACGTCGACCTTGGCGGGGTCGCCGACCTTGGTGAGGTTGTCGGAGTACTCCTGGTAGGAGGCGACGGCGGCCTGAGCCTTCTTGTAGTAGTCCTCGTTGAAGACTTCGCCCGCGGAGTTCTTGCCGTACTCGGTGCCCTTGTCGGTGCCGTCGGCCAGCGTCGTCTCGTAGGAGGTGGCGGTGATGCGCCCGCCCTCGACGGTGATGGTGATCGTACCGATGGAGCCCTGGTCGTCGGCGTTGGACTGGGCGGTCCAGGTGCCGTCGCTCATGGGCTTGGTCATGTCCAGGCCGGTGTTGGGCGTGCACGCGGCCAGGATGGTCGCGCCGAGGGCGCCGAGGACCGCGTACGAGGCCGGGGCAACCCAACGGGATCGGCTCTCAACAGGGGTGGGCGTGGTCATCGCACCTTGTCCTTTCCGCTGCGCGCGTCGCCGTCGCGGCCGGGCAGAACCAGGCCGGATGCGCGCTGTTCGAAGTCGTGGTCATGCCAGGTTTCCTTGACGACCTTGCCGTGGTCGAGTCGGATTTCGCGCTGGCCCTGTTCGGCGACAAGCGCGTCGTGGGTGACGACCATGAGGGTCGTACCGTCCTGGTGGAGCTGGTTGAACAGGTCGAGGACGATCTCCTCGTTGGTTTCGTCCAGGTTGCCGGTGGGCTCGTCGGCCAGCAGCAGCTTGGGGTAGTTGATAAGGGCGCGGGCCACGCACACGCGCTGCTGCTCGCCGCCGGAGAGCTGGCGCGGCAGGTGGGTGGCACGATCGGCGAGGCCGACGCGGTCGAGGGCCTCGAGGGCCTCCTTCTCGTCAGGCATCGAGTGGTAGTACTGGGCGACCATGACGTTCTCGAGGGCCGTCAGGTGACCGATGAGGTGGAACTGCTGGAAGACGAGGCCGATGGTCCGGCAGCGCACCTCGGTGAGTTCGTCGGCGGTCAGGTCGGAGATGTCGTGGCCGTCCAGCATGACGGTGCCCTTGGTGGCGGTGTCCATGGCGCCGACGATGTTCATGAGGGTGGTCTTGCCGGATCCGGAGGGGCCGACGATGGAGACCCACTGGCCGCGCGGGATCTCGAGGGACACGTTGTCGAGGGCGTGCAGGTCGCCGTAGATCTTCGAGACGCCCTCGAGGCTCAGCAGCGCGTCCGTAGGGGCCGATGAGGCCGGGGTGGCGGTGGAGGTGGTCATGGTGACTCTCATTCTCCGCGCAGGACGAGCGCGGGGTCGACGGCCAGTGCGCGGCGCACGGGCGTGAGGCAGGCGAGGACGGCGACGAGGATCGAGCAAGCGACCGTGCCGAGGAGGATGACGGGGTGCAGCGAGATGGATCGGTGGAACACGGAGGTGGAGATGAGGACGGCGAGGCCGTAGCCTGCCCCGGCGCCCAGGATGCCTCCGATGAGCCCGAGCATGACACCCTCACCCATGAACTCGCGGGTGATGGAGCGGGCGGTCGCGCCCAAGGCCTTGCGCAGACCGATCTCGTTGCGGCGCTCGGTGACGACGGCAATCATCGTCGTGGACACGCCGATCATGGTCAGCGCCAGCACGATGACGGTGATGACGACGAGGAGGGAGCTCAGCATCGCGAGGACGCCCGTGTCGGACTGGGCGAGGCGGCGCACGGTCTGGGCGTGAATCTCGGGGTTCGCGGCGTTCATCGCGTCGGCGATGGCGCTCAGCTGCTCGCCCTCCAGCGCGATCGAGTACTCGGCGAGCGACACGGTGCCGCTCTGGCCGGTCAGGGCGCTCATGTCCTGGCTGGACATGTACACGTAGCCGTCTTCGTTGCCGCCGGTCTTGAGGATGCCGGACACGGTCAGGGTCACGGTGCGTGGATCGACCTTCAGGCCCGAGGCCGGAGCACCCGACTGCACCTGCGCGCCCTTCGAGGAGGCGCCGGCGTCCAGCTGGCTCACCGTGATCGTGTCCCCGGCCTTCACGTCAATCGTCGAGGCGACCTGCTCGCCCACGAGCACCTGGCCCGTCGCAGCGGGCCACTGCCCGTCCACGAACCAGTACGGGTTCATGGCGTGCACGGCCTCCAGGTCGGCGCCGCCCGCCACGTAGGGCTGGTCGTTGATGGTGACGGTCTCGTAGTCGAAAGCGGCGGATCCGACCAGAGCGCTCGCGGGAACCTGGGCGGTCGCGGCGGCCACGGCCTCGTCCGTGATGGGCACGTCACCGGCGGGGGTGACGACGAGGTTGGCGCCGTAGGAGCGGATCTCGCGGGCCATCTGCGCGGGCACGTCGACCGCGATCGTGACGAGGCCGGACAGGGTGGTCGCGCCGATGGCGACGGCGAGGATCGCGATGAGGACGCGTGAGCGGCGGCGCAGGATGGAGGAGGTGACCATCCGCCAGAACATTGCTCGTCTGGACATGGGCATCACCTTCCGTGCAGGACTTCCGCCGCGTTGAGGCGCAGCAGGTAGCGGATCGCTGGGATGGAGGCTCCCAGGACGACGAGGATGACGAGGACGGCGACGAGGCCGACGACGACGGGCACGAAGGAGATCGACGAGTGGAAGACCATGTAGCCGATCGCCTGGGCCAGCGCGAGGCCTCCGCCGTAGCCGAGGACGCCGCCCACCAGGCCGACGATGATCGTCTCCGTCAAGAACAGCGCGATGATCTGCTTGTCTTTGGCACCCACGGCCTTCATGAGGCCAATCTCGTTGGAGCGTTCCATGACGCCCGCGGTCACCAGGTTAGCGATGGCCAGGGCCGAGGCGATCAGCGCCAGGACGGTCACGAGGACCATGAGCAGCTGGGTCTTCTCGAGGATCGTGCCCTCGGACTGGGCGACCTGGCGGACCGGGCGTGCCACGGAGTCCGTCATGACTTCCTCGATCTGGTAGGCGATGGAGGAGACGTAGGCGGTGCAGTACCAGGTTTCCTTCTCGGACACGCTCAGCGAGTTCGGGTTCTTCGCGGCCTTGCGGGCCAGGTCATTGTCAGGCGTGGTCAGGGCCGAGACCTCGACGCTGCCGACGACGCCCTCGCGGTTCAGGAGCGCCTGGGCCTGCGGGAGCTGGATGAACACGCCGCGGTCGGAGTCGTCACCGCTGGTGAGGATGCCGCGCACCGTGAAGTCGCGGGTGATGCCTTCGCGGGTGAGGGCGAAGGTGTCGCCGACCTTCAGGCCGTGGGCGGCCGCGTAGGAGGTGCCGACGAGGGCGCCGTCCTCATCGTCGTCCGTCGGCCATGCGCCCTCGATTCCCCACCAGCCGCGCAGCTTGTCGAGGCCGGTCTCGACGCTCTCGCCGGTGGCCAGCTCGAGGTGATGGCTGAACCAGGTGCCGGTCGTAGGCACGTGCTCGCCGCTCCCATCCGTGACGGACACGCTCAGCAGGGGTGTGAAGTCGAGGATGTTGTATGTCCAGAAGATCGTCTTGATGTTGCCGAGCTCGTCCTCGCGCAGGTAGGAACGGGACTCGGTGGCCTCGCCCGTGGAGTAGAGGTCGTCGAGGACGGCCGCGCCCTGGGGGCGCACGACGATGTTCGCGCCGTAGGACTTGAGTTCCTGGTTGACCTTGTCGCCCACGTTGAACATGACGGAGAGCATGGACGTGGCAACGCAGGCACCCAGCGCGACGGTCAGGGCGATCATCAGGTGGCGGTTACCACGCCTCGTGAGGGCGCCGCGCAGCATTCGGAAGAACACGCGATCCCCTTACTTCGCGAAGACGGAGGCCGAGGCCTCGAGAGCCGAGATCGGCACGGTCAGCGTACCGTTGGAGACCTTGTAGTCGATGGGGATCGGGTTGCAGCCGCCCTTAAAGCCGATGGTCGCGATGTTCATCGCCACTTCACACAGCTTGCAGATGACCTTGCCGTCCTTCTCGTAGTAGCCGGTGGGGCCGCAGATATCGCACGCGTCCAGGCCCACGCCGAAGGAAGAGCCGGACTTCTGGATGACGATGAAGCGCACCTTCACGCCGCCCGAGGTCGTGTACTCGAAGCGGTGCAGGTGACCGTCGGAGATGTCGGCGAGGTTGACGCTCACCTGGTCGTCGACGACGCTGTAGGACTCGGGCGGGGACAGCTCGATCTCCTGGCTGCCGTAGGCGACGCCGACGGTGATGAGCAGCGCGCCGCACAGGTAGCCGAGGGCGGCGGTGCCCGCCATGGACTTGTAGAGGCGCGAGCGCGCGCGGCCCAGGCGTCCCTCGGCGGGGTTGGCCCCGACGGTCGGAATCGAGCGCGAGGCCAGCCAGGTCATGACCACGACGGCGCACAGGGCCAGGCCCGCGGCGATCGTGAAGACGGCCTCGTGGTTGATGAACCACGACATGACGTTCCACGCGTCCTTGGGAATCGCAATCCAGCGCTTGGCCTTGATGATGCGCACGATCATCAGGGCGTGGTTGGCCAGCAGCGAGATCAGGATGAAGGCCGCCGGCCACACGCGGTTGTTCCACGAGCACAGGCGGTAGGAGACCCATGTGACAAAGCAGACGAGCACCCACGCCAGCACGTAGCCGACGAGCGCGAGGACGACCGGGGTCGAGTAGATCTCGACGCCGCCCGAGAGCATCATGACGGCCTGGTTCATGGCCGTGGGGACTGCGCGGAACAGGGCGGCCGCAATGTAGAGGGCGCCGACGATGCGCACGAGGGTATCCCCACTCACCGCGGTTTCCATCGACGAGGCAGCCCGGGCCTCGTCGTCTGCGCCTGCGGGCAGGAGGGAACGCACGCGGCGCGAGCGCACCGCGATGAGCGTGAGGAAGAGGACCGCGAAGACGATCGCGACGGGGAGGGTGAACAGGCCAACGGTCTGGCGGTTCACCGACTTGGGGGCCTCGACGTTGATGATCGTCAGGGCCAGGGAGGAGACCATGCCCAGGCCGATGCCGGCCCACACGGCGACCGAGCGCGCCTTCTTACCGCGGCGACCACGCCCGGCGGCCGGCATGAAGCGGATAACGGCGCCGAGCGCGAGCATAGTCAACAGCAACGTCAGGGTTGCTTCACTCATCTGCTGAAGCATTGGCTTTCCTCCTGAAATAAAGGTTCACCGAAGTCTTAAGCTACGGTGTCGATTCTAGTCCCGTCACGGGGCGGGGGCCGAGGCGAGAGGTCCCCACAAAGAACCACTGCCTCGGCCCCGCGAAGAGTGCGCGTCGATCACCAGGAAACGGCCGTGGGATCCCACTGCCAATCCGGGAACTCGGCGACGAGCGGCTCGGTCCAGAAGCGGCCCTCGACACCCGTGGTCTTATCGGTGTGCAGCAGCCAGCCGCTCGGGGGCTTGATCGAGAACGCCACGTCGTAGGTGCCGGCGTCCAGCTTGGGCAGGTTCAGGCCGTAGTGCGGGCCATCGGACGCGTTCATCGGCATGAGCGTGCCCTCCTGGACGACGTTGCCGGACTTGTCCTTGATCGAGTAGTCCACGGTCAGGCCGGGGACGAAGTCGCCCGCGCCGTAGCCGAGCTTGTTGTCGGCGGCAGCGGCGATGTCGGCCTCAATGTGCATCGAGGACTCGGCGGCCGGGGTGCCCACCGTGGGCTCCATCTCGACGGGCTGGAAGTAGACGCCACCCACGACGAGGGGGCCGACGTGGACCTCGTCGCCGAGGGGCTGCTCTTCGAAGCCAGCGTCCTCGCCGGGGGCGGGGGCGGCAGAGTCAGCGGCCGCCGAGGACGAGGTCGACGGCTTCTCGCTGGAGGACGAGGAGGAGTTGTTGGAGCAGGCAGCCAGGGTGCCTGCGAGGGCCAGCGTGGCCAGGGCCGCGCCGACGCGGAACAGAGAACGCTTCATAATGTTGATCTCCTGTGCGTGTTGGTTGGGTGAAACGTCGGTGTCGCTCGAGAGGAATCAGTCCTCGGCCCGCGACTGGGCGGCCTCGCGGGCGAGGCGAGCTTTTCCGAAGAAATAGAGACCGACGATGATGGCGAGAACGATGGCTTGCGCGGCCAGGTTCTCCACTCGGGGGTAGATCCCCAAGAGGTCAATGGTGGGGAATCCGGAGATGGGCGTCAGCGACACGACGTCCGCCTCCTGGAGCTCCGCGATGCCCGCACCCGCGAAGGTGAAGGCCATGAAGGCCATCAGCAGCGAGGTGACGGTGAAGAAGGGGCGCAGCGGGATGCGCACCGCCGCGAACTGGATGAGCAGGTAGATGACGACCAGGACGACGAGGCCGACCGCCAGGCCGATCCACACGTAGTGGACCTTGTCGCCTGCGGCGGCGACGATCGGCACGTAGAAGAGCATCGTCTCGGCGCCCTCGCGCAGGACCGCGAGGAAGGAGATAAACGCCAGGCCCAGCAGGGAGCCGCTGGTCAGCGAGGCGTCCGTCTGCTTCTTGATGTAGTCGTCCCAGGCCTTGTTGGAGGACTTGTTGATCATCCAGTTGGAGACCCAGATCAGCATGACGACCGCGAAGAGCGCGGCGAAGCCCTCGAGGAGCTCCTGGTTGGCGCCCGCCAGGGAGGTCACGTAGCTGAAGAGGAAGGCCAGGCCCACTGACAATCCAAGGGCGAGGGCCACGCCGCCCCACACGATGGGGGCCTTGTTCTTGTGGCCGGCCTTAGCCAGGTAAGCCAGGACCGCGGCGACGACCAGGATCGCCTCCATGCCCTCACGCAGGATCACAAGGAGGGAGGGCAGGAACTGGGCGATCCACGGGGAGGTGCCCGAGCTGTCAGTGGTCTTATCGGCGGCCTTGCCGGTGTAGCCGTCGAGGCTATTGGCGTCCTCGCGGATGTAGTTCGTCAGCGTCGAGAGGTGCTGGTCGACCGCGGCCGAGTCGTCGTCGGTCATGGCCTTCTTGAGGAGAGAGAACTCCATCTCCACCTGCGAGACGCGCGAACCGGAGATGCGGCTCATGACCTGCTTCTCCATGCCAGTGATCTCGTAGTGCTTGTAGTAGGCCTCGTTGACCTTGTCCTTACCGGCCTTGGCATCGCCGCCCTTGTAGGCGTTAGCGCCGTCCTCGAGGATGCCGTTGATCGTCTTGGCAACCTCGCCCCACGCGCCGGGGCTGTAATCGTCCGACGAGGCCTGGGCTGCCGACCCGGGGGCCACGCCGTCCAGAGATGCGCCGTCTTCGACCATGTACTGCTTGAGGGTCTTCGCGTGGCTATCAACGCCCGCGCTGTCGGCGTCACTCATGGCCTTCTTCAGGAGAGAGAACTCCATCTCCACCTGGGAGACGCGCGAACCGGAGATGCGGGCCATGACCTGCTTCTCCATGCCGGTGATCTCGTAGTGCTTGTAGTAGGCGTCGTTGACTTTGTCCTTGCCGCCCTTAGCGTCGCCCGCCTTGAAGGTGGACACGCCTTCGTCGATCAGGCCATTGATCGTCGTCGAGACATCGCTCCACGTCTGATCTGCTGCGCGCGAGGGCGCGGCGAACATCGCCACCGCCAAGGCCGCCATAACTGCGACGACGAGGACGCGACTGAGTCGCTGACCGACATTGCGTACGTGAGCGCGAATACTATGCGCGTGAGCGCGAAGCACTGTCACCGCTTGCCTCCTGACGATCCGGCGATTAGGTAACGCCGGGATGATGGAATTCCTAAGCATTGAGCGTAGCCACATCTCGCCCAGGTGAAAAGTAGTCCGTTTAGGTCGTCCTAAATTGTGACCATGCTGTGACGGTGTCTAGCGCGGGGACATAGCCCCGTTGAGGGACTAAGGGCCCAGGATGATCGCTTACTGACACGATGCCATAAAAATGACTCATTAACTACACAAACACCCCACAAGGGCGCCAACTTGCACAAGAATTTAAAATCCTGTCATAATCCTCAGGCATCGATAGTTACATAGAAAGCGGTTCGGTACCCATGTCTCCCGATCCCAGCGCGTCCCCCACAGAGGAAACTGGCACCACTCCAGCAACGATGACAAGCCCGCAAGGGCCCACAGTCACCGAGCCCTTGCCTCTCCCCACCGACGCGGTGTCGGGCGAAGCAGCCCTGGCCTCGTCCCCCAAGCACCTCACGCGCAGCGACTGGGCGCGCATCGCGATCTTCGGGATCCCCTACGCCTCGTTTTTCCTGCTCGACATCATCCCGACATCGATCTTCCCCGCGTCATGGAACGCCACCCTCGTCAACGTCATACTCGACTCGATTTTCCTGGTGATGGCGCTGGCATTCTTTGGACGCGAGGTCCTCTCCGCATTCTCGTACCTGCGTAGGCGCCCCGTGCGCAAGATTGCGCTTCTCTGCGGCCTGTGGCTCCTGACCACCATGGTCCAAGGCGCTATACGCCTCTCGATCTACGGTCCGAACCCGCCGGTCGCACAGAACCAACAGGGGGTCGTCAGCGCACTATCCGACAACGCTCTAGGTCTCACATTCGCGTTCTTCGTAGCTATTGGCATGCCCTTGGTTGAGGAGATCTTCTACCGTCACATCCTGATCGGCAAGCTGAGCCCGTACGCACCAACCTGGCTTCTCGGGTCAATCTCCGCATTCCTCTTCGCCTACATGCACTGCCACGAGTGGCAGGACATGACCATGTACCTGCCCGTCGGCATCATCTTGACACTCGTGTACATCAAGTCCGGCAAGAACATTGCCTACTCGTGGATGTACCACGCGCTCAATAACTCGATCATGGTGGGCCTCATGTTCGCCATGCAGGGAGCACTGCAGAACGTCTGATTGCGGGATGTCGTGACGCCCCGCCCGGCTTCGGGCGGGGCGTTGCTGTACGCACGCGCGAGCACAACCAGCCGCACATGACGCCCGACCGCCTACGCGCTACACCCAGCCGCCGCACGTTGCACCCAGCCGCCACACTCAGGCCGACAGCTGGCGGCCTGGGCCCACCTATGCGCGTACTCAGGGGCTACGTACGAACAACACACCATGTCCGAGAGAGTTTTACCCAAAACGCAGACCACCTCGTCCATAACAGCCCGTTTTCAGCATTTTCACCGAGGTGGTCTGCACTTTGGCGAGCACTCCGACTCACGTCGCGGCCTCACCGCCACCAAACGGGGGGAATTGCACTACATGAGGCTCCGACACACCGATGACACGCGCCCAGAAGGCTTCGTGTAGTGCAAAACCCCCACCACTGACGTCGAAATCAGCAGAGATTCAGAAGATTCAACCTCATCGGGAAGATTCAACCCGATCAGAAGGGGTTGAATCCTCCCGATCGGGTGTATGCCTCTGCGTAACAAGGATTTTCATGAATGTGGAGGCATACCGGTATGGGGGCACCAGAGGAACCTGAGGGTACAAGAGGGCCTAGCTGCGGCGCCTATGTTCCCAGTTGCAGTACCGGTGGCGGCGGCAGATCCTTTCCTCCAAAAATCGCATGCAATTCCCCGGAGCAATAATAATCGAGAGCTCAAAACCGCAGAATACCAACGATCAGATTTCAAACCCGAAATACAATCAAGGGAATTGCATGCGAAATTGCTGAGACGGCGTCAGGGCCCGGCTGCGGCACCCGTGGGCGGCGGGGGGCACTGCACCCGTTACGTGGTGATGCACCCGTTACGTGGTGATGCACCCGTTACGTGGCCCTACACCCGATCAGAACGGGTGCAATGCCTACGGATCGGGTGCAATGCCTACGGATCGGGTGCACCGCACAACGCTCGAATACCCCAAAGAAGAGTCTGCCGCCCCGCACACATCACCCGTAGACAGGAACACACGAAGCCACAAGAACCCCAAGCACCGCCGGTGTGAAGGGCGCCGGAGGGACCTGCCGCGGTGCCGGTGGGCGGCGGCGGGGCCTAGCCGGGCTTCGAGACGACGCGCCGAACCACCAATCAGCACACCAGGCACCACTGGTGTGGAGGGCGCCGGAGGGACCTGCCGCGGTGCCGGTGGGCGGCGACGGGGCCTGGCTGCGGTGCCTACGGGCAGCAACGACACTACCGCCTCCCAAATTTCGCACGTAATTTATCGTGGTCATTTT
>NZ_JAHXSA010000002.1 GCF_019429565.1 Schaalia sp. ORNL0103 | reverse complement strand
GTCGTCCTCCGTTGGCGGCCTTGGCGCCGGCGGTCTGCCCGGTAGCGCGAGTGCGTCGGGCGGGACGACCGGCCTGACGGGCACGAATGGAGCGGGCGGTATGTCCGGCGCGGCAGGCAAGACGGGCAGCGGCAGCACCGCTGGCGGTTCGGGCGCGGCCGGGCGGCCCGGCATGGGTGGCTTCATGGGTGCCGGTGCCGGTGCGGGCGCCGGTGGCGGCAAGGACGACAAGAAGGGCAAGCGACGCAAGTACACGGCCTTCAAGTTCGAGGACGACGAGGACGATGCGCTGCCCCCCGGCTACGTCAACCCGATGTCGCAGACCTACGGATCGGACAAGGACCTGAAGCCCGCCTCCCCGAAGGACGACGGATGGGATCCCCGCCAATGGTGACCACGAACCACGTGTCCGGCCGCCGGCGGCGGCTACAGCTCGCGGGTGCGTGCGCGATGACCCTGGCCCTGGCGGCCGGGGCCATCGCCCTGCCCGCCGCTCCCGCTCACGCCGCCGACCCGATCACAGCCAACGAACAGACCTTCTACGCCTACTACAAGCTGGACCAGGCGCGGGCCAAAGGCTACACGGGCCAGGGCGTCACCATCGCACTCATCGACGGCGAGGTCGACACCAACGCACCCGAACTCGCAGGTGCCTCAATCATCGACAAGAGCCCCTGCACCGTCACCTCGAGTCCCTTCTCCAAGACACACGGCACTTCAATGGCCTCGCTTCTGGTCTCCAAGGCCTACGGAGTAGCCCCCGACGCCACACTGTTGACCTACACGACCAGCCAGCCCGGAGACAATGACGTGTCCGGCCGAGACTGCACCAGCAGCAACGGCAACGGAATTGAAGACCCCGTCTCCCTAATTAACCGCGCTATCAGTGACGGCGCTCAGATCATTAGCATATCCTCATCTAACGATGAGTCTTCTGACACAACGAAGTGGGCGATCGCCCGAGCCAACGCACTCGGCATCATCATCGTGTCGCCCATGGGTAACGACGCGAAAGACGAAACACTCGACACCTATTCGAAGTGGTCTGGCGTCGTGGGTGTCAGCGCCATCGACACCACCGGCAAGGTAGCCTCCTACTCCTCGTGGGGCCAAGGCACCACCGTCGCAGCAGTAGGCGGCCCCGTCGTTGTACACAACTACGAGAGCGGGAATAAAGGATTTACGGACGGAACTTCAAACTCCGTTCCCCTCGTTGCTGGTTTTCTTGCCCTGGCCAAGCAGAAGTGGCCCAATGCCACCAGCAACCAACTCCTCCAACTACTCACCAAGACAGCTCGGACCGATCAAAGCGGATGGAACACCTACATCGGATACGGAGCGGTTGATCCCGGCGCCATGATCAACACCGACCCCTCGCAATACCCCGACGAGAACCCGTTGATGGACCCAGCTCGACGCAAGGGCCCCACCACCGAGGAAGTACGCCAATACATCGACGGCCTCGTAAACCCCCGCGACATCGCCTTCGACGATTCGTACACCTACCGCGGGGCCGACGAAAGCGTCATCAGCAACACCGACGCCGGCGTGCCCATCCACCTGGGCACCAGCCCCCGCTACCACGCCAAGTAGGACAGAAAAGACCCCGCGTAGCCGCCGTTTGACGGTTCGACGCGGAGGTCTTTCGTGTCTCGGGATCAGCTCTTCGACGAAGAGTTCATCACAGCAACCAAGATTGCCACGATGCCAGAGACCAGGATCAGGATGATGCCGATGGGCAGGGCGTAGAACAACTGCCCTAAGAACGAAAATAGAGTATCGCTATTGTGTTGGAAGCCGTTGGTAGCACGGCCAAGGAATAGCGTGGCTATGAGGGGCAAAACCGTAAGCATCAAGCCAATTCCAAACAAGATACCCGCCGGCATGTACGACCTACGACGCCGCGCGGGCACCGCAGGCCCATAGGCCACCGGCCCAGCCTGCGGGAATCCCTCTTGCATTCCCGGATCGACGGGCATCTGCCCCCAATTCTGCTGCATTGCGGGCTGCATGGCTTGCTGCGGCAGGCCCTCGACCTGTGGAGGATTGGGCACTTGCTGGCCGCCGTATCCGGGGGAAGTATTCGGGTCCGGGGCCTGGGGAATTGGTGTGGTCACTGGTGTTCCTTGGGAGGTTGATGGTGTGGGAGCAGAGGTCGTCGGGTCCGGAAGGTCCTAGAACAACGAGATGAGGTAGAAGAACCCGTAGATCAAGAGGATCAGAAGAACGACGAGGCCAACAACCGCGAGCGGCGCAGCATTCATGAGCAGGCCTCGGGCGATGTAGCCGCGCTCGGAGGGGTTCTTCGTCTGCTTGAGCGCAACGAAGCCGAGAACCAGGCCAATAATGTTCACCGCGATGACGGGGATGGAGAAGAATCCGGCCGTGAAGATGAAGGCGATCGGAGCCAGGTCCAGCCCGTGCTCACCCCTCGGAATCAGCACGTACACCAGCGTCCCGAGGATGACCAGCGCAAAGACAACGAGTCCGGTGATACCGAATCCGCGACACGCTGCCCCTAGGGCTTTGCCTCGGCTGCTTCCAGGAGCGGCGGGCTGCTGGGGAGCCTGGGCCGGATACCCGTTCAAGCCGGGACCGGTCGAATATGGAGTCGTCACAGGTAGTCCTTCATTCGTCGAGGGCAATGGGACAGAGGCATCCGCTATAGGCTAGTCCCCATCATCCAGATGACGCCCAGGATCTCGGCAACCAGAAACACAAGCATCGGGGCTGCATTCAGCCAAATCCCCACCATGCACGCCTTCGCTTGACGCGGATCCTGCGCCCGCTTGCGCCCGGTCTTGCCAAGGACAAGGCCGATGATGTTCATAATCCCACCCAGGATGTAGAACATCGCGACGACGAGAATGAAGCTGATCGGAGCAAGAGTCCACTCAACGGAGTCGTCTGCCGAGGCAAGTACGGAAACCACTCCTGCGAACAACCCGATAGCGCAGAGGATGATCCCAATGACTCCGAGGCATTTGGAGGCCACGACGAGGCCATGGCTGGGAGGAGCCGCAAGCTGCGGTGCCGGCTGCATGTCGCCGTAGGGGTTGCCCGGCACGGCACCGGGGTAGACCGGTGTATTTCCGGGGTAGGCCGGCGCGTTTCCGGGGGTGCCGGGCATCCCGGAACCGGGAGAATGAGGCATTGTCATCATCGGTCCTTCACTCGTTGTTCGTTACGTCTGAGTACCCACCGGATGGGGTCACCGTGAGCGGCTCCGGGCCGCAAACACGAGGATGAGGCCAGAGACCATCAACATCAGGCCGAAGGGGACCACGTACAGAAGAAGTGCAACGCCGGCCCAGGCGAGCCCGTCCCCGCTATCCCCATGGTCTCCGGGGATAAGATCAATCGCGAGACAGCCAGCAATCGACGCCATGACGATGACTGCACCGAAGACGAGCAGGATGATACCGCCGATGCTCCGCCTCTTCTTCGCGCGAGGCACGGGTTCCTGGCCCGGATAGCCGGGCTGTGCGGCAGGCACATACCCCTGGCCCATCGCACCGTTCATAGGCTGCGCGCCCCATTGAGTGGGAGTCGCGTTCTCCGGAGGATACCCCGGAGCGGGATGCGAGTCCGGGAGGTACGGGTTCGGGGTTGTCACGGTCGGTCCTTCACGTGTTGATCAGTGCGCCCATGCGGGCTGCGATCACAATCCTAAACGAGCATATGTTCACGCCACGCATCGACAGTCACAAGGCCTCGGAGCGACTCTCTTAGTCAGACATGTACACCCAGTACAGCACCCCGAGGATGATCCACGGCAACGCGTTGAGCAGGAGGACGTAACACGCTCTTCTCACTTCCTGAAAGTTGTTGCACCGCAACAACTCGATGAGACCGAAGATCCCCCCGAGGACATTGATGACGAAAAGGGCTAACAGGGAGAATATCCAGATCAAGCCACCGCCGAGTCCGTATTTGACCGCCATGTCGTCCGAGTTTGCTGTTTCGATGAAATAGATGACCGTGAGGACGATGCTCAGGAGGACCACGACCCAACCACCAAGGCCAGCCACCAGCGACAGCACCCACGTAACGCGCCTGCGCACGGGCGGACGTCCGTCATGAACGTCGCCTCCGGGAGCGATGTTGGCCACGTGCTGAGGGGGTGTCACAGGCTGCGCCGCGGCACTTTGCGCACAAACATCATTCGACGCACTCATCGGTCGCCTCCTTCGTCGCGGAAAGGTGTTATTTCCATCCGAATAGCCACTCGGCGACGCCTGGTCCCAGCACGCTGTAGGCCCCGACAATAACGAGGACGGGACTCAGGCACAGGACCACTCCGCACAGGCTCGCGCTGCGCTGTTCGCTCGACACATCTGATTCACCCAGCTCTGCCCTGGCGATGACGAGGCCGGTGAGACTCAGACAAGTGGTGAGGCCGCCGCCGATCATCGCAATGACACGGTTGTAGACGATGGCGTCAACCTGATGGAAGTCTGGGTGGAACAGGACGACTATCTCGACGATGATCACAGCGGTGATGGAGATCGCGGTGACAATCCAGACACCGGCACCACATCTGAGGGGCGTCCACCTTTTGCGGGGCGTGGCGGGATACGGCTGTACCCCGCCACGTTCACGATCCGGAGCCTCCATGCCCCTCCCTCCAAAAGTATTTCAAGAATTGAGATTAATGGAGGGAGGGTGTTAACGCAAGGAGGAACGAGCTGGGGATAGCGCTCTACGAGGTTGAGGCAAGAACCACCAGGGGAAGGAACAGAAGACACAAGCACAGGCTTCCATTCAGGACTATTCCCCAGGTAGCGAGTGCCTGCTCATCCTCACTGTCGGCGCATCGTTGCGCCCGTATTCCCATGATCAGGCCCGTCAGCTGGGCGATGCCCACCGGGACAGACACGACGACGAAGGCGATCACAACAAACATGCCGAGCAAGAACGAGTCCTCCGGCGTCGAAGTAATTTCGCCAAGCATCGTGAACAGGCCGACAAGCAACGCTCCACCCATCACCAGCAAGCCTGCGACTCCCACCCCAACGGATCGCGCGCCCGCGCTGCTGAAGAAGCGCTCAAACAGGGAAACACACATGGACAGGACCGCAGCACCACACACAGCGAAGAGGAGAACGAGGCCAACCGGATCACTCACAATACCCGCGGCAGGGATGATGCCGGCGCAGCCAAGGAAGAAAGCATTCACGCCCACTCCAAGCGCGCAGCGCCCGAACTCCACGCGCTCCTCGGCATGCTTTCGCCCCACGAACCCGGCGATGACACCCGCCAGATGAATAATCCCCGCCGCGCCGACTACAGGCAGGACAGAACGGATGAACTCATCGTCACTCATCACCGCAGAGCCGCCGGGTATGACGAGGTTAGCGCTGGCGTTCATCTCGTCAAAAACCGCGCTCGACAGGACGATGAAACCCCCGATGATCACGGCAAGTCCCGCGAGTGCGCAGGCCAAGGACAACCTGTGCATCATTCGCAACACTCGCTTGTTGGGCACAGGTGCGGGACCGCTGTGATCATTCATCACTATCTCCATCCGACGCTTCAGTGACCTACATGAACAACATCAGAACAATCATGAAGGCGGTGAAGACGACGTATGGGCTTGCGTTCAGGAGGATTCCCAGCCAGTTGAGCTTCCGCGTCTTCGGCTTCCCCACTGCCCCAACAATCCCGATAACACCACCGGCGAGGTTCACCGGGCCAATAAACATCAGCGCAAAGAGCGGCAAGAAACCGATCACTTCCTTGCCACTCGGGTCGGGGTCGGATGCGCTGGCTCGGATAGCAAGCCACATGACCAGTATCGTCAGGCCAATGAGGGCCCACCCGACAACACCTAAGATGATCGACACTCGATTCACCTTCTGAGTCACAGCCCCTTGGGTCACGGGCACAGAACCCGGAGCGAATCCCTGCGGAACCGCCGCATATCCCTGAGACGTGGGCTGTGCGGGCGCGTATGGTCCCGAAGGCTGTTGCTCAGGCTGCTGAGGGTAAGGCGTACTCATCTCACTACTCCTATGCGTCACGCAAGGCCGTTACCCGAGGAGGGTGCGCAGCACCTGCGCAACCCCGGCCTCGTTGTTCGAGGGGGCGACGAAGCGCGAGGCCTCGACGACGTCTTGGGAGGCGTTGGCCATCGCGAAGGACAGGTCCCCCTCGCTCATCATGGACAGGTCGTTGCCGGCGTCGCCGAAGACGGCGGTCTGGGAACGATCCACCCCGAGGAAGCGCTGCAGGTCGCGTACGGCGCTGCCCTTGTCGACGCCTCGGATCTGCAGGTCCGCCCAGTTCGCGCCGGAAATCGCGTACTGGTGAGTATCGGCGAAGTTGGCCAGGGTGGCCTCCGCGAGCGCCTCGACCGGTCCGAGGACGAAGACAGCGAGCTTGACGATCGCGTCGTCGATCTCGCCGGCCTCGATCCCGTCGATGATGGCGATCTGATCATCCACGCGCTTGGTGCGGTGGTAGTAGGGCAGAACACCATCGACGAAGCGGTCATCGGTGCGCTCGACGTATGCAAACTGCTTGCCGCACATGACCAGGCCCCCGTCGATCCCATCCGGACCCAAGGTGGCCTCTCGGACGAGGCGGATGACCTCGCGCACCGTGGGGGTGTCCACCGGATGGGAGGAGACCTCTACGCCGTCACGCATCACGATGCCGCCGTTTTCCCCGATGACGGTCATGCCGGGGCGCCCGGGGAACATGTCGATGAGGGTCCACACCTGGCGGCCGGACGCGGGCGCGAAGGTGACGCCGCGCGCGTCCATCTGGTCGAGCAGCTCGTCCATGCCGGGCGGGAAGTTCTTGTCGTCGTCCAGCAGGGTGCCGTCCATGTCGACGGCGGCCAGGCGCAGGTCGGCGCCCGAGTAACGCGCGGGGTCAGTGGGGGTCATCATGGGTCCATTGTGCCCGACGGGAGGCACGGGTGCTCGCACCGGGGACGAGGCTGGGGCAACCGCACGCTGCCGGGCTCAGCCACGCACAGGCTCCTAGTTGTTGCTACTGCTGATATAGGACAGCGTCTGCACAAATCCAATGATGAAGGCGAGGCCGAGAAGAATAAGGCCTGGAGGGGTCAGATGGTAGAGGGCCCACACGAATGCCCAACCCGACGAAACATCATCGGGACCACCCCGACCGACGGTTGCATCGACGTACGCCGAATAAAAGAACGGGCTGATCGTCAGCAAAAGCCCAATAGCGCCAAGAATGAGCGGAATTTTGTAGTTTCCACTCTTCTTCGTCGAAGGGGACGCTCCGCTCTCACTCTCACTCATGTCTGATCCTTTCACTGCCCGACGCTGGGGTGATGACTTGCACCACCATAGCGCAACGGCCACGGCGCGCACGTGGACGGTCTTAGTACCCCTGATTCCGCTCCGCACCCTTGACGGCGAGATGTGCAATGAAGGCACACAGGAAGGCAAGAAGGCTGAACGGAGCCACGAAGATAAGGCACAACAGGAACATAAGGCCAGCATCAGCTTCTGATGCATTGCCACCCGAAACAATAGGGTCTACCAGGAGCACCAACAGCGGCCAATAGACGACGCTTCCCAGGATAACGAATCCCAAAATGACGCAGGAGCGCACCACCTTTGAGCCGCGGCGTGGTTTCTGGGCGCTCAGTGCGCCTTGAGGATCCCAACCAGCTCCGTAGGCCTGTGCGGCCCACGCCGCCGCTTCGGCGGCCTTCCTCTCGCGCCTCTTCGTTACCCCAGCATCGATTGCCAGCGCGATAAGGAAAATAATGAGGATGGGGGCGACAAGTAACAGCACGCTATCCAACTGAAGCAACCTCCAGATCATGAAGCCGCCTTAACGGCCTTCTATTCCATTCGGGAAGACACCGGGGCACCCCAGAACCAGCACCATAGCGCAACGGCCGCGGCGCGCGGTTGAAACCCTCAGATGCCCTGTTCCTTCTCATCAAGCTTCTGCGCGAGCTTGGCGAAGATCGCGAGCAGGAACGAGATGAGACCGAAGGGGGCAACATAAAACACGGCGAAGAAGAGGGTCCAGCCGCTCGCGACACCGGACGGATTGCTGCCGCTATCCATCGCTTCAGGCAGCAGGGGCAAAACGAACACGCTTGAGAGCAGCACGATCCCCAAGATCACGAAGAAGCGCGCCAGCTTTGAGCCCCGACGCCGCGGGGGAGTAACAGGTGCGCCAGTGATTGCCGCGGTCGATCCGCCAGGCGCAACGGGCTGTGCGGCGACAGCGGATGCAACCATGGCCTCGGGGACATTCTCGCCGCGCATCGTCACATCGTTACTCTCGTTCATGCCTGGTCCTTTCACTGCCCGTCGCTGGGGTAATGACTACCACCACCATAGCGCAACGGCCGCGGCGAGCAGCACGGCAGCCACGAAGGCCACGACGAGCCTACGCTCGCTCGCTGCATCGGGTAGTTTCGCTAGATGCCAAGATTGAACAGAGTAGCCCCGCAGAATCTGGTAACGAAGTAAAAGGCGACTATGACCACCGGGGGAATGATGAACATGCGCGCCGACAGCGCGTTTTGTTGACGTGCAGTCCACACCCATGCGACCCACTCGCCAATTCCCACGCAGAAAGCAAGAAAGACGGTGAGTAAACCAAAAATCATGCATGGGACGAGGAGAAGACCCGGAAGCCAGTATTGACCATCGCCATTATCCGAGTGATCCCCAGGCCCTAAATTAATCAGGAATGTGACGATGCTCGGCGCGAGAAGCAGCAGCAGGCCGATGACGGCAAAGATGATCCAAATTTTGGGAACCCGCGGCTTCTTCACAATGGGCTTCTCGGGCAGCATCCGCACAGCCGTTCCCTGTTGCCACTGCGGCGATGCAGGAGAGATGTCCTCAGACACCCGAGCCCTCGCTGGGCTGCTAGGAGCAACCCCCACAGGTATCGCTGCCTCATCTTTTCCACTCATCATCAAACCTCCTCGTTCGAGATGTGAATGAATCTAACTAGAACCACCAGAAGGCAACGGCCGCGGCGAGCAGCACGGCGGCCACGAAGGCCCCGAGCCGCGACAAGCGCCGCGCACCCATGGACAGGGAGCATCGGGTCGAGGCGGATAGGGAGAAGATCTCCTCGTCGAGCTCGGCTCGCGCGCGCACGCTCGGGCGCACGGCGGGCGGATACGAGGGCGGCGCGGGGCGCCGGCGACGCGCGGCTGGCCTGGTGACCTGCGCTCCTCGCGCGGCCCCACCGACCCCCTCCGCGTGCGAGTACTGGGAAGGCGAGCGGTACACGATGTCTCCATCGACTATTGCGGTGTGAATGGCGCAATCCTAGCACCCATGAGGCGCGCGTCACATACATTTGATTTCTTCAATTTCAAACAATTTGATCGGAGTCGCAAACCAACAAACAGCTTGCGCCCCCTTGCAAAATAAGCTGCCCGTCACACCATATGTTAGGCTGGCCCCGTTCGCTCAAAGCACCGAACGACCCTACTTCGAGGAGGAATCATGAGTCTGGAAGATCTGGCCAAGAAGGCTGAAGAAGGCTTCGAGAAGGTCGTTGACGCGGCCAAGGAGAAGGCTGAAGAAGCCAAGGACAAGCTCGCCGAGCTCGCTGGCGATGCCAAGGACAAGGCAGAAGACGCCAAGGACAAGGCAGCGGAGGCCGCCGAAGACGCCAAGGACAAGGCAGCGGAGATCGCCGAAGACGCCAAGGACAAGGCAGAGGACGTCAAGGACAAGCTCGAGAAGTGAGCCACCCGAAGGGGCCGGACCGACAGGTCCGGCCCCTTCTCCATACCCTCGAGTAACCCTGCCGGTGTTCTATTCCCAGATAACCTGACCCCGGCCTCGTCGATGAGGACGAGGCCGGGGCGGCGGCGTGCGTAAACGCTAGAGAGGACTACTCGCGCCCCTCGCGCACACCCGACAGGATGCGGCGGCGCAGCGGGACGGTCGCCTCGGAGGCAACAACAATGAGGACAACACCGACGAGGGCAGACACGAGCGCGATGAGGACCCCCTTTCCCGCACCCGCCGCAAGCATCGGTGACATGAACACCATGCCGAGCAGCATCGAGCCGACGATCATGACGAACGCGGGAATCGCGACCTCGAGGCGACGGCTGCGGTCCATGAAGCCGCGCGGGGACCCCATGTAGGACAGAGCGCGCACCTGGTCGGCGGAGTCGAGGACGCGGATCGACTGGTTGACCGCAGTCGACACAGCGCCCAGCACGAGGGTGATAGCGAAGGTGAGCAGCATGCCCCTGTTGATGTCGCCGACGACGATGAGCGCAACCTCATCGGTTCTGTCCCCGCTCATCGAGATCGCATCACTCGCGGGATACATGATGCCCACGAGGAACCCGACGAGGGCAACCGCCCCGAAGGAGCGCCACACGGCGCGCGGGTCGTCGGCCATGCGACGCCCGGCCACCATCATCTGGGGACTGCGCGAGGCCCGAGCCATGATGCGGCCCATGAGGCTGATCGACCAGACGCCCACCAGGTTGACGATCAGGAAGATCGCGCCCATGAACCCCAGGAATACGGCCATGCCGATAGCGGTTCCCAGGTTCATCGCGAGGGTGCCGACGCTCAGCCACACCACGAGGAGAACGAGGCCGAGGACGGGGCCGACCGCGCTCACGCGGCCCGCCTGCGTGCGGCGCGCGACACCCAGGGGCGTGATCGCAACCTTGCGCATGGCCAGCCACGAGGACAGGGCGGCCAGGAGGATCATGGCGAGCCCCTCGACGAAGAGGGCCACGACCCCCACCCACATCTCGCCGACCCCCATCGGGCGGCCCTGGAAGGACAGGGCGCCCCACGCGGGCAGCGTCACGGCGTACAGGATCGAGCCGACGACGACACCGACAACCGCAAACACGCAGGTTTCGAGGATGCAGGCGAGCTTCGTCTTGCCCGGCGCGAGGCCGACGAGGCGCAGGACCGCGAGGTCGCGCTCACGCCGACTCATGCCCAGGCGCGCAGCCGCTGCCCCCATCGAAATGATGGGGACGATGAGCAGGGTGGCCGCGAAGTACGCAAGCATCACGTAGAAGGACGCCATCCCGTCGAGGCTTGAGGGATCGTCGGCCGTGGCGGACGTGGCCGCGACGGCGGCTCTCGCCCCGAAGGCCATGACGCCGCCGGTGACCGCGAGCAGGAACGCGTGCGGCAGGGCAAAGGCCGCGACCGTGAGGACGGACGTCGCCCGGTCACGCGACCGCAGGAGCGCCCCGGCGGCGGTGCGTACCGCGCTCATCGGGCCACCCCCTGGTTGGGGGTTCCACTGCCTCGGGCCTCGAGGGAAATGCGGCCGTCGCGCACGTGGATCGTGTGCGGCAGGCGCGCGGCGACGGCGGGATCGTGGGTGACGAGGACCAGGGATGCCCCGGTGGAGGCGCAGGCGCTCGTCAGGAGGGACATGACCTCGCCTCCGGTGGCCTGGTCGAGGGCCCCCGTGGGTTCATCCGCGAAGATTACCGAGGGATCGGTGGCGAGCGCGCGGCCGATCGCGACGCGCTGGGCTTGGCCGCCCGAGAGCTGGCCGGGGCGGTAGGGGCCGGCGCCGTCGAGACCGAGGTTTGCGAGGATCTCGCGTGCGCGAGCGATGGCCTGTGATTTGGGCGTGCCCGCCAGCATGAGGGGCATCGCGATGTTCTCTTCCGTGGGCAGCTCGGGCAGAAGCTGGCCGTCCTGGAACACGAAGCCGAAGCGGCGCAGACGCAGGTTGGAGAGCACCCGCTCCGACATGGTCGTCATCTCTTCGCCGTCCAGGGTGATGGACCCTGAGCTGGGGCGCAGCACGCCCGCCAGGCAGTGCAGGAGGGTGGTCTTACCGGACCCCGAGGGACCCATGATCGCCACCTGCGTACCCTGCGGGAGTGTCAGGTCGACGCCCGCCAGGGCGTGAACGGGAGTATTCCCGCGCATGTATGTCTTCGTCAGTGCTCGGGTCACCAGACCCGCCGTGTCGTGTGTCATGTTTGAACGATAGACCCGCAGCCCCGCGCGATTCTATGAGGGTCTGCCCTGGTCGTCCCCTGGCTCGTCCCCGACATCGACGCCGCAGTTGCTACGTTTGACGCATGAGCCGCACCCTGGATCCCCTCGCCGCCCAGCTGCTGCTACGCGCCTACGCGCGGGCCACGAACATGCTCATCGCGGGGCGTTTCTTCGCGACGGACGACCCGACGCTCACCGCCCTGCTGCGCGCCTTCGGCGCTCACGTGGGCCCGCTGTCGGACACCGAGGGAACCCCGGCCTCGTCCCCGGTCGTCTTCGCGCTCGAGGAGGACGCGACCCCGAGGCCCGGCGCGATCACGGTCCTGGCGCCCGGAGGCACTTTCCGCGCCGTCATCGCCCCCGACGGGCGCACCATCACGGGCCCCGGCGACGAGGGACGCATCGAGTGGGCGCGCGCCCACATGCCCGTCACCGAGGCGGCGGCACGCGCACTGGCTCCCCTGGTGGCGGGCCGAAGCGTGGGGCTCTCCCTCGTCCTGGAGCCGAAGACGGCCGCCCTGGCCCTCATGCTCTCCGAGGCCGGGGCACGCGTGAGCGTCTTCGGCTGGGCGGCCGAGACCCGCGAGGACGTCGCGGCCCGCCTGCGCGACGCCGGCATCCCCGTGTTCGCGGACTCGGCAGCCTCCCGCGAGCGCGAGTGGGAGCTCGCGCGCGAGTTTTTGGCCCAGCGCAGCGAATTCCTGCTGGATGACGGCTCCCACCTGATCCGCCTGGCACACGATACCCAGCGCTGCCCGGGCGTCCTGGACGCGCTGGTCGGCGCGGCGGAGGAGACCACCTCGGGGCTGCGCCCCCTGCGTTCTTTCGATCTGCGCATTCCGGTCCTGGCCTCGAACGATGCGCGTTCGAAGACCCTGTTCGACAACGCCTATGGGACGGGCCAGTCGTGCTGGACGACGATCCTCGACCTCATTGACCCGCGCGGCGTCGGTGCGCCCGTGGCGGGGATGAGCGTCGTCGTCATCGGCTACGGTGACGTGGGTCGCGGCTGCGCGCGCTTCGGCGCGGCGCTCGGCGCACGCGTGACTGTCGTCGAGCTGGACCCCGTGCGCGCCCTGCAGGCGTCGATGGACGGGTTCGCCGTGGCCTCGCTGGAGGAGGCAGCTGCGAGCGCCGGCATGCTGATGTCCGCGACGGGCGAGCGGGCGACGATCCCACTGAGCGCGCTGGAGGCGGCGCCCGAGGGTGCGATCGTCACGGTCGCCGGCGGCGTTGACGGGGAGGTCTCCATCGACGAGGCCGTGGCCGCCTCCTGGGTCATGGTCGAGTCGGGCGATCCCCACGTGCAGACCCTGACCAGCCCCTCCGGCAAGACGCTGCGCATCCTCGAGCGCGGGGAGGGCATCAACTACACGGCGGGCGAGGGAAACCCCATCGAGATCATGGACATGAGCTTCGGCGTGCAGCTGGCGTCCCTGCGCGAGCTCCTCACCCGCGAAGGCGAGCTGGCCCCCGGCCTGCACGACCTGCCGCGCGAGGCGGACGACGCGGTGGCCGCAGCAGCGCTGGGCGCCCTGTCGCTGTCGTAGTCGCAGGTCACGTCCACCGGCAGGCGGGTACGCCCGCCCCACTTCTACACTGTTAGTCAGCGTCCCCCACCGAAAGGTCCCCCATGAGCGACGTGGTCGTCTGGTCCGCCGGCATGGTCATCCCGATCACCGCCCCCTCGATCCTCGACGGCGCTGTTGCCGTGCGCGACGGGCGCATCGAGCACGTGGGAGCGCGCGACTGGGTCATCGAAACGCTCACGCAGCGCGGCCTTTCCTTCACCGAACGCCACTTTGACGGCGTGCTGCTCCCCGGCCTGGTCAATGCGCACACGCACCTGCAGTACACGGGCATGGCGTCCGTGGGCGCCGGGCAGTACCGCGGTTTTGACGACTGGGCGCGTGCCTTCGACGAGGTCTACGACGCGGGCGGCCTGGACTGGGGAGGCGACGCGGCCGCGGGCGCGCGCCTGCTCCTGGCCAGCGGCACGACCGCCGCCGCCGACGTGGTGACGGACGCAGCCGCGGCCTCGGCCCTGCACGACGCCGGGCTGCACGGCGTCGCCTACTGGGAGGTCATGGGCTGGTCGAACGAGGAGTGGCGGGCCCAAGGCGAACGCGAGGTCTCCGCATCCCTCGACGCCATGCCGACCCCTCCGGCCGTGGGCATCTCCCCGCACGCCCCCTACTCCCTCGACGCCGAGCCGCTGCTAGACCTGCCCGACATGGCCAGGCGCCGCGGCATGCGCATCCACATCCACCTGGGCGAATCCCACTCCGAGGCCGAATGGTCCGAGACGCGCACGACCGCCCTGGCCGACCTGTGGAAGAGCGAGCACTCCTCGTCGTTCACGGCGATGCGCTCGCGCGGTGGCGGCTTCTCCTCGACGCAGTTCGTCGATCAGCTGGGTGTCCTCGGGCCCGACTGCCACGTCGCCCACGGCGTGTACATGCGCGCCGACGACCGCAGGCGACTGCGCGCCCGCCAGACGGCAGTGGCGCTGTGCCCGCGCTCGAATCGTGTGATCGGCCTGGACGCGCCGCCGGTCAGCGCCTACCTCACCGAGGGCAACATGATCGCGGTGGGCACGGACTCCCTGTCCTCCTCCCCGTCCCTCGACCTGCTCGAGGACGTCGCCCTCCTCTTCGACCTGGCGCGAGCTCAGGGCTACGAGGATCAGGACCTGGCGCGCCGTCTCCTGCAGGCCGCGACCCTGGGCGGTGCTACCGCGATGGGCCTGGCGACCGGACCTGATCGCCTCGGGCAGCTCCAGTCGGGCGCGGTCGCCGACATGTGCGTCGTCGACGTGCCCGTCACCTCGATCGTGGAGACCATCGATACCGTTGCCCGCCACGGCGCTGGCCGCGTCGTCGAAACCGTCGTGTCCGGACACGTGCGTTACTCGGCCTCGCGCTGACCCTGTCGTTTCCCTTTCGCTCAGCCTCCCTTTCTCTTCGTTTGGAGTTTCGCATGACCGACGTGTCCCCGCTGATTGATGCCATGGGCCTGGCGCCCCACCCCGAGGGCGGCCACTACCGCCGCACGTGGACCGCGCCGGCGCAGGTGGACACTCCGCGCGGGAGCCGCCACAGCGCCTCCGCGATCGTCTTCCTCCTCGACCGTGACGAGGAGGCCCGCTGGCACCTCGTGCACTCCGACGAACTGTGGATCTGGTCGGGGCCCGGTGCCCTCGAGGTGCACCTGGGGGGCAGCGGCGACGCACCCGAGGCCGACCCGCGCATCGTCACGCTGGGCTCTCCGGCCGGAACGCAGGCCTCCGATCCGAGCAACCCCGTGCAGGTCCTCGTGCCCGCCGGCACCTGGCAGCGCACCTTCGCCCGCGGTGACTACGCGCTGGCCACCTGCGTCGTGTCCCCCGAGTTCACCTTCGACGACTGGAAGCTCGCCGAAGGCCTCTGATCCCGACGGCACACTGTCCCACGGCGCGGACGCGCAGGCAACGATCACGCCGCTGAGCACCTTGAACGCGCGAGCACCACGGTTCGGGCATAGGGTGAGACCATCCGCTCGACCAATACGAGTGGCTCGTTCCAAGGAGGAAACATGGGTCTGGAAGATCTGAAGAAGCAGGCTGAGGAGGGTCTCGAGAAGGCTAAGGAAACCTTCGGCGAGGAGAACGTCGAGAAGGCCGTCGAGGCTGCCAAGGATAAGGCGACCGAGGTCGTCTCCGATCTGAAGGACAAGTTCCAGAAGTGATCTGACGGGGGGCCGGGCCGATGTGGCCCGGCCCTTTCGCATACCCACGCGGCACTGTGTCCCATCCCCCACCCCCACGAAACCCCTACGATTCCAACGTTTTCCCAGCCCAGGACTCGTTCCATTGTTTCGTGCAGCGAAATGACGCCAGCGCATTTTTCGGCGCACCGATACTCTCATCGAGTCAGACCCGCCCACAAGGCGGAATCCCCCACGTCACCGGGAGGCCCCATGCGCCGCTCTGTCCGTTCCCTCGCTGCCGTCACCGCCATCGCGGCCCTCGGCCTGGCCGCCTGCACGGGCGGCACGAGCTCCTCTTCTTCCGCCGATGCCGAGCAGACCTACGGCCCCGGCGCGCTGCCGACCGTGACGGAAGGCAAGCTCACCGTCGCCACCTCCGATCCCGCCTACTCGCCGTGGATCCTGGACAACGACCCGACCTCGGGCGAAGGCTACGAGTCCGCCGTCATCTACGCCCTGGCCGAGGAACTCGGCTACACCGCCGACAACGTCCAGTGGGTGCGCGCCACCTTCGACGCGTCGATCACCCCCGGCGCCAAGGACTGGGACCTGAACATTCAGCAGTTCTCCATCACCGACGAGCGCAAGAACGCCGTCGACTTCACGTCCCCGTACTACACGACCACCTCGGCGATCATCACCAAGGCTGGCACCCCTGCCGCCGACGCGAAGTCCATCGCTGACCTCAAGGACGTCCTGATCGGCGTCCAGGCCGGCACGACGTCGCAACAGTTCGCCTCCGATCACCTGGAGTCCGGCCTGAGCCAGAAGCTGCAGATGTTCAACTCCTCCGACGACACGGTCCTGGCCCTGCAGACGGGCCGCGTGGACGCGATTGTCGTCGACCTGCCGACCGCGTTCTACATGGTCTCCGCGCAGATCGATGACGGCGTCATCATCGGCCAGTTCGACGACACGACGGGCGGCGAGGAATACGGCATCGTCCTGCCCAAGGGCTCCAAGCTGACCCCCACGGTCTCCGCCGCGGTCGATCGCCTGGCCGAGTCCGGCAAGCTCGCCGAGCTGCAGGAAAAGTGGCTGAACGAGGCACAGAACGTGCCCACCCTCAAGTGAGGCCCCACACTCATGAGTGACTACTCGAGTAACGCGGCGGCCACGCTCACCGTTTCGGCGGTGGAGCGTGGCCGCCGCGCTTATCGGCGCGAGCAGACGGTCCTGTCGATTCTCATCTCCCTGGCTTCCACGATCGTGGTCGCGGGAGTCCTCATCGCCGTGGTCGTCAACTCCGACGGGTGGGAGGCCACCCGCAACACCTTCTTCAACGGCAAGTACTTCGTCGAAGCCTTCCCCCAGGTCCTCTCCGGCCTGTGGCTCAACATCCGGATCCTGCTGATCTCGGTGCTGGGCGTCGCCGTCTTTGCGACTCTGCTGGCGGCCGCGCGCACGCTGGCCGGTCCCGTGTTCTTCCCGATCCGCTTCCTGGCGGCCGCGTACACGGATATTTTCCGAGGCGTTCCCTTCCTGGTCGTCCTCTATCTGATCGGCTTCGGTATCCCCGCGCTCAACCCGACGACGCGCATCCCGACCGCGTTCCTGGGCACGGTCGCGCTGATCCTCACGTACTCCTCGTACGTCGCCGAGGTGCTGCGCGCGGGCCTGGACTCCGTGCACCCCTCCCAGCGTTACGCGGCGCGCTCGCTGGGCCTGTCCCACGGGCAGACGCTGCGCATGATCATCGTGCCGCAGGCAATCCGCAAGGTCACGCCGGCCCTCATGAACGACTTCATTTCCATGCAGAAGGACGTCGGCCTGATCTCGGTCCTGGGCGCGGTCGACGCAATCCGTTCGGCACAGATGGTCCAGGCCAAGACCTACAACATGACGTCCTACGTCGTCGCCGGCCTGCTGTTCATCATCTTGTCATTCCCCTTCATTCGCCTGTCGGACTGGTACACGGCCCGACTGCGTAAGCGCGAGCAGATGGGAGGCACCGTCTGATGTCGGTCCCCACGAATTACGAGGCCTCCCCCACCTCGGACAACACCACCCCGGTTCTGCGCGCCGTCGGCGTCGTCAAGCGCTTCGGCGATAACGTCGTCCTGCGTGGCCTGGACCTGGACGTCGCTGCGCACGAGGTCGTGGTCCTCCTGGGCGCGTCAGGCTCAGGTAAGTCGACGCTACTGCGCTGCGCGAACCTGCTGGAGCGGGTCGACGACGGCCAGATCTTCCTGGCCGGCGAGGACATCACGGACCCACGCGCGAACGCGGATCAGATCCGCGCGCGCATCGGCGTCGTGTTCCAGCACTACAACCTGTTCCCGCACATGTCGGTGCTGGACAACGTGACCCTGGCCGCCCGCAAGGTGCACGGCTGGGAGAAGGGTCGCGCACACGAGCGCGGCATGGAGCTGTTGGACCGCATCGGCTTGAAGGACAAGGCGAAGGAGTACCCGGATCGCCTGTCGGGTGGCCAGCAGCAGCGCGTCGCCATCGCACGCGCGCTCGCCACGAACCCGGAACTGCTCCTGCTGGACGAGATCACGGCGGCACTGGACCCGGTTCTCGTCGGCGAGGTCCTGGACCTTGTGCGTGAGATCAAGGAGCAGGGCTCGACCATCCTCATGGCGACGCACGAGATCAGCTTCGCCCGCCAGGCAGCCGACCGCGTCGTGTTCCTGCGGAATGGCCAGATCGTCGAGCAGGGTCCGCCCGAGCAGGTCATCGACAACCCGCGCGAGCAGGCCACCAGGGACTTCCTGGCGCGCATTCTGCACTGAGACAGGGAAACCAGAGGGGGTGGCCAACTCATCGTTGGCCACCCCCCTTCTCATCCACTCTCAGCGTAGTCCATTCCCGCAGGGATCCTTTCAGAGGAAAGAGCTAGCCCACTCGCACCGCAGATGCTAAGGTATCTATACGTACGGATAATGTCCGTACGAGCGAAAGAGGAGTTGATATGAGCATCGCAAAGACACAGCGTCTGGAACTACGCCTCACCGAGGAACAGAACACTCTCATTCGCAGCGCGGCTACATACACATCTCGCAGCATCAGTGATTTCGTCCTCTCCGCAGCCACATTGGAGGCAGAGCGACGTCTCGCCGACCAGCGCTTCTTCATTCTGAACGAAGAGGAGCACGCCCGCTTCGAAGAAATCCTTGCGGCCTCGCCGACGGACGATCCCAAGCTGCGCAAACTCTTTAATCGCCCCTCGCCCTTCGACACTCACATCGACCTGAACACACCGAGCATCTCCGAGAACTGATGTACGTATCAGTCCTGCAAGAGCCGCGGCCTCTCGAGCGGAGGGACGACCGGTCGCGCTTCCAATCGGGCAACACTGAGATAGACGATTGGTTCCACCGATTTGCGTGGCAGAATCACCGAGCCGGAAACGCTCGCGTCTTCGTCACAACGCAGGAACCAGAGACACTTGGTTTCTACGCCCTATCGATGGGGGCAGTGCAGCGCAGCAAACTCCCAGATGCCCTCAAACCTGGCCAACGCCCGGAGCCGTGCCCAGTTCTCCTCCTCGCGCGCCTCGCCGTCGATCAGCGCGCACAGGGACGAGGCATAGGCGCAGCTCTCCTCAAAGACGCACTCTTGCGAGCCTACACGCTCAGCAATGAGGTGGGATTCGCTGCCCTCCTGGTCCACTGCGCAAATGACCAGGCGCGCGAGTTCTACCTCAGCCAGTCCTCGAACTTTGTTCCCTGCCCGGGAGCGGAGAACCACCTGGTGTTGCCGCTGCGCGCCCTGCGAGAGTTTATCGATACTCTGTAGCATCCAGCACCGAACGGCCGCAACACAACGCAAAGGGCCCAGGATCCGCAGATCCTGGGCCCTTTGCGTTGTCAGTATGGAATCAGTTGGCACCCTGGGTGATGGTCACCTTGAAGTCGGTCGTTATGCCGTCCGGATCGGTCAGGCTCACGGTGACCGGGTCGTCGTCCTCGCCCAGCGCACGCAGCGGGTGCAGGGTGACGATGTTCTTCTCGGACTTGCCGACCTCGAGGGCCGTGGGGTCAGAGACCTCGATCTTCCACTTGGCGGCCTTGTCGGACTCGGCCAGCTTGATCTTCAGGTCGCGCTTCTCGGGGACCTTGATGCCGTGTTCGTCGATCTGAGCGATGGGACGCTCGACCGTCTTGACGTCCTTCGGGGTCACGTAGGAGTGAGCGGAATCGGAATCGGTGGCGCAGCCGGTCAGGGCGGAGATGCCCAGGCCGAGCGCCAGCACTGCTGTGAGGATGGAACGCTTGTTCATAAACACCATACTAAGCATCCATCCTCACAGATATGCATCACAAGGCCCGTTTTGGGACGATGTCACACCCTCCCGCATCACATGGACCAGACGAGCGCCCCCGACTCCACGTCCGCCCAGTAGGAGCTGGCAAACTCCGCCCACTGCTGCGGGAACTGCAACTGCGGGCTGTGCGTGCCCCCTCGGATGATGCTCTCGCGGGCACCCAGGTCTGCGGCCTCCTCGGCGTACCACGAGGGCGGCCAGATCTCGTCCTGGTCCCCGTACAGCACGTGTACCGGCACGCCCGTGGCCGCGAGCGCCGGGGTGTCGGGGCGCAGCTGGGAGAGGATGCGGGCGATGCCCACCAGGTTTTCCGAGGCCGTGTCCAGCGCGCGAATACGTTGGAATTCCGCCCATCCAACGCCGGGTTCATCAAAGTTCATGTCCGGGAAGTAGGTGCGCAGCACCTGCTGGCGCGCGCCGGGACCCGTGGGCAGGGGGTCATGAATCGGCAGGGTGTTCATCCAGTCGTAGACGGCCCGACCCGAGCAGAACAGGGTGACGGAGGCGAAGAGGTCGGGGCGCTTGACGACGGCCGCGCGCGCGACGATGCCGCCAAAAGAGTGGCCCACGAGGTGCACGCGACCCGAGGTCCCGGCCCAGGCCTCGGCGACGGCGATGAGGTCACCGACAAAGTCGCTCATCCCGTACGCGCCCAGGCCGGCTGGCGCGGCGGACCCACCCTGGCCTCGTTGTGAGTAGGCGAGGACGTCCCATCCCGCTTCCCCGAGGAACGGCAGGACGGTCGAGTAGTCCTCCTTAGAGCCCGTGTAGCCGGGGACAAGGAGCGCGCGGTTCTCCCCCGCGGCGCCCGGAGCCGACACCGCTGAGATCGCAGGCGTGCCGTCGACGAGGGCGGGGGCGCTCGGGCCAGTCAGCAGGCCACTGAGCTCGCCGGCCGGGGAGGGGACGGCGACGGGGGTGACGTTTGCTGCCAGCGCAAAGGGACCGAAAGGCTCTATCTGTTTCACGCACCCAATCGTAGAATGAACGCATGACAAACGAGACGATTGCGAGCCAGCTCGCCCACCGGACGATCCGCGCCTACAAGGACCAGCCCCTCACCGAGGAAGAGGTCACCACGCTGATGGAAGTGGCTCGTCACACCGCCACGTCCTCATTCCTGCAGTCCTGCACGGTCCTACACATCACGGACCCGCAGGTGCGCGAGGCGATCGGTGCTGCATCCGGCCAGCCCTACGTGGGCGGCACGAAGGGCGACCTGTTCATCTTCGTCGCCGACCTGTACCGCAACAGCCGCATCCGCGCCGAGCAGGGCGTCTCCTCGGAGGCCCTGGGCTCGATCAACCTGTTCCTCACCGCCGTTGAGGACGCGCTCCTGGCCGCGCAGAACGTGGTCGTGGCCGCCGAGTCGATGGGCCTGGGTACCGTCTACCTCGGCTCGATCCTCGCCGATCCGCGCCCCGTCGTGAAGGCGCTGGAGCTGCCGGAGCTGACCTTCCCGATCGTCGGCCTGCTCGTCGGCCACCCGGACCAGGAACCCGGCCAGAAGCCGCGCATGCCCCTGTCCGTCATGACCGCGAAGAACACGTACCCGCGCATCGATTCCTACTCCGAGACTCTCGCCGACTACGACCGCGAGGTCACCGAGTACTACGACCTGCGCTCGGGCTCGCGCCTCGAGTCCTTCTCGCACCTGGTCGCCACCAACATCGGCGTGGGCGGCGCACACGTCTCCCCCATCATGGAGGTCCTCCACGAACAGGGCCTGTGCCTGCGCTGACTCTCCGTCATTGACGAGGCCGTGGCCTCCCCTCGTGGTCGCCTGACCGCCCGGGGCGCCACGGCCTCGTCGCATGCTGAGCTTGTCGCGCGCTTACAATGAGCGCATGGCTGAGCTTGGTTTTTCCACCTACGTGTTTATCGAGCGCATCGCCGCGAACGCGGCCGCGCTGCACCCCTTCCCGGAGCACAACATTGCGCTCGTGCGGGACGCGCTGGCGGACGCCGGCTTCGACATCACGCTGCTCGGCCCGGACGCGCCGGAGGTCGGCGAGGGCGTGTACTTCCAGCCCGAACCCTTCGACGACGAGGTCATGGGCCTCCTCGCGGACGCCCTGACCCTGCGCGGCATCGGTGCCTACGCCTACGCGCTCGTGGATTCGTCGCTCGGAGGGGACCTGGCCGACATCGCCCTGTTTATGCGCGTCGGCGACGCGTTCCCCCGTCACGGCCGCCACATCCTCATGACGCGCATGTACATTCATCGCACCCCCACGGGCGCGGGCAACAAGGCCGTGACCTGGGCGTTCGGGTCCCCCGCCGACCTGGAGGAGGCAAACCGTCTGCTGTCGGAGAAGTTCGACACCGAGCCGGTCACTGACCCGCGCGGGATGGCCGCCATCGAGATCCGTCACCCCGAGTTCGCGGCGGGCACGGCCGAACCGATGGTCCTCCTCGACGAGATCTTCCAGGTGCTGGGCGCCGCAGGCTTCGAGGGCATCACCATGTGCAACGACCCGGGCGAGCAGACCCAGGGCTGACAAGCGCAGCAGGGGCCGCCGCGCAACCGTCGTTGGTTGTGCGGCGGCCCTTTGTCAAGGGTTTAGCGAATCGCCTCCATGACGCGCACACCGTCGAGCACGCTCACGTAAGGCAGGGGGTTCACGCCGGACTCGAGGACGTACTCGGTGAGCTGGTCGCGCACAACCGCGCGCAGCTCGTCGGGGTTCCACGGCTTGCCGATGTAGTAGTCCAGGCCCGCCTGGTTGACCGCGCGGATCGTGTCGGACTGGTCCGCCTGGCCGGTCACCAGGACCGTGCGGGTCGCGCCGAAACGCTCGTCCTTCATGAGCTCCACGAGGAAATCCACGCCCGACTTTCCGGGCAGGCGGTGGTCGGACAGCACCAGCGCGAGCTCGTCCCCGTCTTCGACGATCTCGTCGATGACGGCCCACGCGTCATCAACATCCTCGGCGACTTCGAGCCGGATCTTGTCCCAGAACTGTTCAAGATCACGCTCGAGTGCGTCGCGCACGTCTGCTTCGTCCTCAAGGGACAGGATTGTCAGGGTCATGATTCCTCCTCGTGTGGTTGGGCGGGCAGCGAGATCCGCATGATCGTGGATCCCGGGTGAGAGTCGATCGTGAGGGTGCCCCCATGATCAACAATGATGCTTCGGACGATGGACATGCCCATGCCCAGGCCGAATCGGACACGCCCCGCCTTGGTGGTGAAGTGGGGTTCCATAATCTTGTCGACGATTTCCGGATCAATGCCCGGGCCGTTGTCGTGGATGGTGACGCTCACGCCTTCGGGCGTGGGACGCACGGTGATGCGGATGAGGGCCTCGGCCTCGCCGCGGGCGGGCAGCTCGGGCACGCCGCCCGAGGCCTCGGCTGCCGCGACCAGGTCGGCGTTCTCGTCCTCGATGGCCTCGGCCGCGTTCACGATGAGGTTCGTCCACACCTGCTGCAGCTTCCCCGGATGCGCACACACGGGCGGCACGTCCTCGTAGTCGCAGTCGATGCGGATACCGCGCACCCTGTGAGCGGTGAGGCGCAGGACATCGTCGATACCCTCACGCACGTCCACGGGCTTGAGGTCCTCGGCATCCGGGCGCGCGTAGCCCTTCAGGGACTGGGTCAGCTCGATGACGCGGTCGCCCGCGGCGAGCACCGAGCGCAGGGACCCGCCCAGGCGCGCCCCGGCCTCGTACGCGTCGATGCCGCCCGGGATCTGCGCGAGCGCACGCGCGCCATCCGCGCCCTGGATCCCCGCGCGCACGAGGCGCCGGGCGAGCGTGCGGTCACCGACGACGGGCAGGAGCTCCTTCATGAGGGCGCGCTCGACCGACGTGGAGCGCGGTGGCGCGGTGAGGGCGCGGGCCATCGCCTCCCGCGACGAGGCCGTGGCCGGTGCCGCGAGCGCGGCATCGACATCCTCGTGCAGGTGCTTGGCCGCGCGCACGAGGGCGGTCACCGGGTTGTTGAGCTCGTGGGCGATGCCGGCACTCAGTTCGCCGAGCATCGCAAAGCGCGCGCGTTCAACCAGCTCGGCGCGGGTGGCGCGCAGGTCCTCGAGGGTGGCCGCAAGGGCCTCCTTCTGGGCCTCGAGGTCCTCGGCGAGCATCGCGTTTTGCAGGTGGAGGTCCTCGGCGCGCATGAGGCGGCGCGTCAGCGAGCGGATCGCGAGGGCCGTCAGCGTCGCACCAATCGACGGGTCCTCGGAGATGACGATCTGGAGCTGCTCGGTCGTCAGGCGCACGAGCGTCGCCTCGGTCGCCGTCTCGCCCGTAAAGAACGCGTCCTCCGCGCGGGCCAGCGACACGAGGCCGATGAGCGGGCCCGACGAGGCCAGGTGCGCCAGGACCTCGCCCTGCGCCGAATCCCTGTGCAGCGACACCTGCCCGTCGAGCACCAGGTAGACGGCGCCCACCGGCTCTCCCTGCGTCACCAGCTGTATCCCCTCGGGGACAATCAGCCGAGGCCTCTGGCCGAGCACGCGCTCGACGCCGGCGAGGAGCTCCATGACGACCTCGTGCTCGTCGCGGTCCAGGCCCTCCAAGAGCGGGCCCTGCACAGCGAAAGGCGGCGGATCAGCGATGAGCGAGCGGATCTGCCTGTCCGAATAGCCGCACCCCTGCAGGTAGCGCACCATCGTCGAATACGCCTGACCCGCCAGCAGCGGCACCGTCCACGGGGACTTCAAGACCGACGCGAGCGCACAGGACTGCATGCACCGGGCCAGGTCGCGGTGCTCGGACTTATCCGTCACCACCACCCACTGCATGCGCTGCAGCGCCGGGAAGGTCCTCGCACGGTCGATGAGCGCGTCAATATCGCCGACCTCGGAGGTCACCAGGCCCATCAGCACATGGTCGCCCGGCTTCAGGCTGGCCTCGTAGCCGGCCAGGTCCTCAATCCCGTCGATGCGGTCCAGGCACAGGCCCGGGAAGGCGTGCGCCAGATCCCTCGTGACGGGCGCGGCAATCGAGCGCGAGTCGTCGCCCACGACCAGCATGTGAATCGGGTAGCCAGCTCGGTGCCCGCCGCTGCGCACATCCGTGCGGGCCAGCACCGAGGCGTCCTCCGCCGCCGGCCCCTGCGTCCACCCGCGGGCCAGCCCCGGCCGGGGGTGCGCCGCCCCCGACCCGACCATGGCCTCGTCCCCGGACACGTCACATCACCCCGATGAATCCCCAGGTCAGCGGCGCGATGAACGCCAGGAGGATGATGCCCACGACGCCCACGACGATGCCGACGATCGCCATCTCGCGGGTCGGGGTCGTGCCCGTCGAGTACGCGATCGCGTTCGGCGGGGTCGAGATCGGCAGGCACATGCCGAGCGAACAGCCCAGGGCGATGACGATGGCGATCTCGGCGGCGCTCGTGGAGACCGTCGTCGCCAGGCCCATACCCATGGGGATCAGGAGGTTCGCGGACGCGGAGTGCGAAATGACGTTCGAGGTCACCCAACCCACGAGGGCCAGCACGAAGATCAGGAGAATACCGGGGATCGAGGCCCACTGGATCGAGCCGAGCATCCACTTGTCGAGGCCCGTCGCAGCCACGCCCGAGCCCAGCGCGATACCGCCCGCAACCAGCCACAGGACCGGCCAGTCCAGGGCACGCAGGTCGTCGCCGCTCATCACCTTCGTCATCAGGAGGACCACGACCGGCAGGAAGCCCACGACGTTGGCGGAAATATGGTGCAGCGACTCCGTCATCCACAGGAGGATCGTCAGACCCGCGACCGAGTAGAAGATGATCGCGCTGCGCGACTTCTCGAAGCGCGCCGACGTGTCGATGTCAAACTTGGCGTCGCTGGGGATGTAGCGCCACGCGATGAAGGCCCACGACAGCGCCAGGAGGACCAGCATGAGCGGGACGGCCGCGAGCATCCACTGCAGGAAGGTCACCTTCACACCCGCGTTCTCCAGGGCGCCGAGCGCGATCGCGTTCGGGGGCGTGCCGACCGGCGTGCCCATGCCGCCGACGTTCGCGGCGACCGGGATCGACAGGGCGATGCCGGTGCGCGCCTTGCCCTCGGGCAGGGCCATGATGACGGGCATCATGACAGCGAACATCGTCGCCGTGGTCGCCGTGTTCGACATGAACATACTCATGATCGCAGTGATCAGCATGACGCCCATGACGGTCAGGCGCGGCTTGCCCATGAAGGGCTTGAGGAGGACGGCCGACAGGGCGCGGTCGAGCTTGTACTTGGCGGCGCCGTCAGCCACCATGAAGCCACCCAGGAACAGGATGATGACCGGGTTAGCCAGGGCACCAAAGAACTTCGTGTATGCCGGGGCACCCTCGCCCACGCTCAGCAGCGCGTGGTCCGAAATAAACAGGACCTCCAAAAAGATAACGAGGACGGCCGTGCCCGCGAGCGGCACCGCCTCCGTCACCCACAGCAGAATCGCCGCCAGGAAGATGCCGAACATGCGCGTTCCGGCCACATCCAGGCCGGGTAGCTGCACGAACAGGCAGGTCACGATACACGCCAGCGCCGCTACGGCGCCGAATACCTTGACCGGGCTAATTGATTGCTTCTTCTTCGAGAAATCTGCCGGTCGCGTGGACATATTCTGAGCGGAGCGCGGATTGATTGACACCGCGCCCTTGGAGCGTCGAGCCATTATGTGAAGACCTCATCGTCTTGCGTGGATAGTGTCCGACCAGTGTATGCCAGCACACACAAAAAGGGAAACTGGGGTGGGGCTTTCCGATACCCCACCCCAGCTTGACGCTGACTCCGTCAGTCGGTCCTCGCGTGACCCCCTACTCGGCCCCGGCCTCGTCGATGTCGTAGCCCGTCGGGAGGACGCCCGGACGCGCCGGCTCCCACCCGAGCGCGGGGGCCACGTACTCCGCGAAGTTGCGGATGATCGACCAGTTTTCCTCGAACCCGAGCTGGTTGGGGATCGTCATGAGGAGGGTGTCGGCCTCCGCGAGGGCGCGGTCCTGGCTCAGCTGCTTGATGAGCGTCGAGGGGGCAGCCGCGTCCGTCCGCGATCAGGTCCAGGGCGGCAGCCTCCTCGGCGAGGTAGAGAGGGTTCTCGTAGCGCATGTCTGAGTTATGGCGTTGGACGGAACACCTATTGCTTGCGGGCACGCGCAGCCCGCAGTCCGTTGGCGATGACGACGACTTCGGCGACCTCGTGCACGAGGACGACCGCCGCCAGGCCGAGCACGCCGGTGATCGCCAGCGGCAGCAGCACAGTGATGATCGCCAAGGACAGAACGATGTTCTGGTTGATGATCCTGCCGCCGCGGCGGGCGTGGCGCAGAGCCTGCGGGATGAGGCCGAGGTCGTGGCCGGTGAAGGCGACGTCGGCGGACTCGATCGCGGCGTCGGAGCCGGTCGCGCCCATCGCGATGCCCACGGTCGCCCCGGCCAGGGCGGGCGCGTCGTTGATGCCATCGCCGATCATCGCGGTCGGCGACGTCTCCGAGAACCCGGCGACGATACGAGCCTTGTCCTCGGGACGCAGCTCGGCGTGCACGTCGCCGATCCCGGCCAGCTTCGCCAGCGCTGCAGCGGTGCGGGAGTTGTCGCCGGTGAGCATGCTCACCTCGACGCCCTGGTCGCGCAGGGTCCGCACGACCTCGGGGACCTCGGGGCGCAGCTCGTCGCGGACGCCGATCGCCCCGGCCAGGAAGCCGTCAACGGTGACGAGCACGCAGGTCTGCCCCTCGGCCTCCAGGTCCTCGACCCGGGCCTTGAGCGGACCGGCGTCGATCCAGCGCGGACTGCCCACCGCCACCCTGCGGCCGTCGACCAGGCCACCGATGCCGTGCCCGGCCTCCTCGGCCACGTCCTGCGCGGCGGGGGTTCCCCGGCCCGCGGCGGCGATGGCGGCGGCGAGTGGGTGCGTCGAGTGCTGCTCCACTGCGGCAGCCCAAGCAAGCACCTGCGCGTCATCGAACCCATGGGCGGCGACGATGGCGGTTACCTCGGGCCGGTTGCGGGTCAGAGTGCCGGTCTTATCCACGGCCAGGTGCCGGATGCCACCGAGGCGCTCGAAGGCGGCCCCGCTCTTGATGACGACGCCGAACTTGGTCGCCGCGCCGATCGCGGAGACCACGGTGACGGGCACCGCGATCGCCATCGCGCAGGGGCTGGCCGCGACGAGGACGACCAGGGCGCGGGTGATCCAGGTCTCCGGGTCGCCGAGCAGGGACCCGAGCACGCCGACGAGGACGGCGAGGATCATCACGCCGGGCACCAGCGGGCGGGCGATCCGGTCAGCGATCCGGGCTCGGTCGCCCTTCTCGGCCTGGGCCTGCTCTACCAGCTCCACGATCGTGGTCAGTGAGTTGTCGGTGCCCGCGGCGGTCGCCTCGACCTCCAGCACGCCGGCGCTGTTGATCGCGCCCGCCGACACCGCTTCTCCGGGCGCGACCTCGACCGGGATCGATTCACCCGTGATCGCCGAAGTGTCCAGGCTCGACCGGCCCGAGCGGACCAGCCCATCGGTCGCGACCCGCTCGCCAGGGCGGACCAGCAGCACGTCGCCGACGGCGATCTCCCTGGCCGGGACCGAGGCGGAGGTCCCGTCGCGCAGCACGGTTGCGGTCTCCGGCACGAGCTTCAGCAGCGCGCGTAGCCCACCGCGGGCGCGGTCCATCGCCTTGTCCTCCAGGGCCTCGGCGATCGAGAAGAGGAACGCCAGTGCGGCCGCCTCCTCGACGTAGCCGAGGATCACCGCGCCCACGGCGCTGATCGTCATCAGCAGCGCGATCCCGAGCTTGCGCTTCACAACGAGATTCCGGATCGCACCGGGCACGAACGTGTACGCACCCAGCAGCAGGCCCGCCCAGAACGCGACCAGCGCCGCGATGTGCAGCCCCGACCACTCCAGCGCCAGGCCGGTGCCGAACGCGACGCCGGAGAGGATCGGCACGACCAGGCCGGGATCACGCCACCACGGGCGCTCTGCCTCCTCTGCCTCGTCCGCGGGACTGGTCATCGGCTCGTCGCAGCCGCAGGCGGCGCTCACGAGGCGTCCCCCGAACTGCTCGCGGCGCAGCAGCCTGGCACCGAGCAGGCTGGGTCGATGCACGGCGCGCTCTCGTCCACGGCGAGGGTCACATCGACCAGTGCCGTCAGCGCCGCGGCCAGGTGCGGGTCGGCGATCTCGTAGCGAGTCTGGCGGCCCTCGGGCTCGGCGACCACGATCCCGCAGTCGCGCAGGCAGGTCAGGTGGTTGGACACGTTCGAGCGGGTCAGCCCCAGCTCACGCGAGAGCACCGCGGGGTGGCTCGGGCCGTCAAGCAGGGACATCAGGATCCGGGAACGCGTCGGGTCGGCCATGGCCCGGCCGAGCCGGTTCATGACGTCAAGACGCGAAGCAATGGTCAGCATGCACTGAACTATACAGCAATAGCTGACCAATAGTCCAGTTGCAGGGGCTGCCGCACGCGCTCCGCGCGCTTGCCCTCGTGAGGCGTGATCACCTCTTGCGCCAGCGGGGCAACTTTGGCATCCCGCGGCCCTTCCAGGTCTCCACGAGACCCGCAACCCAGCGGACGGACACGAAGAGCCCGTAGCCGGCCTCGGCGAGGTCAGCGCCGACCACGAGCCACCGGCCGATGCCGAGCCACACGCTCCCGTCCACGTCCAGCGCCCACTGAACACCCATGATGAGACCGGCGATGACCATCCAGAGACCGGCGATGACCACGGCCACCGGCAGGAAAACGAGGCACATCGCGGTGGCGGCGGACCAGAGCTGTCGCGCCTCCAGCTTCGCCGTCGCGGCGATGATCCGCTCCAGCCGCCTCGGCGTCTCCTCGTCCATGACCTTCACGAACCCCGCGAGCTTCCTCTGCTGTTCGGTCAGCGTGGCAATCCTCGTGTTCTGCGCCTCGACGGCGGCGAGGATCGAGGTCAACAGCTCCATCGTCTCCGGACTGCCAAGCTACTGCTGCGACTACTCGGGCTCGTTCTGCTGCTTCAGCCTGTCGAAAGCTGCGCTCATGTTCCTTCTCCTTCTGCTGCTGGCGGTAGTCAAAGAACGCCTGCGCGCCCTCCGGGGCGAAGTTTGCCGAGAGGGCGCTCGCGCGCTTGCGGCGCTCGGCGCGGCCGGGCCGCCACCAAACGGGGGAAATGGCGTCATTAGAGGTACGACATGCCGGCGACACGCCGCCAACCAGTTCCTAATGCTGCAAAACCCCCATCGGCAGCCAGCCTCGTGCGCCACGTCGCCTACAAGACCTGGGCGCAGGGCCGATTGGCACGAAAAACTCGCCCAGCAGCGGGCCTCCAGCCGCGTTTCCGCGAAAAAGTTCGCCCAGCAAGCGTAAAAACACCGATTGTGGGGTGTTTTGAGCGTGCAAGGCGAACTTTTTCGCACTCACGCCCACCATCAGACCACGCAGGGCGAACTTTTTCGCGCACGAGGCGCGACAACGTGGCGACTTTGAAACCGACAACACCACTGCTCACCCCTGAACAGCAACCATTGAAACCACCATCACCTCTGCACCCGAAAACACCGAATTCGCATCCGCAATGGCGATGACGGTTTCAACCCACACGGATACGAGCGCACAAAGGCGACGACGGTTTCAGGCAACCAGGCCGCCCGGTCGGCACGGCCAGGCTGCAGCACCCATGGGCGGCGGCGGGGCCTGGCCGAGCTTCGATCCGACGCGCCGAGCCGAAGGCTCGCAGCGCGGACGGCGAGCGGGCGGGCCGCCGCCCACGGCGCAGCCCAGCCCCACAGGTGTGGAGGGCGCCGGAGGGACCGGAGGGCACGGGCGGGCTTCGAGGCGCGGCGCCGAACGAAGTGAGGTCGCCTAGCCTCGCGGGCGGCCGGGCCCTCCGGCGCCCGAAACACCCGTGGGGCCACAAGCAACACCATCAATGAGGCGAGCCGCCGCCCACCGGCACACACAGCGGCCCGGCCTCACAAAGCGGGTTATAGGACATTTCGTGTTGCTGGGGTTAGTCCCAGGTGTTGTGGTAGGGGGTGGTGTGGTGGAGTTCGTTCCAGCAAATTGCGTCGCCCCAGCCGGGGATAATGGCGGTGGCTTGGTGGGTTTGGCTGGCGTTATACCAGGCGTTTTCGAGGTCTGCGTCGGTGGGCATGGTGGCGAGGATGCGGGCTGCTGGCTGTGGGTGCGCAGAGTGGGTGTAGCACCACCAAAACACGGCTTTCATGCGTCGAGTCAGGCGCATGCCACGGTGATCGCGCAGCATCTGGCGTAGGCGCGCGTTCGTGCTTTCGATCTGGTTGGTTGTTGCAGGCATCGGCTGATCCCAGGTGGGGTCCAGGTACGTGAACAACAGGCCTTGCCTGATGAGCTTGTTGAGACTGTTACGAGCCCGAACAAGCCTCTCGTGGGTGTATTCCCATCCTCCGTCAGGCCTGCGTGTTTTCTCCTCCAAGAAGTCCTTCCAGCGCGTGCACCAGTCCTGGTAGGCACCGATCCATTCCTGAGCTTCTTCTCGGCCCTCCACGTGCAAGAGTTGTTGCCCAAGAGCGTATAAACCTTGTGAGGCCGCCAGTTTGGGGCGCGTTGTAGTGGCTTGGCGAATACGGCAATACGCATGGAAGGTGCAGCGTTGGATGCGCGTGGTCGGCCAGATTCTCTTGCAGGCTTTCGCGAACCCACTGCCCCCGTCAGTGACGACCAGGGCCGGTGGCGCGATGCGGCTCATGAGTGCTTCCCAGGCACGCGAATTCTCGCTCCTAGCCGCGTACCAACCCAGCACGCAATCGGGAGTTTGAGCGATGAGAACCACGGCACCTCGGCCCAGGTGGATACCGTCAACGAAGATGACGTCATGAACCTCATCGACGATCGGGCTAAACGGCCATAACTGCCACAATGGCTCACAGCGCCTGCGAAACGAGCGTCCCCCGCCAGGCAAATCCGCCTGACGGCGCCGACTGAGCAGCCAGGCCAAGAACTCATCAAGATGCTTGGCCGTGGGTCAAGTCCTGTGGAGTGGTGTAATCGTTTTGTGTCCTTCGGGTTGGGTTATGCGCTGAGTTGGAGTGGGGTGTCCTCCTGTTGGGTGGGTTGTGGTGTGAGTCGTGATTTGGTGAGGATGTCGAGGCTGAGGTAGCGTCGGCCTTCGGCCCATTCGTCGTTTTGTTCGGCGAGGACGGCTCCGACGAGGCGGATGATTGCGTGGCGGTTGGGGAAGATTCCCACGGTGTCGGTGCGTCGGCGGATTTCGCGGTTGAGGCGTTCATTGGGGTTGTTGGACCAGATCTGGGTCCATACCCCGGTGGGGAAGGAGGCGAACGCGAGGACGTCTGCCCTGGCTTGATCGAGGTGATCACACACGGCGGGGAGCTTGTCGTGGACGTAGTCCAAGAGCCGGTCGTATTGTGCGTTGACCGATGCGGCGTCGGGTTGGTCGTACACCGAGTGCAGCATCGCTTTGACGGCGGGCCATAGTGCTTTGGGGGTGACCGACATGAGATTAGCGGCGTAGTGGGTGCGGCATCGTTGCCAGGTGGCTCCGGGCAGGTTGGCGGCGATGGCTTCAACCAGGCCCAGATGGGCGTCACTGGTCACCAGGCGCACGCCGGTCAGGCCCCGGGCGACCAGGTCAGAGAAGAACTCGTTCCAGGCTGGAGCGGTCTCACTGGTAGATACGCGTACCCCCAGCACTTCTCGGTGTCCGTCATTGTTGACTCCGGTGGCAACCAGGACCGCGCACGAGACGACGCGTCCTCCTTCGCGCACTTTCATGGTGAGCGCGTCAGCGGCGACGAAGGTGAAAGGCCCGGCATCGTGGAGGGGGCGGTTGCGGAACTGATCGACGTGTTCGTCTAGGTCTGTTGCCATGCGTGAGACCTGGGACTTGGACAGTCCTGTGATCCCCAGGGTTTTGACGAGCTTGTCCATACGGCGTGTAGACACTCCTGCTAGGTAGCAGTCAGCGACCACTGTGATCAAGGCGCTTTCGGAGCGTTTGCGCCGTTGCAGCAACCATTCTGGAAAGTAGGTGCCTGAGCGCAGCTTGGGGATCGCCACGTCAATGGTGCCGACCCTGGTGTCCAAGGGCCGGTGGCGATACCCATTGCGCTGGGCCTGGCGCTGCGGATCTTGTTGACCCCACTGGGCCCCGCACACCGCATCAGCGTCCGCTGATAACAACGCGTTGATCACGTGCTGGAGCAAGGAACGCATCAAATCCGGGGATGCCTGGGACAACGCCTCGCCAAGCATGCCAGCAGGGTCGATAATATGAGGAGCGGTCATCGTTGTGCCTCCAAATCGTTTCGAGTCAGAAGTAGAGAGCTTTCTCGAAGGATCACACGGTGACCGCACCCATATCAAACGAGCCGACCACCACACGGTTACACCACTATGCGGGACGCTACTTGGCCGTGGAGTCTATTTCGTTCAACGTCGTGATTTTGCAGGGTTTACACCGCCACCGCTGACGACCTGATGAAGTCCTACCGTGACGGATCATGGGGCAACCACACACAGGGCACGATGCAGTATTCACAGAAACGAGGCAAACACGACCAACTAAAAAAGCTACTTTCCCGCGCAGCAAAGCCGAAAAGTCACCCTCCCAGCAACACGATTTGTCCATCCTCATAGTTGGTCCCAACCAACTAAAACACCGACTTTCCCGCACCAGAAAGCCAAAAAGTCACGCCACCAGCAACACCTAGTGTCCTATAACCCCACAAAGCACACGCGGCCCCCGGAACACCCGTGGGGCCACAAGCAAAACGAGAAAACAGGAGCGACGACACCGCAGCCACAACCAGGGAAAACAAAAACCGCAGATCCTGAAAGGATCTGCGGTTTCATCGTGCGCGAGGGGGGAGTTGAACCCCCACTCCATCACTGGAACACGGACCTGAACCGTGCGCGTCTGCCTATTCCGCCACTCGCGCGTACCCAGAAAGAATAGGGGCATCACACCCCCCGCGTCAAATCAGCGCTATATGACCCAGGGCACAAGACCCCGTACAACCTGGATTAAACAGCACTATTCCAACGAAAGACACGACCGGCACACTACGGCATCAACCTGCACGCAACGATGCCAGCGACACCCAACAGGCTCACAGCGATCACAGCGGCATCGATCCATCCGAGCCGCACGTGCGCCCCACGAGTCGCGCCATCCTGAGCCGCAATGGCCCCGCGCATGGACATGGCGCGCCCGGTTTCGGCCGCACCGCGGGACGTGGCCGACAGGATCGCAGTAATGACGTCGACACTCAGGCGCGCGTACCCGCGCATCGACAGCGTGGCCATATCCTGACCGAGACGCAGCTTGGCAGTATCGAGCACCGCCTGCGCCTGGTCTCGCAGCATCGGCAGGCCTCGCAGGGCGGAGGCCATGACGAGCGACCACTGATCGACCGGCGCACCCAAGAGCCGCAGGGGCCTCAGGAAGAAACGCAGAGCGGCCGCGAGCGAGGCGGTCGGCGTCACCCACGCAATGAGTCCGGACCCCCACAGGACGACGAGTGCCAGGGTGGAGACTCGCAGGAAGAGCTCGAGGCCATCCCCCAGCCAGGCGCCAACACAGCCCCCGATAAAACCAGAGACGAACCACATGGGCGGACGCGGTGCGACGCTGAGGGGGAGACGAACGACCAGCGAGGCAACGAGGAGGAGGCCTCCCACGATCGCGAGCGTCGACCAGCGCGGCGACAGGATCACACTGGTGGTGAGCACGGTCCAGCATGCAATAAGGGTCCCGGGCCAGGCACGCGACAGCGGCGTCGACCAGGGCAGGGGACGAGGCAGGGGGAAGCCCGCGCTTCGCCGAGGCTTCGGGCGCGGGGGCCCTTCGCCGAGGCCGGGTGGGGTCCTCGAGAATCGGCCCTCGCTGGCGCCGCCGCCGGGGCCGGTCGCCCCGCAAGCGGAGTGCGGTTCCATCATGAGAGCCCCCCCTCTGCGAGGCGTCCGTGGGTGTCGCACAGGGAGTCCATACCTTCGAGGTCGTGGGAGATGACGAGGATGGACAGGCCGGCGCGCCGGCGCTCGTCCAGCACGGAGATGAGCAGGTCGCGCGAGGCTGCGTCGAGGCCAGCCATGGGCTCGTCGAGGATGAGGACGCTCGGGTGGGAGGCAAGCAGTCCAGCGAGGGCGACGCGGCGCATCTGCCCGCCGGAGAGGTCGTCGATGCCGCGCGTCGCCAGGGCCGGGTCGAGGCCGACGAGTTCCATGGCCTCGGCGACGATACGGTCGCCTTCCTCACGGCTGATGGCACCCTTGCGATGCACAGATCCGGTGCCGATGCGCGGCCCATGACCGGCGGCGGCGAGGATGTCGGAGCGCACGGAGGGGCGCTGGAGCTGGAGGCGCGCGAATTGCATGGAGAGGGCAACGTCGCCGACGCAGCGCTCCATGGGACGCCCGCCGAGGGTAACCCGCCCCCAGGTGGGAACGAGGAGGCCGGTGAGGACGCGCGAGAGCGTCGTCTTTCCCGATCCGTTGTCCCCGGTGATAAGCATTGCCTGGCCGGGGTCGAGGATGAGGCTGACGTCGCGCAGGACCGGCTTCTCCCAGGGGGTGCCGAGGTCGTAGGTGTGGGCGACGCGGTCAGCCCACAGATGGGCGGCGTTAATGAGCGCAGGCGCGCCCGCCACAGAAGACACAGTCGACGTACCGGTGGCGGCGGAAGCGGAAGGATCCCCAGCCTCATCGATGAGGCGAGCACCCTCCCCCGCGCGTCGATCGGAGACGATGCGCCCGCTACGAATCGTGACGACGCGGTCGGCGCGCGCGCTTTCGGTGGGGTCGTGGGTGATGTGGACGACGGCGATGCCGCGCGCGGGCAGGGAGGCGAGGAGGTCGAGCATCTCGGCGCGGCCGGCCCGGTCGATCATCGCGGTGGATTCGTCGGAGATGAGCAGGCGCGGGGAGCGCGCAAGGGCACCCGCGAGCGCGAGGCGCTGAAGCTGCCCACCGGAGAGCGAGCGAGGGTCAGCATCCGTGAGGCCGGCGAGGCCGACTCGCTCGAGCAGCTCCTCGAGGTCGAGGTCGTCGATTTGCTCGGCGCTCATGCCCCAAGTGACGTCTTCGGCGACACTCTGTCCGAGAACAAGGAGTTCGGAGCGCTGTCCCACGAGCGCGGTCCCGCCGACAGCTCCGAGGACACCACCGCCCTCACGCACGCCAGAGCCGGGTTCGGCGCCCGCGAGGAGGAGGGCGAGGGTGGACTTGCCCGAGCCGTTATGCCCGACGATGACCGTGAATTCAGGCTGCTCGAAGCTCAGGGTGACACCGCTCAGGGCGGGGTGGTCAGCGCCCGGGTAGGTGAAGTCGACGTCGGTGAGGGTGAGGGGCAGGGGGGACGAGGCCTCGGCTCCCTCACGCGGGTCCGCCGAGCGGGCGGTCGCAGCCAGGAGCGGGTCCCAGCCCGCGTCCAGGGAGATGCGGCTGAGGATGGCGCCGAGGAGCCACCGTGCGGCGAGGACCAGGAAGGCCACGCCAATAAAGCGGGTGACGGGGATCCAGATCCACCACCAGTCGACAAACCATTGGCCGAGCTGATGCCCTGCGTCGACGAAGCCGCCGGAGTGAGGGATGTTTCCAATCAGCTTGAGGAAGCCATTGAGGGTCTTTTGGATGCTCTCAAGGCCGAGGGTGCGCAGGTCGGACAGGACCCAGAATGCGACGCCCGTGCCGACGCCCCAGATGACGCCGAGGCCAGCGGCGACGCCGCAGACGGGCAGCCAGGAGGCGCGCTTCTTATGGAGGAAGCCGATGATGAGGCCGACGAGGGCCGCCTGGAAGGAGCGGCCGGCGGTGGCGACGCCGCCGACGGCGATGGCGAGGAGGATCGTCGAGGCGAAGGCTGCGACTGCGGCTCGGGGTCGCAGCTTGAGGGAGACCATTGCGAGGGGGACAGCCGTGGCGACCTGGAAGAAGAGTTGGAAGACGGGGGTGACCGCGGCGATGAGGCCGAAGGTGACGGCCAGGCCCGAGAGCGCGCCAGCGGTCGCCACCTCAACGGGAGTGAGGCGGCGGGCATCGCGCGCGGATGTGCTCATGTGCCTAGTCTCCCAGGCCCCGCCCACATCTGCGACCGCCAGGCCGGGATCGCAGCACAGCAGGATAAGCTATGAGCGATCGACACACGCCCCAACACCTACTCCCTATTGATTTCTCCGAAGGGGATGTGGACGCTCGGGGTGGAGAGGGCAGCGCCTTCCACGTGGCGGCGCTGATCGTCGAAGAAGATGTGGGGCTGGAGCACCTCCAGCATGGGGCCCTTCGGGAGGCCGCCCAGGAAGAAGGCATCGTTAACGCGCAGGCCCCACTGTCGGATCGAGTTAATCGCACGCTCATGGGCGGGGGCGCTACGAGCCGTCACGACCGCGACGCGGACCCGGCGCCGATACCCCTGCGGATCATCCACACTTTTCGAGTCCTCTATCCCCTGAATCCGGTTGATCTTCTCCAGAAAATCAGCCATCGGCCCACGGTCGAGAGGCACCTCTGCCAGGGCACTCTCATTCTCCTGATACTCCTCCAGACCCCCACTCTGGAACACGCGCTCGGCAGAATCATCGGCAAGCACGCCGTCGAAGTCGAAAGCAATGCGCAGATCCGTATCCCCATCGTCCGGCACGGCACGCCCGACGACGTGGCCCGCCGCGAAACCCAGGCTGATCGCCTCACGCACGTCGGCCTCGTTCGCGGAGAGGAAGAGGGACATGCGCAGCGGCCTCATGAAGCGATACGGGGAGCGGCCCTGCATGAAGATCGCGCGCGTGATGTCCAAACCGTGACTCGCGACGGAACGCATCACCCGCATCCCGGTCTCCGGGTCATTGCGCGAGAGGATAACGACCTCCACCAGGCGCTCCCGATCCGACAGGTCGTTCAGGTCGAGGAGGCGGCGAATAAAGGGGAACGCGACACCCGGTTCGAGCACGTCATCGAGATGTTCACGCTGATACTCCCGATACCGTTCTTCCCCCTGCTCGCGGAACACCGCGTCGGACTCCTCCAGGTCAAACAGGGCACTCGAGGCGACCCCAATGACGAGGGCACGCTCCAGATCGAGCTCCGCAGCCATGATGCTCCTTCCACGCACATCCACCTAACGACGTCAGGATAAAAACGAGCATGCTCATCTGCGTCCGAGAAACACGCACATCGACACCGCGAAAACCTCTACACGACCCAAGGAAAAAACACCGTGTCATAATGCCGCACTCACCCTTGTGAGGAACACCTAATTTTGTGTAGCATCTCCCTCATAATCCCAAAAACACGAGAGGACCCAATGAAAACCCGCCTCGCCACCCTGACCGCAATCCTGGCCACCGCCACCCTTGCCCTCACCGCCTGCGCAGGCGGCTCCGGCTCCGCCACCAGCCAGTCGGAGCAGACCACCCAGGAGGCCTCGACCTCGTCGACGCGCACGATCACCGACCACGCGGGCAACGAGGTCGTCCTGCCCGAGAAGATCACCCGCGTCGCCATCGACCAGATCCCGATCGAATCCACCTACCTGGCCTACTTCGACGGCAAGGCCCCCTACCTGGTGGGCATGAGCGCCGCACGCGTCAAGGCCATGAGCCAGACGATCGCCGCCGAGATGGCGCCCGAAATGATGCAGGTTGACACCAGCTACTACGACAAGGGCGAGCTCAACGCCGAGGCCCTCCTGAACCTGAACGTCGACGTCGTCTTCTACAACGCCTTCAACAAGGAACACGGCGAAATGTTCCGCAAGGCCGGCATCCCGGCCGTCGGCTTCACGACACTGGGCAACCCCTCGGAGACCTACGCGGAGTGGATGGAGCTCCTCGAGGACGTCTTCAACGAGGACGGCCACATGGCCGACAAGATCGCGCTCGGCAAGGACCTCGTCGCCGACGCCCGCGCGCGCACCGCGAAGGTTCCCGAGGACCAGAAGGTCTCGACGATGGTGCTCATGGGCGCGGCCGACGGCCAGCTCGCAGTCGCGGGCGGCAAGGACGGCTGGTTCACGAACGAATGGGCCGACTCGCTGAACTACACGAACGTCACGCGCGACACCGACACCTCGCACACGCCCGTCACCTTCGAGCAGGTCCTCACATGGGACCCCCAGGTCCTCCTCGTCACCGGCAAGGGCATGTCGAACATGACGGCGAACACCGTCCTGACGAACTCGGTCGAGGGCGTGGACCTGTCCACCCTCAGCTCCGTGAAGTCCGGCCGCGTCTACTCCACCGGCCTGGGCATGTGGAACTGGTTCACCCCCAACCCGGATTCCCCGATCGTGGCGAACTGGATCGGAGCCTCCCTGTACCCGGAGCAGTTCTCCGACGTTGACCTGGTGTCGATGACGAAGGACTACTACCAGAAGATGTACAACTTCACGCTCACGGACGAGCAGGCTCAGCGCATCATCAACCCGGACTCCGCGTCCTGACACCTGGCCCCGGCCTCGTCTCCCCTATCAACGAGGCCGGGGTCCCTTTTGCGCTTTACTCCCGGCGCGCGTCGGGGAGAGGACATCATGAAGTCTGTACTGACCAGGAACGGGCGACTGCGCGTGTGGGTGGTCCCCACGCTGATCGCCCTCATCGTCGTGTGCGCGGCGGCAGCCATGCTGATCGGCCGTTTTTCCGTGTCCCTGGAGGACGTGGTCGCGGCGCTGCGCGCGCGGTTCTGGGGAGGCCCGGCGGTGCCCCCACGCGTCAACTCGGTCGTGTTTGACCTGCGAGCGCCGCGCATCATCGTGGCGATCCTGATCGGCGGGGGCCTGTCGGTTGCCGGCGCCTCGTTCCAGTCGCTCTTCTCCAATCCCCTGGCCACACCGGACACCCTGGGCGTCGCGGCGGGCACGTGCGTCGGCGCGGTCATCGCCCTGTTGCTGGACTGGAACCTGATCGGCGTGCAGGCCGCGGCGCTCGTCGCGGGCCTGGCGACGATGGCTTTCACGACGGCGATTTCACGCACACGCACGGGTTCTTTCAATGTCATCACGCTCGTGCTCGGCGGCGTCATCGTCTCCGCCCTGGCAAACGCGGTCCTCTCACTCCTCAAGCTCACCGCCGACCCCACGAGCCAGCTCCCGGAGATCACCTACTGGCTCATGGGTTCCCTCGCCGCGGTCACCTACCACCAGATCGCGCTGGGCGCCCCGTTCATCATTGCCGGCGTCGTCGTCATCGTGGCGCTGCGCTGGCAGCTCAACATCCTCTCCCTCTCGGAGGACGAGGCCCGCTCAGCCGGCGTCAACGTCTCCCTCATGCGCGCGATCCTCATCGTCGCGTCGACGGTCATCACGGCCTCGGTCATTTCGATGTGCGGCCAGGTCGGCTGGGTCGGCCTGCTCGTGCCGCACTGCGCGCGCATGCTGTGCGGACAGAACAACCGCGCGGTCATCCCCGTGTCGCTGCTGCTCGGGTCGGCACTCATGATCGTCATCGACACGCTCGCACGATCCCTGTCGGCCTCGGAAATTCCCATTTCGATCCTGACGGCCATCATCGGCGCCCCCTTCTTTATCGTGCTGCTGCGCCGGACGGGAGGAGCGCGATGATCAGCGTCGAAAACGCGACCTTCACATACCCGGGCGCCCCCTCCCCAATCCTGACAAACGTGTCCTTCGAGGTGCCCGAGCGCTCACTCCTGGCCATCCTAGGGCCCAACGGCGCCGGCAAGACGACGCTGCTGCGCACCATGATCGGCCTGCAGAAGTGGGACAGCGGGCACACACTCATCGACGGCACCCCCATTTCGTCGATGTCAACCCGCGCACTGGGCCGCGTCCTGTCCTACGTGCCGCAGGCCCGCAACGCATCGAACGTGGCGCTCACCGGCCTCGAGATGGTGATGGTCGGGCGAGCCCCGCACATGCGCACCCTCGCACAGCCCGGAGCGCGCGAGGAACGCATGGCTCGCGACGTCCTCGACGAGGTGGGCGCCTCCCACCTGGCCGAGATGCCCTGCGCGACCATGTCGGGCGGCCAGTTCCAGATGATCCTCATCGCCCGCGCCCTCGTCGCCGACCCGCGCATCCTCGTGCTCGACGAGCCGGAGACCGGCCTCGATTTCCGCAACCAGCTCATCGTCCTGGGACTCCTCGAGCGCCTTGTGCGGGACCGAGGCCTCGCCGTCATCATGAACACGCACTACCCGGCGCACGCCCTGCGCGTCGCGGACCAGGTCGCGCTCTTCTCCTCCACTCACGAGGCCGTGGTGGGTCCGGCGTCCTCCGTCATGAACGCGGACACCCTCGCGAGCGTGTTCGGCGTAGACGTGGCGATCGGCAACGTCGCCTTCGAGGGAGAGGACGTGCAGGCGATCGTTCCGGTTCGACTGAGTGGAGTTAAGTAGCGTCGTCACGCGGAAAACTTCTTCGTCACGATTGTGCAGGTCAGCCACATTTTCGCCGCGAGTGCGGTACCGTATAACTGTGATTCCGCACGCCCAGTCCGGGGGGCATCGATGCCGGGCAGGGGCAACGGGACCATGTCGACTCCGCAGACGGGGCCGAACGGTGCCCCAGCGTTGGGGCGAACACGAAGGAGGGCCCATGGCTACCGGGACCATCAAGTGGTTCAACGACGCCAAAGGCTTCGGATTCATCACTCCTGATGACGAATCCGGCGACGTCTTCGTGCACTATTCAAACATCATCGGCCAATCTGGGCGCCGCACTCTTCTAGAGGGCGAGAAGGTCGAATATGAGGCGATTGAAGGACCAAAGGGCCTCCAAGCTATGAATGTGGCACGAGCCGAGTGACACTGTGTGCCCGGGTGGAGTCCCCACTCGGGCACACTTGCACGAACTGACATGTTTTCCACTGATCTTCACGCATGCCTTTTTCGTTGATAAAACAGAGCTTTAACAGCTTTTTACGATGCCTGTGCCATGCCTTACAAGTGCTTGTGCGGTATAGACCGAGCGGTGGAATCCGCGTAGAATTGTGACTGCACCAAGGGGGGCGACCACGAGTCAGCCCCCTTTTTTGATGCCGTCGCCCACCCGGGCGGCACGGGCCAACAGGTCCACAAACACGCTGGCGTGCGGGGCGCGCTTCGTGCTTCCGCGCGAAGACACTCATAAGGAGAACCCCATGAACCAGATCGTCAAGGCTGAAACCGCCCCCACCATGTCCCAGGCCACCGCCTCGGCTTCCGTTCTCATCGCTCTGATCGTTGTCCTCGCGGGCCTCGGCGTGTTCGCTGCCCTTCAGGTTGCTTCCGTCGCGTCGGTCGTCTTCGCGATCGTCATCGCTCTGACCGCCCTGATCGTTTCCCCCGCTCTTCTCTCGATCGCTCGCACCCGCGCCTGAGCTAATGCGGGGCGTGTGAACGACACGCGCCCCACCCCCGCCAGCGTGACACCACGAAGGTGTCACGCTTTTTCGTTGCCTTCTTGGCTCTTTGTTTTCCTCGTTGGTGCAGCACCGCCCACACACACGTCTAGGGGTTTGAGCGCGTATCTAGGGGTTAACGCGCATGCACAGGGGCTTACGTGCGAGCGCTCAGCTTGTTGTTGGTTTGCGAGTACCTCGACATTCCCGCCGACGTGTACGCGAGCAGTTTTTACCCTCCGAGTTGCCCAAAATGCAGACCACTTCACCCAAAACAGTCCTTTTTCACCGTTTTTTGGCGAGGTGGTCTGCATTTTGGGCGCCACTCCCCTCAGACAGCCTGCGGGGCGGGGGGAATTGCACTACATGAGGGTGCGACACGCCGGCGACACGCTGTCAGAGGACCTCGTGTAGTGCAAAACCCCCACACCACCCCCGGCGTCGGGCACCACGGCGTTCAACAGTGAGGCTCGGACACCAAGGAACAGCGGCCCAGCGCGACACCAACTCACAATGGTCAGGCCCAACAGTGAGCCTCCGAAGGCTAGGGGCCACCGCAGGCCCAGAGGCAACGTCCTGGACACAGTACGGACGCCAAACGGATCAACAGGAGGCACCACGGTCTGATGTCCAGCTGGGCAGCACAGCAACACGCATAGTCCCTTCACCCGAGATTTGCATATTGTGCTCTCCCCCACTAAAGTCCGTCTGTTAAGCACAACATCAAGGAGGATGTCATGAGCGATTTTCAGATGGACACGGAAAAGTGCGCTCCGCGGCGGACACGGTACACCAGCTCTCTGACAACATGTCCGAGTTCAAACTTCAGAAGCCAAGCCTTTTCCTCGACTGCGGCGACGACGCTGTCTCTTCCGCCCTCGGCTACTTCACCACCATGTATCGCACCCACTCGGATGCTGCAAAACATTGGCTCGACAAGACCTCAGGCGCGCTGCGCGACACAGCGCAGGCTACCGAGGACATGGACGACGAGATCGCCGAGACCTTCAAGTCGATCTTCTCAAAGCTGTAGAAACGAGGCAGCCATGCATTCACCACTCGCATATTTATTTCCTCAGCTTCCTGGCGATCTCGGATCTATCTGGGCGTGCCAAAACGAAATGCGCAACCGGTCACGAGACATTAAATCGCTCCACGACGACATCTCCACATTGACCATCGCCCTCGCAGACTGGCAAGGTGCGGCCAAAGTCGCCTTCATCGACAGCAAGAACAAGGAACTACCCGAGCTCATCCGCTGGAGCGATGGAACCCTCCAGGCAGCAGATGCACTGAAGAATTACTACTTCAAGCTCGAAGAAGCGAAGCAGAAGGTCGATTCCATCCGGGGGCAGGCAGATGACCTGTGGGATGACTTTCAGCCACTCTCCTTCCTCAATAACAAAGCGCGCTGGGAGGAATACAAGAAGAAACTGGCAGAACTGGGGTTTTTGTACAGCATCGTAAAGGGCTTGCTCTCAAACGAGGCCCTCAATACCGCTGCTTCTTTGAAAGAAGCCCTCTACTTCACTCCCGAGGATCACAACCACATCGACATCGATGGCGATGGAAAAATGGACGACGTAGACCTCGGAGACACGCGCATGATGTCGCAACAGGAGCTCGAGGACATCCACAAGCGCCTGAAGGATCCATCGAAGCCACTGTTTAATATCGATCAGGGCCACATCGGCGACTGCCATCTATTGTCCACCCTGAATGCTTATAACCAGACCGAGGAGGGCCGCAAATACCTGGCGAGCCTGGTCACGCCGCACTACAACGCACAAGGAAAGATCGACGGGTACTTCGTGGATTTCCCGGGATACGGGAGAAACGAAAAGCGCGTATTCGTCCAGGACGTCATGCTGTATGGCGACACAGCCGGGAGAACGCCCAAGGCGGATCTCGCTTCCGTCTTCGAGAAAGCCTTCATTCAGTCCCACGATGGAGGAACGAAGAGCATGTTCCCCCACGCAGGAGCGTCGGCGAGCTTCTCAGCAATCACCATGCAGAAAATCTCCGGCATTCCGGGGATCCCTCTCGTGAACGTTAGTGCCTATCGTGGAATCATTAAAGATAAGACCATTGCGGCGATTAACTCGGGGCATCCAGTCGTCGCCGAATCCAGCCTCTTCGCCGGAGATGCACAGGTTACAGCCGACGGCAACCAAGAGAATATCAAGATCGCTTCCAGCCACGTCTACACGGTGGCCGCAGCGGATGAGAACGGCGTGACTCTCATCAACCCATGGGGCCACAACAATCGCAGCGGTGGCAGTGGCGGCAGAACGGGAGCAACCTTCACGATCAGCTGGGAAGAGTTCTACGCCAACTATGGCGATGTGACCGTGGGGTTCATCCCATGAGCATCAGACCCGCACGCACACGCACACCCGCACTCATCCGAGCCGTCGTCGTGGCCGTCCTCGTCCTGGCGTTCGTCATCCCCTGGACCTACGCGCACATCGCTTACTCCTGGCCCTGGAAAGAAAAAACCGAGGGCGACGCCTGCACCGGCAAGTACTACGTCACCCAATACGATAAGGAGCGAACCATTTCCCTGGGCACCCTTTCTGATGGACGTACGGTTTACATGGGCAGCACAGGAGAAGTTTCCATGGGACGCGAAATCGCCTCTTTCGGATTGTCCGTCAGTACGGACACTGATAGATCTGCCCCACTCGGCCAGGCAAAAGGCCTCCATCGGGGCGACAGCGCCACCATCGAAGGGGTCGGTACCTTCACCCTCAAGGAAGCCCACTCAGACATCGTCTGGTTCACCCCCAACCCAGGAAAAGCACTGTTCTGCTTCAACCCAGACCCCACATTCACATTGAACAACTTCGCACAACAAGGCCACTGACGCCAGCAACCACCACAGAAGCACACCCATGAGCAACAGACCCACACGCACACGCGCACGCATCCGCGCCCTCGTCGTGGCCGTCCTCGTCCTGGCGTTCGCCATCCCCTGGACCTACGCACACATCGCCTACTCCTGGGACTGGAAAGAACAATCCACAGACGACGCCTGCACCGGCAAGTACTACCTCACCCCATACGACAAGCAACGATCCTTAGAACTGGGAACGCTCTCCGATGGACGCGTCGTTTTGGTCGGCATCTCCGGAGAAGTCTCCATGGGACGCCAGATCGGCTCCTTCGGTGTGTCAGCATTCGACGACAACGACCACTCCGACACCCTCGGAAGCGCTAGAAATCTTCACCGCGGCGACAGCGCCACCATTGACGGGGTCGGCACCTTCACCCTCAAGGAAGCCCATTCAGACATCGTCTGGTTCACCCCGAACCCAGGGAAAGCAACATTCTGCTTTGACCCAGACCCCACATTCACCAAACAGAGCTACCCGTAACGAACGCAGCGACGCTGACAACCTTCAACACAGAAGCACAACCATGAGCACCACACCTGCACGCACACGCAGACCCGCAGGCGTCCGCACCATCGTCGTGGCCGTCCTCATCCTGGCGTTCGTCGTCCCCTGGACCTACGCACACATCGCCTACTCCTGGGACTGGAAAGAAAAAACCGAGGGCGACGCCTGCACCGGCAAGTACTACCTCACCCAATACGACAAGCAACGATCCATGAAATTGGGAACACTCTCCGATGGGCGCCTCGTTTTCGTTGGCATAACAGGAAAAGTCTCCATGGGACGCCAACTCGGCTCCTTCGGCTTGTCAGCACTCACCGGTTATGACCACTACGACTTAATCGGCCAGGCCAAAGACCTACACCGGGGTGACAGCATCACCGTCGAGGGGGTCGGCACCTTCACCCTGAAAGAAGCCCACTCCGACATCGTCTGGTTCACCCCCAACCCAGGAAAAGCAACCTTCTGCTTTGACCCAGACCCCACATTCACCTTCCGTGACTTCCCATAACAAACTCACGGATGACACCGCCCATCACCACGGAACCAAACCCATGAGCAACAGACCCGCACGCATTCGCGCCATCGTCGTGGCCGTCCTCGTCCTGGCCTTCGTCATCCCCTGGACCTACGCTCACATCGCCTACGCCTGGCCCTGGAAACGATTCCAAACAGGCACCCTCATTTCCTGCGACGACAAATACTTGGTAGGAGGTTATCCCAACAAACCACCAGAACTGTTAGGGCATTTATCAGACGGAGCACCGGTCGATTTCATTGCTGGAGGTGAGATCAACATGGGAGTAGAAACTGGCGACTTCGGCCTAGCTGCACAGAGGGGGAATGAAATCGACAACTTCGCTCACTCCCCACAACTCCGCCTAGGAGAATCTACGACCATCGAGGGGGTCGGCACCTTCACCCTCAAGGAAGCCCACTCAGACATCGTCTGGTTCACCCCCAACCCAGGAAAAGCAACATTCTGCTTTGACCCAGACCCCACATTCACCAAACGGAATTACCCATAACAAACTCACTGACGCCAGCAACCACCACCGAGCAGCACGCGCAATCCACCCGCCAACGGAAAAGACGAGGGGTGGGGACCCACCGGGATCCCCACCCCTCAGCCGTTCACGGCACGGTCGCCGCGACGCAGTCGATCACTCCGGCTGAGCCGCAGCGGCGGCCTGCGCGGCGGCCGGAGCCGCGGCGGCGATGGCTTCCAGCTCCGCCTCGCCGTGAGCGCCGGACACGAACCACCCCTCGTACACCGAGGGCGGCAGGGCCACACCCGAGGACAGGAACGAGTGGAAGAAGGGGGCGTAGCGCCACGCCTCCTGGGCGCGCGCCTGGTCGTAGTCGTACACGCCCGAGGAGGCCGCGGCCTCGCCGAACATGACGGAGAACAGGGATCCCGTGCGCTGGACGCGGTGCGCGACGCCGGCAGCGCTGAGCGCGTCCGACACGATCGTGCTGATCTCCTGCGCGGAGGCGTTCACGCGGTCGTACACACCCTGATCAGCGAGTTCGAGGGTGCGCAGGCCGGCGACCGTGGCCAGGGGATTGCCCGAGAGCGTGCCCGCCTGGTAGACGGGGCCCAGGGGGGCCAGCAGGTCCATGACGTCCGCACGCCCAGCAACGGCCGCCAGGGGCATACCGCCGCCCACGACCTTGCCGAAGGTCACCAGGTCGGGCACCCAGTCGGCGCCCTCCACGCAGGACACGTCAACAAAACCGGCGCTGTAGCGGACCGAGGGCGCGCCGTCGACCCACCCGGCCACGGCCTCGAGGCCCCACCAGCCGGCGGGGTCAACGCGGAAGCCGGTGAGGACCTCGTCGAGGATCATGAGCGCGCCGTGCGCGGTGCACAGGCGGCGGATCTCGCGGTTCCACCCGGGGTGGGGCGGGACCGTGCCCATGTTGGCGGGGGCGCCCTCGAAGATGACGGCGGCAATACTGCTACCCGCCTGCTCGAAGCACGCGCGCAGGGCATCGACATCGTTGTAGGGCAGGACGATCGTCTGGGCGGTGATGGCCTCGGGGACGCCGGCCGACCCGGGCAGGCCGCCGGTGGCGACGCCCGACCCGGCGGCAGCGAGCAGGCCGTCGGAATGGCCGTGGTAATTGCCGGCGAATTTCACGATGAGGTCACGCCCGGTGGCGCCGCGCGCCAGGCGGATCGCCGTCATCGTCGCCTCGGTGCCCGTGGACACGAAGCGGACGCGCTGCGCGAAGGGCACGCGCTCGCGCACGGCGCTGGCCAGCAGCGTCTCAGTTTCGGTGGGTGCACCGAAGGACAGGCCACGCGAGGCCGCCTCCTGGACGGCTGCCACCACCTCGGGGTGTGCGTGGCCAAGCAGCGCCGGGCCCCACGAGCCAACAAGGTCCACATAGGAACGTCCCTCGACGTCGGTGACGCGCGCGCCACTCGCGCTCGCGATGAAGCGCGGGGTGCCGCCGACGCCGCCGAAGGCGCGCACGGGCGAGTCGACGCCGCCGGGGATGACGGCTTTTGCTTGGGAAAATGCGGTTTCGTTAGTGGTCACGGCTACCTTCACAGAAGAAAAACGGATTGTTGGTATGGTATGCGCGCTCAGCGGGCCCGGCGGGCTACTTCGAGAGCCCAGTAGGTGAGGACGGAGTCGGCTCCCGCCCGGAAGATGCCGGTCAGGGATTCGTCGATAACGCGGGTGCGGTCAATCCACCCGTTGGCGGCGGCAGCCTCGACCATCGCGTACTCGCCGGACACCTGGTAGGCGGCGACGGGAATGTCGGAGGCGGCGGCCACGTCGGCCAGCACGTCCAGGTAGGGGCCGGCGGGCTTAACCATGAGCATGTCGGCGCCCTCGGCCGCATCGAGCAGCGCCTCGAAAAGGCCCTCGCGTCGGTTCGCGGGGTCCTGCTGGTAGGTGCGACGATCACCCTTGAGCGTGGAACCCACGGCCTCGCGGAAGGGCCCGAAGTAGGCGGACGCGTACTTCGCGGAGTAGGCGAGGATGGCAACGTCCGCGTGTCCCGCCTGGTCGAGGGCGGCGCGGATCGCGGCGACCTGGCCGTCCATCATGCCCGAGGGCGAGACCATGTGTGCGCCCGCGCGCGCCTGGGAAATCGCCATCGCCTGGTAGAGCGGCAGGGTCGCGTCGTTGTCGACGCCGCCTTCGGAATCGAGGAGTCCGCAGTGCCCGTGGTCGGTGAACTCGTCCAGGCAGGTGTCCGCGCACACGACGAGGGCGTCGCCGACCTCGGCGCGCACGGCGGCGAGGCCGCGGTTGAGGATCCCATCCTCCGCCCACGCCTGGGAGCCGATCGCGTCGCGGCGGCCGGGCACGCCGAACAGGTCGATGGCACCCACGCCCGCTTCGGCAGCCTCGGCTGCGGCCCGGCGCAGCGAGTCGATCGTGTGCTGGTACTGGCCGGGCACTGCGGCGATTTCACGGGGTTCATCGATGTCGTCGCACACGAAGACGGGCCAGATGAGCTTGGCGGGGTCGACGTGGGTTTCGCGCACGAGGGCGCGCATCGCGGGGGTCGAGCGCAGGCGGCGCGGGCGGATCGTCGGGATCGGGGAGGAGTCCACCCCGGCCTCGGCGAGGTAGGAGGTAACGGATTCGGGGACGGTGGTCATGAGTCTCTTTCTTCAGGTGCGTCGGCTTGGGCGGGGCGGTCGAGGGCGTCGATAAGGGCGCGGACGATGGCATCGGGTGTGGGGGACGAGGCTTTGGCCGCGACCGCGATCCCCTGCCGCCTGGCGGTGGCTGCGGTGGGCGCGCCGATGGTCACGACCCGAGTTGAGGGGGGCGGCGGCCCGAGGAGCAGGGGGAGGGCGCGCGCCTGGGATGAGGCGGTGAGGACCGCCGCGTCGTAGTGCCCCGCGCGGAAATTCCCCGCGATATCGGCGTCAATATCGGCGGCGTCGGCGGGGGTGGTCGTGTAGGCGTCGACGGCCTCGACGCTCCAGCCGAGGGAGCTCAGCCCATCCGGCAGGGTATCGGGCGCTGCCGCCGAGCGGGGGATGAGGACCGGGCGCGCACCGGAGGCCGCGGCAGGGAAGCACTCGAGCAGCGCGACGGCGGATCCGGCCCCGGTCAGGTCGGCGCTGACCCCCGCGTGGTCGCTGATCCATCGGGCCGTGGTCTCACCGACAGCGGCGATGCGCGTGCCGCGCGAACATGCCCGCGGCAGGGTGTCCGCAACCGCCCGCGCGGCCCTCCAGGAGGAGAACACGACCCACGCGTATCCGCCGTCAGCGAGCCGGGCGCGCGCCGCGTCGAGCTGCGCGGAATCCAGCGGCGTCGAGACCGTGAGGGCGAGAGCATCCACCCGCGCCCCGGCCGTCCGCAGGGCGCGCGCAATGGCGTCGTCGGGCTTGGCGCGGGTCAGGAGGATCCGCCGCGCGGTCAAGTGCGCATTCACTGAGGGTGCGCTCACGTGGGGCTCGTTCACGAGGATTGCCTCGGCGCTTTCGTCGCCCCCAGGTCGGTGACCTCGGCGGCGCCACACGCGAGCAGCTGACGCGCCACGTCCTCGCCGAGGCGGGCGGCCTCGCCGCGACCAACCGAGTCCGTGAGCTCGAGCGCGCCACTCGCCTCGACCCGCTCACGCCCGTCGACGCTCATCACGCGCGCGTCGAGCAGGAGGGCCGAGGAGGCCTCGTCCACGCGGGCGAACGCACCCACGGGAGCCGCGCACCCCGCACCCAGGGCGGAGAGGACGGCCCGCTCGGCGCTGGCCGCGAGCGCGGTCGGCCGATTGTTGAGGGTGCTCAGGAGGGCGCGCAGGAGGGGGTCGTCCTCGTCGCGCGTTTCGATGGCGAGAGCTCCCTGCGAGGGGGCGGGCATCATGACGGTGGGGTCGAGCACGTCGGTGGCGTGGGCGTCGAGGCCGATGCGCCGCAGCCCGGCGAGGGCGAGGACGACCGCGTCGAGACGCTCGCCCGTGCCGAGGGCGGAGGGCGCGGTGCCCGCGTCGGCGCCCAGGTCAATGCCGCGCACGCGCGAGAGCCTCGTGGGGACGTTGCCGCGCAGGTCGCAGACGCGCAGGTCGGGGCGCGCGGCGAGCACCTGGGCGGCGCGCCTGGGCGAGCCCGTGCCGACGAGCGCGCCCGCGGGCAGCGACGACAGCGTCGCCCCGTCGGCCGCGCACAGGGCGTCGCGGGGGTCTTCGCGCTGCGGGACGGCCGCGATGCGCAGGCCCGGCGTGGGGGCGGTGGGCAAGTCTTTGAAGGAGTGGACGGCCAGGTCGCACTCTCCCCCAAGGAGAGCGAGCCGCAGCTGAGCGGCGAACACGCCAACGCCTCCGAGCGCGGCCAGGGGTGCCGCAGACACGTCACCGTGGGTGCGCACGACCTCCAGATTGACGCGCACGTCCTCGCCGAGGCGAGCCCCGGCCTCTTCGATCGCCCGCGCGACGGTGGTGGATTGGGCGAGCGCCAGGCGCGATCCCCTGGTCCCCAGCACAAATGTCCGCGTGGTCATATCAGTCCTTTCGCGCCCGCGCGGGCGTGTGTGACAACGGAGGCGATGCCGGTTCCTGCGACCCAGGCGCCCGTGAGCGCCACGCCCCCCAGGGGACGCACCTGTTCCTCGAGAGCGGCGACGCGGCTGCGATACTCGGGCGGCAGGGGCGGGAGCGTGCCGTTCCAGCGGGCGAGCAGGTGGTCGGTGACGGCCTCGGCGGCGATGGTGACGCCGGTGAGCGTGCGGATGTCGCGCAGGGCCCCCTCGACGGTGACGGCGGGTTCGGCCTCTCCGAGGCGCCCGTAGGACAGGCGCAGCAGGTGCGTGTGGGGCGGGAGTTGGTCGGCGAGCCAGGGCCACTTGACGTTCAGGTGGGACAGCGCCTTGGCCGCCACCGGCCGCTCGTCGGCAGGGGCGGGCGCGACCAGGAGGCCCTGGGAGATGGGCGCGTCGTCCAGCTCGGGGGCGTGAACGGCCAGGGTGAGGCGCGCGATGGGCGCACCCTCGGGAACGCTCACATCGGGCACGAGGCCGGGGATGCGCGCCTGCGTCAACAGGCGCAGGGCGGCGCTGGCGCTGCAGGCGAGGACGAGGCGCTCCGTCGTCACGTTCACGCCCGGCCCACTCGGCACGGGTTCAGCTCCGGGGGTGGGCCCGGGCTTCGTCGGCCCGCACTCGAGGGTCCATCCCGAGGCCGTGCGCCTCAGTGAGAACGCGCCCGTGCGGGTCAGGACGGTTCCCCCGGCCTCTTCGATGGCGGCCCTCAGCGCGTCGACGAGGACGAACATACCGCCCTCGACACAGGCTTCGGGGGTGCGGCGCGATCCGGCAGCGGCCAGGCGCGCCGCAACCGCAGCGGCCAGGGATCCGTGACGGGCAGTCTCGGCGCGCAGGCCGGGGGCAACCGTGTCGGTTGCCAGCACGGAGGGGTCGGCAGTGTAAATGCCCGCGATGATCGGCCGCACCGAGCGCTCCAGCACGGCCTCCCCCATGCGCGCGGCCACGAAACCTGCCAGAGTCTCCCCGGCCTCGTCCATGCCGATGCCGCCGCCCATCGAGCGATCCTCGAGGGCGCGGCGCACCCCGGCCTCGCCGAGTACATGAGCACAGTCAGGCGCGTCCGGGTGGGCCGGGATTCCCAGGAACGAGTCGCGCAGGAAGGGGCGCAGCTCCCAGCCGCCGCGCAGGGCGGGGGCGTAGAGGCGGGCGCCCGATCCGGCGGGCTCGACCGAGGTCAGCCCCAGGGCCTCCACGATCGAGGAGGTGTCGGTGCCGCGCACGACGTATGTCTCCGCGCCCAGGTCCACGTTCGCTCCGCCGACCGTGCCACGGGCGATGAGGCCGCCCAGGTAGCCGCGCGCCTCAATCAGGAGGGGACGCACGCCCGCGCGGGCCAGTTCCCACGCGCTCACGAGGCCGGCGATACCTCCGCCGACGACGACCGCTCCTGGGTGGGTGGGGATGGCCTCCAGGGGGTTCATCGTTCGTCGCCCAGCTCGTGCACCAGCTCCACGATGCGCGTCAGCACGTCCGGGTCGGTCGTGGGTGGCACGCCGTGTCCGAGGTTGAAGACGTGCCCAGGGGCGGAGCGACCAGCGTCGAGAATATCTCGAACAGCCTGTTCGATAACGTGCCACGGGGCCTGAAGCAGCGCGGGGTCCAAATTCCCCTGCACGGCCTTTCCGGGCACCTGCGCGATGGCCCACGACAGGTCCGTCTTCCAGTCCACGCCCACGCAGTCGGCACCGACCTCGGCCATGTCGGCCAGGATCGGAGCGCTGCCCGTCCCGAAGTGGATGAGCGGAGCGCGCTCGCCGGTCACCGGGCTGACGGCGCCGGCGACGCGCTGCGCAACCATGCGCGAATACGGCGCGACGGATTCCCGATAGGTACGAGGCGAGAGGGACCCCACCCACGAGTCGAAGAGCTGCGCGGCGCTGGCACCGGCCTCGATCTGAGCGGTGATAAAGTCGGCGCTCACACGCGCACACCAGGTCATGAGAGCATCCCACGCGCCAGGGTCCGACGCCGCGAGCGACCGCGCGGCCATGTGATCGCGCGAGGGACGCCCCTCGACCATGTACGCGGCCAGGGTGAAGGGGGCTCCGCCGAATCCGATGAGCGGCGTGGAGCCGAGCTCGCGCACCGCCGTTGCGACGCCGTCGCGCACGGACTGGGCACCCTCGGCGCAGTCGCGCGTACGCCCGGTGGAATCGGTCCAGGACCCCTCCCCGTAACGATGACTCAGCAGCTCGTCGATACTCTCGCGCGTGCGATAGGGATGATCGAGGACGGGGCCGACACCTGGCTCAATCTCGACACCCACCCCGGCCAGGCGCAGGGGGACCATGATATCCGAAAAGAAGATGCCCGCGTCCACGCCGTGGCGCCGCACGGGCTGCACCGTTGCCTCGGCGGCCACGTCGGGGCGCAGGCAGGCCTCGAGCATGGGCAGGCCGACGTCGGCGCGCAGCTCGCGGTACTCAGGCAGGGAGCGTCCGGCCTGACGCATGAACCACACGGGGGTGGGCCCGCGTTGCCCGGTCAGGGCGGCGATCAGCGGGGGCGTCGTCATGTATCTCCCTTAATTTAATGATGTTTTCATGCGTTAATTCGCGCATTTCCGTCGTTTTCCAGTTTAGTTCAAGACAATTTCGCACACGTCGCAAATGCTTGAATTTACGTGTCTTTATGTCCATTTATCCGCGGGAGAGAGCCATTTATTTCACCGACATTCCGAAATGACACGGCGTCACCAACATAAATAGCTTCGCTACTCTGCTCGCGCTACCCGCGTGCCCTTAAATGGACGCGTTGTGACTATTCATGTGCTTTCCGCGGACCACCGCTACACCCCCCTCGATGACATCGCCCGGCTCTCCAGCGCGGACGATCTGGGTCCTACCCTCACGCGCTCGCTGCCGAACGCGCGCGGAGTCATGGTCCTGCGCACCTGCAATCGCGTCACCATCTACGTCGACGCCCCGGCCTCGGCCGACCCCCACGCGCTCAAGGACGCGGTCGAGCGCGAGCTCGCCCAGGCCTCGCACGCACAGCGCGAGGACGTGCACCTGCGTCACCTGTGGGGTCGCGACGGCCTCGTCGATCTGTTTTCGACTGCGGCGGGACTGGAATCCATGGTCATCGGCGAGCGCGAAATCGCCGGGCAGATGCGCCGCGCCGCGCGCACGGCCTGGGAGGACGGGACCCTCAGCTGCGACCTGGGGCGCGCCGCCGAGCGAGCGTCGGCCACCTCCCGCCGCGTCGCCACCGAGACCGGACTGGCCGGGGCTGGACGATCCGTCGTCGCCGTCGGCCTCGACATGGCTGCGGCTCACCTGGGACCGTGGGAGGACGCACGCGTGCTCATCGTCGGGACGGGCGCCTACGCGGGCGCGACCGTCAGCACCCTGCACGCGCTCGGCGCATCGGACGTGTCCGTCTACTCGACGTCCGGGCGCGCACGCGAATTCGCCCAGGGACGAGGCATCGGCTGGGTTGATGCCGCAGACCTACCCTCTGCTCTGGAGCGCGCCGACCTCGTAGTGACATGCCGAGGGCTGGGAAGCCCCGTCCTGACGCGCGACATGGCCGCCCAGGCCGGGCACACCGTGGTCCTGGACCTCGCGCTCATGCGCGACACCGAAAGCTCTGTCGCCTTGCTCCCGAATGTCACTCTCATTGATCTGCCGACCATCCAGGCCTCGGTCCCGGCAGCCGATGCTGACGCGCTGACGCGCGCCCGCGCCATCATCGACGAGGAGGTCTCCTCCTTCGAGCGCGGCCTCGGCGCCCGATCCATGGACCCGGTCGTGCGGCACCTGCGCTCACGCGTTTTCCGCATCGTTGAGGAGGAGATCGATCGCCTCGGCGAGGATCCCCTCTCGACGGACGACGCAGCCCGAGCACTGCGTCACCTGGCCGCGCGCCTCATCCACAACCCGACCGTCATGGCGCGCCGGGCCGGCGAGGAGAGCCAGCAGGAACGCTACCTGGAGGCCCTCGGCGTGGTCCTCGGCATCGACGAGACCGCCCTGATCTCGGGGGACGACGCGACCCCTCACGCTTTCTCGCCAGGTGATCACAGCCGTTCCCGCGGCGGCGTCTGCCCACACAATGTTCATACACTGGGTGCATGAGCACCCAGAAGAACGAACCACGCGCACTCGCCCTCGGCGTTTCCTGCTACGTGATCTGGGGTTTCTTCCCCCTGTACTTCTCGCTGCTCTCCCCCGCCGGCGCCGTCGAGGTGATCGTCCACCGCGCGGTGTGGGGCCTGTTCTTCTGCCTGGTCGCACTCGCTGTGACGGGTTCGCTGGGGAAGATCCGCGCGCTGATCGCCGACCGGGGAGCCCTGTGGCGCCTCGCGGTCGCGGGCGCGCTCGTCGTCGTCAACTGGTCGGTGTACGTGTACGCGGTCCTCGCCGGCCACACAACTGATGCGGCGGTCGGCTACTTCATCAATCCCCTCGTGACGATCGCGCTGGGCCTCATCGTGCTGCGCGAGCGCGTCACCCCAATCCAGAAAGTGGCCCTGGCCCTCGGCGTCGTCGCCGTCGTCATCCTCGTGATCGGCCAGCGTTCGGTACCTATCGTCTCGCTCACGCTCGCTCTGACGTTCGGCCTGTATTCCCTCGTGAAGAAGGACGTGGCCGCACGCGTCGACCCGCTGGCGGGCATGGCGATCGAGACGGCCGCGGTCTCGCCCGTCCTGCTCGGCTACTACGCCTACCTGGCGGCCACATCCTCGACGTCTTTCCACACGATCGCTTCTTCCGACGACTCTGGGGTGTCCTGGGTAATTCACCTGGCGCTCCTGGTGGGCGCGGGTGCGTTGACGATGATCCCCCTCATCATGTTCGCCTCGGCAGCAAGGGGCCTGACCCTGGGGACGATGGGCTTCCTGCAGTACCTGGGGCCCACCCTGCAGCTCCTCGTCGCAGTGTTCATCTTCCACGAGACCGTACCCACGTTCCGCTGGATCGCAATGGGCGTCGTGTGGGTGGCGCTGAGCTGCCTGAGCGCCGACTGGCTACTTTCCTCCGTGCGCGCCAAGCGCCTGGCGCGCAAGGGGCACCAGGACTAATTCCGACGGGCTCACTGGGCACGGCGGGCCTGCGAGGAGCGCCCACAGCAGCGGTGTTTCGCGATCAAGTTCGCCCAGCGCGAGGCCTTCGCGGGCTCACCCATGACAAAGTTCGCCCAGCACAGGGCATTCTTGCGCCAAGCCGGTACAAAACTCGCCCAGCACGCCACAAACCGCCGATTTTGGGCCATTTTTCGTGCGCTGGGCGAATTTTGTCACGCTCAGGCCGACAACAGGCCACGCAGGGCGAAAAAAGTCACGCCCAAGACCCCACATCAGCCCAACAAGGTCACCATCCCCAATTTCGCACGTAATTCGATTACATGAAACTTCAACAACACTCAGAAACGTTGAAATACCAACGAATACAATTCAAATTCTGAAATAGTCTCAGGGGAATTACGTGCGAAATTGCTAGAGGGTAGCGGTGAGCGCGCTAGCAACGCACAGCGACACAGCGCCGCCGGTGTGGAGGGCGCCGGAGGGATTGGTGGGCCAGGCCGCGGTGCCCGTAGGCGGCGGCAGGGCCTGGCCGTGCTACTCACAGCGACACAGCGCCGCCGGTGTGGAGGGCGCCGGAGGGATTGGTGGGCTTGGCTGCGGTGCACGTGGGCGGTGGCGGGGTCAGGGCAACACGCGAGCACAATAAGCGTCACTGGTGTGGAGGGCGCCGGAGGGATTGGTGGGCCAGGCCGCGGTGCCCGTAGGCGGCGGCAGGGCCTGGCCGTGCTACTCACAGCGACACAGCACCGCCGGTGTGGAGGGCGCCGGAGGGTCCGGAGGGCACGGGCGGGCTTCGAGATCGACCACTCCGAGCCGCAGGCTCGCGTGTGGCGATCTCGCGGGCGGCCGGGCCCGACGGCGCCCGGAACACCGGCGGCCCGGGTAAACCAGCCCTTACTCTCCGCCGCCGGGCTCCGGGCGTCCCGTGTAGTTGACGAAGCGCGCCATGTCGCCCTGGAAGAGGGCTGTGACGGTCGCGGTCGCACCGGCACGGTGCTTAGCGACGATGATGTCGGCCTCGCCGGGGCGGTCTTCCTTGTCGTAGTAGTCGGGGCGGTGCAGCAGGATAATGATATCGGCGTCCTGCTCGAGCGAGCCGGACTCACGCAGGTCGCTCATCATGGGCTTGCGGTCGGTGCGGCCCTCGGAGTTACGGTTCAGCTGCGCGACGGCGATGACCGGGATGTCGAGGTCCTTGGCCAGGAGCTTGAGGTTTCGCGACATCGCGGAGACTTCCTGCTGACGCGACTCGACCTGGCGGCCGCTCGTCATGAGCTGGAGGTAGTCGATGACGACGAGGCCCAGGTTTTCCTGCTGCTTGAGGCGGCGGCACTTCGAGCGAATCTCGGAGATGGTGATGTTCGCGGAGTCGTCGACGTACAGGGGTGCAGCGCTCATGCGCGAGGAGGTTTCGGCGACCTTTTGCCATTCGTTGCTGTTCATTTTGCCGGCCTGCATCTTGGACAGACGCACCCCGGACTCGGCGGAGAGCATACGCATCGCGATTTCCTGCGAGCTCATTTCCAGCGAGAAGATGAGCGACGTGATGCCGTGCTTCATGGATGCCGAGCGGCAAAAATCCAGGGCGAGCGTGGACTTACCCATCGCGGGTCGGGCGGCGACGATGATCATCTGGCCGCCGTGTAGGCCCTGGGTCAGCTCATCCAGGTCGGTGAAGCCGGTAGGCACGCCGTTGAGTTTGCCCTGGTTCTTTTCAATGTCTTCGAGGGCGATGAGAATATCCGTGCTCATCGTGTCCATGGACACATAGTCGCTGGTTTCGCGCCCGTCGGAGACGGCGTAGACCTCGGCCTGGGCCTGGTCGACGATCTCGTCGACGTCGCCGCCCGCGTCCGCGTAGCCGAGCTGGACGACGCGCGTGCCCGCGGTGACAAGGCGGCGCATGATGGCGCGTTCGCGCACGATGCGCGCGTAGTAGGCGGCGTTCGCGGCGGTGGGCACGGAGGCGATGAGGGTGTGCAGGTAGGCGGCGCCGCCCACCTTCGACAGGACGCCAGCGCGCTTAAGTTCGCCGGCGACGGTGATCGCATCGGCGGGTTCTGCGCGGCCGTTGAGTTCGACGATGGTGTCGAAGATCGTCTCGTGGCTGGGCTGGTAGAAGTCCTGCCCGCGCAGCATTTCGGAGACGACGTTGGCGGCCTCGGTCGTCAGCATCATCGATCCGAGGACGCTCATCTCCGCGTCGATGTCCTGCGGCGGGACGCGGTCGAACTGGTCGTCGGACATCGTGATCCTCTCGGGTGCGCGGGCGTATAGGGACGAGGCCGGGGCTGGGCTGAGTGCCGCGAGCGCGGCCTGAAGCCCTGTGGATAGAGAGCCTTCAGGCGAAGACTAACGCGTTGTAGGCGATTGCGCGACCGACGCTGTGCACGGGCATGTGCACATATTGTGGATAACCTGTGCACAACGCCGACGACGCCTGTGCACAACGCGAAATGACCGATCTGTCAGGGCAGATATCCTCATCACAGTCACATCATTGTCATTCATTGAGCCATCTAGAATTTCCCAATGCACGGCTTTCCACAGGCCTGTGCACACATTGTGGAAAAGAATCGGAGTGTCATGACGAGTACACAGGGACCCAGCGACCCGACCTCACCCGCGAAGCGTGAGGGGGACCCAGCCTCGTCGGCCCCGATGATCACCACGCGGATGATCTTGGCGCTCGCGCTGCCCTCCCTCGGGGCTCTCATCGCGGAGCCGCTGTTCACCGTCATCGACTCCACGATGGTGGGCCATCTGGGCACCCCGCAGCTGGCGGGCCTGGGCATCGCGTCGACCGTGCTGAACACGGCGGTCGGGCTCTTCATCTTCCTCGCCTACTCGACGACCTCCCTGGCGGGCCGCCACCTGGGGGCCGGGCGGCGCGACCTTGCGATCCGCTCGGGGGTCGAGGCCATGTGGCTGGCGGGAGGCCTCGGCGCCCTCGCCGCGATCCTCCTGGCTGTCTTCGCCTCTCCCCTGCTCACCTGGCTGGGGGCCGACGCGGCGACGATGCCGCACGCCCTGGCCTACCTGCGTGCCTCAGCGCCCGGCCTCGTCGGCATGTTTGTCGTCCTGGCGGCCACGGGCACCCTGCGCGGGTTGCAGGACACGCGCACTCCCCTGATTGCGGCGTCCGTGGGCGCGGCCTTCAACGCGGTGGCCAACTGGGTGCTCATGTACCCCCTCGACCTGGGGGTGGCGGGTTCCGGCCTGGGCACCGCGATCACCCAGACGCTCATGGCGGCGTTCCTCGGGTGGATGATCGTGCGCGCTGCCCGGCGCGAGGGCGTGAGCCTGCGTCCCTCCACGGACGGCCTGTTCGGCGCGGCGCTCGAGGGCGCGCCTCTGCTCGTGCGCACCCTCGCGCTGCGCGTCGCCCTCCTGGCGACCCTGAGCGCGGTCACCGCAATCTCCACCCAGGCCCTGGCCGCCCACCAGATCGTGTGGACCCTGTGGACGTTCGCCGCCTACGTGCTCGACGCGCTCGCGATCGCCGCCCAGGCCCTCGCCGGATTCACGACGGGCACCGGCGAGCGCGGCGCCATGCGCCCCCTCCTGCGCACCCTGTCGCGCTGGGGCATCGGCTTCGGCGTCGCCGTCGGCGTCGTCCTGGCAATCACCGCGCCATGGATTACCCGCATCTTCACGACCGACCAGACCGTCATCGACTACGCGACCGTCGCCATCATCGTCGGCGCGCTCTTCCAGCCGATCGCCGGCTACGTCTTCCTCCTCGACGGCGTCCTCATCGGCGCGGGCCGAGGCCGCTACCTGGCCGTCGCCGGCATCGTCAACCTGGTCGTCTACGCGCCCCTCCTGTGGGTCATCGCCCACTCCACCGCGCTCACGGCGCGCCCGTCCCTGGCGCTCGCGATGGTCTGGCTCGCCTACTCGGCCGTCTACACCGGCATGCGGGCCCTCACCAACGGGCTCGGCGCCCGCTCGCTGTAGCCGATCGACGAGGCCGGGGCCGGCCTCGTGCGCACCCCCGGTTCCGCGCGGGGTTCGGTGTCCCGGCGGGGTGGACCCAGGCCTCGTCCCGAGGGAACCGATCGTGACCGGAAACGCCCTAGCGAAGACGCTGCCACCCGTGTAAAGTGGGTAGCTGGACTGTCCGCACCCGCGGCCGGTCCAGCAGACCCTCACGGGCCATACGCAACGCCCTCCTGTCACGGACCGTCCGTGACCGTAAAGACCATAGGAGGTGGGAACCAACGTGCGTAACTACGAACTGATGGTGATCCTCGATCCTTCGATCGACGAGCGCACCGTCGCCCCCATGATGGAGAAGTACCTGGCACCCGTGGCTGCCAACGGCGGATCCGTCGAGAACGTTGACGTCTGGGGCAAGCGCCGCCTTGCTTACGACATCCTCAAGCGTTCTGAGGGCATCTACGTCGTCATCGACATGACCACGACCCCCGAGGTCGCTCTCGAGATCAACCGCCGCATGGGCATCGACGAGACCATTCTCCGTACGAAGCTCCTGCGCCCCGACGCTCACTGAGCCGACACCACACCCTCTAAGCCCGAGGAGCCGACATGGCCGGAGATACCGTCATCACTGTCATCGGTAACCTGACCGCTGACCCCGAACTGCGTTGGACGCAGTCCGGCGCCGCGGTCGCCGATTTCACGGTGGCCTCCACCCCCCGAACCTACGACCGTAACGCCGGTGAGTGGCGCGACGGCGACACCCTCTTCATGCGCTGCTCCGTGTGGCGCGAGACCGCTGAGAACGTCGCCGAGTCGCTGCGTAAGGGCATGCGCGTCATCGTTCAGGGTCGCCTCACCCAGCGCTCGTACGACACCCAGCAGGGTGAACGTCGCACGGTCGTTGAGCTGCAGGTCGACGAGGTCGGCCCCTCCCTGCGCCGCGCACGCGCGCAGGTCACCCGCACCGCCCCCTCCGGTGGCGGCGGCTACCAGTCCGACAACCGCGGCCAGCAGGGCGCGCCCCAGCAGGGCGGCGGTTACGGCGGCGGCCAGGGTGGATATGGCCAGGGTGGCGCCAACTACGGCGCACCGACCGGCGGCTCCCCCGAGGACCCGTGGCGCTCCGCCCCCGCTGGCGGCGCCACCTCCTTCGGCGACGAGCCCCCGTTCTAAAGTCGCGCGCCCCGGCACCTACGCCGGAAAGCGCCACGTCGAAGACAACACGCTTGGGGCGGCACAGTCCGCCCGGATTCACTAGGAGACCATCATGGCGAAGCCCCAACTTCGCAACAAGCCCATCAAGAAGAAGGCCAACCCGCTGAAGTCGGCCAAGATCGAAAAGATCGACTACAAGGACACCGCTCTGCTGCGTAAGTTCATCTCGGACCGCGGCAAGATCCGCGCCCGCCGCGTGACCGGTGTTTCCACCCAGGAGCAGCGCAAGATCGCTCGCGCCGTCAAGAACGCGCGTGAGATGGCTCTGCTGCCCTACTCCACGACCGGCCGCTGATAAGGGAAGGACACAGCTGATATGGCTACCACGAAACTGATCCTCACCCACGACGTCCCCAACCTCGGCCACGCCGGCGAGGTCGTCGAGGTCAAGGCTGGCTACGCCCGCAACTACCTGGTCCCCCGCGGCTTCGCCGCCAAGTGGACCGCCGGCGCGCAGAAGCAGATCGACCAGATCGCCGCTGCTCGTCGCCGCCACGAGATCGCCACGATCGATGACGCTCGCGCCGTGCGCGACGCCCTCCAGGGTGCCGTTGTCGAGATCTCCGGCAAGGTTGGCAACTCCGGCCGCCTGTTCGGCGCCGTCTCCGCTGCTGCGATCGCTGACGCGGTCAAGGAGCAGCTGGGCCAGACCATCGATCGTCGTCGCGTCATCATCGCCTCGCCCATCAAGGCCGTTGGCGACTACACGGTGACCGTCGGCCTGCACCCCGAGGTGTCCGCGAACCTCAAGGTCCGCGTTTCCGCCGCGAAGTGAAGGCTTCACGCATCGGTTGAATGCTGATTGAAGGGGTGGCCCCCGCTCATGTGAGCGGGGGCCACCCCTTTTGCTGTGCCTGCAAGATCTGACGTTCGTCTACGAGACATCATTGCTTGTCCCCTCAGGAGCGCGGCAACGGAGGGCACATAGTGGGAGCGCAGACGCTCACATCCGGATAGGTTGTGCGCATCCGGATAGGTTGTGCGCATCCGGATAAGTTATTCGCTTATGGATAGGTTATTAACCTATCCAGATGTTCGTAACCTATCCGGATCGTCGTTTCCTATCCGCATGCGCATGCTCCCGCTGTGAACACACTGCGGGCCCCGAGGATGCTCCTCGGGGCCCGCAACATCGGCGCTAGGACGCGCGGCTAGTTTCTTCGGCCGCCATTGTTGTTGCCGTTGTTATTGCCGCCGTTATTGTTCCCGCCGTTGCCGTTGTTGGAACCGTTGCCGCCGTTGTTATTCCCGCCGTTGCCGTTGTTCGAACCGTTGCCGCCGTTGTTATTCCCGCCGTTGCCGTTGTTCGAACCGTTGCCGCCGTTCTCCGAATTCTCGGTGGGCTCGGCGGAGGGCGTCTCGGTGGGGGTAGGCGTCTCGGTGGGCTCGGCAGCGGACTGCGGGGCCTCGGTCGTCGCGCTCGGCGCGGGCGTGGGCGCGTTGTTGTGCACCTTGCGGTTGGACTCGACCTTCCACGGGAAGTCGTCGCCCGGCAGGTTCGCGGTCGCCGGCTTCATGTAGTCGATCCACACGTCGACCGGCCAGTCGCCGCCGTGGAACTGATCGAGGCCGCCCACGTCATCCAGGGGCACCGCGTTACCGGCATCGTCGGACTGGTACATCGACACGGCGGTCACCATGCCGGGCACGAAGCCCACGAACTGGGCGGAGAGCTGGTCCGAGGAGGTACCGGTCTTGCCGGCCGTCGTCAGTCGCGCGATCGCGGCATCAACGTTGGCGGCGGTACCCTCACCCTTCGTGACGGCCTCGAGGGCCGGCATAATCGAGGAGACTTCCTCGACGTCAAAGACGCGCTTGGGGGCCACGTCGCCGCTGTAAAGCAGCTTGCCCTTCGAGTCCTCAACCTTCTTGACGATGTGGGCGGTGACGCGCTCGCCACCGTTCGCGATCGTCGAGTAGGCGGTCGTCAGGTCGATGTTGTGCGGCGAGGAGGGGCCCAGGACGTTGAGAAGCTCGTCATTCAGACCCACCGTGTCCTCGGGGATACCCGCGTCGATGGCGGCCTGGAGCGTGTTCTCCGGCTCGACGTCGTCGTTCAGGCCCACGAACACCGTGTTCATCGAGTACGCGGTCGCCTTCACGAGGGTGACGTTACCGAAGGAGTAGCCGCCGTCGTTCGAAACGGGGGTACCCATGCCTCGGAAATACTGGGGGGACTTACCCGAGTACGTGTCGTAGACCGTGCCACCCAGGCGGGCGTTCGCCAGCAGGGCGAAAGGCTTGAAGGACGAGCCGGCCATTGCGATGTCCTGCGTGACGGCGTTCTGCTGACGCTTCTCGTAATCCGCGCCCGCGTACTCGGCGAGGATCTCGCCCGTGGCCGGGTCCATGGAGGACAGGGCCACGTGCTGGTGCGTCGGATCCCAGCCCTCGACCTCGTTCATGCCCTGGGCGGCCGCGACGGCCTGCTCCTGGTGCTCCTTGACGATCGTGGAGGTGATGCGCAGACCACCCTGGCTGATCTTGTCCTCGTCGAACTGGTCGGAGGCGAGGAGCTCCTGCTTGACCTGGGCCATCAGGTAGCCGTTCGTGCCGGTCATCGACGCGCTATTGAGCGTGTCGGGGTCGATCGTCTCGGGGAACACCGCGGCATCCTTGTCGGCCTGCGTGATCCAGCCGTCCTCGACCATGAGGTTCAGGTCGCGCTCCCAGCGCTCCTTCGCCTTGTCGGGGTTGACGGCGGGGTCCCACGCGGAGGGCGCGGGGATGACGGCCGCGAGGAGCGCCGACTCGGACAGGGTCAGCTGAGAGGCGCCGTGGCCGAAGTACGCCTGGGCGGCCGCGTCGATGCCGTACGCGCCACGACCGAAGTAGATCGTGTTCATGTAGGCGCCGATGACCTCGTCCTTGGACTTCTCACGGTTGATCTTGATGGCCAGGACGGCTTCCTTGAGCTTGCCCGTGTAGGACGTGGTCTCGCCGATGTAGTAGCGCTCCACGTACTGCTGGGTCAGCGTCGAGCCACCCTGGCGGGCGCCGCCGCGCAGGTTGTTGACGAGGGCGCGGAAGATGCCCTTCAGATCAACACCAGAGTTCGTGTAGAACGTGCGATCCTCGGAGGCCACGATCGTCTTCGACACGTAGTCGGGCAACGTCGTCGTGTCGATGATCTGACGGTTGATGTCACCCAGGGTACCCATCTCGGTCGTGCCGTCGGCATAGTAGACCGTGGTCTTCTGCGCGAGCGCCAGGTCATCCGGCGCGGGAACGGTCAGCGTGTTGTAGAGGTACAGGAACACCGCCATGCCCGCGATGAACACGCCCAGGAAGACGGTCAGAATTGAGAAGCCGATGCGCTTGGCCCACCGGTGCTTCTTCTTCGCCGGGCCCTTCTTTCCGGCCGACGAGGCCTTGGCAGCCTTCCGGGATGCATGCGACCCGGCTGCGGCGCGCGCCGCACGTCGCGAGGGCAGCGAGTCCCGCCCTGACGTGCCGGAGCCGCCAGGCTCGATGATGTCGTTCCAGTCAGACTGTCCGTTGTTAGTAGCCACGTATTCGCCCTTTCAGCGGATTGGTGTACCCCTAGATTAACTGGGTTTCCTGAAAGAACCCCAAAGTATGGGCTGCAACACAAAGGGGTGGGTGCCGCGCACCCACCCCCTCGTGCAGCTTCCGCCGCAATCTCAGATCAGGACCACTGTTCCTCGGGACGACCATCGACCGCCCACAGGGTGTGGAAGACACCCTCCTTGTCTACCCGGTGGTAGGTGTGGGAGCCGAAGAAGTCACGCTGACCCTGGATGAGGGCCGCCGGCAGGCGCGTCGCGCGGATCTGGTCGAAGTAGGCCAGGGACGAGGCGAACACCGGGATCGGAACACCGGCGAGGGCCGCCTGGGCCACGACGCGACGCAGCGCGGGCGTGCACTCCTGGAAACGCGTCGCGAACGGCTCGGCGGCCAGCAGCAGCGGCAGGTCGGGGTCGGCCTCGTAGGCGCGGGTGATGTCGTCGAGGAAAGCCGCGCGGATGATGCAGCCCGCGCGCCAGATGCGAGCCAGGGCGCCCTTGTCGATGGCCCAGTCGTATTCCTTCGCGCCGGCCTCGATCTCGTCGAAGCCCTGCGAGTAGGCGACGATCTTGGAGGCGAACAGCGCCTGACGCACGTCCTCGATGAACGCGGCCCGGGCCTCGTCCGACTCGATGACGAGGGCGGTGGCGTTGCCCGCGAGCGCCTGGCCGGCCGCGCGCTGGGCGGGCTCGGAGGAGGCGCCGCGCGCGAAGGTCGCCTCGCCGATCGCGGTGACGGGGACGGCCAGGTCGAGGGCGGTCTGGACCGTCCACTTGCCCGTGCCCTTCTGCGAAGCGGCGTCCACGATGAGGTCGACGAGGGGCTTGCCGGTCTCGGCATCCACCTGGCGCAGGACCTCGACGGTGATCTCCATGAGGTAGGAGTTAAGCTCGCCCTCGTTCCAGGCGGCGAAAATGTCGGCAATTTCGGCCGGCGTCGCACCCAGGCCCTCACGCAGGAGGGTGTAAGCCTCGGCGATGACCTGCATGTCGGCGTACTCGATGCCGTTGTGCACCATCTTCACGAAGTGGCCGGCGCCGTTCGCGCCAATGTACGTGGAGCAGGGGACGCCGTCGTAGGTGCCGGCGATGGCCTCGAACATGGGGCCGACGCGATCGTACGAGGCCGGGGTGCCGCCGGGCATGATGGAGGGACCCCACAGGGCGCCCTCCTCGCCGCCGGAGACGCCCGCGCCCACGAAGTGCAGGCCGCGCTCGGCGGCCCACTTCTCGCGGCGGATCGTGTCGGTGAACAGGGAGTTACCGCAGTCGACGATGATGTCGCCTTCGTCCATGAGATCGGCGAGCTGCTCCATGACGGCGTCCGTCGAGGGGCCGGCCTGGACCATCATGATGGCGACGCGGGGGGCGCGCAGGGACGCGACGAAGTCTTCCAGCGTGGACGCGGGAACGAAGGTCGCTTCGTCGCCGTGCTCCGCCATGAGCTTCTCGGTGCGAGCCGGGGTCCTGTTGAAGACGGCGGTCGCGTAGCCGTTGCGGGCCAGGTTGCGGGCGAGATTTGCGCCCATGACTCCCAGGCCGTACACGCCGATGTCGGCCGATGCCTTTTCGGGGGTGAACGTGCTCATGCGATAACTCTCCTAACAAAAAGTTGAATTATTCCCAGAGTACGGCGGCATGACCGGGGGTGCACCATGCGCGGGCGTGACGATTGTCGCCCCGCGCCCCGTCTCACTGCCCCTGGGCCTCGCGGGCGGCCTTCGCGGCGGCCTTGCGGGCCTTCTTTTCCGCGACCTTGGCCTCCCAGTGGGCCTGCTGAGCCTGGTACTCCTCGGCGAGGGCGCGCACGTCGTCCGATGCCCACCAGTCGAGAAGGGCCTGACGGGCGGCCTCCTCGCCCAGCGGCCCGCGCTCCATGCGCAGCTCGAGGAGGTAGTCGCGGGCGATCTTCACGGCACGCGAGGGGCGTAGTCCGAGGATCTCCATGATCTGGTCGCCGTCGAGGTCGGGGCGGATCGCGTCGAGTTCCTCCTGTTCGCGCAGGGCGGCGATGCGCGCCTCGAGGTCGTCGTAGGCGGCGGACAGGTAGTTGGCCTTGCGACGGTTGCGGGTCGTGCAGTCCGCGCGCGTCAGGCGGTGGAGGCGTTCGAGGAGGTCACCCGCGTCGGCCACGTAGCGACGCACCGCCGAGTCGGACCAGGCGGCCTCGCCGTAGCCGTGGAAGCGCAGGTGCAGCGCGACCAGGGTGGAGACGGCCTCGATCGTCGCCTTGTCGAAGTGCAGGGCCTTCATGCGCTTGCGCGTCATCTTCGCGCCCACGATCTCGTGGTGGTGGAAGGACACGGTGCCGTTCGGCTCGAAGCGGCGGGTCGCCGGCTTGCCGACGTCGTGCATGAGGGCGGCGAAACGCAGGATGAAGTCAGGGGCGGGCACGGGGCCGTCCGGGCCGGTCTCCAGGTCCATCGCCTGCTCGACGACGGTGAGGGTGTGCTCGTAGACGTCCTTGTGGCGCTTGTGCTCGTCCACCGTGGAGACGAGGCCGGCGACCTCGGGCAGGACGATGTCGGCGACGCCCGTGTGCACCATCAGCTCGATGCCGCGGCGCGGGTAGGGCGAAATGATGAGGCGCTCGAGCTCGGCACGGATGCGCTCGGCGGAGACGATCTCCAGGCGCGAGGCCATGGTCTCCATCGCGTTCAAGACGTCCATGTCGACGTCGAGGCCCAGCTGCGCGGAGAAACGCGCGGCGCGCATGATGCGCAGCGGGTCGTCATCGAAGGACTGCTCGGCGGACACGGGGGTGCGCAGGTTGCCGTCCGCGAGGTCGGCGAGGCCGCCGCACGGGTCGACGAGGGCCATCTGCGGCAGGCGCATCGCCATCGCGTTGACCGTGAAGTCGCGCCGCGTCAGGTCGCCCTCGAGCGTGTCACCGAAGGTCACCTCGGGCTTGCGCGAGCCGATCTCGTACTCGTCGGTGCGGTAGGTCGTCACCTCGACGACCAGGTCGCCGCGGCGACCGCCGATCGTGCCGAACTCCTTGCCGATGTCCCAGGTCGCGTTGCCCCACTTCGCCAGGAGCTCCTCGGTGCGCTCGGGGCGCGCGGAGGTCGTCATGTCGAAGTCGTGAGGAGTCACTCCCAGGAACGCGTCGCGCACGGGCCCGCCGACGAGCGCGAGCTCCTCCCCGGCCTCGTCAAAAATCGTGCCGAGTTCCATAATCGCGGGCGGGAGCGCCGCAAAGGTCCTCGTGGCGTTCGCCATGAGGGTAGGAATGTCCGTCGTTCCGGCGTTTTGCGCGGTCACGGGGCCGTTATTCGGGGAAGTTGACTGGGTACTCATCGCCCTTAAGCATGCCAGGAAAGCGCCCTGGCCGACTACCGGGGGCCGCGCACCGGCTAAAGTGGAGTCATGCCTGCACGTCCAGTTGACCGCCGAAGCGGGGTGCCCCGACCCCCGCGTCGGTCCGCTTCTGTGCGCGCTGGCCGCTCTCACCTGCCGATTTCCGCGGAAACCAGCGCGGGCGGCATCGTCGTCGACGTGCGTGACGGAATTCCCTATGCGGCGTTGATCGCGCGACGCAATCGAGCGGGGCGCATCGAGTGGTGCCTGCCCAAGGGCCACCTCGAGGGTTCCGAGACCCCCCAGCAGGCCGCGCTGCGCGAGGTCGCCGAGGAAACCGGCATCCACGGGCGCATCATCCGCCACCTCGCATCGATCGACTACTGGTTCTCCGGCAACGACCGCCGCGTTCACAAGGTCGTCCACCACTACCTGATGGGGTATGAGTCGGGCACGATCTCCGTCGATGGGGATCCGGATCACGAGGCCGAGGAGGCCGCGTGGGTGCCGCTGCGCGACGTGTCGCGCCAGCTGGCCTACCCCAACGAGCGCCGCATCGTGCGCATCGCCCTGGACCTGCTGTATCGGGATGGCCGTGACTAGGCGCGCGCTGACGGCTGGCGTCCTGTGCGCGGCGATGGCTCTTCCCTTCGGCCTCGGTCTCAGCGAGGCCGGGGCCGCCCCGCTGCCCACCGTGACCTCCCAGTCGGACGAGTCACGCCCCGCCGTCATGGGTACGGTCTCAGAGGATTCCGGTCTATCTGTTTCCATTAACTCGCTGTCGCCTCGAATCATCACAGATGAAAACGAACTCGTTATCTCTGGAACGGTCCATAACGATTCGCCAACGACGCTCGCGAATATCTCCCTCGAGGTGTTCGTCGCCAACGAGACGCCGATTTCTGTCCCCGCGCTGACGACCGCCCTCACCGATGACGAGCCGGACGCGACCCACGCGGCTTCCTCCTCGCTCACGGACGTCGCCCGAGGAGCCACGACTTCCTTCGAGATCCGCATTCCCACGTCCTCGCTGCCTCTCACCGACGCCGAGGAGTGGGGCCCGCGCGTCACGACCGTGACTGCGACCTCCGGCGAATACTCGGGCAAGGACCGATCGATCATCGTGTGGGACTCGGGCGCGCAGGTCTCCGCCTCGCGCGTGAGCACCGTGATCCCCTGGACCTCGACGAGCGCCACCCAGGACCAGGGTGAACGCTCGGCGGTCCTCAGCCTCGCCTCCGCCAGCGGCGTCACCCTGGCCGTCGACCCGCTGCTGATCCCTCGCGGCCCGCAGCCCACGGCCACACCGACCCCCTCGGCTTCCCCTTCGGCTTCTCCTTCGACTTCCCCCTCGACCGACGCGGGACAGTCCGAAGCTGACCCCGCCCAGTCCGGCCAGTCCGACGCGGAATCGGGTCAGTCCGGTGCCCCCACGGCCTCGCCAAGCGCGTCCGCCACCCCGACGCCCGCCCCCACGGCCACAGACCCGGCGCAGCGCGCTCGTGACCTCCAGTCCGAGGCCTTCGTCGCGGCGCTCCTGTCGAACGCGACCGAGATCATCGCCCTGCCCGAGGGAGACGCCGACCTCGGTGCCCTGTCACTGTCGGGCAACACCGGCTTCTGGGACCGCGCCTCGCGCTCGATGGCCGACTTCCCCGACACGCTGCGCAAGGCCGGGTGGGTCGCACCCGCCAACTCTCCGGCCAGCCCCAGCCCGTCGGCCTCGGCCACCCCCTCCCCTTCCGGGACACCCGAGGCCACGCCCACGCCGAGCACATCCGCAAGCACCGCCGGCCAGTCCGCCACGACGACCTCCGCACCCGACTCCGGCCCCTCGATCCTGCGTAACGTCGCCTGGCCTGCGGACACGACCTTCGGCACGTCGTTCCTGTCCGGATTCTCCTCCTCGAACCAGATCACAATCGCCCCGGTGGGCGCCCTGACGCCTGCCGAGGACGTTCCCTTCACCTCCTACGCGCGAGTCAACATCGACCCCGCCACCGGCGAAACCTCGACGGACGGGACGGGCGCGCGCACCCTCGCCCAGCAGAGCGACATCGCGGCGCTCCTGTCGTGGAACGCGTCCGGTGGCGACGAGCTCGATGCCGAACAGGCCCTCACCGCAATCACCGCGATCATCACCCGCGAGCGCCCCGCCTCCTCGCGCACCATTTTCGCTGCGGCCCAGCGCGGAACCGTCATCAACGAGCGGCTCACCGGTCGCACGAAGGCCCTGTTCTCACCCCGCTGGGTGAGCGCCATGTCCTTCAGCGAGATGGCCGCCAGTGAACCCACCGACGTCGACCGCCAGACCGTCGGGGCCGGTGTTCTCGCTACCGACACGGAGACCGCAATCTCGGCCATGGCCTCGTCCCTGACTATGCTCACACCGCTGGCGAACGCGACGGACGACGCCGACGCGGTGTATGCCTCGGTCACCCCCCAGATTCTCCCGGCCCTGTCCGCGCAGCTCACCCCCTCCGAGCAGCTCGACGCGGCGACTGCCGTCACCTCGCAGGTCACGACGATGCTCTCCGCCGTGACCGTCGAGCCCTCCTCGGCCGTCAACCTCATTAACAAGTCCGCGAACTTCCCCGTCCTCGTGCGCAATAACCTGCCCTGGCCGGTGCGCGTCGACGTCACCCTCGTGCCCGACGATCCGCGTCTGCGCGCCACCCCCGCCCAATCCCAGACGCTCGCCGCGCAGGGCGCGACGACGGTCGAGGTGCCCGTGGGTGCGATCGGCAGTGGCGACATCGACGTCACGTACAAGGTCACCACGCCCGACGGCGTCGTCCTCGACGACTCCCAGACCGTGACCGTGCGCATGCGCGCCGGGTGGGAGGACGCGATCACCGCCGTCATCGCCTCGCTCTTCGGCCTGCTCTTCCTGGCCGGCATCACGCGTTCGCTGCGCAAGAGGGCCGCACGCAAGGCGCAGGCCGCATCCGGCGACGCTGACACGACAGACATCACCACTGAAACCGAGACAGCAACGACGAAGGAGACCCCATGAGCTCGAACACGCCTCGCCGATCGATCCTGAGGGCATCGGCGCTCATGGCGTCGGGCACCATGGTGTCGCGCATCCTCGGCTTCGTGCGCAACGCGATGCTCATCGCCGCGGTCGGCGCGACCGCCGGCGGTGTCGGCGCCGCGTTCCAGACCGCGAACACGCTGCCCAACACGGTCTTCAACCTGCTGGCCTCCGGCATCTTCGACGCCGTCCTGGTCCCGCAGATCGTCGGCGCCATCAAGCGCCGCCACGACGGTGACACCTACGTCAACCGCCTGCTGACCCTCGCGGGAACCCTGCTCTTCCTCGTCACCTTCGCGACGATGGTGCTGGCCCCCGTCCTGGTGATGATCACGGCCGCCGGCTACACCGAGGACATTCGCAACCTCGCGATCCTCTTCGCCCTCCTGTGCCTGCCGCAGCTCTTCTTCTACGGCCTGTATAACCTGCTCGGCGAGCTACTCAACGCGCGCGAGATCTTCGGGCCCTACATGTGGGCACCCGTCGTCAACAACGTCGTGGGCATCGCGGGCCTCGGCGCTTTCCTCGCCATCTGGGGCGGCGCACCGGACGGCGGCATCCCCGCGGGTGACCTGACGGGCGCACAGTTCTGGGTCCTCGCCGGATCCGCGACCCTCGGCGTCATCTGCCAGGCCCTGTGCCTGCTGTGGCCGATGCGTCGGGCGGGAGTCTCCTTCAAGCCGGACTTCCACTTCCGCGGAACCTCTTTCGGGTCGATGCCGCGCGTGGCCGGATGGACGTTCGCGACCCTGGGCGTGTCCCAGGTCGGCGTCCTGTCCACGAACAACCTGGCTGCCATGGCCGACGGTTTCATCGGCCGCAACGGCGCTCAGGGCGGCGTCGTCGGCATCCTCGCCTACTCGACGGCGTTCATGATCTTCATGGTTCCCCAGTCGCTCATCACGGTGTCGCTGACGACCGCGATCTTCACCCGCATGGCCGGTGCCGTCGCCGACGGCGACGACCGAGCGGTGGCTGACAACTACCACCTGGGCGTGCGCACTATTACGTCGCTGACCCTCGTCGCCGCAGCCATGCTGATGGCCGGTTCCGTCCCCATGATGGAGATCGCGATGGCGGCCAAGGGCGGGGATCCCGAGGCCGTGACCGGCTACGCCCTCGTCCTCGCCTCGCTCATGCCCGGCGTCGCCTCGACCGGCATGGTCCTCATGAGCCAGCGCGTCTTCTTCGCCTACGAGGACGTCAAGCCCGTGTTCCTCATGGGCATTGGTCCCACGATCCTCCAGGTGATCGTGGGCTGGTCGATGTACGCCCTGACGGGCGCCCGCTGGTGGGTCGTCGCGGCCGCGCTCGGCGAGACCGTGTGCCGCCTGACCCAGGGCATTATCGCGGTCGTGTGGGTGTCGCGCGAGAACCGCTACGTCGACCGCGCGGGCCTGCTGCGCTCCTACGTGTCCTACCTGGCCGCGGCGATCGTCGCGGGCCTCGTGGGCTTCGGCCTCCTGTGGCTCATGGGCATCCACACCGAAATTTCGTCGACGCTGGGCCGCATGGCACTGGCCGGCGTGAAGCTCTCGCTCGTGTCCGCGCTGACCGGCCTCGTGTACCTCCTGGTCCTGCGCTTCGCCGCGCCCGGCGAATCCGCCGTCATGATGCGCCCACTGCTCACCCGCCTGCGCGTGCCCGGCGCTGTGGTGAACATCCTGGCAGCGTCCTCCACGCCCACCCCCGCACCAGCTGAGATAATGACGGGACACACACCCGACGAGACGGAGGAACCGATGGCTCCCACGCCCGAACGCAGCGGCGACGACGAGAAGCTGCCGTCGTTTGACGAGGTGCTCTCCGCCTCGCCGATCCCCGCGCCTCCCGCAGTCCCCGCGCCTCCCGCGGCCCCCGCAGCCGATAAGGCTGAGGAACTGGCCGACATGCCGCCGGCTCCCGCGCCCGCCGAGGTCCCGACCCTCGGCCCCGCGACGCAGGCACCCGTCGAAAACCCGCTGGTCGCCGAGGCCGTGGCCGCACCCATCGTCGACGACATCGCCGAGGCCACGGAGGCCGCACAGGCACAGGCGATCCCCGAGTCCCTCGCGGAGTACGGCATCGAGCCCGTGACGGATGAGGTGGACGCCGCGCAGGTTGAGGCCCCCGCGTTCCCCCTCGCTCCCCCGCCGCCGGCCCCCGCCGCCAGCGCATACGAGCGCGACGCTGAGGTCAATCCCGAGGACTACCCCCATCCCGCTCCCCTGACGGACGGCCCCTCGACGCATCAGATTCCGCGCGTGCAGGCACCCGAGGCGGTGCCCGCTCCCCCGGTCGAGGACGCCACCGAGGTCATGGACCCCATCCCCCCGATACCTGCCGCTCCCGTGCAGGACGCCCCGGCCTCGTCGAACGAGGAGGGCTCCTCCAAGCGCTCCGGCACGCTCATCGACCCGACGAAGCCCGCGCTGATCTTCGGCGTCGTCCTGGTGCTCTTTGGCGCGATCTGGGGTCCGTGGATGGCCACCCGACCGGTCACCGACCTGGATCTGACCCAGTCCCTGCGCGCCGGTGTCGCACAGCAGCAGTCCGACGAGGAGCCCAGCCCCGCGCTCACCACGACGCCCCCGCCGGCTCCGACCACGACCCCCGTGATCTCCTCCGTGCAGGTCCTGTCGTGGAACAACGACGACGGCGACCACCCGGACCGCGCGATCAACATGATCGACTCGAACCCGGCGACGTCCTGGTCGTCGCGCTGGTTCGACAACAACCAGTTCCGCGACGAGACCTCCGTGACGATCGTCGTGAAGCTCCAGCAGAAGGCCACCGTGTCCTCGGTGACGCTCAACATGGATCCGGCGACGTCCGGCGGCGAGGTCGTCGTGCGTAACGTCACGGACCCGGCGAACCCGCGCGGCGGAACAGAGCTGGCCATGTCGGCGTTGTCTCCGACGACGACGATTCAGCTGCCCGCGGCCGTCGAAACCGACTCGATCGCGCTGCAGTTCCGCTCCATGCCCAAGGGCCAGGACGGACGCAACTGGGCGTGGATCTCCGAACTCACCGTTCAGTAACCCTAAGGAGGGTACGTATGTCTTTCGTGACGATTCCGGGCCTGGTGACGGCCGAATCCACCGATACCACCGCTGAGACCGCCGAGGTGCAGGTCCCGTCGGCCGAGGTGCCCGAGGGCGCCACCGTCCACGACGTTGTCATCGTCGGCTCGGGTCCGGCCGGCTACACGGCCGCGGTCTACACGGCCCGCGCCGGCCTCGCCCCCATCGTGCTGGCCGGTCAGCTGGCTGCGGGTGGCGCGCTCATGAACACGACCGAGGTCGAGAACTTCCCCGGCTTCCCGGAGGGCATTCAGGGCCCCGAGCTCATGGACAACATGCGCGAGCAGGCCGAGAAGTTCGGCGCGGACGTTCGCTACGAGGACGTCGTCGCCGTCAACCTCGAGGGCGACGTGAAGGCCGTGGCCACCGAGGACGAGGTCTTCTACGCGCGCGCCGTCATCCTGGCCACCGGCTCGGAGTACCGTCACATGAACGTGCCCGGCGAGGACGAGTTCTCCGGCCGCGGGGTCTCCTACTGCGCGACCTGCGACGGCTTCTTCTTCAAGGATCGTCGCCTGGCCGTCATCGGCGGCGGCGACTCCGCGATGGAGGAGGCGACCTTCCTGACGAACTTCGCGTCCGAGGTCGTCGTCGTGCACCGTCGCGACACCCTGCGCGCCTCGCGCGTCATGGCCGAGCGAGCCCTGAACAACCCGAAGATCTCCTTCGAGTGGAACGCAACGGTCGAAGAGGTCCTGGGCGACGAGGCCGTGACCGGCCTGCGCCTGGCCTCCACGGTGGATGGTTCCACGCGTGAGATCGCCGTGGACGGCGTGTTCGTCGCGATCGGTCACCTGCCCCGCACGGGTTTCCTGCGCGGCCAGGTCGCCCTCGACGAGGCCGGCTACATCACGGTCGACGAGCCGTCGACGCGCACGTCCGTCGCGGGCGTCTTCGCGTGCGGTGACGCCGTGGACCACACGTACCGCCAGGCCATCACGGCGGCCGGCTCCGGCTGCCGTGCGGCCCTGGATGCGGAGCGCTGGCTGGCGTCCCTGGGCGACCAGGCGTGACCTCCTCCCCCGCTGCTCCCGGCGCTGCGAGCGCTGGAGTGTCCCGGCCTCGTACCTGCCCGTGCGGGTCGGGAGCGATGCTGGCGCAGTGCTGCGGGCGCTACCTGGACGGCGAGGCGGCTCCGACCGCTGAGGCGCTCATGCGGTCGCGCTACACGGCCTTCGCGCTGCGCGACGAGGACTACCTGTTCCGCACGTGGCACCCGCGCACGCGCCCCGCTCCCCCGTACTGGGTGGAGGGGACGCAGTGGACGGGTCTGCGGATCCTGGGGGCCGAGGCCGGGGGTCCTTCCGACGAGGAGGGCACGGTGACGTTTATAGCCTCGTGGCGGGACACATCGACTGGCGAATCCGGGCAGATGCGCGAGCATTCGCGCTTCTCGCGCCGGGCCGGGCGCTGGGTCTACGAGTACGGCGCCAACGACTGACACTACGGTAGGATTTCACTATGATTGCTCGTCGCCTTCTGACTCCCCCCGTGATCATCGGGTTTCTCCTCGTCGCGGCTGTCGCCGTCGCGGGCGGATTCATCACGAGTCCCCTGTCGATCGACACCACGGTGTGGTCTGACTTCGTCGCGTCGCGCACGCCGGCGATGAACTCGTTCATGACGGGCGCCTCGTGGCTGTTTGACCCCAAGCGCGCGGTCGTTGTAGCGCTGGCCGTGGCGGGCGCCGTGTGGTGGTTCATCAAGAAGGTCATGAACGCCCTGTACATCCTGTGTTCCGTGGTGTTCTCGGCCGCAAACAGCTTCATCATCAAGCACCTGTACGAGCGCCCTCGCCCCGAGGAGGCGCTGCGCCTAATCACCGAGGACGGCTACTCGTTCCCATCGGGTCACGCGACGGCTGTGACCGCGCTGTTCGTGTCCCTGGTGCTGGTGCTGACGACGACGCGCATCGGCCGCCGTCTGCGCTACCTGCTGTGGGCCGCGGCGCTGACGCTCATCGTCTTCATCTGCGTGACGCGCCTGTACCTGGGCGTCCACTGGGTGACCGACGTGATCGCCGGCTTCAGCGTGGGTCTCGGCTCGTCGATGATCCTGGCGCCGTTCATGATTGGGCCCAACGCCCTGAAGTTGTTCCGCTAGTTATCGGAGCTCATTTGTTGCCGGGAGCGCCCGGGGCCACGGCCCCGGGCGCTTCTGCGTGCGGATCGTTGGACGCGGCGTCCTCGGCTTCATCCGCGCAGGTTTGCGTTTGCAACAGCTTCCTGCCCGCCTTCGCGACATCCCCCAGGCACCCACAACACCAGTCAAACCGGGTGCCGCGGTGGCTTGCACACTGGGGCATGACCGACACATGCCACCCAACACGAGCCTTCGTGCCGATACTCGCGAAGAATCTCGCCGAGTCGTTGTGTGAAACTGCTGGCACCAATGCAAGGACCTCAGGAATCCCGCACGTTAACCCGATAGGTGGCGGCCTGGGCGTGCTGCCCACCATGCCACCAATAGGGTTTAGCTACGCATCGAAGGGTTAAGCATGCCAGTAGATGGGCCCAGCTGCCACCATTGCCCGCATGATCACTCCCACGGCGACGAATCCAGCTCTCACGACGCGACTCAGCCTCATGCGAGTCCCACAACTCACACGTTAACCCACTAATACGCACGTAGACCCCCTAATCCGTACGTTAACCCGCTAATACGCGTCTGGGCAGCCCCGCCCGTACTCCACATAGCGGGTTTACGTGCGACATAGCGGGTTAACACTCGCAATAGCGGGTTCGCAGGCAAATCAGCACACCTCGCGGGTGCCGTTGCGCCCAAAACGCAGACCACTTCGCCACTAGCAGCCCGTTTTCAGCGTTTTTCACCGAGGTGGTCTGTGGTTTGGGCGTTACACCAGCATCAGATGCGATCCAGCTCCACCGATCGAGGAGAATTGCGCCATCCGCGCCTCCGACACGCCGACAACACACCCCCAGGGGGCTTCACGTAGTGCAAAACCCCCACTGCCACACAGCAAGCAGGCCAGCGGGCTGGCACACACCACTGAACTGGATAGGAAACAACAATCTGGATAGGTTATTGCGTTCTGGATAGGTTAATAAGCTATCCAGAAGCGCCGTTCCTATCCAGAACAGAGCTTCCTATCCAGAACACGCGCCACCTTCTGATAAGAGGGCGCCGGAGGGACCGGCCGCAGGGCCGGTGGGCGGACGACGTTACAAACGTCGTCAAACCGGAGCGATTTGAAGCCCCTTGCGAGGACCCCTGTTACAAACGTCGTCAATCTGCGTCCAAAAACCACTATTTTCAGCGAAAAAGCCGTCGGATTGACGGCGTTTGTAACAACGGATCGGGAATCCACACAAAAAACACCTCCGATTGACGACGTTTGTAACAACACGCAACAGAAAGGCCAGAAAACGCAGCGCGGACGGCTCGCGGGCGGGCCGCCGCCCACCGGCACACACAGCGGCCCGGCCCTCAGAGCAGGCCAGACAGCAGCCGCGCCCGACGGCGCCCGGAACACCAGCGGCGCCACAAGCACCAGCCACACGAACACCCGGGTACGCCAAAGGGGCGGGCACCGAAGTACCCGCCCCTTGTCGGCTCACTCAGCCACGGCCTCGTCGAGGCTGAGGCCGAATGACCGTCAGTCCTGGCGACGGCGACGCATCCACAGGAACATGCCGCCAACGACGGCCGCTCCCAGGCCCGCCCCGCCGATCAGGCCGTCGAAGCCGGTGCGCGCAAGGCGCTGGGCCAGGCCGGTGCTCGGCTTGGTGGCCGGGACGTCGGGCGCGACGTAACCGAAGTTCACGCCGGTGACCTTCTGGTTGTCGAAGCCGATCGTGATCTCACCGGACATGGAGTCGGCGATACCATCCGGGTCCTCGGTCTGGTCCAGGCCGGCGAGGTCGCCGTCAGTGTGGACCTTGACACGGTAGGTGCCGGCGGGCAGCTTCTCGAAGGAGTAGTTGCCGTCCTTGTCGGTCGTCGTGGTGGCCACGACCTTGCCGTCCTTGTCGAGCAGGTCGACCGTCACGCCGGAGAAGGTCTCTTCACCGTCGGTGTAGGAGCCGGACTTGTCGGAGTCGCGGTAGACGCGACCGGCGATCGAGTAGTCCGGGACGTAGCCGAAGTTGACCTTTTCCTGCAGGGAGTTCTCCGGGCCCATCGTGTACACCGCGGAGGTGTCGTCGACGGTGGCGTCGGGGTCCTCGGTCTGGTCGTAGTCCTTGATGGACGAGGAGCGCACGACCTTGACGGTGTACTTGCCGTCGGGCAGGTGCTGGAAGGCGTAGTTGCCGTCCGCGTCGGTGTCGAGGGTCTGGAGGACCTTGCCGTCCTCGTCGAGGAGCTGGACGCTCACGCGCTCGAGGCCGGGCTCGTTACCGTTGATCGTCTTGTCGCGGTTGTCGTCGCGGTAGACGGTGCCCTTAATGGTGTTGTTCGGGACGTAGCCGAAGTCGACGTCGCCCTTGGTGGGGTTCTTCTCGTCGAGGGTGATCGGCTCGGAGGCGTTGTCCAGCTTGTTGTCGGGGTCGCCGGTCTGGTCGGTGTCGGTGAGGGCACCGTCCTTGACGACCTTGACGGAGTAGGTGCCGTCGGGCAGGTGCTCGAAGGAGTACTTGCCGTCCTTGTCGGTCGTCGTGGTGGTGATGACCTTGCCGTCCTTGTCGAGGAGCTGGACCGTCACGCCGGAGTAGCGTCCTTCGGTGTCGCCCTTCTTTCCGTCGCGGTCACCGTCGCGGTAGATGGTGCCATTGATGGAATTGTTGGCAATGTAGCCGAAGTTGACGTCCGTTTCGGTGCGGTGGTCGTTGCTCAGCGAGATGACACCGGAGGTGGAGTCCTTGGTGGAGTCCGGGTCCTCGGTCTGGTCGAGGTCGGTGAGGGCACCGTCCTTGACGACCTTGACGGTGTAGTCACCGGCGGGCAGCTTCTCGAAGGAGTAGGCGCCGTTCTCGTCCGTCGTGGTGGTCGCGACGACCTTGCCGTCCTTGTCGCGCAGCTCGACGGTCTGGTTGGCGTAGCCCTTCTCGGTCGCGCCGTGCGTCTCGTTGCGGTCACCGTCGCGGTAGACGAGGCCGTGGATCGAGTAGTTGTCCGCGTAGCCGAAGTTGACGTTGGTGACGTCCGGGTCGGTGCGCGTGAAGGTGATGGCCTGCGAGCGCGAGTCCGTCTTACCGGAGGGGTCCTCGGTCTGCTCCTTGTCAGCCAGCGGGCCGGTCTTGTCGACCTGGACGGTGTAGGTGCCGTCGTTGAGGCCGGTGAAGGAGTAGTTGCCGTCCTTGTCGGTCGTGGTGGTACCCACGACGTTGCCGTCCTTGTCGAGCAGCTTCACGGTGACGCCGGACAGGTCGATATCGCCCGTGTTCTTCGTCTTGTCGCGGTTCTGGTCGAGGTAGACGTTGCCGGAGATCGCGTGCTTCTTAATGTAGCCGAAGTTGACGTTCTCGCGGACCGGGTTGTCGGCGTTGAGCGTGATCGCGCCGGAGGCGTTGTCCTTCGTGCCGTCCGGATCCTCGGTCTGGGTCAGCTCGGCGATCTCGCCGGCCTTGGTGATCTTGACCGTGTAGGTTCCGGCGTCGAGGCCGGTGAAGGAGTAGTTGCCGTCCGCGTCGGTCTTGGTGGTGGCGACGACGCTGCCGTCGGCGCCGATCAGCTCGACCGTGATGTCCTTGAAGGGGTCCTCACCGTTGTCGAACGAGGAGGACTCGTTCGCGTCGTAGTACACCTTGCCGGAGAGGCGGTGCTTGACGGTGATGGACGCCGAGGAGGAGTTGTTGCCGGGCACGAGGTCGTACTCGGGCGGGTTCACGAAGGCGGCCGTGTTGTTGAGGGTCTTGCCGTCGGTGTCGGCGTTCAGCGTGACGGTCACGAAGAGCGAGGCGTATTCGCCGGCGAGCATGTCGCCGATCGTCCACGTGGTGCCGTCGAAGGTGCCGGCCTCGTCGGTGCCCTTACATTCCTGCGGCAGGCCGGTCGTGTAGCCGGAGGCGCACTTGTGCGTCTCGGCGGACACGAAGGTGGTGCCTTCGGGGAAGGCTTCCTTGACCTTGAGGTCGGGGGCCTTGCCCTGGCCGATGTTGCCGGCGTCGATGCGGTAGGTGACCTGGTCTCCGGGCTTCAGGTTGGAGGCGTCGGAGACGACGGTCTTGTTGAGGGCAACGTCGAGCGCGAGGGCCATGGCGACCTTGATCGGCTCGGCGGGCAGGATGGCGCGGTTGTTCGAGGCCTGGGTGGCCGCGATCGCGACGGACTCGTAGGCGATGCCAGTCGCGTTATCGGGGGCCTTGATGGGCGCAATGATCGGGATCGATGCGCCGGCCTTGATCGGGGTGGCCTTGCCGTTGATGTAGATGCGGTAGGACTTCACGTCGGCCCACGAGGCCGGGGTGGCGGTCCAGTTGTTGTCGCATCCGGTGGGGCCGGCTGCCATGGCGTCGCCCTGCTTCATGACTTCGCCGCGGCAGGGGTTGTAGGAGGTGGAGTACTCGATGGTGACCTGCGAGGGGTCGATGCCCGATCCTGCGCCGACCTGGAGGGGGCCGGTGAGGATGGGTGCCCACTCGGAGCCACGAGGATCAGAATCCTGGATGGCGGTGTCACCGACGTGGGGCAGGATGCCGTAGACGGTCATGTCGGACAGGTCCGCGTTACCGGAGTTGGTGGGGGTGATGCGGTACTTGCCGTCTTCACCCTGGCGGATCATGGACACGCCGTCGACATACTTCTTGTAGGTCGAGCCTTCCACGGAGCCGAGGCCCTCGAGGACGACGTCGGCGCCAGCCTGCTCGGAGACCGTGAAGGTCGAGGAGACGGGGCAGACCTGGTCGGCGGTGTTGCCATCACCATTGACATCGTAGGTATCGTCGGTGGAGCCGTAGAAGCAGATGGTCGTCGACTTGGAGGTCAGCGCGTACTCGGGTTCGGCCGCGGAGATGTAGGCCTCGTTCTTGTGCGTGCCGGCGCTCATCGAGGGGCCGACCTTGCCGCGCAGCTGGATGGTGGTGCCACCCTTGGTCTGGTAGCCGGGCCAGGTGACCTGGACGAGCTGGCGGGTGCAGCCGGTGGCGTCGGTGACGTCGCGGACCGTGACGGTCTTTTCCTTACCTGCGGGACCGCCGGTGACGGAGTCCTCAACGAAGGTCATGCCGCAGGGCAGCAGGTCGGAGATGACGGGCTGGGAGTCAACGACGGTCGAGGTGTTGTTCGCGGTGACGCTGAAGGTGACCTCGGAGCCGGGGGACGCCAGGTTGCCCTTGATGGTGGACTTGGCGTTGTAGTACTTGGGCAGCGCGGTGCCCAGGGTGAGGATGTCGCAGTAGTCGTCGGCGGGGATCTGGATGGATCGGGAGCCGTCGAGGGACTTCATGGACCAGTCGGAGACACAGTTCTGGACGCGCACGTACTGGTCGGACTTGCCGGCCTTCCATGCGGCGGAGTTGGTGTCAGCCTGGACGTAGGTGGTGCCGTCCTCGGTCGTGGGGGTGCCTGCGCCGACGGGGCCGGCGACGTTGAGGATGGAGGACTCACCGGCGGGGATCGTCTGCTTGTAGTGGAAGACGGTCAGGTACTCGTCGGCGGCGAAGGAGGAGAAGTCGAATGCCTTGCCGCGGTAGACGGTCTGAGTGCCGGTGTTGCCCTTGTTGGTCCAGTAGGTGATCTCGATGGGCGTCGTCGTCTGGGTGTCGATCGTCTTGACGCGCATGAGGGGCTTGTCGCAGTCCTTGGAGCCGTCGGTCGGGGACACGAGGCCACAGGTCATGTAGTCGGTGTACTCCATGACGACCGGGACGTTGGAGTTGTTGGAGTAGCTGTACAGCCAGTTACCCTGCTTGCCGCGCTCGAACTGGCTCATGGCGCGCTTGTTGAAGCCGCCGCCGTAGCGGATCTCGCTGTCGAAGCGGTGCGTGAAGGAGGCATCGGCGGTGACAACGTTGGTCTCGTTGTGCATCTCCTTGCCGGTGAGCTTCGCGGTGTTGGTGACGGTGTCGTCCGTGCAGGTGTCGTCGTAGTGGACGGTGACAGACAGGACGAGGTTCATGAACGCGGGGTTGACGTCGCCGACGTTCCAGGTGACGGTGTGGCTCGCGGCGTCGTAGGAGCTCTCGACGGTCGCGGCCGTGTTCGTCTTGGTGTTACCCGAGGCCAAGGAGGACACGTACTTCGCGCACGCCGGCAGCGGGTCGGTGATGACGACATCGGTCATGTTGGACTTGCCGTTGAGGCCGTCGACGTTGGTGTCGTACTTCGGCGTGATCTGGTAGGTCACGTCGACGTTCTTGGGGCTCGCGACCGGGCCGGTCTTGCTCAGGAGGGGCGTCGGCTCGGACTTGATCGTGACGGTCGCCTGGGAGGTTTCCTTGCTCTCGCCCGAGGTGAAGGTCGCGACCGGGGTGACGGTAGAGCCACCGGGGGTCACGCCGCGCGGGGCGGTGAAGGTCAGGACCGTCTGGAACGAGGAGCCAGCGGCAACTGTTCCGAGGTTGTAGGTGACGAGGCCGTCAGCGCCTGCGGTCGGAGCCTTGATCGTGGGGGTGACGACCTTCTTGCCGGCGGTGGCCGTGGCGTTGACGCCGTCGGGCGCCGAGTCGGGGTTCGGGTCACCCGCGGGGGTCACCGTGTGGGGCAGCGTGATGGTCACAACCGAGTCGACACAGTCCTCCGTGGTGGAGGCGCAGGCGAACTCGACGACGTAGCGCTGCTCAACACCGGAGAGGTACGAGGTCTCGTCGGGTGTGATGGCGAGTTTGAGCGTCGGGGCCGCCGCATATGTGGGCAGCGTCGTGACGCCGAGCATAACGAGGGCGGTCGTGACCAGCATGGCAAGCAGCTGGGCCGGCTTGGAAGCCTTCGACCACGTGTGATTGATGTGCACAGCCTTCTCCTGAATGTGCGAAAAGCGTATGTTTCAAGCCAATTTTACGAGTTTCTCAACAAGTGTAAAGACGCTCTCATCCGAGATGAGAAGCCTTCCAACTTCACCCATGCAGGTCAGTTTTCAAACAACGGTTGAGCGCCGACAAACAACCGTCCACACGGTTTATACACAACTGTGCATAGTACTGTGGATAAATACGGGGTTTCACTGCAGCTGATGAGCCACTTTGCACAATTTTTGTGACGGAGCACCCGAATCTTCCACGAATAACCAGATGGTCGGACAAATTTAATCCGACCGCACAATATGACCCCATTAGCGCCGCTGACCTGCTCAAATTGTCGAAGCTCACAAACAGAAAACCCGCAACCATAAGGTTGCGGGTGAAACGTGGAGCTAACGGGACTCGAACCCGTAACCCCCTGCTTGCAAAGCAGGTGCGCTACCAATTGCGCCATAGCCCCGTTGGAGGAACTCAGTCCTCCACGGCGTCCGTGACGGACGTCCACAGGTCAGCGTTATCAGAAAGATCAACGAGGATTTGTCGGACGGCGATGCCGACGGCCACGACGGATCCGACAGCCACGCAACAGGTGACCCATTTCTTCATGATGATCCTCCGCTTTCGCTCGCCTGCGGATGGTGGGCCTAGGTGGGCTCGAACCACCGACCTCAGTCTTATCAGGACTGCGCTCTAACCTACTGAGCTATAGGCCCAACCGGCACCCTTTCGGGCACTCGGATATAGTACACAGCACAGGGCCATCCGGCAAAATCGAGCGTTGGTGACGTCCAACACGACCGCGATCGTCCGGCCCTCGATGGAGCGGAGGAGGCCTCGTGAACACCGTCATCGAGCACGTCCGAGACTCGCGCACACCGCTACGAGCGGACCTCTCCCCCGCCGACGCCCTCGTTCTCTCGTGCCTGGTCTACGTGGATTTTCACGCGCTGCCCGGGCCTCGTTCCCCGCACGGTTGCTTGCTCCGTGAAGTCGCCCAGGCCTCGTCAATCCCGTCTCTGTATCGCTATTCGTTGGCGTCCCACGCCGATCGTCCCCTCCTGGAGGCCGCCGGTGCGAGCGCGCGCTTCGGGGGCCTGCGCGTGCGCGATGCGGTCACTCGGCTGACGTCGAGCCCGCTCGCTCAGTTCGGTGCGGTCACCTTCATCGACGAGGCCGGGGCGACCTACGTGGTCTTGCGCGGGACGGATGCAAGCGCGGTTGGGTGGGCGGAGGATGCCCGCTTCGGCCTTGACTTTCCGACTGATTCGCAGCGGTGGGCTGCCAACTACCTGGCATATGCGGCGTCACGGGCCGAGGGGCCACTCACCGTGGTCGGCCATTCAAAGGGTGCGAATCTTGCGCTGTACGCGGCGGCGGCCACCACTCCCCCGGCGCTCGAGAGCGTCTATGCGTTTGATCCCGTGGGTTTTCCAGCGCCGGTTGTTGAGGGTGGATTTTTCGAGAGCATCGACGGGCTGATGCACATCTACGTGACGGCGGGTTCGTGGGTGAGCCCGCTGCTCCCCCTGCCCGCGCCGGCCACCGTCGTTGCGTCGACCTGGCCGGGGCCACTCAGCCACAACCCGTATGCGTGGCGCTGTCAGAGGTCTTCGCTTGCTCCCGATCACCGTCTGCCGTCGCGGTCGGGCCGGTTTCTGCGTGCTGTTCTCAGCGCACTGTTGCGGGCTCGCCCGACGCGGATTGGCATCAACTAGCGAACCGGCCCCACAGGTGGACACCCGGGCCCTTTGATGCGCACATTAACCCACCTGGTGGCTATCTAAGCCCACCTACGCGCACGTGGGCCTCCTAATCCGCACATTAACCCGCTAATACGAGCCTGGGCAGCCCCGCCCACACTCCCAATAGCGGGTTTACGCGCGATATAGCGGGTTTACGTTCGTATCAAGGGGACAACCCGTATATTCAGGGGCCCACATGCGCGCAACAGACCATACCAGGTACCGTTATGCCCAAATCGCAGACCACCGCGCCCATAAAAGCCCGTTGTCAGCGTTGTTCATCAAGGTGGTCTGCTCTTTGGCCTCGAACCATGACCTCACTGCTGCCACATGGGGAAATCACGTCATTAGAACCCCGACACGCCGCCGACACGCCGACAGCCAGCTCCTAATGCTGCCAAACCCCCACTGACTCTGATGTGGAGGGGCCGGAGGCACCACAAAGTATGGTGACGGGGCCGGCAGGCGCGACAAAATTCGCCCGGTACACCCTCTCCCCCACTCAACCCGTGACAAAGTTCGCCCAGCAACCCGCCTTCTCATGCTCGCCCGCGACAAAATTCGCCCAGCACGCCAGAAAACACTGATTTTGGGCCATTTTGAGCGCGCAGGGCGAACTTTTTCACGCTCACACCCACGATCAGGCCGTGCTGGGCGAACTTTTTCACGCACAGGACGCGGCGACGTGCGACGTTGAAACCAACAACACCACTGCAACCACTGATACTGGCCAACATGAAACCACCGTCACCACTGCGCGCCCCTAAACAGCAATCGTTGAAACCACCGTCACCACTGCAACCGAAAAACACGCCAAAAACGCCCGCTTCTCACCCGCAAAGGCGATGACGGTTTCAATCCCCCGCAAGCACACACGAGCAAAGGCGATGGCGGTTTCAGACAACCGGGCCACCTGGTCGACAGGGCCCAGACGCGATACCCATGGCTGGAGGTAAAACGAGTCGGGGGGAATTGCACTACATGAGCGTCCGACACGCCGGCGACACGCCGCCAGCAGGCTTCATGTAGTGCAAAACCCCCATTGCTACCGGTGTGGAGGGTCCGGAGGGAGTTGCCGCGGTGCCGGTGGGCGGCGGCGGGGCCTGGTCGGGCGTCAAAACGACGCGCCAAACAACGTCAGCAACACAGCACCGCCGGTGTGGAGGGCGCCGGAGGGACCGGAGGGCAGGGGCGGGCTTCGAGGCGCAGGGCCTGGCCGCGGTGCCGGAGGGCGGCGGCAGGGCCAGGGCGGGCCTCGAGATCGACCACTCCGAGCGAAGCTCGCGTGTGGCGATCTCGCGGGCGGGCCGCCGCTCACCGGCACACACAGCGGCCGGGCCCCACAAAGCAGCCCGGCCCAGCGGGCGGGCAGGACACGCGGTGACCGAAGATCAGGTGGGAACGCATTGTGGAGATGGGGGGAATCGAACCCCCGTCCCAACGCGGCACCCGGAACACCCGTGGGGCCACAAGCAACGCAAGAACCCCGTCCCAAGGCATAGCAAAAGGGGCCGGCATCAGCCGACCCCTTGAGCGAGTGCCCTCACTCATCCATGAGGGACACCTTGACGCCACCCACCAGCGAGGCGACGACGTTGTAGAGCATGGCGCCCAGCGTCGACAGGGCGGTGAGCAGCACGACGTTAATGACCGCGACGATGGTCGCGTAGGAGATGACGCGCGGCAGGCGAGCGTAGTCCAGGAGGTCCGCGTAGCGGCCGGCGCCCATGGTCTTGAGGAATTCCTCAAGCTGGCTGAAGACGTGCATGGCGTCGACCATGAGCCACAGGACGATCGTGGCGACGACCATTGCGATACCCAGGGCGACGGACAGCAGGAACGCCACCTTCATGACGGTCCACGCGTCGATGCGCGCGATGGCCAGGTCAACTCGGCGGGGAGCGTCGCTGCGGGTGCTCGAGACGTGGTCGCTCATGGGTTTCCTTCCAGGTCGCACTTCCTACCTGCCAGGCTACCGCATCGCCTGGCACCGGCGCTGGTTCCGCGCCGCTTTGGCAGATTGATCACGGGACGAGGCGGGGGCCTCGTCCCATGATCACGCGTCACTTGTCAGTGTCTGCGGTGTCGTCGCCACCTGCGGGGGCAGTGGCCTCGTCCGCGGGGGCGTCGACCCCGTCCACGGCCTCGGTGTTCTCGGACTCGTCGGTCTCGTCCTCGTCGCCCGAGTCGGAGTTGCGGGTGATCGCGATGATGCGGTCGCCGTCGTCCGGGCGGGCGAAGATGACGCCCATGGTGTTGCGGGCGGTGGGTCGCACGTCGGAGGCGTTGACCTGGACGAGCTTGCCGGACTCGGTGATGACCATGACGTCCTCATCGGGTCGCACGACGAGGGCGCCGACGAGGCCGCCGCGTTCGTCGACGAGCTTGCCGACGCGCACGCCGAGGGTGCCGCGCGACTTCGTCGGGTATTCCTCGACGGGGGTGCGCTTGGCGTAGCCGGACTCGGTGACGATCAGCAGGTCGGTGTTCTCGCGCGGGACCTCCATGCTGAGCAGCTCGTCGTCGCCGCGGAACTTCATGCCGCGCACGCCGGACGTGGAGCGGCCCATGGAGCGCAGCTGGTCGTCGGTGGCGGTGAAGCGCACGGCCTGGCCGTCGCGGGAGACGAGGATGAGGTCTTCGTCGGCCATGATGGTCTGTGCGGAGACGAGCTCGTCGGGCTTGCCGTCCTCGTCCTCGCGCAGGTTGATGGCGATGATGCCGCCGGAGCGGGGCGAGTTGTACAGGCTCAGCGGGGTCTTCTTGACGAGGCCGCGCTTGGTGGCCAGGACCAGGAAGTCTGCGTCCTCGTAGGTGCGGATCGCGAGGACCTGTGCGATGTGCTCGTCGGGCTGGAAGGCCAGCAGGTTGGCGACGTGCTGGCCCTTGGCGTCGCGACCGCCTTCGGGGATTTCGTAGGCCTTGGCGCGGTAGACGCGGCCGAGGTTGGTGAAGAAGAGCAGCCAGTTGTGCGTGGTCGTGACGAAGAAGTGTTCGACCACGTCGTCGCCGCGCAGCTGGGTGCCGCGCACGCCCTTGCCGCCGCGCTTCTGCGAGCGGTAGTTGTCCGTGCGGGTGCGCTTGGCGAAGCCGTCGCGGGTGATGGTGACGACGACGTCCTCTTCGGGGATGAGGTCTTCCATCGACATTTCCCCATCGAAGGGGAGGATGCGGGTGCGACGCTCGTCGCCGAACTTGTCGACGATCTCGCCGAGTTCGGTGGAGATGATGGCGCGCTGACGCTCGGGCTTGGCGAGGATGTCGTTGAGGTCGTCGACGCGGGCCTTGAGTTCGGCGTGCTCGTCCATGATCTTCTGGCGCTCGAGGGCGGCCAGGCGGCGCAGCTGGAGGGCCAGGATCGCGTCGGCCTGAATGGCGTCGACGTCGAGCAGCTCGATAAGGCCGGCGCGGGCCTCGTCGACCGTGGGAGAGCGGCGGATCAGGGCGATGACCTCGTCGAGGGCGTCGAGGGCCTTCAGGTAGCCTTCGAGGATGTGCAGGCGCTCGAGGGCCTTGCGCAGGCGGAACTTCGTGCGGCGCACGATGACGTCGATCTGGTGGTTGATCCAGTGGCGGATGAAGCCGTCGATCGACAGGGTGCGGGGCACGCCGTCGACGAGCGCGAGCATGTTGGCGGAGAAGTTCTCCTGCAGGCTGGTGCGCTTGTAGAGGTTGTTGAGGACGACCTTGGCGACGGCATCGCGCTTGAGGACGATGACGAGGCGCTGACCGGTGCGGCCGGAGGTCTCATCGCGGATGTCGGCGATGCCGCCGATTGCTCCGTCGCGCACGAGCTGGGCGATCTTGTCGGCCAGGTTGTCGGGGTTGACCTGGTAGGGCAGCTCGGTGACGACGAGGCACTGGCGGCCCTGGATCTCCTCGACGTTGACGACGGCGCGCTGCGTGATGGAGCCGCGGCCGGTGCGGTAGGCGTCTTCGATGCCCTTGTGGCCCAGGATGGTGGCGCCGGTGGGGAAGTCGGGTCCGGGGATCAGCTTGATGAGCGCTTCGAGGAGCTCTTCGCGGGACGCGTCGGGGTGCTCGAGGGCCCATTCGACGCCGCGCGCGAGCTCGCGCAGGTTGTGCGGCGGGATGCGGGTGGCCATGCCGACGGCGATGCCTTCGGAGCCGTTGGCCAGGAGGTTCGGGAAGCGCGCGGGCAGGATGGTGGGTTCCTGGTTGCGGCCGTCGTAGTTGTCCTGGAAATCGACGCATTCTTCGTCGATGTCGCGGACCATTTCCATGGCCAGGGGCGCCATCTTGCACTCGGTGTAACGGGGTGCGGCGGGGCCCAGGTTGCCGGGGGTACCGAAGTTACCCTGGCCGGCGACGAGGGGGTAGCGCAGCGACCAAGGCTGCACGAGGCGCGCGAGGGCGTCGTAGATCGCGGCGTCGCCGTGGGGGTGGTAGTTACCCATGACCTCGCCGACGACGCGGGAGGACTTGGAGAACGAGGAGGTGGGGCGGTATCCGCCGTCGTACATGGCGTACAGGACGCGACGGTGGACGGGCTTGAGGCCGTCGCGCACGTCGGGCAGGGCGCGTCCGACGATGACGCTCATGGCGTAGTCGAGGTAGGAGCGCTGCATCTCCTTTTGCAGGTCGACCTGGCGGATGCGCTCGGTGTCCGAGATGTGCCGCGCGTCAGTAGTCTGCTCGTCGCTCACGTTTTTCCTTACGTTGTTTCTGCTCGATCAGGCCCGCCCGGTACGAGGCCGGGGCTGGGCTGGTCGCGGATGATGTCAGATGTCGAGGAAGCGCACGTCGGTGGCGTTGCGCTGGATGAACGTGCGGCGTCGGTCGACGTCGTCGCCCATGAGGATCGTGAAGGTCTCGTCGGCATCTGCGGCCTCGTCGAGGGTGACCTGCTTGAGGATTCGGCTGGCCGGATCCATGGTGGTCTCCCACAGTTCGTGGTCGTTCATTTCGCCCAGACCCTTGTAGCGCTGGATGCCGCCTTCCTTGGGCAGGCGGCGGTTCGCGGCGGCACCGGCGGCGAGCAGTTCGTCGCGTTCCTTATCGGAGTATGCGAATTCGTGCTCGGCGTTGGTCCACTTGATGCGGTACAGCGGGGGCATGGCGATGAAGGTGTGGCCGCCCTCGATGAGGGGTCGCATGTAGCGGAAGAGGAGGGTCAGCAGCAGCGTGGCGATGTGCTGGCCGTCGACGTCGGCGTCCGCCATGATGACGATCTTGCCGTAGCGCAGCTTCGAGATGTCGAAGTCTTCGCCGATGCCGGTGCCGAAGGCGGTGATGAGGGAGCGGATGGTGTCCGAGGACAGGGCTCGGTCCAGGCGCGCCTTTTCGACGTTGAGGATCTTGCCGCGGATCGGCAGGATGGCCTGACGCTCGGGGTCGCGGCCGCCGACGGCGGAGCCGCCTGCGGAGTCACCCTCGACGATGAAGATTTCGCACTCGGAGGGCGTGCGCGAGGAGCAGTCACGCAGCTTGCCGGGCATGGAGGCGGATTCGAGGACACCCTTGCGGCGGGTGGCCTCGCGGGCCTTGCGGGCGGCGACGCGGGCGGCCTGGGCGGCCTGGCCCTTGTTGATGATGGCCTTGGCGTCGGCGGGGTGGGCGTCGAACCAGTCGGTGAGCTTGGAGTAGACCTGCTGGGCGACGAAGGTGCGGGCCTCGGTGTTGCCGAGCTTGGTCTTCGTCTGGCCCTCGAACTGGGGTTCGGTGAGCTTGATCGAGATGACGGCGGTCAGGCCCTCGCGGACGTCGTCACCGGTGAGGTTGTCGTCCTTGTCGCGGATGATGCCCTTTTCGCGGCCGTAGCGGTTGACGAGGGACGTCAGCGCGGTGCGGAAGCCCTCCTCGTGCATGCCGCCTTCGGTCGTGTTGATGGTGTTGGCGAAGGTGTGGACAGACGAGGAGTAGGCGGTGGTCCACTGCATGGCGATTTCCACGCTCATGGTGCCTTCGTCGTTTTCGGCTTCGAAGTCGATGATCTCGTTGTTGATCGTCTCGGACTTCTTGGCGGAGTCGATGTATTCGACGTAGTCGCGCAGGCCGTGCTCGTAGCAGTAGGAGACGGTGCGGTGTCCCTTGGTCTTCTTGTCCGAGGCCTCCTCGCCGCCGGCGATCTCGTCGCCTTCGTCGGTGGCGAACTCGCGCTCGTCGGTCAGGGTGATGCGCAGGCCCTTGTTGAGGAAGGCCATCTGCTGGAAGCGCTGGCGCAGGGTCTCGAAGTCGAATTCGACGGTTTCGAAGATCTCGGGGTCCGGGTAGAAGACCTGGGTGGTGCCGGTCTCGTCGGTTTCTTCGCCGCGCTCGAGGGGCGTGATGGGGGTGCCGCCGTTTGCGAACGACATGCGCCACACGTAGCCCTGGCGACGAATTTCGGTGTTCACGCGGGTGGACAGGGCGTTAACGACGGAGATGCCGACGCCGTGCAGGCCGCCCGAGACGGCGTAGCCGCCGCCGCCGAACTTGCCACCGGCGTGGAGGATCGTCATGACGACCTCGACGGTGGGCTTGTGCTCGGTGGGGTGCTCGTCGACCGGGATGCCTCGACCGTTGTCGACGACCTTGATGCCGCCGTCTTCCTGGATCGTGACCTCGATGTGGTCGGCGTAGCCGGCCAGGGCCTCGTCCACGGAGTTGTCGACGACCTCGTACACCAGGTGGTGCAGGCCGCGTTCGCCGGTGGATCCGATGTACATACCCGGGCGCTTGCGGACGGCTTCCAGGCCCTCGAGGACGGTGATGTCCGATGCGCCGTAGGACTGCTCGCCTTCGGCGGTCTTCTCGTTGTCAGCCACGTGGCTCCCCTCGCATTGCGCGAAAATAGATGTTTAACCTTGTAGATTCTACCAAAAGTGGCGCTTGTTCCCGGGATTGACAGGCTCGGAGGGTTACTTTACAAACTGCGTGATTCCAACGAAAAGTCGACTGTGATCAGTCACATGCCGATTGTGGTTGCGGCTGGGACGCACGGGGCCGCCCTCCCGGCTGGGAGGGCGGCCCCGTCACTCACTCGTCAGCAGCGACGATTCACGCGCTAGGAGTCCCCGTACGATGCCGATACAGAGCTCTGAGCCTATGCGTGCGCGACGCCTGATCAGCAGATTACTTCGGCTGCCAGGTCCACTTTTGGTAATCCTGACCCTTGCCCTGGAGAATAATCCAGTTCGGGTCACGGAACTCGATGGGGTCCCTCTTATTGGAGATAACCCAGTAGGCGACGTATTCGACCGACTGCCCGGCCGGAACATCGACTACGCCGGGCACGTATTCGAAGTCATCGGGCTCCGGAGTCCGGAAGAAGTTAGGCGAGCCGAGCTGCTCGTTGTTCTGGTAGGGACGAGGGTAGAAGCCACCAAATTCCGGGGCATTTCCCTTATTGGTCACCTTGAAAGTGACTTTGAGCGTCTGCTCGTTGTTATCGGCCTTGGGTCCGTACGAGATATCGGTAATCTCGTAGAGACAGTTAGCGCCCACCGGGGTCATGCTGAGCAAGCCGTTGGCTCCCGTTCCGTTTCCCTGCGTGGGTGCGGCGGACGGGTTGGTGTTGTTCGGCGCCTGAGGGTTGCCGGGCGCGGGGTTTGCCGGGTTTGCGCTGCTATTCCCCGGGTTCGCCGGGGCGGAGGTGCCAGGCGCGGGGGCGGAGGTGTTCGAGGAGTCGTCGGAGTCAGATCCCGACATCGCCCAGATGACGACACCGACGATAATCGCAATGACGACGACGCCAGCAATGATGCCAATGATGAGCGGCGTCTTGGACTTGCCACCCTGCTGGGGCGCACCCTGAGGGAATCCACCCTGCCCGCCGTATCCACCCTGCGGGTTCCACTGGCCGTAGGTCTGCTGGGGTGCGCCCTGGGGGAATCCTCCCTGGTACTGGCCGGGGGCGTACCCGCCCTGCTGGCCAAATCCCTGGGCGCTTCCTTCGTTTCTGGCGAATGGATTGCTCATGATGTCTCCTTAACAAGCCCTCACGCGCGGGCTAACGGAACAGCGTATCAGAGACCGCGCGGTCAGAAACATCATTTAGACGCCGACGTGCTCGGCGCTGTCACCCGTAGTCGGCGCGGGGGCCTCGGCCGCGCACGACGTATGGGCCTTTGCGCCACGAGGGGGCGACGGGTCCTCGGATGATGACCTGCTCGACGACGCCGGACCCGACCTCTTCGGCGATGCGCCGCTCGATGGTGGGTAGGAGCAGCTGGAGCTGTTTGGCCCAGGCGGTGGAGTCGGTGCGCACGACCAGGCGGTGTCCCTCGAAGGTCTCGATGCGGGCGTGTTCGGCGACTTGGGGGCCGACGATGTCGCGCCATTTCGCCATGATCGACCCCATCTTGGTGGGGGTGTCCCATTCTCGGGTTTTGATCGTGCGGGCCAGGATGGCGCCCAGGGAGTTGGCCCTGCGGTAGCGCGGGCGCATGGCTGCCATGCCGGGGGCGCGGCTCCACGAGGCGCCGGTTCCCTCCAGGGCCTGGCGCAGGGCCGCGAGGTCACCCTCGGGGTCTTCCTCTGTCGACGAGGCCGGGGCTTCGATCCCGTTGGCGTGGCGGTACGCGGCGGCTCGAGCTGCGGCGCGCGCGGAGACGCTATCGTCCTCGGCGAGGCGGCCGAATCCGTCGGTTTCGATGGCCGCGTATTCGCTGGATCCGTCGAGGCTGCGTCGGGGACGTGTTTCGTCGAGGCCCCACGAGGGCAGGGTGGACCTCGTGTAGCCGTGCGTGCGGGCGACGCTCTGGGCTCGTTCGAGCGCGCGGACGACGAACTCGTCAGCGTCTGCTTCTTCGTCGGGGACCGCAGATCCGCTCAGCTCGTCGGCGTCCGTGTCCTCGCGCTCACTCATTGTCGGCCTCGTCGATGACGGTGCCGCGCTCGGGGTCGAGGCGCACGTGCAGGGCGTGGTGGTCGAGGGAGTCGGGCAGGTCGCCGGCGACCGCGCAGGTGACGATGATCTGTTCGGCCTTCGAGGCGAGGGCGGCCAGGCCCTCGCGGCGCGAGGAGTCGAGTTCGGCGAAGACGTCGTCGAGGATGAGGATCGGGGTGTCGCCGTCGTCGCTGAGCAGCTCGAAGGCTCCGAGGCGCAGCGCGAGGGCAACCGACCATGATTCGCCGTGCGAGGCGTAGCCCTTGACGGGCATCGCGCCGAGGCTGAGGGTCAGGTCGTCGCGGTGTGCGCCGACGAGGTTGACGCCGCGCTCTGTTTCCTTCTCTCGCACCGACGCGAGGGCCGCGAGCATGCGCTCGGTTTGGGCCTCCACGTCGGTGAGGTCGGCGCTGGCCGGGTTGTCGGGGTCGGTGCCGATGACGCGGTCGACCGAGGCATCGAAGGCGAGGCGCAGGTGGCGCGGGGAGTCAGCGACGTCGTCGTAGGAGCGCGCGGCTGGCTCTTCCAGGCGCGATGCGATGGATGCGCGAGTGGCCGTAATCCGCGCGGAGAGGGCGGCGAACTGCTGGTCCCAGATCTCAAGGGTCGACAGGTCGGGGGATTGGCCGCGGCGGAGCGAGGCCTGGGCAGCCTTCATCAGCGCCGCGCGCTGGCGTGCGACCCGGTCGAAGTCGGAGCGCACGGAGGCGTGAATGGGGGAGAGCTGCGTGGCCAGGTCGTCCAAGAAAGATCGGCGCACTGACGGATCGCCGCGCACGAGGGACAGATCCTCGGGAGCGAACACGACCGTGCGCACGATGCCCAGAATCTCGCGGGGCTTGACCTGCGCGCGATTGATGCGCGCACGATTGGCCTTGCCGCGCACGATTTCCAGCTCGATGACCTGCTCGCGGCCCGAGGCTACGACCCGCGCGCGGATGACGGCACCGCCCGGGGCGGCCTCGGCCTCGTCGATGGGGATGCGCACGAGGGCACCCTCGGCGCCGACCCTGTGCGATGAGAACGTGGACAGGTAGGCGAGCGCCTCGACGAGGTTCGTCTTTCCCTGGCCGTTCGCGCCCACGAGGACCGTGGGGCCCTCGTGCAGCTCGACGACCCCGTGCTTCCAGGAGCGGAAGTCGTCGAGGGCCAGGTGGGAGACGCGCACGTCAGATGCCGAAGCGGATGGGCATCAGCAGGTAGCGGAACTGCGTGACCTCGCCCTCGTCGGCCTTCTTCTGGCCCGTGATGACGGCGGGCTTCGTGGGGTGCGTGAAGCCGAAGCGCACGTAGTCGGTGTCCAGGACCTGCAGGCCGTCGATGAGGAACTGCGGGTTGAACGCGGTCGAGATGTCGTCGCCGTTCAGGGTCGCCTCGATGGCTTCGGAGGCCTGAGCGTTGTCGCCCTGGCCAGCCTCGAGGACGAGCTGGCCCTCGGTGAAGGCCAGACGCACGGAGGTCTTGCGCTCGGCGACCAGCGACATACGCTTGACGGCCTCGAGCAGGGCGTGGCGATCGACGACGGCCTGGATCGGCGTCGTGTCAGGGAACAGGCGACGCACGGCGGGGTAGTCGCCGTCCATGAGGGTCGAGGTGGTGCGGCGACCCTGGGCGGTAAAGCCGATGAGGGACGAGGCGCCGGGCTGGGACTCGCCGGACAGGCCGACCTCGACCTTGGCTCCGGAGGTCATCGACTTGGCAACGTCCTGGAGGATGCGGGCCTTGACCAGGGCGACCTCTTCGATCGAGGTGTCGGTGGGCTCCCAGTCCAGCTCGCGCATGGCGAGGCGATAGCGGTCGGTGGCCAGAAGCGTGATCGCCGGGCCGTTGATCTCGATGCGCACGCCCGTCAGCAGGGGCAGCGTGTCGTCGCGCGAAGCGGCAATCGACACCTGGGAAACGGCCTGCGACAGCGTCGACGAATCGATCGCGCCGACTCCCGTGGGCTGCGCGGGCAGCAGCGGGTACTCGTCGAGGGGCATGACCGCGAGCGTGAAGTGCGAGGAGCCGCAGACCAGGTTCACCTTCTGGCCATCGAGCTCGACAGAGACGGGCTTGGAGGGTAGCGACTTGGAGATGTCGGCGAGCAGACGACCGGACACCAGGACCTCGCCGGCCTCGTCGACGGTCGCGGGAATGTGCGAGTTCGCGGACACCTCGTAGTCGAAGGAGGACAGGGTCAGCTCGTCGCCCTCAGCCTTGATGCGCACGCCGGCCAGGATCGGCGAGGCCGGACGCACGGGGAGCGCGCGGGCGGTCCACGACACGGCTTCGGCCAGAACATCGCGGGCGACGGTGAACTTCATAGCTGCCTCCAAAACACAAAACGGATCGGACACTACTTTACCCACAAGTGTGCCCACGTGGGGCAGGAAATTTGCCTCGCGCGTGCCATCGCGTCGCGTCGGCGGCGACGTTGTTGTACGGAGGCCTGTGAAAAAATTTTTGTCTTTTGACTGTCCCTCCATCATAAGGGCTGTGAGTTCTGTGGATAACTCCCTTATGCGTTGGAATTTCAGTCAAATCTCTGTGTTGTTATTCCGGGACGAGGCTGTGGATTCGTCACGACCGCCTGTGCACGAAGCAAATGACAACTTTTTGAGATCCACAGGCAAGACCCTTTTCTCCACAGCCGATGCGTATTCGTCCACCAGCTGTGCACAACTCCTGTGAATCTCGCGCGGGCGCCGACTTTCGTCAGCGCCCGCGCCATTTTCACGACTCCCTGGCCTTCTGCTTAATCCTATTTGTAAGCTCCGACACGTGGTTGAAGGTCTCGCGCTTCTCCTTCATCAGCTTCGAGATCTTCTTGTTCGCGTGCATGACCGTCGTGTGGTCGCGTCCGAAGGCCTGCCCGATCTTAGGCAGCGACAGGTCGGTGAGCTCGCGGCACAGGTACATGGCGATCTGGCGGGCCTCGACGACGTTGTGGCTGCGCTCCGAGGAACCCATCTGCTCGATCGTGACGCCGAAGTAGACGGCGCACTGGCTCATGATGAGGCTGACGGTGATTTCGTTGTCGTCCGGGTTGGACACGAAGTCCTTGAGCATCATCTGCGCGAGGTTGAGGTCGATGCGTTCCTGGTACAGCGACGCCCACGCGCCGATGCGCACGAGTGCGCCCTCCAGCTCACGGATGTTCGAGGAGATGCGCGAGGCCACGTATTCGAAGACCTCAGGGGTTACCTCGAGGCCCTCGGCGTCCGCTTTCTTATGCAGGATCGCGATGCGGGTCTCCAGGTCCGGCGGCTGAACGTCGACGAGCAGGCCCGAGGAGAAGCGCGACCGCATGCGGTCCTCGAAGCCCTTGAGCTGGGCCGGGGGCAGGTCCGAGGTCAGGACAATCTGCTTGTTGGCGCTGTGCAGCGCATTAAAGGTATGGAAGAAGCCTTCGACGGTCTGTTCCTTGTCGCCGATGAACTGGATGTCGTCGATGAGGAGGATGTCGAGCTCGCGGTAGCGGCGGTGGAAGGCCTCGACCTGGGAGTTGTCCGTCTTGTTGAGACGAATAGCGTTGATGAACTCGTTCGTGAACTCTTCGGAGTTGACGTAGCGGACCTTCAGGTGGGGCATCATCGACAGCGCGTTGTGGCCGATGGCTTGGAGCAGGTGCGTCTTGCCCAGCCCGGAATCGCCGTAGATAAACAGGGGGTTGAAGGCGGTGCCCGGGGTTTCCGAGGCGGCCAGCGCGGCCGCGTGCGCGAAACGGTTCGACGGGCCGATAACGAAGGTGTCGAAGGTGAACTTCGGGTTGAGGTGGGTCGGGCCGGAGTCGGTGGGCGCGGTGACGAGGGCGGGGGAGTGGTGCTCCTCCTCCTCATCGAACGACGAGGCCGGGGCGGCCGCGTGTGCGGCGGGTGCGGCGGGGGTCGGCTCCTCCTCTTCCTCCTCCTCCGTGACGACCTCGAGCGTGGGGTCGACGGTGATGGCGATGCGGACGGTACGGCCCAGGTGCACGGACAGGGCGGTCGTCAGCTTCGACTGCGCCTTGTCTTCAATCCACTGCTTGGTGAAATCGTTGGGGACGGCGAGGAGGATCGTGCCTTCGATGTCGCCGAGGGGCCGGGCCGAGCGCAGCATCGACGTGGCGACGGGCCCCAGCTCGTCGGTGGGGACTGCATCCAGGGCCGCAGCCCAGGCGCGTGTGAGGGAATCCGACTCCACGGCAACCTCCGGTCACAAATACTGGTGAGTTCGGTCACGACTTCTCGGTGATGTGCGTGACGCTCGTACATTGTCGCAGTGTAGTCCGCACACATGTTATGCACAGACTGGGGATGAACCTGTGGAGAACTATCACAGAATCACAGCTTTGTAGTTACAACTTTGGGTCCGCAGTAGCTCGCGGAAAGCAAAAATACACACAGCCTGTGGATAACTGCCGTCGTCCACCCTCTGTGGATGGATGAGATCCACAGTGATTTGCACAGCTGTGGATACTGTGTGTGACGCGGTGGGTAACCTTGCCGCGTTGACGTGTGGCCCCAATCCGCTTAGTCTTGGTCTTTGTTTGCGCCCATTTCGGGCGTGCGTCCCCGCTATCGCGCGTGCTTACGTGTCGATAGCCCAACCGATACCGAGTGGGAAACCACTCCCCGCCGAGGAGAATTGCCGTGACCACCAAGCGGACCTACCAGCCCAACAACCGTCGTCGTTCCAAGACGCACGGCTTCCGTCTGCGCATGTCGACCCGCGCCGGCCGCGCCATTCTGGCTGCCCGCCGCCGCAAGGGCCGCGCCAAGCTGTCCGCCTGAGACACCCCGGTGCTGCCGCGCGCGCACCGCATGGTTGACCCAGCGGACTTCACCGCCGCGATCCGACAGGGAACGCGAGCAGGAGATCCGCTGGTCGTCGTCCACGTCCGAGCCGACGAGGAACGCAACAGTCGCCTCGTCGGTTTCGTCGTACCCAAGCGGGAAATCAAGCGCGCCAACGGACGTAATCGCGTCAAGCGGCAGCTGCGCCACCTCATGCGCGAACGGATCGCCGACCTCCCCGAAGGATCCCGGGTCGTCGTGAGGGCCTCAAGTAAGGCCCTCGGCGTCCCCTCCAAGGAACTCGGCGAACACCTCGACCGCGTGATGGCGCGAGCGTGGCGTAAGTGGGACGCACGATGAACCTGGCGGGCCGGGCGCTTCGCGCTCTCGTGTCCGCACCCATCGTCGCCTACCAGCGCTACATCTCCCCAGCCCTCGGCCCCCGGTGTCGATACGCACCCAGCTGCTCCACCTACGCTCTCCAGGCCATTCGCGTCCACGGACCCATCAAGGGACTCATCCTCGCCGCTTGGCGGCTCCTGCGATGCAACCCCTGGAGCCACGGGGGAGTGGACCACGTACCAGAGCGTGGACGCTGGAAGCCCGACCCCTGGATCCCACCCGAGGATTGGGCTGGGCACGATAACTGGGAACGTCCCGCCCCCATGGGACTCGACCCGGAGCATGACCTGACCGAGTAACCGGCCACGGCCTCGGACACTGAAGGAACAACGAAACAGCGGCGCTTCGGCGCCACGGCGAAAGCGAAAACTATGTTCGACGCAATTCTCCACCCCTTCGCGTGGGCGATCTCCTACGTGTGGGTCTGGATCCACGACCTCCTCGTGCTGCTCGGAATGTCCTCCGGCTCGGGCATGGCGTGGGTCCTGTCCATCGTGCTGCTCACCATCCTGGTGCGCATCGCCATCATCCCGCTGTTCCTCAAGCAGATCCGCTCCTCGCGAGCCATGCAGGCCATCCAGCCTGAGATGCGCAAGATCCAGGAGAAGTACAAGGGCAAGAAGGACCAGGTCAGCCGTCAGAAGATGATGGAAGAGACCCAGGCCCTCCAGCGCAAGCACAAGGTCTCGCCCTTCGCCTCCTGCCTGCCCATGCTCGTGCAGATGCCCGTCCTGTTCGGCATGTACCGCGCCATCATCGCGGTCTCCTCCATCTCCGCCGGCACCTACACCTACCGCGGCGATTCCACCGACCACCTCGGCCCGCTGACCGAGTCCGTGTCCACCGAGATCGTTAACTCCACCGTCTTCGGCGTTCCGCTGTCCCACACCCTGCGCGAGTCCTGGGGCCAGCCCGCGATCGTCACTGTCTTCATCGCCGCGATCGTCCTGATGGTCGTCCTGCAGTTCGTCTCCATGCGCCTGTCCTTCTCGCGCAACATGCCCGACATGGGCGACAACCCGATGGCTCAGTCGCAGCGCTCCATGATGTACGTGATGCCGCTGATGTTCATCTTCTCCGGCGCGTTCTTCCAGATGGGCGTCGTCATCTACACCGTGACCGCCTCCTTCTGGGCCCTGGCCCAGTCCCTCTGGACCATCAAGGTCATGCCGACCCCCGGCTCCCCGGCGTACGCCGACCTCCTCGCTTCCCGCGAGGCCGGCTACCAGGAATGGGCCAAGCCCTACTTCCAGAACTATGACCGTGAGCGCGCCGCCCTTGGTGTTGCCGGCTCCGACCCGCGTATCGACGAGCTCAACGAGCGCACCCTCGCCGAGCTGCGCTCCAAGGCCAAGAAGCAGCGCGTCGCCTCCGACTTCCCGGCCTCCATGAGCGCCGGCGAAATCATCACAGTCTACCGGAACCTGGCCACCCAGAAGTGGACGACCCTGCCCGACGAGCAGTGGATGCACGGCCTCACCCTGGCCGTCGAGAAGCGCCTGGCCAAGCAGGAAGCCTCCGCCCAGCGCGCCGAGCTCCAGAAGCAGGTCCGCGACCGCCGCGCCCTCGAGCGTGAGTCCGCCAAGGCCTCGTCCAAGGATGCGTCCGACGCCAGCGAGTCGACCTCCGGCCACGGCTCGCTGAGCGCCGAGGAGATCGAGCGCCGCCGCATCGAGCGCCGCAAGGCCCGCCGCCGCGGCAACAAGCGCTGAGCACCATAGATTCACGGTTCCAGGCCCCCAGCCGGTAACCTGGACACCAGCAAGACCCCATTCCCCACTACGGAGGACACGTCATGAGTGACGACAACGCAGACAAGCTGACCCGCCTCGAAGAAGAAGGCGAAATCGCCGCCGACTACCTGGAAGAGCTGCTTGACATCGCCGACCTCGACGGCGACATCGAGATCGACGTCGAAAACGGCCGCGCCTCGGTCGAGATCGTCGCCGACGACCCCGACGCCCTTGACCGCCTCGTGGGCGACGACGGCGAGGTCCTGGACGCCCTCCAGGAGCTCACCCGTCTGGCCGTCCAGACCGAGACCGGCGAGCGCTCGCGCCTCATGCTCGATATCGCCGGCTTCCGCGCCGAGCGCAAGGAAGAGCTGCAGGACATCACCCGCGAGGCGATCGCCCGCGTGCGCGCCACCGGCGAGGCCGTCAAGCTCGACGCCATGAACCCGTTTGAGCGCAAGGTGTGCCACGACGTGGTCGCCGACGAGGGCCTCACCTCCGAGTCCGAGGGCGCCGAGCCCCACCGCCGCGTGGTGATCCTCCCCGAGGGCACCGACGGTGAGTGAGAACCCGAACGGGACGGGAAGGGGTCGCCAGGTCGGCGACCCCTTCGTCCCAGAAGAGCCCACGCAGGCCGTCCGCGACTTCTTCGGACCGGCCTTCGCCGAGGTCGCCGAGTACGCGCGCATGCTCGAGGAGGAAGGCGAGATTCGCGGCCTCCTGGGCCCGCGCGACATGGAGCGCATTTGGTCGCGCCACATCGTCAACTCCGCCGCCGTCCTGGATTTCATGCCCCGTAAGGATGGCCGTCAGGTCCTCGACGTCGGCTCCGGATCTGGCCTGCCTGGCATCGTGATCGCCGCCTGTCGCCCCGAGCTCGACGTGCACCTGGCCGAGCCCATGGCGCGCCGCGTCGAGTGGCTGATGGACGTTGTGGAGGACTTGGGCCTCGACAACGTGACGATCCACCAGGCGCGCGCCGAGGAGCTGCGCGGCAAGGGCAAGGCCGACGTGGTCACTGCCCGCGCCGTGGCCAACATGAGCAAGCTCGTGCGCATGACGTCGAAGCTGATCGCCCCCGGGGGCTCGCTCGTGGCCCTCAAGGGCCGCCGCGCGCCCATCGAGGTCGACGAGGCCTCGGCGGAGCTTCGTCGTCACCACCTGCGCGCTGAGATCCACGAGGTGCCCTCCATCATGGAGGACGAGTCGACATACGTGGTCGTCTGCACTCGGATCAAGTAACGCGTCCCCAGTGGGGGCGAGGAGCGTCGTGGCGATTGCTGCGGCGCTCCTCTTATATAGTGATGCAGGCCACATCGGAGTGGTGTTGTGTCATTTCGTTTCTGTCGATTGACGGTTTGTCGTGTTTTGTGTTTTCGCTGGGAGAATCGATCCTACAGAACGAAATTTTCGTCGTTGTATGGGGGTGCGCGGAGATTGTGTGCGCCTGGATGCATCCCGGGCTTTTCGTGCTGGAAGTGTGTGCGTCTGCCCGTAAACTAGGGGCAGTATCTAGGAAGGTGTCACGTGAGTACCAACAACACCCCTTTGTCGAATCAGATCGAGCGCAACATGCGCGATCTGGCCATGCTCGAGCGGGCAACATTCCCGCGCCCTCAGCACACGCGCATCATTGCCGTCGCGAACCAGAAGGGTGGCGTCGGTAAGACGACGTCGGCCGTTAACCTCGCTGCCGGCCTCGCGATGGGTGGCTTGTCCGTCCTCGTTGTCGACGCGGACGCCCAGGGAAATGCCTCGAGCGCGCTCGGCGTTCCGCACCCCGCCGGAACCCCGTCAACCTACGACGTCATTATCGGTGGCGCCAGCGTTGCCGACGTCGTGCAGCCGTGCCCCGACATCGACGGTATTGTCGTGTGCCCGGCCACGATCGACCTGTCCGGCGCTGAAATCGAGCTCGTCGACGTCGAGCGCCGTGAGTACCGGCTGCGTGAGGCCCTGCGTGAGTATGTCTCTGAGCATGCCGATATCGACATCGTGCTCATCGACTGCCCGCCTTCCCTCGGCCTCGTCACGCTCAACGTCATGGTCGCCGCCGACGAGGTCATGATCCCAATTCAGGCCGAATACTACGCCCTGGAGGGCCTCAGCCAGCTGTGGAACACCGTCGAACGCATCGGCGTGGATCTTAACCCCGGCCTGCGTGTCTCCGGCATGTTGCTGACCATGGCGGATAAGCGCACGAAGCTCTCCGAAGAGGTCGAGAGCGAAGTGCGTTCGCACTTCCCGGACCACACTTTTGCGACCGTCATCCCGCGTTCTGTGCGCATTTCCGAGGCGCCGAGCTACGGTCAGACTGTCGTCACGTACGATCCCCGTAACGTGGGTGCAATCGCGTATCGGAAGGCCGCGTTGGAGTTGTGCCAGCGCGTCGCAGCCTCTGAGGAGTGATTGTTTCACGTGAAACATTCGGAGTTTTCCGCATGTTTCCGCAGATCGGCACGTATTAGTCACCGTGCGTGAGCATTGGTGCAACAAAGTGATCAAACACGCTTACTAGCTGAGCGCATGCCATTGTTTCACGTGAAACAATGAACCGACGCAATTGAAGGAGTATTGCAATGGCGGATGCAGCACCGAAGTCTGAGGGCCGTAAGGGCGCTCGCAAGCACACCGGCCTCGGCCGTGGTCTTGGCGCTCTCATTCCTCAGGCAAGTGAGCAGACGCCGCATAACGCACCCTCCGCGCCTTCCCGTCCTTTGGACGTGTTCTTCCCCGAAGGCAGCTCCGCTGGCAAGCGTGGAGGTTCTGCGAAGGACCTCCTGCAGCCCAAGCGTGGTACTGCTTCGTCGAAGAAGATGCGTCCGACGATGCCGTCCGTTGATGCGGCCGGTGGACGGCGCGGCGGCGGCTCTCGCAGCGTTCTCGGCGGCGGAATCAATGGCTCAGATTCCCGCCAGAAGCCGGCTCGTGTGCCCGTAAAAGGATCTGCCGCGAACGAAGCAGATAAGCGCGACGAACAGAATGTTTCACGTGAAACATCCGTCGATCACGAGCTTCTTCCGGTTCCCGGTGCATCCTTCGCCGAAATTGCGATCGATCAGATCGTTCCCAACACAAAGCAGCCTCGAGAGGTCTTTGATGAGGACGATCTGAAGGAACTGTCGGCCTCGATTAAGGAGGTCGGCGTTCTCCAGCCCGTCGTCGTTCGTAGCATTCCCGCGAAGGGTCGCTCGGAGAAACTCACCGAGTTCCTCGCCGAAAAGCCCGAAGCGCGCTACGAACTGATCATGGGTGAGCGCCGCCTGCGTGCCTCCGAGCTCGCTGGCGAAACCACGATTCCAGCAATCATCCGGGAGACCGAAGACGGGGATCTGCTCCGCGACGCGCTCCTGGAAAACCTCCACCGGGCCCAGCTCAACCCGCTGGAAGAAGCGAGTGCATATCAGCAGCTCATGGCAGATTTCGGGGCAACTCAGGAAGAGCTTGCCAAGCGAATCGCCCGCTCGCGCCCGCAGATTGCGAATACCCTGCGTCTCCTGAAACTCCCGCCGTCCGTACAGAAGAAGGTTGCCGCTCAGGTCATCACCGCCGGCCACGCCCGTGCGCTGCTGTCCCTGTCGACACCCGAGGAAATGGAACGACTGGCTGAGCGCATCGTCGCCGAGGGTCTCTCCGTGCGTACCACTGAAGAGATCGTTCGCCTCGGCAAGGCGAAGGCAACAGCGCGTCCGCGCGCACGCCAGCAGCGCCCGCTGTCGCAGCTGGGGGAGAGCGTCGTATCGGCGCTGTCCGACGCGTACGATACGCGCGTGACCATCACCGAGGGACGTAAGAAGGGTCGGATCGTCATCGAATTCGCAGGATCCGAGGATCTTCAGCGGATTGCAGACCTTATTCTCCACTGATCTAACTTCATAGTTCTTTTCGCAGATCACGCGCAGTATGTTCTCTACGCGACATTTTCTGAGCTAATCTTCGATTGAATTAACGCTTAAACTACCTCTAAAGGGTCCACAGTTGGGCCCTCGCAGTACTAGAAGGAGCGAAAGGCATGAACGCCCAAGGCAGTTCGCGCACCGTGCTTTTCGATGTCGGTGGCGTCCTCGTGGATGCTCACCCAGACCCGCATACTATCGCCGAGTTGTTCGGTGACGGCTCCCGAGGTCTCACGACTCTCGTCGATCAAGCGATGTGGACCCATCGCGGTGAGTATGACGCCGGCATGTCCGACCGTGAATTTTGGGACCGTATCGCTGGAGATTGCGGTCAGCCCGAGCCGTCCGGCGCCCTTCTGAAGGAGCTCGTTGCGCTTGATGCGTCACGCATCGGGACGGCAAACGCAGGAACTCTCGATCTCGTGCGGCGGCTCCGCCGACAGGCAGTACGCGTCGGCATTCTGTCCAACGCGCCATATCCTATTGCGAAGGCCATTCGTCGCTCGGAGTGGGGAAGCCTCTTCGACTTCTTTGCCTTCTCGTGCGACTACGGTATCTGCAAGCCGTCGCGCGGCATCTACCGTGACGTACTCGTGCGTCTCGACGTGCCCCACGAGGATGTCGTCTTCATCGACGACCGTCGCGAGAACGTCCGCGCGGCCGAGCTCCTTGGCGTGAAGGGCATCGTCTGGAAGGGCGCCGAGGACGCCGAAACGCGTTTGAAAGAGCTTGGAGTGCTTTTCTGAGAGGCTCTGCGTCGGCGAATTTGCGTTTCCATCGGAAACGTGAAAACGACACAGAGGCGTACAGAGAACGGAATTTTGCTCTGATTGTGCGTTCGCGTCATGTTGTCAGGATTACTCATCGCGTGTGAGTATCGTCAGTCGCGGCGTATGCATTAACAACGGACAATGTTTCACGTGAAACATGTGGGTCCGGGAGGATCATCCTCCCGGACCCACAGTGCGTTGAATGAGTGATTACTCCTCGGTTGCCTCGGCGTCCTCGGAGATGATAACGCCGGTGCCTTCCTCGTCGATGACGTAGTCGACGCTGTGCACGTCGCGGCCGCCGGCCACAAAGTCGACGATGTCAGCGCACAGCTGCGCGAAGGACGAGTCCTCAAGAGCGTCAGCGGCCTGGGGGAGGAGCGACGTGTCGGTCATGCCCGGGGCAACATTCGCGTCGATGAACCAACAGGTGCCCTCGTCGTCGACCACGAAATCCATGCGAGACAGGTCGCGCAGGCCCAGCGTCGTGTGGGCCTCAACGGCTGCGGCCTGCAGGTCCGCGAGAAGCTCATCGGAAAGGCGGGCCGGAACGAAGTACTCGGTTTCGTCCGTGGTGTAGCGGGCGTCGTAGTCGTAGCGGCCACGGTCCGTGGACACCTCGACCGGGGGAAGGGCCACAGGTCCGTCCCACAGATCGACAACGGAGACGGCTACGTCGCGGCCGTTAATGCGCTGCTCGACCATCAGGCGCTGTCCGTAGGCGAAGGCATCAACCATCGCACGGCGCAGGGCCTTAGCGTCCTGAGCGGTCGAAATACCGAGCGCCGAGCCGCCGTCCGTCGGCTTGATGACGACGGGGAAGGACACAGAACCCTCGAGAGCAGACAGCACGTGAGAGGCGCCCAGCTGGCGGAAAATTGCCTGCGGAAGCGTTACCCAGCCGGGCGTCGCGAGGCCCGCAGAGCCCAGCAGAGCCTTTGCCGTGGGCTTGTTCGAGGCGAGCATCGCCTGCACCGACGACGAGCCCACGAAGGGGATTCCCACCGATTCCAGGAATGACTGCAGGGACCCGTCCTCGCCGATTGAGCCGTGCACGAGCGGCCACACGACATCGGGGGAGAAGGACGAGATGGCGTCAGCAAGAGACGCGTCGACGTCGGAAATACGCACGTCGTAGCCGAACTGCGTCAGGATGTTCGCGACGCGACGGCCCGAACGAACCGACACATCACGCTCGTGCGTCAGACCGCCGGCGATGATCAAAACCTTCGTAGCCATAGGGGATTCTCCTTACGTAACTTAACGATCCGACCCGGCCCCGGCCTCGTCGCCGGAGGCAGCGCCGAACATGTCGACGAGTTCCTTTTCCGCGTTGACGACCGTCGAGAGGCGGCGCACGCCCTCGCGGATGTCCTCGGGGGTGGGGTAGCAGAAGGACAGGCGCAGGTGGTTGGAGCCCGAGCCGTCGTAGTAGAACGCGGTGCCCGACACGTAGGCGACCTGAGCGCGCACAGCGCGCGGCAGCATGGCCTTCGCATCGAGGCCCTCGGGCAGCGTCACCCACGTGTAGAAGCCTCCGTCGGGAACCGTCCACGTGCACGAGGGCATGTACTCCTCGAGCGAAGTGAGCATCGCGCGGCAGCGCTCCGCGTACATCGAGCGGAAGGACTTGACCTGGCCGTACCAGTCGTAGTTGCTCAGGTAGTCGGCGATCGCCATCTGGCCCACCATCGACGGGCACAGGATCGCGGACTCGAGGGCCAGGACCAGCTTCGCGCGGATCGCGTGCGGCGCGTACGCCCAGCCGATGCGGAAGCCGGGAGCAAACATCTTCGAGAAGGAACCCAGGTAGACGACACCCTCGGGGCTGTACGAGGCGATGGCCGGCAGGGGATCGTTGAGGAAGCCGAGCAGGCCGTAGGGGTTGTCCTCGACGATCAGGACGTGCTCGCGCAGGCAGATCTCAGCGATGATCGGGCGGCGTTCGGCGGACAGCGTCACGCCCGCGGGGTTGTGGTAGTTCGGGATGATGTAGATGAACTTGATCGTGCGGCCCGAAGCGCGCACGTCGCGGATCGTCTCCACCAGGGCCTCGGGAATGATGCCGTGCTCGTCCATGGGGACGTGCACGATGTCTGCCTGGCGCGCGCGGAACACGCCCAGCGCGCCCACGTAGGAGGGGGCCTCGGCGAGGATGACGTCGCCGGGGTTCACGAAGAGCTCCGTGACGAGGTCGAGGGCCTGCTGGCTGCCCGTCGTGACCACGACGTCGTCCGGGTCGGCGCCGACGATGCCGTCGTAGCCCATGACCTCGGTGATGCGTTCGCGCAGCACCTCCCAGCCCTGGCCGCTGCCGTACTGCATGGCCTGCGCGCCGTGGTTGCGGACCAGCTTCTCCGCGGATGCCGCGAGCTTATCGAGGGGCAGATCCTTGAGGTTCGGCATGCCACCGGCGAGGGAGACGACCTCGGGGCGCGACACGACCGAGAACAGAGCTCGAATCTCGGATGCGCGCAGGTTGTGTGCGCGGTCCGCGTAGACGTCGTACCAGGGGTCGAGGCGGTTTCCCTGCGCGGGCGTGCGCCCGGACGAGGCCGGGGTGCCGCCGTTGGTCGAAGGCTGAGTCAAGGCATGCCATCCTTTGCATGAAGTTACGTAGAACCGTATAGGTCAAGTGTGCCACTTTCCTGGCCATACGGGGTAACGGGGCCGGTGGTTGGGCAGATGTTTCACGTGAAACATTGGTTGTGGTGGCGCTCGTGTTCCGGGCGCCGAATGGCCCGGCCGTGGGGCCGGGCTGCTTCGTGTGCCCGTGGGCGGCGGCCTTCCTGCTGTTGTTGCTTGTGGTCCCACGGGTGTTCCGGGCGCCGGAGGCCCCGGCCGCCCGCGAGGCTAGGCAACCTCGCTCCGCTCGGCGCCGTGCCTCGAAGCCCGCCCGTGCCCTCCGGACCCTCCGGCGCCCTCCACACCGGCGGTCCCTGTGGTTCTGGTGTGCCCGGCCAGGCCCCGCCACCGCCCACCGGCACCGCGGCCGTGCCCGTGAGGGTATGCAAAAAGTCCGCAGCCCCTGCGGGTCTGCGGACTTGCGTGGAACTCCGGCGTGGCCGGAATTCGCTCAGTGGCGGTCGGCCTTCACCAGGTGCTTGGTGTCGGCGAGCTCGTTCAGCTGATCGATGTGGGCCTGGGCAACCATGACGTCGATGGTCGAGAACATGAGTGAACTCCTTGTGGGATCGTATTGTGTGTTGATTCCCTGCTTGACGAGGCCGAGGATCACCCGGTCTGTAACGAGGAGTGTGCCAACGCAGGTAGCGTCGGCGCGACCCTGCGTTTCAAACAAGAAAAGCGCCAGACCAGCTTGGCAGCTTTGTCAGGCGCTTGATGGTTATAGTTTATCCCTCCCAAAACGCTCAATCAACCGTTCGGCCAGTAATTTAGATCGCATCAAAAACCAAGCAATTGCAAAGCAAAGTGGCCGCGTGCACACCATCTGCACAAACGTGCGCACGCCGTCACAATTCGTGTGTTGTGTCGACAGTGCTTACCCACAGATCGCGAAATTTCTAAAAATTTAATGTCGGTTCGTACGAGTTCGTCGACCGTTGGCTACTGAAGCTCGCCATCAATTTCGCACGTAATTTGGGGGTCAGACAAATGAGCAATGGTGAGAAAACCGCGGAATTCCAACGATCTGAATTCAAAGTTTGAAAAAGTAGTGAGGGAATTACGTGCGAAATTTAGGGGAGGTGTATTGCATGTGAATTTGAGGGGGAGAGTCGTGGTCCCCGAGGCTTTGGGGCGTCATCAGAGCTCTTGGCCCCATTGTCTGGCCGCATTGTCTGGCCACATTTGAGGTCGACCCTCATGAAGGGGGGCCGCGATCAGGGATTTCGGGTGCTAGAACTTTGCGCGGCGTGGGCCACGGGCATAGAATGATAACGATTCTCATTCATATACACGTGCGAAGCACCTAGAGGACCCCCTCATGAACCCCACGAAGTACCGGAACCCGGGCCGCGCAGCTGCCCGGGCTTTCGCCGCAATGGCCCTCGCGGCCACCTCCTTCCTCGTGCCCGGAGCGGCACACGCCGCCGACGAGGCCACCGCAGGCCCCGACACCACGGACGTGGCGGCAACCGAGGAGGCCGACACCGCGAACGCAGCCACGGCCTCGTCCGAGGCCGCCGTGAGCACCTGCGCCGTCATGCGCACCGCCCCCGCCGGCACCACGGCCACCCTGGACCGCGGCCACGCGGACATCTTCGACCTGACCTCCGACGCGTCCGGCGCGCTCACTCTGCGCATCAAGGAGGACGCGACGGGCTCCGGCGTCATGCGCGAGCCCGAGCAGACGCTCCTCGCCGTCAACAAGTCCACGCTCACCCAGATCCCCGCCGCCGTCAGCCAGGCGACCGGCGCTCCCGCCGCCGCCTACCTGCTCGGCCAGTCCGGCGACAACCAGGCGACCGTCCTGTGGCCCGGATGGGACACCCTGGGCGTCACGGCCGGCGGCTACGACGCCGCGCGCTTCCACATCTCCTACACGGGCCCGGAGAACGGCCGCATCTACGCCTTCACCTCCAGCTTCACCGAGGGCACCAAGGCGGTCACCAATGACGGCAGCTTCGACCTGGCGCCGGGCGGCGACGACATCGACCAGCCTTACGCCGCCCACAAGCACGTCAACTGGCTGTTCACACGCGCCGGCCGCTACACGCTGACCGTCCAGGCCAGCGCGTGGACCCCCGGGAACACCGGCGCCGCCAACGCCCAGTCCGCGGCTCACACGTACACGATCGACGTCGCGGACGAGGCCTCGTGCCTCGCCGAGTCCGGAGCGGCCCCCTCGACCGACCAGGCCCAGCCCGCACCCGCCCCCGGCGTGGGCCCCGGCTCCGTGAGCTCCACGAACAACCAGGCCGCGCAGGACCAGGGCGTGGGCGGCGCCACGGGAACGCCCAGCGCCCCGGCCCCCGCGCCCGGCACGACGGGAACCACCGGAAACACCGGCACGACGACCGGCGCGAACCCCGCCCCCTCTTCGGGCGCGCACACCACCTCGGGCACGACCGGCGGTGAGCGCTGCGTCGCCACCCGCATCACCCGCGAGGCCACCGAGGCCGAGGCCGCCACCCTGGCCTCGAACAACGCCCCCGCGAACACCGCGCGCACGACCCTGACCGTGAGCGTCGGCGACGGCGCCTCCGGCAACGCCACCGACGGCCACTTCGACCTGGGCCCCGCCATCGAAAACGGCACCCTCGTCGCCCGCGTCAAGGACGACCGCAGCCAGCCCGCCCAGTGGGTTGACCCCTCGTCCCTGACCTTCGCCCTCGGTGACGCCGCGCGCATCACCGCGCCCGCCGACCTCGGCTTCGTCGCCACCCCCGGCTCCAGCGTCTGGCTGATCCCCTCCACCCAGATCGCGGGCGTGCCGTGGCTGGGCCTGAACTCCCAGCGCGAAGAGATCGTCACCGGCACCACCGGCCCCGTCCAGTTCACCCTCGACGCCGTCGAAGGCCCCGGACGCGTCGCCGTCTTCAACGCGGGCGCGCTCGGCTCCGGCGTCGGCGAGCACGTCTTCGACGGCCCCGGCACCGGCTACACACTCGGCGCCAACACGCACGCCCACCAGAACTGGGTGTTCACCGTGCCCGGCACCTACACGCTGACCATCACCATGCGCGTCACCCCCAACGGCGCGGCGCTCGCGGGCAGCGGCTTCGGCTCGGGCGGCGACCTCACCGCCACGGGCGCGACCGGCCCGAGCGGGCGACCCATGGTCTCCCAGGTCGTCGGCCGCACCGCGTCCGGCAAGGACTGCGACCTCTCCCTGGCCACCACCGGCGCCGACACCATCCCGTTGACCGTCGTCTCCCTCACGTGGGCGCTCACGGGCGCGGCCTGCGTGTGGGTGGGTGCGATCGGACGTCGCCGCAACCTGCGCCGGGCGCTGTGACCCCTCATTCACGAGGCCGACTCTCCTTCATCCCCCGCCTCCCCTTCCGTGGGTGGCGGGGGAGTGGGTGTGTGCTCGCTGCCTCGACGTTAGCGATCACGGCGACCCTGGCAGGGTGCGCGCCCGCGCCCGACCCCGCGAGCGACGGTGAACTGCGCGTCGTCGCCACGACCGGCATCCTCGCCGACCTCGTGCGCAACGTCGCCGGAGACCGCGTCCACGTCACGCAGATGGTGCCCAACGGGGCGGACCCGCACTCGTGGGAGCCCTCCCTGCGCACCATCCGCGACGTCGCATACGCGGACGTCGCCTTCTCCAACTACCTCATGCTCGAGGAGCACGCCCTCATCCGCGCCCTCGACTCCAACCTGCCCGCCGGCTCGCGCTCCGTCTCCGTCGCCGAGGAGGCCGCCAAGAACGGCGCCACCATCCTCCCCCTCGTCGAAGACCGCGCCCTCGACACCCCGTGGCTCGGCATGCGCGTGTGGGGCGACGGCGCCGACATGGGGGCCACCCGAGCCTCGCAGATCGACCTGACGACCACCGGCGTCGACGGGCCCGGCCAGGCCGCCGCCTACCTCACCACGTCGTTCGGGCAGCCCGAAATCGCCTTCGCGACCTCGGACGGCTTCAACGCCGCAGGCGGATACGACACCGACACCGCGCAGCTGCCCGCCGACGCCCACCAGCACATGAGCTGGGCATTCACCGCCCCCGGCGTCTACCGCGTCCACTTCCGCGCCAACCTGCGCACCACGCCCGGCGCCACGCCCGTCAGCGTTGGGGAAGGCACCGCCGTCTTCGCCGTCGGCACCCCGCCCGAGGAGATCGCCGCCAGTGAGGGCCGCCGCGTCCTGTCCGCCGGCCACGCCGACATCACCGTCAACCTCACCACCAAGCGCGTCGAACTCGCCTCCGACGCCGGAGCACTCAGTGGAGACGAGGCCTCGGCCCCCTGCGTGGGCGCCGGAACCACGGGAGCGGCCGTCGTCTCGACCATGGAATGCACCGACCTCGACCAGGTCGTCATCGAAGTGCCCACCCGCGCACTCACGACGATCCCCGGGGAGGCCTCGTTCCGCTTCATCGGCGAGCCCGGCGCGAACGTCTACATGCTGCCCCAGGCCGTCCTCGGCAAGCACGTCCACGGCGACATCGACCCCCACCTGTGGCACGACGTCCACAACGCCCAGGCGTACGTGCGCGTCATCCGCGACTCGCTGATCTCCGTCGACCCCGACGGCGAGGCCACCTACCGGGCCAACGCAGCCGCCTACCTGACGCGCCTCGACGAGCTCGACGCCACCGTGGCCTCGACCATCGCGTCCATCCCCGAGGAGCGCCGCAAACTCGTCACCACCAACGACGCGTACGCGTACCTGGCGAACGCCTACGGGCTCACCGTCGCCGGATTCGTCGCACCCAACCCCAGCGTCGAACCCTCCATCGCTGACCGGATCAAGCTCCAGGCCACCCTGTCCGACTCCTCGATCCCCGCGGTGTTCCTCGAGCCCAACCTGGCGCGCACCCGCTCCACCCTGCGCACCGCCGCCACCGACGCGGGCGTGGACATCTGCCCCCTGTACGGCGACACCCTCGACGACCAAGCCCCCACCTACATCGACATGATGGAACACAACGCCCGCTCACTGGCACGCTGCCTGGGCGGCAAGGAGATGCCATGAAACCCTTCTCTTCTCGCCCGACTGCCGGCCGCCGGCTCTGCACCCCGGTGGCGGCGGCCCGCCCGCGAGATCGCCACACGCGAGCTTCGCTCGGAGTGGTCGATCTCGAAGCCCGGCCAGGCCCCGCCGCCGCCCCCGGGGCTAGCCGGAGGCCTAAATCTGCACGTGTGAGTGGCGATTTCTCGCCCGCTTTCTTGCCGTCCCGCGGGCGGGCATCTCAGCTCGTCGTACGTCCAGGTGTCGCCGCCCACCGGGGGAATGGCAGCACTAGAAGTATCCCTACGGCGTGTCGTCGGCGTGTCGCAGCTCTAATGGTGCAAATCCCCCGCCTCGGCATGTCGGTGTTCGCCCTCATCATGTCGGCCTTCCTCGTCATCGCGGGTGCGCCCTCTTCTTTTGCTGACCCGAGTCCCGACCCCGACCTCGCGCAGAGCGTCGCCGCGCACGAGGAGTGGTCGAACGAGGCCAGCGAGATCAGCGTTGGGCACGTCGACCTCGGCCCCCGACTGATCGACGGGCAGTGGCGGGCCGGCCTGCGCCACGACGCCGAGAGCGGCGCCGTGTGGCGCGACCCCAACCAGACCGTCCTGCGGGTGGGTGATGCGGCCATCATGACCGCGCCCAACTCCGACGACTACCCCTTCCTGGCCGACGTCGCCGGCAAGCCCGTGTACGTCGTTCCCCAGACGCAGAACCCGGGCGTCGTGTGGCTCGGCTGGAACACGCAGGACCCCGCCGTCACCGCCACCATCGACCGCGGCCTCACCATGCGCGTCGGCCCCGTGTCCGGCCCCGGCCGCGCGTGGCTGTTCCTGCAGTCCGGCACCTTCGGCAAGCCCCTCCTGCTCGCCGACTCGGGCGCGGCGCCTGGCGACGTGTGGATCGACTCGGGCACGCACGTGCACGCCAACTGGGCGTTCTCCGCGCCCGGCACCTACACGGCGACCGTGACCTTCCTGGGCACGACCACCGCCGGCGAGGCCGTGAGCGCCTCCACGACCCTGCGCTTCGCCGTCGGTGACGCCGCCTCCGCGTCCGAGGCCCTGGCCATGGCTGCGCCCGCGGCTGCCCCCGCCGATGGTGCTTCCGCTTCCTCCTCCGCTTCTTCCTCTGGTGCCGCACCCGCTGGTTCCGGGGCCGCTGACCCCGCCGGTTCCTCTTCCTCCGCTTTGGGTGCCGCGTCGGGCGGGCTGCCCGACTGGGCCTTCCTCGCGATCATCGCCGTCGCCATCCTGTCGCTCCTCGTGATCGGCGCCCTCGTCGTCGCGCGCTCGCGCCGCAGCCGCGCCGAACAGGCCGCCGCCATCGCCGAGGCCGACTCCATCCTCGCGCCCCTACCCACCGCCCGCGGTGAGGGCTCGGGTGAGCGCGGCCCCGGCCTCGACGATCGGGGAGGGGAGCAGTGAGCCAGCTGCGCGTCACCGGACTGGGCGCGTCCCTGGGCGGGCGCAGCGTCCTCGAGGGCGTCGACCTGGAGGTTGAGGCCGGGGAGCTCGTCGGCCTCATCGGACCCAACGGCGCCGGGAAGACCACGCTGATCCGCTCGATCCTGGGGCTCATCCCCTCCAGCGGCAGCGTCGAGACCGACGGCGCGATCGGGTACGTGCCGCAGCGGCACGAGTTCGCGTGGGACTTCCCGATCAGCGTGCGCGACGCCGTCCTGCAGGCCGTCACCGTGCGGCGCGGGCTGCTGGGGCGCGCGCGCACCCCGCACTTCCGCGCGGTCGAGGAGGCCCTGTCCCTCGTGGGCATGCGCGAGCTCGCGAAGCGTCCCATCGGCGAGCTGTCCGGCGGCCAGCGCCAGCGCGTCCTCGTCGCCCGGGCCCTCGCGATCCGGCCCGCCGTGCTGCTCCTCGACGAGCCCTTCACCGGCCTCGACATGCCCACGCAGGAGATGCTCATGGACCTGTTCCGTAGCCTTGCGGACGGCGGACGGGCCCTCCTCATGACCACGCACGACCTCATCGGCGCGCGCGCCGGGTGTGACCGCCTGTACCTGCTGCGGCGCACGATCGTCGCGTCCGGGCGGCCCGAGGAGCTGGCGGACGCCGACCCGTGGATCCGCGCCTTCGACGTGCGACCCGACAACCCGATCCTCGACGCCCTAGGAGTGCGCGCATGAGCACCGTGATCCACGCGGCCGGACGTGCCCTCGTCCCGGCGGCGGACTTCCTGAGCCCCTACGACTTCTTCCGCGACCTGACGAATCCCGCGCTGGCGTTCCTGCCGCGCGCGCTGCTGATCGCGGTCGTCGCCGCGCTCGTGTGCGGCAGCGTCGGCGTGCATGTCGTCCTGCGCGGCATGGCGTTCATCGGCGACGCCGTCGCGCACTCCGTGTTCCCCGGCCTGGCGATCGCCTTCGTGTGCGGCGGGTCCCTGGTGCTGGGCGGCGCGCTCGCGGGCGTCGTGACCGCCGTGCTTGTCGCCTTGTTGGCGCAGAATCGGCGGCTCAAGGAGGACTCCGTCATCGGCGTGCTCTTCGTTGGCGCGTTTGCGCTGGGCGTCGCGATCATCGCGCGGGCGCCCGGGTACGCGGGGAGCCTGCAGGACTTCCTGTTCGGGTCGATCACGGGTATCCCGGCGTCGGATGTGCCCGTGGTGCTGGCTGGCGCGTTGTTCGTGCTGCTCATGCTGTTCCTCGCGCACCGACCCATCGTCGCGGTGACCCTGGACCGCGAGAGTGCTCGGGCGGCGGGCGTGCACGTGCTGCTGGCTGACCTGTCTTTGTATGTCGCCGTGGCCCTGGCCGTGGTGATCTCCGTGCAGACGATCGGCAACGTCCTGGTGCTTGCTTTGTTGGTGACCCCCGCGGCCACCGCGCGGCTCCTGTGCGACCGCCTGGGGACCATGATGATTCTGTCGCCCGTGCTGGGTGCTTCCGGGGGCCTGGTGGGCCTGTACCTGTCGTGGGCACTGGACGTGCCCACGGGGGCCACGATCGTCCTGGTGCTGACTGCGTGCTTCGTGCTCGCCTGGGTCTTCGCGCCGAGGCACGGCCTCCTCGCGCGGACACTGCGCGAGAGGCGGGGGTGAGGGGTTGAGCGTGGGGCGCCTGCGTGCGCGAGCTGGCGGGGCTGACTTTGATCCCGTCTATCCGAGCCCGGTTTCACTTCTGATTGTGTGGATCGTCGGTGATTGTTTCACGTGAAACACTGATGTTGAGGCCCCAGCCCACGGTGGTGGGCTGGGGCCTCGGTGTGTTTAGTGGCCTTGTTTTTCTTCTGCGGTGTCGGTGTTGTTGACGATGAGTTGACCGAGGGGGAACGGTCCGGTCGTTTCCGTGGTGGTGACCAGGCCATTAATGGTCTGGGTGTCTCCGGTGAAGGGGTTGGTGGCCGTGCCCGCCCAGGTGGTGGTGAGCGTGATGGTGCGCGTGGCGGAGGGGTAGGGGCCGTCCAGGAAGGACTTCCACCCATTGGGTGCCTTGTAGTAGTGGCGGATCAGGGCGGGGTCCGTGTTGGGATCCATACCCTCTTGCCAAGGCATCCCCGGCGAGGTCGTGGTCAAGTCCGGGGTCCCGTCACCCCAGCTCCACGTGTAGGACGTGGCCGTGAGGGTGACCGTAATGTCATGCCCCAGCAGCGTGACGGTGTGGGTTTGCGTGGGGTGGGTTGCTGCGACGAGCGTGGGGATGTACTTGTTCGTGTACGAGACCCCTTCGGGCCGCTTGTGGAGGCCTGCGCCGTCGGCATGAATCGTCGTGGCCGCGTAGTACAGGATCTCGCGCGTTGTAGGTGTCCATACGGCTTCACCGGTTTTGGGAAACATGGATCGACACGCATACAGCGTGGTGGTTCCGTCTGCTTGAACGCCTTCGTGTCTCTCGCCATCGCAATTCCGATCAGCCATGGATGTCACTGCATCAGTGCTTGGTGTGGCATCGTTAGTAAGCCTTGGGATGTCGTCTGAGGGCTTATGGTTGTTGGAACTACCACCAGGTGCAGTTTCTGTTTTCGAGATTTCTGTTGCAATCGTTGTATCTGATCCGTCCGAATGTGCTGTCATTTTTCCGTCAGGCTCGTCTGCAGCATATGAAGGTGCAGTTGTCAGCAAAAATGAAAACAACATTCCAAAGAGAATAGAAATACTCGGGAATACAAATTTAGCCTTCATTGTCACCAATGACTCTTCCTTGTGTCTCGACCCATCCGTTATCTGTCCAGGTCATAATGAATGTCAGTGTTGACTCGTAGGAGGTGCTTGCGGTGTCTAACTTCGTCATTGTGCAACTTACACCGTCGCTCGATTCGATTCTGAATTTGACAAGAATCGATCCTTCGGGAACATCTTTTCCATTTGCTTCTATTGGCTCCACCCTAAGCACGTGCGTGATATTGGATTCCAATCCGTAGGTCCATCCGTTCGTATATTGTTTAGTTATGTCTGCGATATAATCCGATGCAAACTTGGATGTGGGGGAGGACATGTCCGCGAATGGTTGTGTGTCTCCGGTGTTCCACGCGTAAACAAGCAGCGCGAGGTAGTGTTCGGCCGCGGCTTCGGCGCCTCGTTCGGTGTTTTCCTTGGCTTCTTCGGGTAGTTCGGGCTTCGTGTACGTGTCTGCCGCGAACTCGGCGGGGCGCACGAGGACTCCGTCGGGGCCGATTGCGTAACCGCCTGACATCGGGGGCTCGCTCGATGCCGACGGCATGGGCGCTGGATGTACCGTGGGTGTCGCGGCTGCGCTGGGGTGTTCGCTCCACGAGGCGATGCCCGCGCCCAGCCTGTAGGCACCAACAGCTGCCACAGCAACCAGTACGGTGAGCCCGATACCCATTGCCCACGGGCGTAGTGCTGCTCTCCTGGCTGATAGGGGGCGCTTCTTGCGGCGTGACGGCGGGGCAAGGAAGGCTTGCTCTTCTTCCTCGGTGACGGGTCGCTCGGATAGGGGTGGGACCTTCATGGTGTGTGTGCCTCCACGGTGAGGTGTCCTCCGACGCGCCCCCACCCTTGGGAGCGCGCCCTTCCCCATCAGGGTACGCGCAGAACCGACACGAAACACCAAGAATGCTGCGCAACCATCACGCAAATCCTCCCACCCACATTCCCAGAACCGCACGGATGTGCATGCCTGGCCCCGGCCTCGTCGTGAGAGGTGGGCACGAGGGTGCTCCCGGAACGTCAGGAACCGACGATGCTGAGTTGCGGACTTTCCAAATGGCCTCGTCGTGCCGGCTCCGTGCGGTATGGTTATCGAAAAATGAAGCGGTGTCGCTCGGCGATGCATGGGGAACAACGAGGCATGGGCAACCCGGTCGTATGGCTACCCAATCGGGCGGTTGATCTCCGGCGTCGGAATCAACGCGCATAGAGGCACCGCTGAAATGGATGCGGCTCTCGAGGAAGAGAGGCCTTCCGTGGAGACACAAGGAGAAAAGTATGGAAGCCATCGATGAGTTGATTAGTGCTGCGCAGACTTTCTACGACGAAGCGCGCGCGATTGAGAATGGGCGCTCCCGTTCCTGGGAGCATTGCTATCGCGTGTTTCGAGATGCGCGGACCGACCCCTCCCCGGACTGCGACTATTTGAGCCTGCACCTCGCTTTCTACCTGGCGAGCTGGGGGATGTATCGGGGCTCGTCCTTCCTCCTTCAGAAGGATTACAAGGTGCTTGTGCCCATCGTCGAGGAGGTCCTGAAGCCCGAATATGACTGCTTGTTTGGGCTTGCGTGCGCGGATCTGCGGGAGTCTGAGATTCAGGACAGGCTCGAGAATCTGAACAAATACATCGCCAAGTATTATTTCCGGCCGATCCGCGATGAGGTTGCAGGGCGTGAGGTTCCGACTCCTGTGTCGCCGGTTCTCGTCACGAAAATCCTCATGGGAACGCTCGGGTGCGTGCCTGCGTACGACAGGTTCTTTCAGGATGGCGTTGCGACATACAAGGTGACGACGCAGGAATACAGCCCGAATTCCGTCCTCAAGCTCGTGGACTTCTACGAGGAGCACAACGACCGCCTCGAGGAAGCGCGGCGGGGAATGCGGACTGACGACCTCATCTATCCCCAGATGAAGCTCCTCGATATGGGCTTTTGGCAGATTGGGTTCGAGAGGGACGCTGGGGACGCCAAGTGACCCATGACTGAACTTCTGGTGGGGTCGGCGACGCCGGCCGGCTTTCCGGAGAGCTCGTGGATGTGCTCGCTGCCGTAGCGGCGGATCTGCTCGGTGGCGCGGCCATCGAGCCATAGGATGCCGTTTCGGAGCGGGCGGCCTTCCTTGTCGAAGGGGGCGAATGATTCGTGCTGGTGGGTGATGCCGATGGCTGCGATGCGGCTGCGGTCCGTCAGCGAGAGCTTGGAGTGCACTTCCCCGATGGTCGCGCGGCTGGTTTCCCACCAGCGGATGGGGTTGTGCTCGTACTGGTCCATTGCGGGGGTGTGCAGCTGAATGTTCTGCTTCGCCGTGTGCCAGATGTTTCCTTCTGCGTCGACGACGATCGCCTTCGTGGACGTCGTCGACGAGTCGATTGCGACGACGAGGGGACCGTCTGCCAGATACTTGTTCTCGGTCATGATGCTTTTGCCTCACCTATGAATGACAATTGCTGATCTCGCGCACGAAGAAAGGCCATTCTTTCCGTGTTGCGATGAATGCAGAGACTACTCCCGGTGTATGTGAGGGACAATCAACCTGTCATATGCGCGCGAGGGGTCGCGAGGTCTCATGGGAGCCGTGTGTGCGAGGTGGTGGCTTCATCGAAAAAGCGCTGAAAATGGCGGTCTATCTGTATGTTTGCGGTGTGCGTTCTGGGAAGTGGGCACCACGATGCGCGGTGAAGATGCATACGTTGTGTCAAAGCAAGATGGATTCAAGATGTATATAGGTGCGATTGACGCCCGAGCCGCAAATTGTTGGAAATCCCGCTGTTGGGGCAAATGTGCTCACATGTTGGTTGATGTGTGTTTAGTGGGATGCTAGACGTGGCTGGCTATATCAAAGGTGAAGCATGTGATGATGCAGTGAGATCATTGTGCTGGTTGGTATAGCGTGGTGTATTTCTTGGTCTTGTTAATCTGATTTTAATAAGTTTGCTCTTTATTGATGACAATTCATTAATGCTTCAGTGACTTTGAAATAGCAACATCTCTGTTGAGTTCCTTAAGAAGAGTCAGCCCGCCCCAGCGAGCGCTTGGGTGGGCTGAATGATTAGCTCTCATCTAGCGCCCTCGAGTTATTGAGGGGCTGGAATCTCGCCATAAGAATTACGCAGTGGAGAAAGCTAATCAGTGCTCTCAGCTCTGCACGTCCGGGTGGAGAGGTCTGGGTTTTGGACCGTTTGTTGTGAGAGGGTTGTTCTGAGTAGTCCCGGCTGTTTGTGGCTGGGCAGAATGGATGACCATGAGGTAGTTGTCGAAGCACACGCCTGAGCAGATTGTCGTGAAGCTGGAGAAAGCCGAGGCGTTGGGAGGTGAGGGCATGAGTACGGCCCAGGCCTGCCGCGTGCTGGGTATCAGCGAGGCGACGTTGCGTCGGTGGCGCCAGCGTTATGGGGCTATGAATCGGAGTGAGGCAAAGGAACTGCGTGAGTTGCGCGAGCACAACGCGCGCTTGAAACAGTTGCTGGGCCAAGCAGAGTTGGAAAAGGCAGCGCTGCGAGAGTTGGCAGAGGGAAGTTTCTCAGCCCGGCGGCAGGCACGAGGCTGTGAACCACCTGGTTGGTCAGGGGTTTTCTCAGCGTCTTGCATGGGCGCGTTGCTGGGCTATCCCGGTCAGCGTATTGCCGGGCCCGCGCGGCGGGCGGGGCGAAAACGCTGCGTGATCATGCGCCTGTGCGCCAGTGGATGAACGATTTTGCCGCCACGCATCGACGGTGGGGCTATAAACGTGCCTGGGCGCGGGCCAAGAGCGAGGGTATTGTCATAGGGCGTGATACGTTCCGGCGCTTGTGGCGCACCGAAGGACTGCGCGTGCGCCCGCGCAAAGCCCACAAGCCCCGCACCGCACCACGCCTACAGCGCCTGGTCAGGGCTAGCGCTCCTGGGCAGTTGTGGGCCATTGATTTCCGGCTCGACTCGGACTGGAAGGGGCGTGTCTTTAAGGTCTGTAACGTCATTGATGAGTTCACCCGTCAGCACCTGGCTTTCCGCGTTGAGCGGCGTATGGGAGCCGTCGACGTGATCGAAATGCTTGACCTGGCTGTCCTGGCACATGGAGCACCTTAGGTGCTTCGGGCCGATAACGGGCCTGAATTCATCGCCGTAGCTGTGGGGCGCTGGGCCAGCGAGCACGACACACTCCAAGCGTTCATCCCCCCGGGCCAGCCTTGGCTGGGCGGGTTCGTGGAGTCCTTACACAACCGCATGCGCGACGAACTCCTCGAGGACAGCATGTTCGAGGACCTCGACCACGCCCGTACCCTGATCGCCGCCTGGTCGCGCCGCTACAATGAAGAGCACCCCCATAGCGCGCTGGGCTGGCTCTCACCCAACCAGTGCGCGCGCCAATGGGTACAACATCACCAATAACAACCAACAACCCTCAAAACACCCGGTCCACAAAACCAGACCAGGCCAACATGAAGGAATAAAGATGAACAAGCAGGAATTGGCGTCGAGGATCTGGGAATTCGCGAATGCTATGCGATCCAAAATCGAAGCGAACGAATACAAGGACTACATTCTCGGCTTCATCTTCTATAAGTTTCTCTCCGAAAAACAGGAACAATTCTTGCTCGCTAGTGGAATGACAACCGAAGAATTCCCGGAGCTACTGGTCGAAGACGACCTCGACACGGTGCGCTACGTGCAAGACAACGTGGGCTATTTCATCGCCTACACCAACCTGTACTCAACGTGGCTGAAGCTTGGCAACGACTTCAACGTCGGCGATGTCCGAGACGCGCTCAACGCTTTCACTCGTCTCATCTCCGAGAACGACAAAGCACTGTTCAAGGGAATCTTCGACACGCTGCAAACAGGCCTGTCAAAACTTGGTGACAGCGCAACCTCCCAGACCAAAGCCATCCGTGAGCTACTCAAACTCATCAAGGATATCCCCATGGATGAGCACGCCGGATACGACGTGCTCGGGTTCATCTACGAATACCTGATCGAGAAATTTGCTGCCAACGCAGGCAAGAAGGCCGGCGAGTTCTACACCCCGCATGAGGTTTCGCTGCTGATGAGCCGCATCATCGCCCACGAACTGCGGGGGCGCACCGAGATCCAGATCTATGACCCAACCTCGGGTTCTGGCTCCCTGCTACTCAACATTGGGCAGGCCGTCGCCCGGCACATGGGAGATCCTGACCGCATAAAGTACTACGCCCAAGAGTTGAAGGCCAACACCTACAACCTGACACGCATGAACCTCGTGATGCGAGGAATCAAGCCCGGCAACATCGCGGCAAGGAACGCCGACACCCTAGAGCAAGACTGGCCGATGTTCGACGAGGACGATCCAGTCGGCACGTACAAGCCGCTATACGTGGACGCGGTCGTGTCGAACCCACCCTATTCCCAACACTGGGATCCCACCGACAAGGAAGCCGACCCCCGGTATGCCCGCTTTGGACTGGCACCCGCAAGCAAAGCAGACTACGCCTTCCTGCTCCATGACCTCTTCCACCTCAAGCCCAACGGCGTGATGACCATTGTCTTGCCTCACGGCGTCCTGTTCCGTGGTGGTTTGGAAGAGACGATCCGACAGAACCTGATCGAACAGAACCACATCGACACGATCATTGGCCTGCCTGCCAATATCTTCTTCGGCACCGGCATCCCAACCATCATCATGGTGCTCAAACAACGCCGCGACCGCGACGACGTGCTGTTCATTGACGCGTCCCAAGGCTTTGTGAAAGTCGGAAAGAACAACCAGCTCCGGGCCTCCGACATCCAGCGGATCACCCACACGGTAGAGCATCGCCAAGACGTGGAGAGGTTCGCCCGCGTCGTCAGCCGTAAAGAAATCAGAGCCAACGACTACAACCTAAACCTACCACGCTACGTTTCTGCAATATCCCCAGCTGAACCGATCGATCTGCGCGCGACAGTGTTCGGCGGGATTCCCGAAACCGAGATTGACGAACTCTCCACCTTCTGGAATGTCATGCCAGGTCTGCGCGAAGCACTCTTCACGCAGACCGACAAAGGCTACGCACAACTCAACGATAGCGATCTGCACACGATCATCGATCAGCACCCTGCCGTTGGCGCTTTCAGAGGCCAGGTCACCAGCGTGTTAGAAGGACTCGACGACGATCTCGTCAGTCGAGTGATCAAACATCGGGCGACAGTGCCGCTCATGGCTACCGAAGAGGCGCTGACCGCCGACATCTTCACCCGGTTCGCCCACGCCCCACTCGTGGACTCCTTCGATGCCTACCAAGTACTACACGACCAGTGGGTAGGAATCGCGAACGACCTCGAAATGATCCAGAACGAAGGCGATACTGCCATACGCGCCGTTGACCCGGTCATGGTCATCAAGAAAAAGCAGAAGAGCAAGGAAGTCGTCGAGGAGCAAGACGGGTGGGAAGGACGAATCATCCCATTCCGCCTCGCCCAAGAACACCTCCTGCCCGAACTACTCGCCGAAACCGACGACCTCGCCACGAAGCTGTCGAGCGTTGACGAGGAACTGGCCGGCATGTTCGAAGGGTTCAGCGAAGAAGACCTACTCGACCTCGCTGGCGTGCTTAACGCCGCCGGAGATGCTTTCGCTAAAACCGCATTGAACAAGGCCGTACGTGACTTGAACAAAACCGGCGAGCAATACGCTGAAAACTCCATCGAAGCGGCGCAACTTCGCGCCAAGATACTACTTGACGACAGAACGAAACTCGCCCGGCAGCTCAAGATGGCACAAGTCAAGCTTGAAGCCGAAACCCACCAGGCGATCAACAACCTCACCGACACCCAAGCAGAGGAACTCCTCATCGCCAAGTGGGTCACCCCGCTCATCGAAGAACTAGCCACTATGCCCGAGACAGTGCTACGCCGACTCGATCAACAGCTCGAAGCCATACGCACCAAATACGCCAACAACCTCATCGAACTCGACACCCAGATACGCGGCAGCGAACACCGCGTAACCGAGATGCTCGGCCGCCTCACAGGCACAGACGCAGACATGCAAGGCATCAAGGCGCTACAGGAACTCTTGGGAGGCACCCACGCTAAGCTCCAGCAGACCAAGACATCGCTACTGCAACAAATGTTCCCGCAAGGCGATGCCGTTGAGCCCGAACTCCGCATAGGCGCCTTCGCCGGACCATGGAAATCCATGGAGCTAGGACAGCTCGGTAAAGCCCGGGCCGGAGTTGGCTTTCCAGATATAGAGCAGGGCGGAGATTATGGAATCCCGTTCTACAAGGTGTCTGACATGAGCCTTCCGGGCAACGAACGTGAGATGGTGAAAGCGAACAACTATGTGTCTACTGAGCAGATCGAGCGACGACACTGGAGACCTATATTGGATCTTCCGGCAGTTGTGTTTGCCAAAGTAGGTGCGGCAGTCTATTTAGGGCGCAAGCGGATGGTTCATGAACCATTTCTTGTTGATAACAACATGATCTGGTATTCGATCAACCTTGATGAATGGGATGTGGAGTTTGCCAGAACGGTGTTCGAGACTCTTGACTTCTCCGCGCTAGTACAAACCGGTGCATTGCCCTCGTTCAATCCTTCAGCAGTGGAAGAGATGGCAGTAATGGTTCCATCGTCCATTGATGAGCAGCGCGCCATCGGTGAGCTGTTTGGCCAGCTGGATGACCTCATTACTGGCGGGCAGTTGTATGTCGAGAAGTTGCGGCAGGCTAAGGTGAGCCTCCTGCAGAAGATGTTTGTGTGAGGTGATTGGTGTGAACATGGCGAAGACGTTTAGTGACGAGAAACAGTTCGAGGACGCTGTTATTGAGGTGCTGCAGCGTAACGGATGGACGGAGGTTCTCGACTACCCGTCCGAGGCGAAACTCCTAGATAACTGGGCTCGGATTCTGTTCGAAAACAATCGCTCGCAGGATCGGCTCGGGGACGTGCCACTGACGAGCACGGAGATGGATCAGGTCATTGAGCAGATCTTGGCGTTGCGCACACCGCTGAGGCTCAACGAGTTCATTAACGGCCGCACGGTAGCGATCACGCGTGACGCCACAGAGGCCGCCAATTTCGGTGTGGAGGTGAGCCTGAAGATCTATGACCGCCTTGAGATCGCGGGCGGACAGTCGTGCTACCAGATCGCCCGTCAGCCTCGATATAAGGCCAGCAATAAGATTCTGCCGCCTAGGCGGGGTGACTTGGTGTTGCTGATTAACGGCATGCCAGTGATCCACATAGAGTTAAAGCGCTCCGGGGTGCCAGTCTCGCAGGCGTATCACCAGATCGAAAAGTACGCCCACGAGGGCATCTTCAGCGGCTTGTTCTCGTTAGTTCAGGTGTTCGTGGCGATGACGCCAGACCAGACCCGCTATTTCGCTAATCCTGGCCCAGACGGAGTGTTCAATGAGGATTTCTACTTCCAGTGGGCTGACTTTGATAACGAGCCGATCAACCAGTGGGATCAGGTTATTCGTTCGCTGCTTGCTATTCCGATGGCGCACCAGCTGATCGGCTTCTACACGGTGGTCGACCGAGCTGCGGGCGTGCTCATGGTGATGCGTTCGTACCAGTACAATGCGGCGAACCGTATCGCAGACCGGGTGCTGCAGAAGGTGTGGGGCGATAACGAACAGCGTGGGGGCTACATTTGGCACACCACAGGCAGCGGTAAAACGGTCACGAGTTTCAAGACTGCCCAGTTGATTGCGGACTCGAAGAACGCCGACAAAGTGATCTTCCTCCTTGACCGTATCGAGTTGGGTACGCAGTCGTTGAAGAACTATCGCAGCTACGGTGGGGATGCTATCGAGGTTGCCGAAACCTCGTCAGCCCAGCAGCTTCTGACGAAGCTTAAAGATGATCTCTCAGTCCTGATCGTTACCTCGATCCAGAAGATGAGCATGCTTAATGTGGACGAGGTGCTGGCTGCAGACGACGTAGCCGCGTTGCGGCGTAAACGGATCGTGTTCGTCGTCGACGAGGCACACCGCTCAACGTTCGGCGAGATGCTGATGCGGATTAAGAAAACACTGCCCGACGCACTGTTCTTCGGTTTCACTGGCACCCCGATCCATGACGAGAACCAGCGCAAGCACTCCACAACGGCCACCTTGTTCGGTGACGAGCTACATAGGTATTCAATCGCTGACGGGATCCGGGACAAGAATGTTCTCGGATTCGACCCAGAAATGGTGGAAACCTACCGGGCGCGTGACCTGCGCAAACAAGTCGCGCTCCAGCAGGCCAGAGCAATCGATGAAGCTGAAGTCTTTTCTGATCCACAAAAGACAAAGATCTTCAACCGTTTCATGGACAAGAACCAAGTCCCTATGGTACGGGCGGCGAACTCGGCGGGTAAGATTGTTCGCGGAATTGAGGACTACCTGCCTACCTCCCAGTATGAGCGCGCAGAACACCGTGAAGCCGTGGTCACAGACATCATGGAGAACTGGGTGGCGCTTAGCCAGAACAGCAAATTCCATGCTCTCTTCGCGACCAGCTCGATCCCTGAAGCCATCGAGTACTACCGGATCTTCACCTCGAAGTATCCGTTCCTTGCAGTGACGGCACTGTTCGATCCGAACATCGACAACACTGGCGACACCCAACTTTTCAAGGAAGACGGGTTGGTTGAAGTGCTGTCCGACTACAACGCCCGGTTCGGCCAGAACTTCTCGATGAGTACTTACGACAAGTTCAAAACCGACGTGGCTGCCCGGCTCGCCCACAAGGAGCCACACAACGGCAGAGACTTCAGCCTAGACAAGCAGATCAACCTACTAATCGTGGTCGACCAGATGCTTACCGGGTTCGATTCCAAGTGGCTGAACACGCTGTACTTGGACAAAGTGCTCGCCTACGAGAACATCATCCAGGCATTCTCACGAACCAACCGCATCTTCGGCCCAGACAAGCCTTTCGGTTCTATCCGGTACTACCGCCGCCCGTACATGATGAAGGAGAACATCGACAAAGCTGTAGAACTATACTCCGGGCAGAAACCGATGGGTCTGTTTGTCGAACACCTGGATAGGCACTTGGAGAAGATTAACGACTGCTTCACTAAGATCCGTAGACTCTTCGCTGCCGACGACTTCGCCGAGCTTCCTGAGAGTGAAGCGGATCAAGGTGAGTTCGCCAAACTGTTCAGCGCGCTCTACCACGAGCTGCAGGCCGCATCGATTCAAGGGTTCAGTTGGGACAAGACCGAATACCATTTCAGTGACCCCAGCCGGATCATCGCCGTTGAAATCACTGAGAACGACTATCTGACGCTTCTCCAACGGTATAAGGAACTCACCGAGGGCACTGGTGGCGGCGGAGGCGAGGACGGGGATCCTCCTTTCGACATCGACACTCACATCACCCACATCGACACTGACCGGATCGACGCGGACTACCTCAACAGTAAGTTCACTAAGTACATTCGAGCGCGCGAAGAAGGCGTGCCGGCAGACGAGCTTCAAGCCGTGCTCGAAGAAGTGCATCGCAGTTTCGCCCGACTCTCACGCGACGATCAGATCTTCGCCAACCTGTGGCTCCATGACGTAACAGCCGGAGAAGCCAGCCTCGTTGAAGGCAAGACCGTTGAGGACTACATCAACGACTACAAGCAGGCACACCAAGAACGTCAGATCGATCTGCTCGTCACAGCCCTGGGCGTTGACGCAGCACAGGTGCGAGCGCTTCTAACAGCGCACGTAACCGAAGCGAACCTTAACGAATATGGCAGGTTCACCTCGGTCAAAGAAAGCGTTGATCTTGCTCAAGCGAAACGCTACCTCGAACACCGAGAAGGCCGATCGATGTCACTATTCCTCGTCAACCGCGAAGTCGAGAAACTGCTACGAGCGTTCATCCTGCGCTACGAGCTACCCGAAGACCTCGAAGTTCCCACGCAATCCCAAGACAAATCCGACTAGACAGGAGGATCGCTATCTCCGCCGACCGGGTTCTGGTAGGTGGTCGAGGTCAGCCCAAACCTTTTGACGCGACCCTGATGCCTTTTGACGGCTCCACGCCGAACCTGCAAGCTGGGTGCAAAACCCGGTCGGCATCTCGCCGCCACGCCGCAATCGAGCCGCGAACGCGCCCACGCCGACGTCCTGCGAGGCGACTGGCCGATGCCGGACATCCAGCTCCCGTACCTGTTCGATGCGGCTGAGATTCGGATCCGTGTCCCATACTTGCGTCAGCCGTATCAAATCCGGAACGTGCGCGAGATTCTGCTGCAGCTGATCCAGCATGCTGATGCCGCTAGGCTGCCGCGCGTTGTTATCGAGACCTGTGCGAGCGACGAGGATGACTACCGCGCGAAGCAGGAAGCGACGTTCGAACAGCCGCAGCAGTCGTGGGGACAGTTCGGGATCATCATCGATTGGAGCATCGTTGATTACTTCCACGACCGTAGCATCGTGACCGACACCGGCTGGGTGATCGATCTTGGTCGCGGGTTGGACGTTTACGAGAGCTTCACCTGGTCGTCGCCCTTCGATCCGCGTATTACATTGCCGCACCTGCGGCGGACGAAGGAGATCACGATCAACGTCAGCCGGGAAGATCCCGCGGACGCATAGGTGGTCGTCAGGCCGAGCTGCCTCGTTTGAGTGGCTCTCGTTCTGGCTGCGCGCTTGGCAGGCTACCTGTTGTTGGTGTTGCCCGAGGTGTGGGGGAGGGGTGCGCGTTGCTGCTGGGCTGTGTCGAGCCTGGCGGAGTTGTAGTCGAGGAAGGAAGCCAGTTCTGCGAGGCTCCCGTCCTCCAGCAGGCGTGGGTTGCGCGCCAGGTGTTGGAGGATTTTCTCCAACTCGTCGTGGGGGTGGGTTGCGAGCTGCCTGCGTAGATCATCCACATCCGTGGCATTGACGACGTCAGCTCGCATGACGAGGCGTGTCTGCTCTTCTGCGAACAGCTGCGCGGCAGCAGCGGCGACAAGACGTGCCTGAGCTTCCGCGTTCGACATCGTTTGACGCTTCGCATCAATCCCGAGAGGGATGTGAGAATCCGCTGTACCTGGATTTATCTCCGCGTTGTGGAAGTGGGTCACCCCAGTTGCTTCAGGGGTGCTCTCTTCTTCCTGTTTCTTTCCCCACGGCATCCGAACTTTCGAGAGTGATCCCTTGATGAAAGGGACGGCAGTGCCGGTAGCCCACTTCTTGATTCGAGGAGCCGCATACGCGGTGCCAGCTACCGCCGCTGCACCGACGAGGGTGGTCAGAAGTATTGCAAGCGAATCGGCACTACTATCTTCAGACTCGACATCCTCTTCATCATCTGACTCCAACCGAGCCTCACTCGACATGAACATCGGAGGATTGCTGTGCGGGGAATACACTGGTTCAGTACTGTTCGGGCCGAAATCTGGCATGAATCTTGCGTGCGCCCGCAGACTCCCATCGTCATCGAAGAGGTTTTGCGACCAGCTACCGTCGGGCCGGGTGCCCGGCGACAGGGAATCATCGTCCCAGTAGAAAGTGCCTCGTTGCTGTCCCATGGTGGTCCTGACTAGAGCTGGTGATTTTTCTAAAACTATATGCTCGTCATGAGAAGTTGTCCAACAGCTGGCGAATGTTGCTGAGTGGGTCTTCCTCTTCGAAAACGCGGCCCAGGCTTGGCCTGAATCGGCGCACTTAGCATGGCTGCAATTTGAGTACTGATCGACGCCCTGCACATCCTCCCGCACCTGCGCTCACAATCGCACAAATGTGCAATTATGGTGCGCATCACCGCACGAGTGTGCGCCGCTCCAGCAAGCAATGAGGCGGTTCGTACCAATCTATATCGAACGTTATTTGTCTGGACTAACGCCCCCGCCCATACGTCAGACAAATCAGCCCAAAACCGCCGCAACTGCACCCCAAAAACCCGCCACGGCCTCGTCCCAAACAGACCCGGAAAGTGAACGCCACCACCCGCGTGTCCTAGGATTGGGGGCACGCCGACGTGCCCCCAAGGACGGGAGCACCCGGCACGCAGCAGCACCGCGCACGCGGCACCGCAGGGTGGGTCCAGCAACGAAGACGGACACGCCAGGCACCACCGCACGCCAGCAGAGCCGCCGCACAACCACAACCTCAACACCGACGTTGATCCACACAGAGGAGACTCCTATGAAGCCCCGCCTCGCAGCTACAGCCCTCGTCGCCGCATCCGCATGCGCCCTCGCCCTCGGCGCCTGCACACCCGGTGACACCGCCCAATCCTCGTCCGGAGCCGCCGCGAAGGGCGGCGGAGACGGCAACTACACGATCGCCGTCGTCCCCAAGGACGCCACCAACCCCTGGTTCGTCCGCATGGAGACCGGCGTCAAGAAGTACGCCGAAGACACCGGCATGAACGCCTTCCAGAAGGGCCCCGCTGAAACCGACGCCACCATGCAGGCCCAGGTCATCCAAGACCTCATCGCCCAAGGCGTCGACGCCATCTGCGTCGTCCCCGTCGACCCCGGAGCCATCGAACCCGTCCTCAAGCAGGCCATGGACGCAGGCATCGTCGTCGTCACCCACGAAGGCGCCTCCCAGCAGAACACGATGTACGACATCGAAGCCTTCAACAACAGCGAATACGGCGCGTTCATCATGGACAACCTCGCCCAAGCCATGGGTGAAGAAGGCGTCTACACCACCATGGTCGGCCACGTCACCAACGCCTCCCACAACGAATGGGCAGACGGCGCCGTCGCCCACCAGAAGGAGAAGTACCCCAAGATGACGCTGCTCGAAGCCGAGCCCCGCGTCGAATCCCAGGACAACGGTGAAACCGCCTACCAGACCGCCAAGGAAGTCCTCAAGAAGTACCCCGAAGTCAAGGGCATCCTCGGCACCTCCTCCTTCGACGCGCCCGGCACCGCCCGCGCCATCGAAGAACTCGGCCTCAAGGGCAAAGTCTTCACCGCAGGCACGGGCATGCCCGCCGCCAACGCCCAGATCCTCAAGGACGGCTCCGTGTCGACCCTGACCCTCTGGGACCCCGCGGACGCCGGCTACGCCATGGCATCCCTGGCCACCAAGATCCTCAACGGTGAAAAGATCGAAGACAGCGTCAACCTCGGCGTCAAGGGATACGAATCCATGCACTTCTCCGAAGGCTCCACCAAGGTCCTCGAAGGCAACGGCTGGATCCAGATCACCAAGGACAACGTCGACTCTCTCGGCTTCTAACCGATTCACCGCACACGACCACCCGCGCGCCACGGCCTCGTCCCAATGAACGAGGCCGTGGCCGGGCCACCCCAGCGCGCGCACTGACGCTCGCGCACCCACGCACCCACGCGAAGCGAACTCGCGCGCGTGAGGGGAGGCCCCGGGTCGGCACCACGCGTCGGAAAGGACACCACATGGACACCCCAGTGCTGGCGGTACGACACGTCAGCAAATCCTTCGCAGGCGTGCGAGCCCTGGTCGACATCGACCTCGATATCGCGCCCGGAGAAATCCACTGCCTCGCCGGAGAAAACGGGTCGGGCAAATCCACCCTCATCAAAGTCATCTCCGGAGTCCACACCCCCGAACAGGGCACGGTCTCCATCGGGGGCCGCGAGTTTACGCGACTGACACCCGCCGACGCCATCGACGCGGGCGTACGCGTCATCTACCAGGACTTCTCCATCTTCCCCAACCTCTCCGTCATGGAGAACATCGCGCTCGGCAGCGAAGTCGCCGCCGGACGCCGCCTCGTCAACCGCTCGCGCATGCGCGAAGTCGCCCGCGAAGCCGTCGCCAAAATCGGCTTCCAGGTCGACCTCGACGAACTCGTCGGCAACCTCTCCGTCGCCGACAAACAGCTCGTCGCCATCAGCCGCGCACTCATGGGCGACGCGAAACTCATCATCATGGACGAGCCCACGACCGCCCTCACCAAGAAGGAAGTGCGCGCCCTCTTCAACATCGTCGCCGACCTGCAATCGCGAGGCATTGCGATCCTCTTCGTGTCCCACAAGCTCGAAGAAGTCTTCGAAATCGCGCAGCGCTTCACCATTCTGAGAAGCGGACATAAGGTCATCACCTGCCCGAAGGAAGAACTCGACCGCGCCAGCTTCGCCCGCCACATGACCGGGCGCGACTTCGACGAGGAGCGCTACCAGCCCGGCGACATCAACGAGGCCCCGATCCTCCAGGTCGAGGGCGCGACCGTTGCCGGAGCCTTCGCCGACGCCTCCCTGAGCGTGCGACCCGGCGAAATCCTCGGCATCACCGGCCTGCTGGGCTCCGGACGCACCGAACTCGCCATGTCCCTGTTCGGAATGCTCCCCCTCGACTCCGGGCGTATCCGCGTCAAAGGTCACGACGTCACTCTGCGCGGCGTGCGCGACGCGATCGCCGCCGGCATCGCCTACGTCCCCGAAGACCGACTCACCGAAGGCCTCTTCCTCTCACGCTCGATCGGCGAAAACATCACGATCTCCGAGATGGAATCCTTCACCAAGGCTCTCGGATTCATCGACAAGAAAGCCATCCGCGACGAAGAGAAGAAGTGGGTGAAGCGCCTCGACGTCGTCACCCCCGACCCCGCCAACGCCGTCAACACCCTGTCGGGCGGCAACCAGCAAAAGGTCGTCCTGGCCAAGTGGCTCGCCACCAAGCCCTCCGTCCTCATCCTCAATGGGCCCACCGTCGGCGTCGACATCGGCTCCAAATTCACGATCCACTCGATCCTGCGCGAACTCGCCGCGCAAGGCATGGCCGTCATCATCATCTCCGACGACATCGCCGAGGTGCTCACCAACTGCTCGACCATCGCCATCATGCGAGCCGGGCACCTGAGTGACCCGATTAACCCCGACACCCTCACCGAGGCCGAACTGACCCGGCTCCTGTCCGAAGACCAAGCACCGGCCTCGTCGACCGAAGGGGGAGAGAACTAATGCCCCGACTCATCACGAAAGTCCTGCGCGCCAACGAATTCTGGGTGTTCCTAGTCATCGCGGCGCTCACCCTCGTCATCCAGGCGCGCTCCGGACAGTTCTACACGGCGAACAACCTCGTCGACCTGGCCGGCGCGATGGTGGTCCCCGGCCTCTTCGCCGTCGCCGCGCACCTCGTCCTCGTCTCCGGCGGCATCGACGTGTCCTTCCCGGCGCTGGCCTCTCTCGCGGTCTACGTGACCACGAAGGTCCTCGTCGATAACGGGTGGAACGGGCCCGTCATCGTGCCCTTCCTGATCGCCGCCGCCCTCGGCGCGGTCCTCGGCGCATTCAACGGTATCTTCACCTCGAGGCTGACCGTGCCGACGCTGATCATCACCCTGGGCACCGCCAACGTCTTCAACGGCGTCATGCAGGGCGCCCTCAAATCCGTGCAGATCAACACGATCCCCGAGTCCATGCGCTCCTTCGGATCCGCGTCCCTCTTCGTCGCCCGCAACGAAAGCTCCGGCCTGCAGTCCTCCATGCCCGTGTCCTTCCTGATCCTCGTCGCGGTCGTCGCGGTGGCCTTCTTCGTCACCCGCTACACGATGTTCGGACGCTCCCTCTTCGCCCTCGGCGGCGACGAGTCCGCGGCCGCCCGCGTCGGCTTCAAGGTGCGCGCCACCAAGTTCTGGCTCTACGTCCTCGTCGGCGTCATCGCCGCCCTGGCCGGCATGGTCCGCACCTGCTCTATGGGACAGATGCACCCCACCAACCTGCTCGGCATGGAAATGATGGTCATCGCGGCCGTCGTCCTGGGCGGCACCGCCATCACCGGCGGAAAGGGCTCGCTGACGGGCGTCATGCTCGGCACGCTGCTCATCGTCATCGTCCAAAACTCCATGATCCTCATGGGAATCCCGACGTTCTGGCAGGGCTTCGCCCTGGGCCTGCTCATCATCGTGGGAACCGGCGTCTCCGCGCTTCAGGTCATGCGCGCCCGCCGCAACGCACACTAGGAGGACCACATGTCAACGCTTCTCGCCTCCCCGCGCCTCGCTTTCCTCAAGAAGGACAGCTACATGACGCGACTGATCATCGTCTTCCTCCTCCTGCTCATCTTCTTCGCCGCCGTGCGCCCCGGCCCCTTCTTCGCCGTGCGCACCTGGCAGTCGATGGCCGTCCAATTCCCCGAATTTGGCCTCATGAGCCTGGGCGTCATGTTCACCATGTTCACCGCCGGCATCGACCTGTCCGTCGTCGCCATCGCCAACGTCACCTCAATCTGCGCGGCCCTCACGCTGCGCTCCATGCTCGGCCCGGCCGTCACCCCCTCGTCCATGGCTATGGCTACCCTCATCGCCCTGGGCGTCGCCCTGGTGGTCGGGGTCGTGTGCGGACTCATCAACGGCACGCTCGTCGCGGTCCTCAAGATCCCACCCATCCTCGCCACCCTCGGCACCCTCGAGCTCTTCGGCGGCGTCGCCCTCATCCTCACCCAAGGCAAACCCGTCTCCGGCGTCCCCGCAGCGTTCGGAGCCGTGTTCACCGGGAAGGTGGCCGGCCTCGTCCCCATCCCCCTCGTCGTGTTCCTCGTGTGCGCGGCCGTCGCCGGCGCCATCGTCGCCTTCACGGGCTTTGGGACCACGATCCTCATGCTCGGCACGAACGACACGGCCGCGCGCTTCTCGGGCCTGAAAGTCAAGAGCCTGCTGATCCGCACCTACGTGCTCTCCGGCGTCATGGCCGCCATGGCCGGTATCGTCATGCTCGCGAACTACAACTCCGCGAAAGCCGACTACGGCGCCTCCTACACGCTGCTCACCGTCCTCATCGTCGTCCTCGGCGGCGTCAACCCCAACGGCGGATCCGGGCGCCTGAGCGGCGTGCTCCTGTCCATCCTCATGCTCCAGGTCCTCTCCTCCGGCCTGAACATGTTCCCCGACATCTCCAACTTCTACAGGCCCCTCATCTGGGGTGGCGTGCTCCTGCTCGTCATCTGCATGAACGAGGGCCTCTTCTCCTTTACCAAACTGCGCAGACTCAGGAAAGGACACGCGCATGCTGACAGCTAAAGACAAGCACGTCGTCGTCGGTGCCGACTTCGCCGGGCACCCCCTCAAGGAAGCCGTCAAAGCCCACCTCGAGGAGCGCGGCTGGACCGTCACCGACCTGACGCCCGACGCCGATACCGCACCCATGTACCACCGCGTCGGCTTCGCGCTCGGCGCCCAGATCGCCGAAGGCACGTTCGAGCGCGCCCTCGCGTTCTGCGGCACCGGCATGGGCATCCACATCGCCGCCTCCAAGTGCCCCCACGTGCACGCCGCCGTGTGCGAATCCGTGCCCGCCGCGCGCCGCTGCGCCGCCGCCAACAACGCGAACCTCCTCGCCATGGGCGCCTTCTACGTCGCCCCGCGCACCGCGATGGCCATGGCCGACGCGTTCCTCGAGTCGTCGCTGGGGTCCGGGTACGAGGGCTGGGACGGCTTCTACGAGTACCACCGCATCGGGTACGACGAATGCGAAAACTTCGACTACGAGGCCTACAAGGCCAACGGCTTCGAGGTCGTCAACCCGGGGTTGGCTGTGCTCGCCGAGCAGCCGAAGGGGTTGGCGTACTGAGGTTGTGATGCTGCTGTAGAAAGGTGGGGGGCTCCCGTTTGGGAGCCCCCCACCCATGTAAATCGGCTGTCACTTGTAGCCAAGGTGAGAACTCAGGCAATGCCGAGGCTGGAGGCTCGACCATGTCCTTACTCGGCTCTTCAGAGTTGAGTGTGGGCGGAGGCGTCTAGGCCTCCTGCGATGAGGAGCATTCGGAGTCTGTAGTTGGTGGGGTTGCGGTAGCCTCTGGCGGTGCGTCTGCCCAGCTCGATGATTCCGTTGATGGCTTCGGTGGGGCCGTTGCTGGCTCCGCCGGTGTCGAAGTAGGCCAAGAAGGCGTCCTTCCACTTGCGTAGGGTCCGGCCCAGGCGAGCGATTTCGGGGATGGGACACGTTGGTAGGCGCTCGATGAGATGAGCGGCCAGGCGTCGGCCTTGGGCGGGTGTGGCTTGGTGGAAGACATCTCGCACGTGCTGGGCACAGTGGTAGGCGACTTCGACACTGATATGCGCCTCATCTGCCGTGAAGGCCTCACGGAGGCGTTCTTGTTGACGTGGGGTGAGCCTATGGCGCGAGGCGCGCAAAAGATTGCGGATCTGATAGAGGGGATCGCCCTTGCGTCCGCGGTGACCGGTCGTGTCTTGCTGGACGCGACGACGCACCTCATCAAGGGCGTCGCCAGCGAGCTTGACGATATGAAAGGCGTCCAGCACGCTGGTTGCGTCTTGGAGCTGGTCATCAATGGCGTTCTTATATCCCTGGAAGGGATCCAGTGTTGCGATCTGGATACCGGAGCGAAACTGTTCGCCGCGCTCTTCTAGCCAGTTCTTGTACACGGTGCCAGACCTTCCCGGGACCAGATCCAACAAGCGGGCCGTGGGATGATCCTCCCCGCGCGTCAGGTCCACGATGCCAGTGAGCTCACGGGGGCCCCGTCGGCGTCGGTCCTGGTGGTGCCACACGTGCTCGTCAACTCCCAATACCTGCACCCCTGCGAAACGGGCAGGGTCATCAGATGCGGCTTGCAGACACGGCTTGATATGGGACCACACGGTATTCCACGTGGTTCCTAACTGGCGAGCCAATCCTGCAATGCTGGCTCCCTCGAAGCGCAACTGTCGGATCGCCCAGCGGATCGCCCGGGCGCCCAGACGCGCCCGGTGTGCACACACCCGCTCGTCATGCTCCAGGAATGTCACCGTCTGGCAGGTGGTTTCGCGGCATATCCAGCGCCGCTTAAACCACCGGATCCGCACCGGGACCCCGGCCCAGGGCGCGTCGATCACCTCCACCACCACGCGCCCGTGGCCTTGAGCGATCACCCCACACCCAGGGCATCCAGCACAGCGATCACAGGACTCTATGTCGAGCACCAGACCACACTCACGTCGAGCGACAGCAACCAGATGGAAGCCCTCCAAACCGACGAGCAGATCACACCGATCACAACGATCAAGCGACGCAGAGCAGCAGCAGGTAGGGTGAGACATTGTCGAGGTCCTTGACGACAGCGGGGGTAGAAGTCCGCTCATCATCAAGGACCTCGACCTCTACCCGCAACCCCCGACCAAGACCCGGTCACCCACACTCAACTCGGAAGAGCCCCTTACTCGTGTGATTGTTTTTCGAGAGCGTCGAACCAGGCTGTGAAGAGACGCATCGCCGTATCTGCGAGGTCATCGATCTCGGAGATTGGTTTGGAATATGCTCGGACGCCAATGGCCGTTTCGATGTATCCTTTAGCGAGCCAAGGAACATCTTCCAGATGTTTCATCGTAAGTTCGTGTCGGCGTTTGCCTAGTTGACTTTCCACGAAGCGAGGCTTGTGCGTACTGATTCCGAGAGCGTAGGGATCCTTTTCCAACACCGACTCATAGAGAACTCGAGCGTTGTTGATCCATGACGGTGGGGGGTAAGAATCCGCGGGTGGATAACACTTATCGACATCGTCCACGTAGGTCCCAGCGTAAAAATTGAGACGTACTTCGTTTAGCGTTTCTTTCATTGAGTTACGTGTTACCTCGATCTGTCCAAAGAGCTGATCTCCGTTAGGAAGCTCTGGGGACTTGACAGTGATTCCGGGCATTCCTGAATCCCCGCGATTGACTTTGAGGTACCACCCGTCTGGGATCGTCATATTTCTCAGCGTCTTGCGCAGCACTCGCTCCACCTGGACTTTTATTGTGCAAAGAGACTCGACGTCTGACAGTAGAATGCGAGGCTCGGGGAACTCGGAGAGTGTTTTATCCCAGGTCAGAACTCGGGCGACCATGTGTTGGTAATCCGCTGCATCATCGACGTCAAGGACGAGTAGCATCAGGTAATCGGCGACCGTCGATTCTCGCTCTAGTTGATCCTCACTGATCTCGTGGTCAATCTTGGCTTCGATGGCAATGGTTTTGTGCTCGAACTTCAGAAGAATGTCTACGTGCTGATCTTTCTCGCACCCCACTTCGGTGAGTTCGCCAAGCTTTACGCCTAGCAGGGACGAGAAGTAGCGCTCAGTCGCTTTCGGATCGTGGCGGAATTCTGCGGCCAGCGCTCGCGTGAGTTGGGGCTCCGATGTGTAGAGTGCGCTGAACTTCTGTTTTGGTGTCGCTTCCATATGCTGAGGACTCTCTCGTGGCGGGTGGGGAACGAGACCCATGATGATGACTATCCTGCTGTGTCTGTCACCCCTTTGTAGCTTGACAATACTGAACTCTACACGGTGCTGGATGTGTAAGTGCCTTGACAGGTTGGTCTGCCATGTTGAGGTCGATGAGGGCACCGGAGCTGCAAGTGTGCCCACAAGACGAAACTTTGGCCTCGTCAACAGGGGGAACACGATCCTCCCTGAAAAGTTGCACGCAATTTCCCTGGAAGCCGCTCTTGGCGACCATGTCTACCTTGAAGCCGTTCACGGAGGCCGCGACCGAGTTCGAGAAGGACACTCCTTGGAACACGACCGCGTTGAACATGGCGGTCGCGCACGACACCAGCATCACCGGCACGGTCGGCAGCTTCATGACCGAGCCGACGAGCACGACCAGCTCGTGCACCAGCAGGAGCAGGTTCCAGTTGAACGCCGAATCGAGGGTCGAAAGGATCGTGCCGACCTTCTCGGGCACGTCGCGAACTCCATGTCCGCGACCGACAGGGACAGCGCATCCTCGCCCAGGTGCGCGGCCAGCAAGTCCCACTTTGCGCTGTGCGTCCCCCAGCGGGTGATCGTCTCGTCAAACATCGGAGCCACCCGCCCGGTCCGCGCAGCGATGGGTCTGCCCGCACGCCCCCAGGCCCGCGACATTCAGGGCGGCCGCCTGCTTCGCCGCCCCCAGGGCGACGTACTCGGCGGGGGAGGGGACCTCCACCTCGGCCCCCAGGATGCCCGAGGCCAGGGACCGCACCGCTCTCGACCGCGCCCCGCCGCCGACGAGGACCACCCGCTCGATGGGCACACCCTGCGCGCGCACCGCGTCCAGGGCCCCGCGCATGAGCATCAGCAGCCCCTCGACCGCCGCGCGAGCCACGTGCGCGGGGTCGCAATTCGCCAGCGTCATGCCCTCCAACGTCGCCGTCGCATCCGGCAGATTCGGGGTGCGCTCGCCCTCGAAGTACGGGATCAGCCGCAGCCCACCCGCATCCGGAACTGACAGGGCGGCCTCGTCGAACTCCTCGTACCCCAGGCCCGTCACCCGCCTCATCGCGTCGATAATCCGCGACGCGTTCAGCGTGCACGCCAGCGGCAGCCACCGGCCCGACGCGTCCGAAAAGCCCGTGACCAGGCCGGACGGATCCGACACGGCAGACTCCGAGACCGCCGCGACCACGCCCGACGTCCCCAGGCTCAGCATCGCCGCGCCCGGACCCAAGTCAACGCCGAGGGCCGCCGCCGCGTTATCACCAGCGCCCGGCCCCAGGGAGATCTCGCCCCAGCCGCGCGCCTCGTCCCCGTGAGCCACGACCTCGTACGGTTCCGGGATCCACGGCAGCACGATGCGCTCGGCACGCTCCTCGTCACAGCGCAGCGCCTGGGCGAGAATGTCACGCCGATACGCCGACCCCGACCGATCCACGTACCCCGTCCCCGAGGCATCCGACCGGTCCGTCGCCAACCCCTCCAACCCCAGGCGCTCAAAACCGCCCGCGATCCGCCACGTCAAGTAGTCGTGCGGCAAGCACACCGCAGCCACGCGCTGGGCCGCCTCCGGCTCGTGATCCGCCAACCACCGCAGCTTCGTGACCGTTAACGACGCGACGGGAACCGAGCCCGTGGCATCGGCCCACCAGGCCTCGCCCGTCGAATCCCCCTCGCGCTCCGCGATCAAATCCCGAGCTGCGCCCGCGCTCCTCGTGTCATTCCACAGCAGGGCCGGTCGAATCACCTCGCCCCGCTCATCCAGCACGACCATGCCGTGCTGCTGGCCGCCCACGCTGAGCGCCCGCACGTCGTCCAACCCGCCGGCCGCAGCCACGGCCTCGTTCAACGCGTCCCACCAGGCGCGCGGATCCACCTCGGTGCCCTCCGGATGCGGCGCGCGACCCTCGCGCACCACCTCGCCCGACACCGGATCCCATACGACCACCTTGCATGACTGCGTCGACGAATCGACACCCGCAACGAAAGGCCTCTCGCCCATCACACAACTCCTCGTCGAAGAGACGATCAGCCGATCAGGTGACGCATCGCCTGCTGGTACAGCTCCACGAAGTGGTACTCGCGCTCGCCCGCGGCCTGCGTGTCGAACTCCTCGTAGGAGCTGCGATCCGCCAGGAAGTCCTCGAGGGACTCGCCCGCGGCCAGCGTCGACTCGCCCAGCTCGGGAACCGACGCAGCCTCGAGCAGCTCCTGGGTGACCGGATCCTCGCGGAACGCGCGAGCCTTCTGGGCGAGAGTCAGGTACATCTCGATGTTCGCGCGCGCGGACTCCCACACGCCCTCCATGCCCTCCGTGCGGCTCGGCTTGTAGTCGAAGTGGCGCGGACCCTCGTAGCGCGGGCCGCCGCCCGGGAAGCCGTTCTCCAGCAGATCGACCGTGAAGAACGCGCTGGCCAGGTCGCCGTGGCCGAACGCCTTGTCCTGGTCGTACTTGATGCCCGACTGGCCGTTGAGGTCGATGTGGAAGAGCTTGCCCGCGTTCAGCGCCTGCGCAAGCGCATGCGTGTAGTTCAGGCCCGCCATCTGCTCATGGCCCGTCTCCGGGTTCAGGCCCACGATGTCACCGTGCTCCAGCTGCGCGATGAGGGCCAGCGCGTGGCCGACCGTCGGCAGGAAAATGTCGCCGCGAGGCTCATTCGGCTTCGGCTCCAGGCCAATCTTCAGGTCGTAGCCGCGCGACTTAATGTAGGCGGCGACCGTATCCAGGCCCTCCTTGTAGCGGTCGAACGCCGCGTTCAGGTCTTTCGACGAGTCGTACTCCGCGCCCTCGCGTCCGCCCCACATGACGAAGGTCGTCGCCCCCATCTCCGCAGCCAGATCCACGTTGCGCAGGATCTTACGCAGGCCGAAACGGCGGATCGAACGGTCGTTGTTCGTCAGGCCGCCATCCTTGAAGACCGGGTGCGTGAACGTGTTCGTCGTGACCATCTCGATGACGAGGCCGGCTGCGTCTGCCGCCTCCTTCACCTTCATGACGCGGTCGTGACGCTCCTGATCCGACGCGTCAAAGTCGAACACGTCATTGTCGTGGAAGGTAATGCCCCACGCCCCGACCTCTGCGAGCTTTTCCGTGTACTCCCACGGGTCCAGCACCGGGCGGGTCCCCGTGCCGAAGGGGTCGACCGCATTCCAGCCGACCGTCCACAGGCCGAAGGAGAACTTGTTGTCGGGCGTGGTTGTCATGGTGGTGTCCTTTCGAACGTCGGTGTTCAGTTGGAGGGGGATGGTGCCGCGTCGTCGGTGGCGCTGCGCGTCGTTGTGTGGCGGCGAATGTTGGCGCGTGTGCCGTTCCCGTGTGTTTGGTCGCGCGGCCTTTGTGCGCCGTGTTTGCATCGTCACAATTTATTTGTTGTGGGGTAAAACTTAATACCTGCGTGCGCGTTCGTCAAGGCCCTCCGACAAGTCCGTGCGACGGGTGGGCACCGCCGCCCCGACACGGTAGCCTGGGTCCATGCCGACCCGTTCCGACAGCGCCAACGACGCCGGCCGCATCAGTCGCGGCCCGGTCGCTTCGCCGCGCTCCTCGGAGCGGGGGATAGGCGCTCAGAACCGCGGCGTGAAGTCGGAAAACGTGCGCGCATCCAACATGTCGACGGTGCTACGCAACATCCTCGCCTTGCCGGGCGAGGTCACGCGCGCAGGCCTCTCGCAGCGCACCGGAATGACACGCGCGACTATCTCGCGCCTCGTGGACGACCTGGTGGGTGCCGGACTCGTGCGAGAACTCGAACCCGGCGACGGCGGCGGCCGTGGCCGCCCGGCCAACCGCCTCACCCCCGCGGAGGGCAGCGCCGTCGCCCTCGGCGTCGAAGTGGACGTTGCGAGCCTCGACGTCATGCTCGTCGACCTCGCTGGAAGGGAGCTCGGGCACCGACGGATTGAGCGGGATTTCGCCGACAGTGCGCCGGAGGAGACGATGGCGCTCGCGGCCCAAGAGGCCCACACTCTGCTAGAAGACACACTGCCCGACGCCGCCCTGTTCCTCGGGACGGGCGTTGGGCTGCCGGGCCTGGTGTCGCCGAGCCGGCTGGCGCTCGCCCCGAACTTGGGCTGGCGAGACATCCCGCATGACCAGCTACTTGCCCCGCTCGCCGACCTGAATCCGGTGGTCGTCGCGAACGAAGCGGATCTGGCGGCCTACGCGGTTGCCTACACGCGACCGGGGGTGGCCGGTGGTCCGTCGACCTTTGTGTACGTGTCGGGCGAGGTTGGCGTCGGCGCTGGCGTCATCGTCGATCATCGACCGATGAGCGGGGCGCGTGCCTGGTCCGGCGAAATCGGGCACATGTGCGCGGATCCCAATGGGCCGCTGTGCCGTTGCGGGGCGCGTGGATGTCTCGAGGCCTACCTGGGTGTGCGCGCCCTCGCCGAGCATGTGGGCGCCCCCGCGGGGTCCGGGCCGCGCGGGATTCTGCGTTGCGCGGGCCTCGTCGACGAGGCCGGGGTGAAGACCTCAGAGTCGCTTGCCGTGGGCGCGGAGCAGGAGCGTGCGCGCGCCGTGTTGACGGAGGCCGGGGCGGCCCTCGGGCGCGTGTTGTCAGGCGTTATCAACGCGATGGATATCCCGCACGTCGTGCTGGGCGGTGCGGTTGCGGAGCTGAGTGGTGCCCTGCTGGATCCGGCGCGCGAGGAGATTGAGACGCGCACGCTGCAGGCCCCGTGGTCCTCGCCGATCGTTGAGGTGCTGCCGGATTCTGCGTCGCTGACGGTTCGGGGCGCGGCGTTCCGAGTGCTGGATGCACTCGTGGACGATCCCGCTGCCTTCCTGGGTTAAGCGCGTTCTATCGGAGCGCTCACCAGTTACCCAAGCCCAGGTAGTACAGCGGGTGGGTGAGGATCGCGACGACGCGGTCGCGGTATTCGAGGGGCAGCATCGGGTAGATGACGATCGCGGCCAGAACCGCGACGATCAGAGTGACGAGGATGCGTTTCTTGGTGCTCATGCGTGGCTCCTTTGTGGGGTTGTGAGTTCCATGTGGGCCTCGGTGAGGATGTCGTTGACGAGCTCGACGCCCTCCGGCGTGGCCAGGAGTGGCCGGTCCTCGGGGTGCTCGTTGAAGTGCTGGATGAGGGCGTCGAGGCCGGTGAAGGGGATGCCGATGCGCTCGGAGGAGATGCCCCATGGTCCGTCGTATGTGTCGGGGTCTGCTTCGAGAAATATCGTTGGATGGATGATGTCATCGATGGTGACGTTATCCGTCCACAGGATGGTGACATCCCGGTCGTTGGAGTCTTCCTCGACGGACAGTAGCTCCGGGAAGTGGAAGGAGATTCCCTCGGGGGTCAGAGTTGTCTTTTGCTTGTCAGTCAGGGCGATGATGAGATCCTTGCCGGGATTACGGCTGCACTCGAGATAGGCCATGGATGCAACGGCGAACACATACATCGCGGCATGGAAGGGCTGTCCCGTCGTGAAACCCGCGGCCATCGTCCCTCCCGCGAAGGCGTACAGCAGCAATCCGGTCGTGATGAGCGCGATGGACTGGTGGTTGCCCCAAATGACGATGGAGCCGTCCTCAAAATGGGGACGTGATGACCAGAATGGGCGCACACTTCGCTCGACAAGGTGGGGGAGTGCGGCGGCCAGGTACAGGGGGAACCAGATGAAGAGCAGCTGTAGTGGGCCGATGCGAATGAACGAGAAAACCCAGTAGGCGCCCACCGCCAAGACGGCGTTAACGACAATGGCGATCGCGGTGAGCTTCCACAAGTCTCGCGTCGCCAGGTCCACGCCCCGAGGCGAACTGTCGTGAGGTTTTCTCGCCAAAAATGAGGAAGGACGAGCCACGCTTACCACCCCAGGCCGATGTAGTAGGGCCAGTGCCAAAGAGTAGCGTCAACGCGTTCTCGGTATTCAAGGGGAAGCTGTCTGTAGGACCATGCGACGCCCTCCGTGATCGCAATAGCTGCTACCGCTCCGACCGGTCCGCCGAGAACTGTTCCTAGAAGAGCACTTCCGCCGCGCCGGACGACGGCAGCGGAAACCCAGGATGCAACTTCTGCGCCTCCAATCATCCCAGCAATACCTGAAATGGCCTTCTCTGATGGATTATCAGCGGTCGCAACATCATATGCGAGAAGCAGGCCACCAGCAGCCGTTGCTCCAGTGCTGACCTTAGAAGATAATGATGCTGCGGATCGAGCTCCTTGTTTTGCCTCCATGGCTCTTTGAATCTTTAAGTCCACCGTGGGCCGAATTTGAGTTACCTTTGGTGAATTCATTGATTTGCTGAAAGAGTTCACGGCATCTGTGAGTTTGTCCTGGCGACTAGCTGCGCGAATTGCGAACGACTGATCGACTAAATCAGGGAGTAACTGCCATGGTCTTTCCACGAGTTCCTTCCGCTGGTCGTCGACGAACTTAACGAAAGAAGGGGGTGGATCCGCTTGGACATTTGATAAATGTTTCCTCACCCATTCTTCGAGATCGTCTCTAACTTCCTGCACACGGAGTTTTAATCCTTCGAAATCCTCGATGCGAAGCTTGCTTTGCTCGTACTCGTAACGATCAGCTCGATAAATGTTGTGCTCCCTCTCAGGAGCATCGTATGGCGGCATTACTGGTTCCGTGCCGAGTGGAGGAGGTGAGACGATATCGTATCCATTAATGATCGTAAGGCCGCAGGCTATCGCATTATGTCGAATGGTCTCCATATCGCGGTAGTGATAATCAAGCTGTTGTGCGTATGCTCGCATTGCCTCCCAGACGTTGTATGTATAGCTAGAGTTTTCTCCAGTGCATGAACGAAAGGCATTAAGAAGTTCCTCATATGCGTTAGCGCTCTCGCCTCCCCAGTATTCGGGGAGTGGGACGAGTGAGTTGCTCATTTCGATATACGCATCGTTCAATGCCTCGTAGATTTTTCGCACCTTTGCGGCAGCATCACGAATGTCGTCAGGATTTCCATAAATGCGTGTGTCGATGAGTGAGGAGGAATTAGGTGCCATTATTTCATCTGCTTTCCAAGTGCTTCCAGATGCTGTGTAACTTCTTCCTCATTTTCTTTATGTTGGTTGACTAATGTTCGTAGGTTGGTAGAGCATACATTGCAGTTCTGGGCAAATGCTGTTCCGGCATAGTCAAGGACTCCAAACATGTCCATTATTAATGCTGTTGCAATTCCCGCGTCAACCTCAAGCGGTAATTGTGCAGGCAGATCTTTTATTGACTCTTCCAGCCGCTCGTATGTTTTCGCCATTTGGAGAAGCATATCTTCAGTGATAACGAGATCCGCGGTCATTGGGCTTTCCGTTCGCGAGCATCGGGTTCGATGTAGCGGTCAATTTCAATTTTGTCAAAATTGGTTTGTTCCTGAACCTCTGGAAGTCGTTTTGTCTCTAGGACACCCCATCGTTGTGTTTCGCCCAACCCATCAAGGAGTCGGTCGAGAGACGTGTATGCCAAAAGTACAGTCGTTTGATCGAACATGTGGGCGAGCGAAAAACCGAGCTCCCCATCGGCTCGCTCATCGACTGGTACATATAGGACCGGAGGCACGATCTCCGGATGAGTGTTCACAGACATGTGTTCCATGACTTGACGCTAGCAGCCGTGTGATCGGGGACGCAAGTATAGGCGAAGGGTGCAAGCAAGCATGAGAGCATGAAGCAACCCCGGCCTCGTCCCTGAGAAGAGAAGCGAAGCCGGGGCCCACGAAGCCACAACCGCGACGGTCAGCGGCCCGATGCGAGCGCCGCGCGGGCGACCTCCTCGAAGGTGAGCGGGTCGCGGCCCGTCACGTCGCGCACGGTCGTGGAGACGACGTCCATCTCGCCGCGCGCGATCGACGTGTAGGTCGACACCCACGAGTCGTACTCCCACTGGGCGGCCAGCCACTTCTTGCGGGACTCGTACGCCTCCTCGACGGTTTCGCGCACGTAGGTGACGGGGTGGCCCCATACGCGGGTGAGGATTGCGGCGATCTCGTCGAGGGTCAGGGCCTCGGGGCCCGTCACGTCGAGAGTCTGATTCTCGTAGCGCCTCGGATCGGCCAGGATCCCCGCGGCCACGCGCCCCGCGTCCTCGCGCGCGACCACGCCCACGCGCCCGTCGCCGGCGGGCCCGAGGATGCGGCCCTCCTCGTCCGGCAGCTCCACGAAAAAGTCCGCATAGAAGCAATCGCGCAGGAACGTGTACGTCATGCCCGACGCCTTGATGTGCTCCTCCGTGTGGAAGTGCGTGCGCGCCAGCGTAAACGTCGAGTCCGGCGCCGCGTTCAGGAAGGACAAGTACACGATGTGGCGCACCCCGGAGGCGGCCGCCGCGTCGACGAAAGCGAGGTGCTTGTCCAGGCGGTCCTCGCTCTCGGGCGCGGACACCATGAAGAGGACGTCAACGCCCTCCAGCGCGACGCGTGTTGTGAGCGTGTCCTCGTACGAGCACTTCACCGCGACGGCTCCCGGCAGCTCGGGCGCGCGCGATGGCGTGTTCGCGAGCAGGCGCAGGGGCAGGCCGCGCTCGGACAGGAGGCGGGCGGTGGTACCTCCGACGTTCCCGGACGCGCCGGTGATCGCCAGGGACGGGAGGGACGAGGCCTGGGCCGGCTCATTTGTCCGGGTGCGGGGTGTGGGGGTGTCAGTCATGTGGCCAGTGTGCCACCGGCGTTGTGGCGTGTGCGCACGCCACGCGAGGTTTGGGCTGTGGGCGTAGCGTCCGGCGAGGGTGAAACCGTCATCGCCTTTGCGGGTGCTTGGCGAGGGGTGCACGAAACCCGTGACACCTTTGCGGGCGGAAAACGGCCTGAAATTGGCTCTTTTGTGCGAGCAGAGGTGTCAGCGGTTTCAAACGTGTGCGGCAAGGAGATCGCAGAGGTGTCGGTGGTTTCATCTCCTGGCAGTGAGCCACCCGCATTGGTGTCATCGGTTTCAGGCGAGCAGGGCGAATTTTGTCGCGCTTGTGGGGCCTAGACGCGGGTGGGGAGGCCTGGCTGCGGTGCCCGTGGTGGTGTTCGGAGTCGGACCCCCAAAAAGTCGCACGTAATTCGATTGGGAGAAGATTCAATAAAGTCGGAAAACGTTGCAATTCCAACGATCTAAGTTCAAAACTCGAAGCAGTCGTAGGGGAATTACGTGCGAAATTGGGTGTGAAGGCTGGACGTGAGGCTTGTGGGGTTGGGGTGTGGCTTGGCTGCGACTCCAATGGGCCAGGCTGCGGTGCCCGTGGGTGGCAGCGGGGTCAGGGCAACACGTGAGCACAATAAGCCCCATAGTTGTGGAGGGTGCCGGAGGGATGGAGGGCCTGGCTGCGGTCTCCGTGGGCAGTCTCGGGTCCTGGCCTCCAGAAAAGTCGCACGTAATTCGATTGAATGAAGTTTCAACGATGTCTAAAAACGTTGCAATTCCAACGGTCTGAATTCAAAACTTGAAGCAGTCGTGGGGGAATTACGTGCGAAATTGGGTGTGGGCTCAGCGATGAGCGCTGCGAGGGCTGGGCGCGGTGCCGGTGGGCGGCGGAGTGGCCTGGCCGGGCTTCGAGAGGACGCGCAGAGCCACACATCAGCGACCCGGCCCCACTGGTGTGGAGGGCACCGGAGGGATTGGTGGGCCTGGCTGCGGTGCCCGTGGGCGGTGGCGGGGCCTGGCCGGGCTTCGAGACGACGCGCCGAGCGAAGCTCGCGGCGCGGACGACTCGCGGGCGGGCCGCCGCCCACGGGCACTCAAAGCAGCCCGGCCCAAACACACAAGAGGCGCCCGGAACACTAGCGGCGCCGCACAGGAACACTCCCAAAAGTCATATGAGAAATATGAGAGCTTCATAGGTTCTTCATAGGGTCGAGTGGGGAAATTGGTGCATCGACAAAAGGAGACACCAATGACCGCCCTGATTCTGATCGCCATTGACCTGGTTGCCATGGCCGCCCTCGTGTTCGGCCTGTACTTCCCACGCCACCGCCGTGCCGACCTGGTCGCAGCCTTCCTCGGTGTGAATGTCGGCGTCCTCGCCGTCACGATCATCCTCGCGAACTCGACTGTGAGCGCGGGCCTTGGCCTCGGCCTCTTCGGTGTTCTCTCGATCATCCGACTGCGTTCGGATCAGATCTCGCAGACGGAAATCGCCTACTACTTTGCCTCACTGGCTCTGGGCCTCCTGACGGGCATGTCCTCGGCGGTGACCCCGCTGCTCGGTGGCCTCATCGCGCTGATCCTCGCGGCATTGGCCTTCGGTGACTCGAAGCTGGTCTTCGGCCGCTACACCTCGCAGACCGTCCAGCTGGACCGCGCGATCGCCGACCCGGCCGAGCTGAAGGCTGCCCTCGAGCAGCGCCTCGGTGCGTCCGTCGCCTCGGTGAATGTCGTCAAGCTCGACCTCGTGAACGACCTGACTCTCGTGGACGTTCGCTCGAAGGTCGCCTGACACGCCGGCCCGGCCAGCCAGCCGCCACAACCGCCACCCCGCAGACCACCACCAAGGACACGACTCATGAACGCCACCCTGAACTCGATTCTCGCCGACCTCGACTCGATCGGCCTCGATGAACTGAATAAGCGCGCGGCGATGCTGACCCGAGTGGACCGCAAGTACGCGCTGGACGCCGCCACGGCCTTGGCGATTCTGAGCCACCTCCCTGAGGACACAAAGGTTCTGCAGATTGACGGCCAGGTGTCCCAGGGCTACGCCTCCACCTACTACGACACCCCCGACATGGATTCGTACCTGCTGACTGCGCTCAAGCGCCGCCGCCGCTTCAAGGTCCGCACCCGCTCCTACCTCTCCTCGGGCGCGTCCTTCCTGGAGGTCAAGACCCGCGGCCCGCGCGGCGTGACCGTCAAGAAGCGTATGCCGATCTCTTGGGACGAGGCCGGGGCCCCTCTCGCGGGTGAGCGCCGCACGTGGGTGGCCGGCAAGGTCGAGAAGACGGGCTACGGCCACCTGGTGCCAGCCCTCGAGCCGGTGCTCGCTGGATCCTACGAGCGCAACACCCTGCTTCTGCCCGGTGGCGTGGGACGCGCGACGGTGGACACGAACCTGTCATGGCGCTCGCTGCGCACGGATGGCACCGAGGTTGCCCGCCCCGACCTGGTCATCATCGAAACGAAGTCGGGCGCGACCCCTTCGATCGTCGACCACCTCCTGTGGGAGGGCGGCGTGCGACCCGTGAAGATCTCCAAGTACGGGACCGCGATGGCCGCCATGCACCACCTGCCCGCGAACAAGTGGCACCGCACGCTGGACCGGTACTTTCACGAATACGTGGAGGTCCCCGAGCTTACGCACGACGCGCCCCTCGCGATGGCGGCCTGACAGACCTAACACCGGCGCCCGCGGTTTCGACAGCACACGAAACGAAAGCGCTGAGCATAAGAAACACAAGCTTTAAGCACACGAAAGAGACGAATCAATGAAAGCCCTGAAGAAGATCATGACCCCCGCCCGGACGATCGGCGCGATCGCCCTCGTTGGAACGCTGGCGCTGGGTGCCTGCAGCTCCTCGGGCGTGACCTCCTCCGGCTCCGGCTCCACCACGGCCACCGCGACCGTCGCCGCCTCCGGAACCAACGGCGACACGACCGCGCCGCCCACCGCGGCCGACGCCCTGGCCTCGAACGCGAAGGCCTCCTACGTGAAGGACAGCGACTGGAAGGCCTCGGACGCCGTCGACGTGACGCTCAGCGGAACGACCGCGACCTCCTCGTCCGACGCCGTGAGCGTGAGCGATGGCGTGCTGACCATCTCCAAGGCCGGCGTCTACAAGCTCAGTGGATCCTTCACCGGCAAGGTCGTCGTGGCCGCAGGAGCCGAGGACCAGGTCGTCCTGATCCTCGACAACGCGACCATCACCTCGTCCACGGGCGCCGCGATCGAGGCGACCAGCGGTGACGACCTCGTCCTGTCCCTCGAGGGCACGTCGACGATCACCGACGGCACCTACACCGGCACCGAGGACGCGAACGCCGCGATCTACGCCGACATGGACCTGACGATCACCGGCTCGGGCACCCTCAACGTGACCTCCGGCGCCTCGGACGCGATCACCTCCAAGGACGACCTGTACGTCCTGAGCGGCACGATCAACGCGACTGCCTCGGATGATGGCCTGCGGGGCAAGGACTCCCTGACTGTTGCCGGCGGCACCGTCACCGTGAACTCCGGCGGCGACGCCCTCAAGTCCGACCAGGACAACGACGACACCAAGGGCTACGTGTCCATCGTGGACGGCACCGTCACCCTGACCTCGGGCGGCGACGGCATCGACGCGTACACCGACGCGATCGTCACCGGCGGCACCCTGTCGATCACCTCGGGCGGCGGCGCGTCGGCCGGCAAGCCCTCCACGGGCTCGACCAAGGGCATCAAGGCGCAGACCTACATTATCGTCGACGGCGGCACGACCACCATCGACGCCGGGGATGACGCCATCCACTCCAACGGCGCGCTGCGCCTGAGCTCCGGCACGATCACCGCCGCTTCCGGCGACGATGGCGTGCACACCGAGGTCGCGGCCGTCCTGGATGGTGCAACCGTGACTGTCACGCAGTCGAACGAGGCCCTCGAGGGCGGCCTCATCACAATCTCCGACGGCACCGTCGACCTGACCTCGAGCGATGACGGCATCAACGCCTCGGGCTCGATCACGGTCGAGGCCGGCCTGGCCGCTGTCGCCGAATCCAGCTCGGACTCCGCGACCACCACGGACACGACCACCACCGACACGACCACCACCCAGCAGATGGGCCCCGGTGGCATGGCTGACGGTGGCGGCTCGATGGAAGACACCGGCGAGCAGCTCACCATCACCGGCGGAACCGTGACCGTCAACGCGAATGGCGACGGCCTCGACTCCAACGGCTCGCTGACCATCAGCGGAGGCACGACGACCGTCTACGGCCCGGCGTCCGGCGCGAACTCGAGCCTTGACAGCAACGGCACCATGAGCATCACGGGTGGCACGGTCATCGCCTTCGCTACCAACGAGATGGTGGAGACGCCGACCACGACCGACGGCCAGGGCTGGGTCTCCGCCTCCGCGAACGGCTCCGCCGGATCCACCGTGACGATCACGGACTCCTCCGGTTCCGTCCTGGGCACCTACACCTCGCCCAAGGCCTTCGGAAACGTCATCTACTCGACCTCCGGCATGACCAACGGCTCCACCTACACGGTGAGCGTCGACGGCACCGCCACAGAGGCGACCGCCGGTCAGGGCGGCATGGGGATGGGCGGACAGCCCCCGGCCGGCGGTCCGGAACAGGGTGGCCAGCCGCCGGCTGGCGGTCAGCCCCCGGCGGGCGGTCCGGGTCAGGGCGGTCAGCCCCCGGCCGCACCCCAGGGCTGAGCCTTCCTGAATAGTGCGCCCCGCATGATTGTCGACACGCGGGGCGCACGCATGCCTGCATCGCGTCTTTTTCGCCGAGGTCCCAGCCGGTATCTCACGCCCGCACCCTCACTCGCCACCCCCGGGATCAGCGCAACTAAACTGGAACCAGAGGACGAGGCCCCGGCCTCGTCGATCACAACGAAAGGACCCCTCATGCTCCCCTCCGAGAAGCTCGCCGAGCTCGGCCTCGAACTGCCCGCCGTCGCCACCCCCGTCGCCGCCTACGTGCCGGCCGTCATCGACCGTGGCGTCGTGCGCACCTCCGGCCAGATCCCCGTCGTGAACGGCGAGCCCGTGTGCATCGGCGCGGTCGGCGAGGACGGCGCGGACCCCGAGGACGCCAAGGACGCGGCGCGCGTGTGTGCCCTCAACGCCCTGGCCGCAGCCGCCGCAGCAGCGGGCGGCATCGACAACCTCGCGGGCGTCGTGAAGGTCGTGGGCTTCGTGTCCTCGCGCCCCGACTTCTACGGCCAGGCCGGCGTGATCAACGGCGCCTCCGAGCTGTTCGGCGAGATCTTCGGCAGCCAGCACGCACGCAGCGCCGTGGGCGTCGCCGCGCTGCCCCTCAACGTCAGCGTCGAGGTCGAGGCCGAGTTCCTCATTAAGTGAACGCGCGTGCGCGGCTGAGGCATGCCTACACTGGGTAAGGTTCGCTGAAATGGCCCGTCGGGCCGAAGGATAAGGAAAAGACATGACTGACCGTCAGATGTTCAAGCTGGTCGACGCCAACACCGTCCCTTCCGAGGGCGGCGGCTGCGGTTGCGGCTGTGGTGGCGAAGGTAAGAAGGCGCGCGCCGAGCAGGCCCCCGTCGAGCAGGCCCCCGAGCAGGGCGGCTGCGGCTGCGGCGGACACGGCCACGGCGCTGAGGCTGCCGAGGCCCCCGCCGAGCAGGCTCCCGAGCAGGGTGGCTGCGGCTGCGGCGGACACGACGCCCCCGCCGAGCGTCCCCACGAGATGGCCGCCGAGCCCATCGCCTCCACGGCCGGTGGCTGCGGCTGCGGTGACGGCGCCCCCTCTGCGGGCAACGTCCACGCTGGCGGCGCCGGCGTCATTCACCGCCCGGGCGCGGACGAGCTGGTCATCCACTCGATCCCCCGCGTCGTGCGCCACGCGGTCCTCTTCGCCGCGGTCGATAACCTGCCCGTCGGCGAGAACATCCAGATCTGCGCGCCCCACCAGCCCGAGCCGCTGTTCGCGCACCTGCAGGACTCCGAGCAGCACTACCGCGTGGAGACCCTCGAGGTTGGCCCCGTGGATTGGCGCTACCGCATCACGCGTCTCGCCTGAGGCTCTTTGACACGCCGAGGCCGTGGCTGACTCTCGCTTCCCTGCGGGGCCGGCCACGGCCTCGTCGTATGCGCGCGGAGACGGGTGCCGGTTCGGGTGTCCATTCGCGTGCCTGGGAGCGCCCGACCCGGTACCGTTGGTGTATGAGCTTCTTTGACATGACTTCTGACGCCGACGTTGAGGACGACCTGGATCGCGTCGAGACCGACGTGGTCGTGGACTGCGACATTGAGGCCGCGTGGGCGCTCGTGTCGGAGCCGGGCTGGTGGGTCAACGACGGCCCGCTGGGTGACCACGAGGTGACGCTCGGGGATGACGGCATCTATCGCGTGAGCGACCCGGACGCCGGCGACTGGCTGATCGAGAAGGCCGACGAGGATCCGATGGATGTCGTTGCCTTCCGCTGGTACCCGCTCGCCGACGACGAGCTGCCGGACGAGTACGCGACCCGCGTCGAGGTCTCCCTGTCCGAGGAGCGCGGTGGCGTCGCCATCCACGTGGAGGAGTCGGGTCTGGCGTCGGTTTCCGACGACGAGGCCGAGGCCCGCCAGGCGTACGACGACGCGATCGGCATGTGGGAACAGGTCCTGATCGCGGCGAAGAACTACCTTGAGGGCCGCTGAGCGTCTGCGCTTCCGTGCCGGTGTCTGCTGATGTCGGCGCGTCTCGATGTGGCGCGGCAATGAGCTGAATGACAACCCCCGCAGCCTTGTGGCTGTGGGGGTTTGTTGTGGGTGCGATTCACGGGTGGTGATCTGAGTGCCTGGCCGGGTGTGTCCCCCACATTTCGCACGTAATTCCCCTGTAGATGCTTTAACTTTTTAAGTCAGAACGTTGGAATTCTGGGGTTTTTGGGGTGCTACAAAGTCCGGTCGCCAGGGAATTACGTGCGGAATTGGTGGACGGTGGCGGGGCATTCGCCACGGTTGTGCTTGTGTGCGTGGGTGCTGCACCCGATCCGTAGGCAGTACACCCGATCTGATCGGGTGCAGCGTCCCGTAAGAGGTGCACCGTCCCGTAAGAGGTGTAATGCCCAGTGTGGGAGTTGCTGTGCGAACCATGGTGGAGCTTGTGACTCCGAAGCGTTGCACTAGTTGACGGAGCAATGCACTAGATGGGGGAGTATTGCACTGGATAGTAGCTAGTGCAATGCCCTGCTAAGTAGTGCAACGCTGGCGAAAGTAGTGCAATGCCTCCGGGGGTCGGACGCTGGCCGCGCGGTGGGGCTTGTTCCTAAGTGGTGTTAGACCATTTAGCTGGGTATTACACCAGTTCCCAGGCGGTGTAATGCTCCCTAACTGGTGTAATGCTCCCTAACTAGTGCAATGCCCTGCTAAGTAGTGCAACGCTGGCGAAAGTAGTGCAATGCCTCCCGGTGCCGAATGGTGGGGGGAACTGCATCGACATCTGCCGGGAGCGGGCGTCAACGCTCCGAAATTTCGCACGTAATTCCCCTGCGACTGTTTCAATATTTTAAGTCAGAACGTTGGAATTCTGCGGTTTTTGAGACGCTAACGCGTCCGTCCGTCAGGGAATTACGTGCGGAATTGATGAGGGTTGCCGCGCCGCGACTACTCCGCGTGCCCGGCCTCTCGCACCGCCGCCTCTCGCGCCGCCTCTTGCGCCGCCGCCTCGCGTGCTGCCTTCTTGGCGCGGGCGTGCGCCTCGACCTCTTCAGGGGTGAGGGGGCCCTGCGTGGAACCTTCGCTGCCGTCGGTGCGCTCCCACGAAATAGCGAGGCTGTCGCGTGCGCCGAAGCGCGCCAGGTGGATGCCGACGATGAATTCGAGGCGATCGGCGCGCTCGGGCTCCGTGCGCAGCTCAAGCCTCAGATCAGACGCCGACGCGATCACGTCGAAACGCCCCAGGATCGGACCCTCGCGGTCGAACAGCAGGTATCCGCTGCCCGCTTCCTCGTCCCACGAACCCGTGATCTTGTGGCCCATGTGGCTCACCAGCTGCTTGCCGTAGCGTGCGGCACGCTCGGTGGTAACCGTGGCCACGGAGATCAGGGGGTACGAGGCCTTGGCCGTTGAGGGGGTGGCGGTCTCGCCCGTCGAAGGCGTCGAATTCTGCGTCATAAGGCAAACCTAACTTGAATGCACCGCATCTGCCATGCGTAGCTCTGGATTCGGTCATGCGCGTACCTGTGCGGTAGCGTTGGATAGTCAAGCGCGTCACGCAGGCGCGCAAAGGCCGCGCAAAAAGCCCCCAGGCTGGGAGCAGGCGGAAGGAACAACGATGACAGTTGAGAACGTCGAACACGGTGAGCCCCAGCAGGGTGGCGAAAAGCTTCAGCGCACGCTGAAAAACCGCCACATCCAGCTGATCGCCATCGGTGGCGCGATCGGTACGGGTCTGTTCATGGGATCGGGTAAGACGATCTCCGTCGCGGGCCCCTCGATTCTGCTGGTCTACATGATCATCGGCGCGGTCCTGTTCCTGTTCATGCGCACCCTCGGCGAGCTGCTGCTCTCCGACCACAAGTACGCGACCTTCGCGGACATCGCCCGCGACCTCATTGGCCCCTGGGCCGGCTTTGTGACGGGGTGGACCTACTGGGCGTGCTGGGTGGTCACCGGCGTCGCCGACATGATCGCGATCACCGGCTACACGCACTTTTGGTGGCCGGACCTGCCCGCGTGGATCCCCATCGGTGCGACGACGCTGCTGCTCTTCGCCCTCAACGCCATGACGGTCAAGGCCTTCGGCGAGACGGAGTTCTGGTTTGCGCTCGTCAAGATCGTCGCGATCATCGCCCTGGTCATCGTCGGTTTCGGCATGGTCGCCATGGGCACGGTTGACGAGGAGGGAACCGCGGCCGCCGTCTCGAACCTGTGGAGCCATGGCGGCTTCTTCCCGACCGGATTCACCGGCTTCCTCGGCGGCTTCCAGATCGCCCTCTTCGCCTTCATTGGGATCGAGATGGTCGGCACGACAGTCGCCGAGACCGACGACCCGGACAACACCCTGCCCAAGGCCGTCAACTCCATCCCCGTTCGTATCATGCTCTTCTACGTGGCTGCGCTCGCGGCCATCATGATGGTGACCCCCTGGGATCAGGTGAGCCCCGAGAAGTCCCCCTTCGTCACGATGTTCTCGCTGACCGGGCTGGGCGCCGCGGCCACGATCGTCAACCTGGTGGTCCTCTCCTCGGCCGCGTCGAGCGCGAACTCGGGTATCTACTCCACGTCGCGCATGCTCTACGGCCTGGCCCGCCAGGAGCAGGCGCCCGGCATCTTCGCCCGACTGTCCAGTCACCACGTGCCCCTCAACGCCCTGTTCCTGTCCTGCGTGTGCCTCCTGTCGGGCATCGTCATCATGGGGATGGGCGGCTCGATTTCCGAGGCCTTCACGCTGGTGACCTCCGTGTCGGCGACGCTGTTCATGGGCGTGTGGGTTGTCATCGTCGTGTCCTACCTGGTCTACCTGCGCAAGCGCCCCCAGCTGCATGCGGCCTCGACGTTCAAGGCCCCTGGCGGCGCGATCAGCGCCTGGATCGTCCTGGCGTTCATGGGCTGCATGGGTGTCATCCTGGCGATGTGGGACGATACTCGCCCCGGCCTCGTCTATTCGCTGATTTGGATCGCGTTCATCGTGGGTGCGGCCTTCGCGAACCGCCATTTCCTGCTGCGCCGCGCGTCGCGCGGGGTCCTCGGCGACGGGGGCACGGGAGAGGGCCCGCATACCGGTCCTCATCTGCATGAGTAGCGGAATGAATACCAAGTGACTATGCTCACCAGAGTGCCACGGGAGCTCGAAGCGAGCTGAGAGGGGACCACCCCCGACCGTAGAACCTGATCCGGATCATACCGGCGTAGGAAGGCTCTTCCCTCGTGGCCGCCGTGCAACACGAAGGGAGTATTTTCGCATGGCATCCACTGCTCCGTCCCTCCGCTGGAGGGTCATTGACATCGTCACCGCCGCCGTCCTGGGCGTTGCTTGCGGCCTCATTTTTGTCGTCTGGAACCAGGTGGGCGGCGCAGGCTACGAGTTCCTCAAGACTATCGGCCCCGGTGTGGGTGGCCTGGTGACGGGCGTCTGGCTGCTGGGCGGCACGCTCGGCGGCTACGTCATCCGCAAGCCCGGCGCCGCGCTCTTCGTCGAGCTGATGGCTGCCACCGTCTCCATGGCCCTGGGCTCCCAGTGGGCCGTCGAGACCATCTACTCGGGTCTCGCGCAGGGCCTCGGCGCGGAGGTCGTCTTCGCCTTGGTGGCCTACCGCCGCTTCAACGTGACGATCGTGGGCGCTGCGGGCGCCGTGTCCTTTGCGTTCGAGTGGGTCCTCGAGCTTTTCCTCTCCGGCCACATCACGAAGGGCGTGCTCTACAACGTGATCTACCTCGTGTGCGGCATGGCGTCGGGTATTGTCCTGGCGGGTATCCTCGCTTGGGCGCTGACGAACGCGCTGGCAAAGACAGGCGCCCTGGATCGCTTCGCCTCAGGCCGTGGAGCGCGTGAGCTTGTCTGATTTCGGTTCCATGGACGAGGCCCACCCCGCCTCCTCCCGCCCCGTGTCCTCGCCCGGTGCCTCGGCTGCGCTGGGTGAGGGGGCGGGCGCGCGCGTGTGCGCGCGCGGCTGGGGATGGCGTCACGCCGGGCGTAAGAACGCCGCGCTGTCGGACGTTGATCTCGATATCGCGCCGGGCGAGCGCGTGCTGGTGTTGGGCCCGTCCGGGTCGGGCAAGTCGACGCTCATGGGCGGCTTGGCCGGCCTGCTGGGCGGCGCCGAGGAGGGCGAGGCCACCGGCACGCTCACCGTCGATGGCGTCGCTCCGGCCGAGGCGAGGGGCCGCGTGGGCCTGCTCATGCAGGACCCTGAGGCCCAGGTGGTCCTCGCCCGCGTGGGCGACGACGTGGCCTTCGGCATGGAAAACCTGGGGGTTGCGCGCGAGGAGATCTGGCCTCGCGTGGAGAATTCGCTCGAGGCCGTGGGCCTGAGCGTCCCCCTGGATCATTCGACGACGCAGCTGTCGGGCGGGCAGAAGCAGCGCCTGGCTCTGGCGTCGATCCTTGCGATGGGCCCGGGCCTGCTGCTCCTGGACGAGCCCACCGCGAACCTGGACCCGAGCGGCGTCGCCGAGGTGCGCGCCGCCGTCGAAAAGGTCGTCGAGCGCACGGGCGCGACCGTCGTCGTCGTCGAGCACCGCGTCGACGTGTGGGCCTCTCTCGTGGATCGCGTCATCGTGGTCGCGGACGGTGCGATCGCCGCCGATGGCCCCCTCGACGAGGTCCTCGCCCAGCAGGGTGACGCCCTGCGTGAGCGCGGCATCTGGCTTCCCGGCGACGACGTCGCCGCCGAGGTCGGACCCGCCCCCGAGGTTGCCCCGGCCTCGTCTGATGCCACCCCGATTGCCCGCGTCGCTGACCTGACGATCGGCTACGACGCGTCCGTCCCCGTGCGCAGCGGCATCGACCTGACGATCGAGCGCGGGGTCTCCACCTGCATCGTTGGCGCTAACGGCGCCGGAAAATCGACCTTTGCACTCACCCTCGCGGGCCTTCTGCCGCCGCTGGAGGGCACGGTCGAGGTCGAGACCTCCGATGGCACGCGCGGCGACCCCCACCAGTGGAGCAGCAAGCAGCTGCTCGGCCGCATGTCCATGGTCTTCCAGGAGCCCGAATACCAGTTCCTGGCCGCCACCGTCGCCGAGGAGCTCGCGATCGGCCCGCGCGCCGCTGGCATGACCGACGAGGAGATCGCCCCCCTCGTCGACGAACACCTCGAGGCCCTGGGCCTGACCAAACTTGCGCGCGCCAACCCCATGACGCTCTCTGGCGGCGAGAAGCGCCGCCTGTCGGTGGCGACCGCGCTCATCAGCGCACCCGAGCTGCTCATCCTCGACGAGCCGACCTTCGGCCAGGATCGCGGCACGTGGCTCGGCCTTGTGCGCCTCCTGCGCGCCGCCCTCGAGCGCGGCGTCACCCTGGTGTCGATCACGCACGACCCCGCGTTTGTGGCCGCGATGGGCCAGCGCGTCGTCGACCTCGGGCAGGTCGGCACGCGTGGCGCGGCCCCCGAGGATTCCACGGACGAGGCCGGGGCCGCCCCCGCCGGGAACGTTCACGGTCGCGGCCCGAAGCGCGGCGCCCGAGGCCTCCTCGCGCGTACGAATCCCGTCGCCCGCGTGCTCGCCCTCCTGGTCGCCACCACGCCCCTGCTGATCACGATTGACCCGGTGAGCGCGGCCGTTGCCGTCATTCTCGAGCTTGCGCTCATGCCCCTGTCGGGTGTGTCGGCGCGCAGCTTCTTCCTGAAGGCGACGCCGCTGCTGCTGGCCGCGCCGCTCGGCGCGCTGTCGATGCTGCTCTACGCCTCACCGGGCGGAACCGTGTACTGGCAGTTCGGGCCGGCAGCGATCTCGGATCACTCCATGTGGCTGGCGTTGGGCATCGGCCTGCGCATGTGCGCGATTGTCCTGCCTGCGATTGCTCTGCTCGACCGCATTGACCCCACCGACATGGGCGACGGCCTCGCGCAGATCCTGCACCTGCCCGCCCGCCCCGTGCTGGCTGCGCTCGCGGGCGCGCGCATGACGTCGCTGATGGCGGCCGACTGGAAGGCCCTCGAGCGGGCGCGCCGTGCCCGAGGCGTCGGTGACTCCTCGCGCATCCGTTCCTTCCTGCGAGGCTCCTTCTCGCTGCTGGTCTTCGCGCTGCGTCGCTCCGGCAAGCTGGCCACCACGATGGAGGCCCGAGGCTTCGGCGCGGCAGGCAAGCGAACGTGGGCGCGCCCCTCGCGCCTGCGTGCCGCCGATGCCGTCCTCATGGTCGTCGCCATCGCCGTGCCCGCGATCGCGCTGGCCGCGAGCATCTGGGCGGGCACCTTCGCCCTGGTGGGCCGATGAGCGGCCTCACCTGGGAAGACGTGAGTGGGGGAGTGGGCCTGCGGGTCACGGTCCCCGTCACGATGGGCCCCGATGAGGCCGCCCGCGAGCTCGCCCCCCGCCTGAGTGCCCTGGCGGGGGTGCGGGCCACGGCCTCGTCTGGTGAGGCGGGCGCGCGCCCCGGCGTCCCGGTCGTCACGATCGACGGCTACTCCGGCTCCGGCAAGTCCACCCTGGCCGCAGCGCTCACGCCCCTCCTGCCAGGCTGGCAGGTCCTGCACCTCGACGACTGGTACCCCGGCTGGGACGGCCTCGCGGAGGGCGCCCACATCGCGCGTCGAATTGCCGCGGACCTGCGGGGAGGGCGTGCCTCCTCCTACGAGGCCTGGGACTGGGAGTCCGGTATAACCGGGGCGACGATTCGCGTCCCCCTCGCCCCGACGATCATCGAGGGCTGCGGCGCTATCGAGGCCGAGGCCGATCTCGTCATCTGGATCGCAGACCCCGGCGAGGACGAACGGCGCAGCAGGGCGCTCGCGCGCGACGGGCAGACCTACGCGCCGCATTGGCAGAGGTGGGCCGACCAGGATCTGGGGCGCTCGCTACCATAGGCGTATGCTGCCGCCACATCCCGAACCCCCGCTGTGGGCGTGGCTCCTCTTTGGGGCCTTCGAGTTCGCCATCCGTATCATTGCGCTCGGCATCGTGCCCAAGCATCGCCGCGCCTCGACGTCGACCGCGTGGCTGCTGCTGATCTTCCTGTGGCCCCTCCTGGGTGTGCCGCTGTACTTCATTTTTGGCTCGTGGTGGGCGATGGGCCGCAGGCTCGACGACGACCCGGAAGCCCGCCAGCTGGTCGACGCCATCGTGGCCGGCTCGACCGCGCCCGATCCCGAGAACTACGAGGCGCCGGACGGGCCCGACGGCCTTCCCGCGGGCTCGGACGATGACACCGCCTCGATCATGCGACTGTCCGGGACCCTCAGCGGCTTCCCGGCCTCGGTGGGGCGGGTCGGTCGCCTCTACAACGACACGGCCGAGACCTTCCGGGCCATGGCCGCCAGCATCGATACGGCCACCCACCACGTGAACGCCCTGTACTACCAGACGTCCTGGGACGAGTACACGGCCCCCTTCTACGAGGCCCTCGAGCGTGCCGTCGCCCGCGGCGTCACCGTCCGCCTGCTCGTCGACCACCACGGCATGCGCACAATCCCGGGCCACAAGGACTTCCGCCGCCGCCTGAACGCCATGGGCATCGAGTGGCACGAGATGCTGCCCTTCGCCCCGCTGCGCGGACAGATCCGCCGCCCCGACCTGCGCAACCACCGCAAGATCCTCGTCATCGACGGGCGCGAGGCCTACGTCGGCTCCCACAACCTTGTGGCCCCCGACTACGACACCCCCTCGTACGCGAAGGCCGGCATGCTCTACGACGACACGAGCGTGTCCGTCACCGGCCCGATCGTCGCTCAGATCCAGGCGGTCTTCGCCGTCGACTGGTACTACGCGTGCAAGGAGATCCTGACCCCCGATGTCCTTATCCCGCCCGCCGCGCAGCTGGCAGCCGAGAACGAGGACACGCAGATCTCGGCGATGCAGATCATCCCGTCCGGCCCCGCGTTCACGGGCGAGCCGAACCTGCGCGCGTTCATCCACATGATCTCCTCGGCGCGCACGCACGTGTCGATCACGAGCCCCTACTTCATCCCCGACGAGGCCCTCATGACCGCGCTGACGAACGCCGCGCTGTCGGGCGTCGAGGTCGAGCTCTTCGTCTCCGAGCAGTTCGACCAGTTCCTGGTCGGCCACGCGCAGCGCTCCTACTACGGGCCGCTCCTGAAGGCGGGCGTGCGCATCCACCTGTACCACAAGCCGCGGATGCTCCACTCGAAGTACATGATCGTCGACGGGAGCCTGTGCATCATTGGCTCGTCGAACATGGACGTGCGCTCCTTCGGCCTCAACTACGAGATCGTGCTCGTCGCGGACAGCTCGCGCCTGGTCGAGATGCTGCACGGCAATGACGACCGCACGCGCGAGAAGTCTCGCGAGCTCACCTACGAGGAGTGGCGAGGCCTGCCGTGGCACGTCCACTACATCGACAACGTGTGTCGACTGGGGAGCTCGGTCCTGTGAGTGTTCCTGACAACGAGGTCGCGGCCGGGCGCGCTGCCACCCCTCGCTCACGGCAACAGAACTGGGATCGAAAGACGATGCCGAACACCCTGTCCGCCTCGCTCGAGGTCAATCCGTTTGTCGGGGAGGGTGGCGCCTACGACTCCGTGCGCCCCGCCTACCCGGACGAGGCCGTGGCCGCGTTGATCGACGCCGCGCGGCGCGCGCGAGGTGCCGACGCGTCGGGGCAGGGTGGCCCGCTGCGCGCCGCCGACATCGGCGCGGGCACCGGCAAGATGAGCGAGCTCCTAGCTCGCGGCGGTCTCCTCGTCGACGCGGTCGAACCCTCCGAGGCGATGCGCGCCCAGGCCTCGTCGATCGAGGGAGTCACCTGGCACGGCGGCGTCGCGGAGGAGACAGGGTTACCGAACGACGTGTATGACATCGTCGTCTTTGCGCAGTCGTGGCATTGGGTGGATTCCGAGCGTGCGGGCCTCGAGGCGGCCCGAATCCTGGCACCCGGCGGCGCGCTCGCGATCGTGTGGAATCAGATGGCCGTGTCGATCCCGTGGGTACATCGACTGACGCGCATCATGCGCTCGGGCGACGTGCACCGCCCCGACAACCCGCCCACGCCGGGCGGCGGCTTCGCGCCGATGACCCTCACCCAGGTCGCCTGGGAGGACCGCATGACCCCCGAGCAGATCCTCGCCCTGGGGACGACCCGCTCCTCGTACATTCGCTCCTCTGAGGCCGGCCGGGCGCGCATGCAGGAGAACCTGCGCTGGTACCTCTACGACCACCTCGGGTATGCGCCGGGGGAGCAGGTGACCATCCCGTACGCGACGCTCGTGTGGCTCACTCACCTGTGAGCGGCGCGCGAGCCGAGCGCATGGAACGTCAGCGAATGGGCTCCAGGAACCGGTCCGAGGACCCCTCGGGCATGGGGAGCGGGCGCTCCCGCGCGGTGCGCAGAGCGGGGTCGAGGACGGCCAGGACCGGATCCCAGGTGCGCAGCGGATGTGCGATCGTGAATCCAGCGGAGTCGCTGTTCAGAACGATTTCCTCGTAGACCTGGATGGTCACGCCGTTGTACTCGTGGGCGACGTGCTGGAGGAAGTAGGAGTTCGGGAGGTAGGTGACCTCCTGGAGGTTGAAGTCGGGATCCACCGCATAGATCGGGGTGAGATCGCGCCCGTTGGCGCCGACGACGATGGCGACCTCCGGCCGCGCCAGGTTGTTCGTCGCGGTCTCGAGGCTGTGTGACGTCGACGTGAGCGCCGGCGAGCCGACGACCCGCATGCGGTCCACCGTGCGATCGACGTAGCCGCGGAAGGTGATCTGCGGCCTGGGGGGCAGCTTGTTGAGGAGCTCGAGGAGTCCGCGCATATGTTCGGCATGGTTGTCGTCATTGGTCTTCCTGGCTTGTGCAGGGCGCGTTGGGGGTCCGTGGCGCCAGTGTCTGAACCGTCTTCGTTGGTGATGACGTCGGTGGTGATGTGCCCACGGTATCCGATTGTTGCCGGTGAGCGAAACCGTATGTTCGCGGGGGTGCCTGAGCGTGACGGGCGAGGTGCAGGAAGGGGCCGCGTGTCAGCCCTCGGTGCGTGTGGGAGTCCGTGCCTCGTGCCGCTCCTGAATGGGGCGGGTGCGCCTGGCACAATGGGTGCCATGGCTGTGTCGTTTCTGGGAGTGATCGCCGCCCTCGCCATGTACGCGGTGAGTGTGGCGCCGTCGCTGATGGCGCGCTCGTGGGCATGGCACGCGGTCGCTTCGGGCGTCCTCGTGTCCTGCGGGTACGTAGCCGGCGTGGTCGTCCAGAACGTGGGTGCCCGCGTCATCGCCCTGACCGGCCTGACGATCCGCGCATCCGAGCCCGTCGAGATCGGCTTCCGCGTCTGCATCGCCGCCCTCTTCGCGATCTGGTGGCTCTACGCGGTCATCCAGTCCTACCGACGGGCCCGCGTCGCCGCCAGGCTCGTCAATATGCCGGGGGAGACCTTCGGCGAGTACCTCCTGGGGACGGCCGGCACGGTCGTCATCGCCTGGTGTCTCATCCTGATCGTCGGGGCGTTGAACCGCGTGGGACGCATGCTGATCGGCGCACTCGACGGCTACATGCCGCGCCCGGCGGCGATCGTTGTGGGCATCGCGATCCTGGCCGCCATCGTCTTCTTCCTGACCTCCAACGTGATCCTGCGCGGCGGAATCGGCTTCTTCCGCCACCATGCCGAGCAGATGAATACGCGTACCGCGCGCGGTATCTACAAGCCGTTCGTGCCCGAGCGCTCCGCATCCCCGGCCTCGCCCGTCACCTGGGAATCCGTCGGCGGTCAGGGGCGCGTCTTCCTGGGGCGCGGCCCCTCGCGCCTCGACATCGCCCAGGTCACCGGCGGCGAGGCCATGGAGCCGATCCGCGTCTACTCCGGCATGCCTGCGGGTGGGGCGGGCATCGAGCAGGCCGCGGCGACGGTGGTCGCCGAGCTGCGCCGCACGGGTGCCTTCGATCGTGCCGTCATTCTCCTCGCCGCGTCGACCGGCTCCGGCTGGGTTGACGAGTGGCAGGTCCAGCCCCTCGAGTTCCTGACGCGCGGGAATTGCGCCACCGCCTCGCTCCAGTACTCCTACGTGCCCTCGGCCCTCAACTGGCTGACCGGCCTCGAGCCGGCGCAGGAGGCCTCGGCAGCGCTCTTCCGTGCGGTGCGGGCCGAACTCGACACGATGGACGAGGCGGACCGACCCGCGCTCTTCGTCTGCGGTGAATCCTTGGGGGCTTTCGCCTCGCAGTCGGTTTTCTCCTCGGTCGAGGAGGCGCTCTCCCAAGTGGATGGGGCCCTGTGGGTGGGGACCCCCGCCTTCACGCCGATGCACGCCGAGCTGACGGCAGCCCGCCACAAGGGAAGCCCCGAGGTCGCCCCCGTCGTCTACAACGGTCGGCGCGTGCGCTTCGTGAACGAGCCATCCGACCTGCGCACCGACCTGTACGGGCGCGAGCTGGGGCCGTGGGGCTTCCCGCGCTTCGTCTACGCCCAGCACGCCTCCGATCCGGTCGTGTGGTGGAACCGGAAGATGCTCTGGATGCAGCCCGATTGGCTGCGTGAGCGGGCGGGCCGCGACGTGTCTCCCTTCGTCGAGTTCACGCGCTTCGTCACCTTCATTCAGGTGCTCGCCGACCTGCCCGTCGCGGGGACCGCTCCCGGCGGCCACGGCCACACCTACAACGAGGAGCTGATCCCCCTGTGGCGGGCGATCCTCGGCTTTGATCTCCTCTTCGACGAGGCCCCGACTCACCCGCGCTTGACCGCCCTGGATGGTGAGTGGGTCGACGAGGAGATGGTGGAGCGTATCGGTATCGTCGTGCGGGCGAACCTGGAGCTGTCGGACCGGCAGTAGGGCACCCGCGGCGTGCCGTGGCATGTTTGTCGAGGTCGTGGGCCTGCCATGTATCAGTTTGTGTTAGTTCGCTATGGTATTTACCGTGTCAAATGAATTCTGTACCATCCAGAATTTCAGTCTTTTAAGAGGGTTGTCGGTGAACATGTGTGCTTTTGTCACGGAACATATGTTCATTGGTCAGTGAATGTGTTGAAATCTCGCTGACAAGAGGATGAAGGCTCCCCTTATTTCCCCTCGCAATGCCTTGTAGCTACTGAATGGTAAGCCAGTAAAGCATTGCTAGGTATCTGGTTTCGCAGTATCGTGCGAATTGCGAGCAGATAACTTAACCGCGCGGTATAGCTCGCCTGAATCAACATTGGAGTGAGCATGTCATACACATTTCACAGGGCGTGGATAGCGGCCCTGGCGACCGGCGCGATGGCAGCGTCCGGCGTCGCCTTCGGCGCTCCCGCCCTGGCAGCAACCCCCGCGCCCGACGCGGATGGTCCGATGATCTCCGACCTCGCCACCACCAGTGAAGGTATTGGCGGTCAGGTCACCTTCTCCGTCGTCGACAATCCCGGCCTGTCCAGCATCGACTTGCGCGATCCAGCCTCCGACGCGATCTTCTATCGCCGCGTCGTCGACTTCCCCGGCAACGTCACCGCTGACGGGAAGCATCACTACACGTTCACCATCAAGTTCTCCGATATCCAGGCCGCCTGGGCCAAGGCCGGCCACACCGACGCCCTGCCCGCGACCGTCAAGCTCGTCGCATGGGGCAGCGACGGCATGCCGTCCAAGCGTGCCGATGTCGCCATCGAACCGGTCGCGATGACGTCCCTCGACTTTGGTATCGAGTCAGGAAAACTCGATCTGTACGTTGGCCAGCAGACGAACATTGGCGTCACGCGCATGCCGGAAAACGCCAACATGACGAAGGTCAATTGGTCCGGCGACGACATTGACGTCCTCAACGTCGATGAGAAGTCAGGCCTCGTGACTGCCCAGAAGGAAGGCTGCTCGGATGTGAGGGCTGTCGCCGACTACATGGATCCGACGGTCTTCGACCCGGTGATGGCCAGCGTCCAGGTCTGCGTCAGCGAGCTGGACAAGGACGAGATTGCGCTCAATCACCTCCGTGTGGACATGGAGGAGGGTGAGGCTGTTACCCTCAAGCCGTTGCTTCCCGAGAAGTTCAAGGATGCCACCCTGTCCTGGAGCCTGGAGTACGGTGGCGCGGTCATCCTGAAGGTGGCCGAGGACGGCAAGAGCGCGACGATCACTGGCGGCAACGTTGTTGATTGGGATCAGGTGAACCTGACCGCCACCCTGCCCGATGGAACCTCGGCAACGGCGACGACAATCGCTGTTGTGAAGGCTGTGAAGCAGGACGCGAAGGCACCTGCTCCGTGGGTTGAGCCTGCTCCGCAGCCCGATCCGCAGCCTGCGCCGGACCCGCAGCCTGCCCCGGATCCGCAGCCTGCGCCGGATCCGCAGCCTGCGCCGGATCCGCAGCCTGCGCCGGATCCGCAGCCTGCGCCGGACCCGCAGCCTGCCCCGGACCCGCAGCCTGCCCCGGATCCGCAGCCTGCGCCTGACCCGCAGCCTGCGCCTGACCCGCAGCCTCAGCCGGATCCGCAGCCTGCTCCCGATCCTCAGCCCGCGCCTGACCCGCAGCCTGCGCCCAACCCGCAGCCTCAGCCGGACCCGCAGCCCGCGCCTGACCCGCAGCCTGCTCCCGCCCCGATGGGCGCCTGGATGATGGACTCGGTCGGCTGGTGGTACCGCAATGCTGACGGCACGTACCCGACGAACACCTCCATGATGATCGACGGACACACCTACCGCTTCGATGGACGCGGCTACATGCGCACCGGCTGGGTCATGGACGGCGGAGCCTGGTACTACCACGACGCCTCCGGCGCTCAGCTCACCGGCTGGCAGATGGTCCGCGGCTCCTGGTACTACCTGGGTGACAACGGCCTGATGCGTACCGGCTGGGTCATGGTCGACGGTGTCTGGTACTACCTGCATGGCTCCGGTGCGATGGCCACCGGATGGGTCAACCTGGGTGGCACGTGGTTCTACCTGCACGGCTCGGGCGCGATGCTCACCGGCTGGCAGATGATCGGCGGCTCCTGGTACTTCCTCGGCTCGGATGGCGCCATGCGTACCGGTTGGGTGAAGGATGGTAGCACCTGGTACTACCTGCACGGCTCGGGCGCGATGGCCACCGGCTGGCTCAACCTGGGTGGCGCCTGGTATTACCTGTCTCCCTCGGGGGCCATGGTGACCGGCACGCAGATGATCAACGGCCGTATGTACACCTTCGACGCCTCGGGTATGTGGATGCCGTGATCTGATATCCGCCTACCGCCAGGCAATACGCCGGGTCCGGGAACGCAGTAGCGCGCTCCCGGGCCCGGTCGTGTTAGACGCTTCAGCTGCGCTTCACATATCGGTAAGCAAGATGGTGATTGTCAGGTAGGGCACATGAGGTATGTTGTGAGGAGACGGCTGGTACGCCGACGTACCGGGTGCCACTGGCACTCCGTCCCCCAACATATCGGAGAAGGCTTATGTCAACGAAGAAACCGGCTGCCCTCCTCGCCTTCGTCGGCGCGTGCGCGCTCGCGGTGACTGGGCCGGCCACCCTGGCCTCGCCCCTGCCCCCGGGACCCACCGGAACGCACGATGGCGCAGCAACCTCCCTGCCCGTGGGCGACATCGACACGGCGCTGACCTCGAAGAGCGGACAGTCCGCGCCCTCCTCGACCGGCGCAGAGGCGGACCCGGCGCGCGTCGTCGGCGTCATCGTCCAGCTCGAGGATGGCGCGTCCCGCGAGGGTGCGATCAGTGAGATCAACGAGGCCGTGTCCGCCCTCTACCCGGGAACGCAGGCCCAGGTGGAGCACGAGTACGGCAACGTCATGTCGGGCTTCGCCCTCAAGGCACCCGTCGGTGCGCTCGATGCAATCCGCCGTGCCCCGGGCGTACGCGCCGCGTTCCTTGAGCGCGAGGGTCGCGTCAGTGATGTGGCCACGCCCGATGCCGAGGGTGGTATCGAGTCCTCGCAGACCGGCGGGCAGGACCCCGTCAACCTGAGCGCCCATCTCATGATGCACATCGACCAGGTCGCCCAGAAGGGCGAAGGAAAGGTCATCGCCGTCATCGACACGGGCGTCGACATGACGCATCCGGCATTCACTGGCGAGCTCGCGGGAACGCCCCCGCTCACCCCGCAGAAGGTCGCCGCGATGACCTCGCAGCTGGGTGAGGGCAAGACCGGCGTCTACGTCTCGCAGAAGTTCCCCTTCGCCTACGACTACGCGGACGGCGACAACGACGCGTCGCCGGCGAAGACCCCGTACGGTTCCCACGGGACGCATGTCGCCGGCATCGCCGCAGGTAACGCCGACAAGATCGTCGGCACCGCTCCGAACACCCAGGTGATCGTCGCGAAGGTGACGCGCAGCGAGGACGACGCGCTGCTGGACTCGGCGCTGCTTGCCTCCCTCGACGACATGCTCGTCCTGCATCCCGACGTCATTAACCTGTCGCTCGGCTGGACGGCCGGCATGGATGGCGAGGCCGACACGGTGTACGCGACCGTGTACAAGAAGCTGCAGGAAGCGGGCATCACCGTCAACGCGGCCTCGGGCAATGCCTTCTCCACCGGGTACGGCAACAACTCCGGCAAGGGCCTGCCCTACGCCTCGGACCCCGACTCCTCGGTTATGGACGAGCCGGCGACCTACTCCTCGGTGGTTGCCGTCGCCTCGGTCGAAAACGCCCTGATGCGCAACGCCTTCACCGTCAATGGGAAAGACATCGGATATCAGCGCGCTCGCGGCCTCAACGGCGAGAAGGTCGCCTTCTTCTCCGACCTGCCCGCCGGCACCTACGAGTACGTGGACGCCGGGTTCGCCTCCGAGGAGGACGCCGCCGCGCTCAAGGCGAAGTACCCGGACGGCCTCGCCGGCAAGATCGCGCTCGTCTCCCGCGGCAACATGACCTACCAGAAGAAGGTCGAGAACCTCTACGACCTCAAGCCCGCCGGAATCGTCGTCTACAACAACGTGTCGGTCGGATCGCTCATCGCCATGAATCTGACGACGCAGGACATGCCCGCGGCGTTCATCTCTCAGGCCGATGGCCAGGCCATGCTGGACGCCCCCGAGCACACGCTCTCGATCGCCGAGGGTCAGGTCCTGCCGCAGTCCACCGTGTACGAGGCGTCGGAATTCTCCGCGTGGGGCGTGTCCCCGGACCTGCGCCTCAAGCCCGAGATCGCGGCGCCCGGTGGCGAGGTTTTCTCGTCGATACCGGACGGTGCGTACGAGCAGTCCTCGGGTACGTCGATGGCCACGCCTCAGATGGCGGGCGTCAGCACGATCGTCTTGCAGCGCGTCCAGTCCGACCCGCTCTTCGCCTCGATGAGTGCGCGTCAGAAGGCTGACGTCGTCCAGAACCTCATCATGGGCACTGCCCGTCCGCTGACGGATGCGGCTCAGACGACGGGCGCGTTGTACTCGCCGCGTAAGCAGGGCGCGGGCCTCGTCGACGCCCTGGCTGCGACGACTTCGTCCGTGTACCCGACCGTGGTCGGCGCCCCCGAGCAGTCCCGACCCAAGGCGGACCTGGGGGACGGCACGAAGGGGTGGCACTTCGACGTCACGCTGCATAACCTCTCGGGTGTTCCGGCCACCTACGAGCTGAGCTCGCAGGCCCTCTCCGAGATCGTGGACGGCGGATTCTTCACGCAGCACTCCTCTGATTGGCGAGGCCGTGGCGTGGAGATCGCGTACTCGGGCGCCGCATCCGCGTCCGCCGAGGGTGCGACGGTGACGGTCCCCGCGAGCGGCGAGGCCACCGTCGGTATCGACATCACGCCCGGCAGCGAGTTCGCCTCCTACGTCGCGGACAATGCGCCCAACGGTACGTTCCTCGACGGTTTCGTGCGCTTCGCGTCGAAGACCGCGTCCCAGCCCGACCTCGCCGTGCCCTACCTGGGCTTCTACGGCGACTGGGGCAAGGTCCCCATCTTCGACGCCCTCGCCTCGGACGGCGGCGCACACACCCGGGCCTCGGCCATCGTCAACGGCAAGACCGGCGACTCCCTCGGCTACAACCCCCTCGTTAAGGCGGCCGAGCGCACCGGCAAGCCCAACCCGCAGCGCTACGTGATCTCCAGGTCCACGGCCTCGGGCGCCCCGACGATCCTCGAACCCCGCACGGGCACGCTGCGCAGCGTCCACTCGCTGACCAGCACCTACACGAACGAGGCCGGGGAGACGGTCTTCTCGGTGACCAACCATCGGAACTGGAAGTCCCTCTACCAGACGAGCACCGAGGAGAACACCTGGGTCGAGGCCTACCACGAGTCCACGGTCTTCGACGCGAACGCGGAGAAGTTCTCGCACATGCCCGACGGCACGTACACGCTGCGGATCGCCGCGTCCAACGACGGCCCGTCGCGCGCCGAGCAGTCGATCTCCTACAAGTTCCGCCTCGACACGACGGCACCGGTCATCTCAGGAGTGACGTACGGCGGAGACGGGCCCGACATGGCCGTGTCCTTCAATGTCGCCGATGACTCGCCCCTGGCGGCGATCGACTTGCACGACCCGGCTGACGGCCTGTGGTTCTACCGCCACGTCTTCACCGAGAGCGAGGGTAGCGTTGGCCCCGACGGTCGGTACATGTACCACGTTGAGATCCCATTGATGGAGATCTCTGGGGCGTGGAGTGACCAGGGTGGCGTCGGCGGAGTCATCGACAATCCCTACCTGCTCGCGTGGGACTACGGGCTCAACCCCTCCGAGCCGGTGAGCCTCGACCTGCCCATCTCCGACGACAACGAGACGGCCTCGTGCAAGGATCCGACGGGCGGTCACTGGATCAAGGAAGTGCGGTACTGGCGGTACCAGTGCGCTAACGAGAGGGCGTACCTGGGAGGAGGCTGGTTCACGATCGGTGGCAGGGACTACCAGTTCAGCCCCTCCGGTTACATGATGACCGGCTTCGTCAAGCACCCCAGCGGTGACTGGATGTACGTGGATTCCGATGGCGTTCCCGTCGGCGGGTGGGTCCTCGACGGCGTGTACGGTGGCCCCTACTGGTACTACCTGGATCCGGCCACCAAGATCATGAAGACCGGGTGGCTCGCCGACGGCGGCTCGTGGTACTACCTCACAGGTTCCGGCGCGATGGCCATCGGCTGGGTGCACGATGGCGGCTCCTGGTACTACCTGTCCGACTCGGGCAAGATGGCGACAGGCTGGGTCAAGGTCGGTGGCACCTGGTACTACCTGGGCCCCGATGGTGCGATGTTCACGGGCACGCACGTGATTAACGGGCGTACCTACGTCTTTGACGGGAGCGGCGCGTGGGTCGGTTGACCTGAGTGCTTGCCCAGCGACGACGAGGCCCGGGGAGGGCGTCTCACCCGGCCCGGGCCTTGTTCGTCGTCGCACTGCCCTGCTGTCCGACGTGCTGCGCAATGATGCGTCGCAGCGCTGTCCTCACATAACGACCAATAGGTACGCGTTCGCTTCGTGCCTCTCGAGGTCCCCATTCACATTTTGGAGTTACGCACATGACAACGAAGAAACCAGCGGCGTTCCTCGCGCTGGCTGGCACCGCCGCTCTGGTGGTTGCCGGCCCCGCGACCCTCGCATCCCCGCCAACCCCGGCAGACACCCGACCCGACGCAGGCGCCACGGCCTCGTCCCTGCCCGTCGGCGACGTCGATACCGCGCTCACCTCGAAGAGCGGACAGACCACGCAGGACGCTCAGCCGCCGACGACCGACGAGGTCGACCCCGCCGCGGTCGTCACTATCGTCGTCCAGCTCGACGAGGGTGCAGACCGCGCGGCCTCCCTCGCCTCGATCAACGAGGCCGTGGCCGGTGCGTTCCCCGGCTCTTCCGCCCAGGTGGAGCGCCAGTACGACAAGGCCCTGCAGGGCTTCGCGCTGAGCGCCCCCGCCGGATCCCTCGACGCGATCCGCGCGGTGAGCGGCGTCAACGCCGCCTTCCTCGATCGCGAGACCCATGTCGATGGTGTCGATGACCAGGTCGCCGGAGAGGGCGCGACGAACTCCTCGCGCATCTCCACCCAGAACCCCGACAACCTCAGCGCCCAGCTGATGATGCACGCCGACCAGATCACCCAAAAGGGTAATGGCAAGGTCGTCGCCATCATCGACACGGGCGTGGACATGACCCACCCAGCGTTCGCGGGTGCCCTGCACGGGACCCCCGGGCTTTCCGAGGACAAGGTGGAGGGCCTGACCCCACATCTTGGCGACGGCAAGACCGGCAGCTACGTGTCGGAAAAGTTCCCCTTCGCCTACGACTACGCGGATAACGACCCGGACGCCTCGCCGACCGGCAAAGCCGGATCGCACGGCACGCACGTCGCCGGCATCACCGCGGGCAACGCGGGTGAAATCGTGGGCATCGCCCCGGACGCGCAGATCATCGTCGCCAAGGTCGCCAGCAGTATCAGCGGCGGCATCCCGGACTCGGCGCTGCTCGCCGCCCTCGACGACATGGTCGTCCTGCGCCCCGACGTCGTGAACCTGTCCCTCGGACAGACCGGCGGCATGGATAACGAGGCCGACTCCATGTACGCGACCGTGTTCAAGAGCCTCCAGGACGCTGGCGTCACCGTGAACGCGGCCGCCGGCAACGAGTACACGGCCGGATACGGCAACCTCTCCGGCAAGAACCTGCCCTTCGCCTCCGACCCCGACTCCTCCGTCCTGGGCGAACCGGCGTCCTACTCCTCCGTCGTGTCCGTGGCCTCGGTCGACAACTCGCTGTCGCACAGCGCCTTCACCGTCGGCGACCGCGACATCGCCTACCAGCGCGCCGGCGGCGCCGACGGCCAGAAGATGCCCGACCTGTCCGACCTGACCGGCGGTCCCTTCGAGTACGTCGACGGCGGCATCGGTTCGCCCGAGGATGGCGCCGCGCTCAAGGCCAAGTACCCCGAGGGCCTCGCGGGCAAGATCGTGCTGGTCAAGCGCGGTACTCTCACCTTCCAGGACAAGTTCAACAACATTGCCGGCTCCAAGCCCGCCGGCTTCATCGTCTACAACAACGTGCCCGGTGACTCGCTCGTGGTCATGAGCCTGGCGACGGACGGCGTGCCCGCCGCGTTCATCTCGCAGGCTGACGGTGAGGCCATGCTGGCCGCCGCCGACCACCACCTGAGCGTCGCCCCCGGCAAGGTCGTGGCCCCGAGCAAGAAGTACTCCATGTCGAGCTTCTCCTCGTTGGGCGTCACCCCGGACCTGCGCCTCAAGCCCGAGGTCAGCGCCCCCGGAGGCAACATCTACTCGGCTGTGCCCGGCGGCACCTACGAGTTCATGTCCGGCACCTCGATGGCGACCCCGCAGATGGCGGGCGTGAGCGCCGTCGTCCTGCAGCGCGTTGAGAACGATCCGCTGTTTGCCTCGATGAGCGCGCGTCAGAAGATCGATGTCGTCCAGAACCTCATCATGGGAACGGCGACCCCCGTCGTCGACCCGCTCCAGGACACTGGCGCCCCGTACTCACCGCGCAAGCAGGGATCGGGCCTGACGAATGTCCTGGCGGCCACGACCTCGTCCGTGTATCCGACCGTGGTCGGCGCCCCCGAGCAGTCCCGGCCCAAGGCGGACCTGGGGGATGGTACGAAGGGCTGGCACTTCGACGTCACGCTGCACAACCTGTCCGGCGCGGAGGCCACCTACGCGCTGAGCTCGCAGGCCCTCTCCGAGATTGTTGAGGGTGGGTTCTTCACCGGCAAGTCCGCCGATTGGCGAGGCAAGGGCGTGGACATCGCCTACTCCGGCGCGGCCGTGAGTGGCACCGGTGAGGGCGCGACCGTTACCGTTCCCGCGAACGGCGAGGTCACGGTGGGCGTGGATGTCAAGCCTGGCTCCGACTTCGACTCCTCCGTCGCGCAGAACACGCCCAACGGCACCTTCCTCGATGGATTCGTGCGTTTCGCCTCGAAGACCGCGTCCCAGCCCGACCTGACCGTGCCCTACTTGGGCTTCTACGGTGACTGGGGCAAGGCCCCCATTTTCGACGCCCTCGCCTCCGAGGACGGGGCTCACACGCTCGCCTCCTGGGTCTACAACGGATCCACGCGCCAGCAGCTGGGATACAACCCCCTGGTCAAGGATGCTGATCGTATCGGTCTGCCCAGCTCGAGCAAGAACGTCCTCTCTCGCTCGGTTGCCTCGGGCGCTCCCACGATTCTCGAACCCCGCACGGGCACGCTGCGCAGCGTGCACACGATCAACGCCGCGTACACGAACGCTGCGGGAGAGACGATCGCGTCCTTCACGCGCTACCAGAACTGGAAGTCCGCGCTGGATTCGTCCGGAAGGATGACGTGGGTCGAGCGGGGACGTGAGCCGCTGGTCCTGGATCTGCGCGACGCCGAGTACAGGAACCTGCCCGATGGTGTGTACAAGCTGACGCTGTCCGCGCACAACGACGGCCCTTCGCAGGCCGAGCAGTCGATCTCCTACGAGTTCCGCATCGACACGGCCGCGCCCGTTGTCTCCAACCTGGAGTACAAGGGCGAGGGTGCCGACACGGTCGTGTCCTTTGACGTCACCGACGCGTCCCCGCTGGCCGCGTTCGACCTGCATGACCCGGCCGACGGCCTGTGGTTCTACCGCCACGTGTTCGCGGACAACGAAGGAACGGTCGGGGCTGACGGAACCTACACGTACCACGTCGAGGTTCCCATGTCGGCCATCTCGCAGGGGTGGGCCGATCAGGGTGGCTCCGGCGAGGTCATCGCCCACCCCTACGTCCTCGCGTGGGATTACGGACTGAACCACTCCAAGGCAGCGACCCTTGACCTGCCGTCGGATAACCCTGGCGTGTGCGTCACGGCTGACGGCGGCCACTGGGCGAAGGACTTGCGTGGCTGGTGGTACCAGTGCGCCAACGGGAAGGAGTACCTCAAGAACGGCTGGTTCACGATCGGTGGCAAGGACTACCTGTTCGGCTCCGACGGCTACATGATGACCGGCTGGCTCCGGCGCGATGACGGTGCGTGGGTGTACGCAAATTCCGAGGGCGCCCTGGTTGGCGGCTGGGTGTTCGACGAGAGCTTCGACGGTGCTTACTGGTACTACCTGGATCCGGCTACGAAGGTCATGAAGACCGGGTGGGTCGCCGACGGTGGCTCGTGGTACTACCTCACCGGTAGCGGCGCGATGGCCACCGGATGGGTGCACGATGGTGGCTCCTGGTACTACCTGAAGGATTCGGGCGCGATGCACACCGGATGGTTGAACCTCGACGGTACCTGGTACTACCTGGGACCCGATGGGGCAATGTTCACCGGCACTCACGTGATCAACGGACGCACCTACGTGTTCGACGCGAACGGGGTCTGGGTGCGCTGACGCGCATCGCACCTGAATCACTGATTCGCTCATTCACGAGGCCGGGGCCCGGGAACGCTCACTGCGAGCGCTCCCGGGCCCCTTCTCATGCGCGCCCACGGGTGTTCATGCGCGCACGAACGTCGCATTCCCGATCGTCGCTGCGGTATGTTGGAAGCGGCGACACACCTCGATGTCGCCTCGTATCTGCGTCGAACGTATGGGAGTGCAGTCCATGAAGAAGCCAGCTGTTTTCCTGGCCGGGGTGGGCACGTGCGCGCTCGCGGTCGCGGGCTGCTCGCCTGCCTCCACGTCGACGCCCTCGCCACAGTCCAACCCGGGCAGCGACTCCGCCCAGTCCGCGCTGCGAGCCACGGCCTCGCCGACGATCGACCCCGACACTGCACTGACGTCCAAGAACGGGCAGAGCGGACCGAGCGCGCAGTCCGGCCAGGACGCAGACACCTCGGTCGTCGTCATCGTCCAGCTCGCGGAAAGCGCCGACGGCGAGGCGACCCTCGCCTCGATCAACGAGGCCGTAACCGCCGCGTTCCCGGGCGCCTCCGTGTCCGTGGAACGCGAGTATCGCAACGCCCTGCGCGGCTACGCTCTGCGCGTGCCCGCCGGGTCGATCGACGTCATTCGAGCGGTGAGCGGCGTCCAGGGGGCATACCCGGACGGCAACAACAACCTCCAGTAAACGAACATCCGGCTGCCTCGCGCCGGGTGAGGCAGGTGGGGGCGCGCCATTTCTCCTAGATGAGATCCAAGACTTGGGGCGCAACATTTCTAATTACTTAAAATTAAGATAGAATTAGAAGTAATTTGATTTTGTGTGAACGGAGCAGTCATGAAGAAGCCGACCCCTCCGCCTTGTCGTCTGGCTGAACTCTATGAGAGTGTTCTCGATAGCCTCAGGGGTATGGATGAGGACCATCGTTCGTCTGTTATTCGTGCGCTAGCTGGCGGACTTGATGATCCAGAGTATCGACCGTGGGAGTATTACTTCCGTGCCGAGCCGGTGCCCGAGGGGCTCACTCGCGAGGCGTGGTGGTGTGCAGTGCGCAGTGCGCGAGCGACCACGGCCAGGCCGACGCCCTTCACGATGAAGGACACAACGCCCTTGACCTTCAATCTTCCAGATGTTCTTTTGAGTCTGAATGAGGACATTACCGCTCAGGCGCGAGGTCAGGTCGAGCTCCCAGGGGAGGTTGCAACGGAGGCTGCGCGAGACAGGTACCTCATCAACTCCCTGTACGAGGAGGCGATCACATCCTCCCAGATGGAGGGAGCCTCCACGTCGAGGCGCGATGCGAAAAAGATGCTCCGGGAGGGGAGACGTCCACAGACGCGGTCGGAGCGGATGATCCGAAACAACTTTCTCGCCCTTGAATTTGTGCGGGGGCGTCTCACGGATAAGCTCACTCCTGAGTTTGTCTGCGAGGTGCATCGGATCGTGACCGAGGGGACGCTCGATGATCCGGGCGATGCTGGCCGCCTCCAGCGGGAGGGGGAGGGCAGGGTTCGCATCTACGGGACAGAAAATGAGGAGCAACTGCTCCATGTTCCGCCGTCCGCATCGGAGCTGCCCGAGCGCCTGGAGCGTCTGTGTTCCTTTGTAAATGGCGAAGGTGAGTATGCGACGCAATATGTGCCGCCCCTCGTAAGGGCGCTCATTGTTCACTTCATGATGGGATACGACCACTACTTCGTTGATGGTAACGGTCGCACGGCCCGCGTCATTGCGCAGTGGGTGATGCTGCGTGAGGGCTTCTTTCTGATGGACTTCGTTCCGGTGTCCCGACTATTGCACAGAGCGCCCGCACAGTACGCTCGCTCATTCCTTGAGGTTGAGCAGGATGAGGGCGACCTTACCTACTTCCTGATCTGGCATGCTCGGATAATTCTGCGTGGAATCCGCGAGCTGCACGATTATCTGGCAAAGAAATCCAAGGAGCTGGATCAGGTGAAGCATCGCCTGCGCGCCACGACGCTCACGAACCGTCAGATCGGCGTCATCGAAGAAGCCTTGCGTGATCCCATGATGACAGTGACAGCGGCGGCGCATGCCAACAAATACAGGGTCACTCCTCAGACTGCGCACGCCGACCTGCGTGGACTCGAGGATGAGGGCTATTTGAGGCGTGTTCGGCGCGGCCGGAGTTTCGAGTGGTATCCGGTGTTGGATCTTCAGCGCCGGGTTGATTGTGCCCTTGAAAGGGACGGTGAGTGACAAGAGGGGAGGGGCCCGAGGGTTGCCGCGATGCGGTGGCAGTCGTCAGGGTGCGACTGTGGATATGTTCGTTGAGAAGGTATTGCTTCCATTTACTTTAAATTCAGTCTTAATTTGAAGTAAATGGATAGTGTTACTGATCTGCGCGCGTCTGTCCGCGCCCTAGATCATGTCCTTCTTCTCCATGTACTTCATGGCCAGCCAGCCGAACGGGATGCGGCCGTAGAAGGTGACGAGACGGTAGAGCAGAGCCGTCGCGATGGCGACCGACGAGGAGATGCCCGCGACCGTCAGGCCCGAGGTCAGCGCCGTTTCAACAGTACCGATACCGCCCGGCGAGGGGATGAACGAGCCGGCCGCGTTTGCCGTCAGGTACGTGATGGACACGGTCGAGAAGTTGAGCGAACCGCCCATGGCGAGCAGGGCCGTCCAGAACGAGCCCACGTAGCCGATGTTCATCAGCAGGTTGCCGCCCACGACCGCAGCGAGGCGACGGGGCTGGCCGATGATCCACAGGAGGCGCGGGTAGACCTGCTGCCAGGTCGGCTGAATCTTCGACCAGATCCAGCGGCGCACCTTCGGCACGGCGACGATGATGCCGACCGCGACCATGACGACCGCGACGACACCCAGGATGGTGCCGTAGGGGACCGACACGGACAGCGACGATCCGGCGATCACCATGACGAGGAGGAGCAGGATGATCGTGATGAGCGCCTGTGAAATCTGCATGAGCGTCACCGTCGTGACCGCCATGGCGGTTGGGACGCGGCGCTTGCGCAGGTAGCGCAGGTTGAGGGCAGCGGGTCCGACGCCGGCGGGTGCCACGATCGTAATGATCGAGGCGGCGACCTGTGCGACGAGCGTCTCGCGCAGGCTCAGCTTCTCGGGTGACAGAGCAACAAGCGGGACCGCGGAACCGACCCAGATGAGGCAGGCAAGCACGGCGGAAGTGAGCATCCACCACAGGTTCGCGCTCTTGACCGTGGTCACGATGTCGCTGAAGTTCAGCGAACCGACGACGATGAAGACGGCGATGAACGCCACCGCGATCGTGAAGATCGTGCGCGGGCGGAAACGCTGCAGGTCAGCGGTGGGCGCGGTCTCGGCCTCGGAGTCACCCACGAGGGCTGCGCGCAGGTCGCCCAGCAGGTCGGAACGGCGCAGGCGCTGATTGATCTCCGCAGGAAGGACGGGCTTCTGGATGACGGGGGCGCACGCGATCAGCGTCTCCTCACCGACGCAGCGTCGGCCGGCCTCGAGCGCGCGCTCGGGGCCCACGGCCAGCGCCGTCAGGACCAGCATCTGTGCGATGTCGATGGACTGGTTTAGCTCGGTGGTCGCAACCTCGCCGGAATCCCAGTCCAGCAGCCACACGTCCGAGGACGAGTCGACGACCACGGCCTCGGGGGTGAGAGCGCGGTGCGAAATGCCGCGCGAGTGCGCGAAGTGCAGCTGCTCCCACGCACGGTCCAGGACCTCGTCCGATGCGTTCTCGCCGAGCTCCGTGAGCGGAGTCGTGGGGGGCAGAGCGGACATGACCAGGATGATCGAGTCGGAGGCCGAGGCGATGCCGATCGGCTCCTGTGTGAACACGCCGGCGCGCAGCGCCTGCAACGTCGTGAAGGAGGAGCGCTCGGCCTGAGCCTTGAGCGAGGGCGACACCCAGCGGCTGATGCCGCGCAGGCGCAGGTTGTTCCACATTTCGAGGAGCGTGCCGGTCAGTTCCTGGCCGGGGTCCATGGCGATGATCTCGTAGGCGAGGCCCGTGTCGCTCCACGCCTGGTAGTGGCGGTGATGGTCGTGGCTCGGGCGGCGCGTCACCGTGACGCCCATGTCGCCCAGGTCGGCGGGCATCTGGGTGAGGTGGCCGCGCGAGTTCTCAGCGACGGCCCACGTAGCCAGGGGCTCCTCGGTCGTGTCGAGGTCGGTGCGCACGATCCGCGAGGGCGTAATCCCGATGTTGAGGAGCGCCTCGACGAGTTTGGCGCCCTTCGCCCGCTGGTCGTCGTAGCCCATGATCCACCGCGAACCCGAGCCGAAAGCGCGGCCCAAGAAGACGGAGATGAAGGCGACGGGCAGGGTCATGGATGAGCGCAGCACGCCGAGAATGAGAATGATCCACAGGCCCGTCCATCCCCACTTGATGGCCTTCATCGACTGGGCCTCGCCGGCGGAGGTGAACAGCGCGCACAGGGTGACGATGACCAGGTTGATGGCGATCGCGATGCCGGTCTGGGAGCCCTGCGTGGCAAGCGCGCGGTCCACGCTCAACGGCGCAGTCAGGTCGGAGGGCAGCAGGCCCGTCAGCAGGATGATGATCCAGCCGCCGACCGCGGCCACGAGGCTCGTCACGAGGACCTGGATGATCGCCTGGAGGCGTTTGCGCAGCGCGAGCGAGACGATCACGAGGATCGGCGTGATCAGGATGATGAGGCCTTCGGCGATGCTCACCGGAAGGATGAGGATCTGGCGGACGAGCTGGAAGCTCAGGACGTCCATGGTGACGCCGCGCGTGGTCGCGCTGGCCAGTGCGCCGATCGTCCAGATGAAGAGAATCGCGATAAGGGAGATGACGACGTCGACAAGGTCTTCGCGGCGGCGGCGCACGGGCAGGATGCGGTCGGCGATGTAGACGGGGCGAGGCAGGCGCATGCGGCGCACGGGCAGGTTTGCGGCGATTTCGCCGGTAGCCGGAGACGCGGCGGATTCAATGTCCGCGTCCTTGTCGTCGGTGCTGGCCTCCGCGTCGGTCTCCGTGGCGGCCTCCGGCGCGCTGTCCTCGGCCTCGTCGGTGGGTTCCGCGGAGCTGGCGGCGTCATCGGCTGTGGGCGCGGACGGGGGAAGCAGGGGATCCGCTGCGCTCTCGTCATTCGTCGACGAGGCGGGGGCGCCCTGGTCGGCGTCCGCGTGGCTGGGAGGAATGCTGGGCGGCATGGCTACGGGCGCGGTCGTCGCGTCCGGCGTGACGACGGGCTCCATGACCTCGGTGTGCGCTTCCGAGGAAGGGACCTCCGGGGGCGGGGGAGCCTGCAGGGGTGCACCGGCCTCGTCGATCATCCCCATGAGGGCATCCACCCCGGATGCCGAGGGGTCGGCGGAGGAGTCGGGGACGAAGAGGATGTTCGTGTCCCCGACCGGAGAACCGTCGTGTGAATCCTTGCGCTTCCTCATGCCGCCTATCCTATATTCGCGGTCAACAAAGGTAGGGTTAGGGTGATACATTCCCGGCAGAAAAGGGCCCTATCGTGACCTGGTCGACACTCGTGACCGCATCAGATCCGTCGATGCTGCACACCGTTATCGAGTGGTTTAAAAATCCCGAGACTCTGCTCGTCGCCATGGGGCCGTGGGTGCTGTGGGGAACGATGCTCATCGTCCTCATCGAGTCGGGTGTCCTGTTCCCGGTGCTGCCCGGTGAATCCCTGCTGTTCACCGCAGGCCTGCTCCACGACCGCCTCGGCCTGCACCTGCCGACGCTCATCCTCCTCGTCGTCGTCGCGGCCTTCATCGGAGCGCAAATCGGCTACTTCCTGGGTGCCAAGTGGGGGCGTCGCTTCTTCAAGCCCGACGCTCGATTCCTCAAGACCGCGCACCTGGAGAAGGCGGAGCACTACTTCACGAACTACGGCGGGCGCTCGCTCGTTATCGGACGTTTCATCCCCTTCGTGCGCACCTTCATTCCGATCGCCGCGGGCATGGCCCGCTACCCCTACCCGAAGTTCCTGGCCTTCAACACGCTGGGTGCCATCGTGTGGGGCGCAGGCTTTATCCTCGTCGGTGCGCTCCTGGGCAACGTGCCTTTCGTGCACGACAACCTGACGCTCATCCTCGGCGTCATCATCCTCGCGTCGGTCCTGCCCGTCATCATTGAGATCGTGGGCAAGCGCCGCGCCGCTTCCGACAAGGAGTAATCCATGCTGGCCTGGTGGATGCTGCTCCCGACCCTGCTGGCCATGATGGTCGCCCTGGTCCTGCCGGGGTTCATGTGGCTGCGGGCGGGAGGACGCTCGTCGCTCGTTGCGATCGGTGCGGCACCCGCGTTCACCTTTGGCCTGATCACGATCCTGTCGGTCGCCTACCCGGCGCTCGACATCGAGTGGGAGCCCTCTACGGCGCTGCCGATCCTCGGCATGAGCGCCCTGGGAGGCGCCGGCGCGTGGAGCCTGAGCTTCTTCCGCCGCAGCAACGACGGATTCTCCCTGCGGGGAGTTCCCCTGCGCGAGGCCATCGGCGTGCGCAAGCCGATCGGTGGACGCCAGGCGGCGATCCGTGCGGCCACGTGGGGAGCGATCCTGGTGGGATTCATCCTCGCGGCGTTGCCCCTCGTGATGGGTGCGACCCCATCGAATCCCGTCCAGCAGTGGGATCCGACGTTCCATCAGAATGGCGTACACGCGATCCTGTACGGCAAGAACGCCAGCCCCTTCGGCGGCCTCCACGAGCTGTACGGCGGTCGCAACGTCTACTATCCGACGGGCTGGCACGCTTTCGTCTCGCTGTTTGCGCGCTACGACTCAGTCGTCCAGGCCTCGAACGTGTCCTCGCTGGCGCTCATGGCCGTGTGGGTCATCGGCCTGGCGGCCCTTGTCTCGGTCCTGACCGCCTCGCGCACCGCGATCATGGCGGCCCCCATCATCGGCGGCATGCTGCTCAATATGCCCGCCGATGCACTCACCATGTACAACCAGTGGCCCAACTCGACGGGCACCGCTCTGGTGCCGGGCCTGGCGGCCATCGCGATCGTCGTGGGGCGCAGGCTGGTCGCCGACCTGCGTGCGGGCGATGGGCTGCGTGCTTTCCTGCGCCGTATCCCGCAGGGGGTGTTCCTCCTCATCGGTGCCATCGGCCTCGTCGGCGCGCACCCGAGCGCCGCCTTCTCGATCCTCGCGTTGCTGATCGCGCCGCTCCTCGCCTCGATCGCGTCCCTCGCCCGACGCGCCTACGGTCGTGGTGGACGAGGCCAGCTCGTCGCCCTCGTGTGGGGTGCCCTCGCGCTTGTTGTGGTCGCTGCACCGCTCCTCGCGCTGTCATCGTCAAAGATTCAGGCGATGGGCAACTACCGGCGCGACGGCAGTAACTGGACCGACGCCTTCCTGCACGCCTTCCTGCCCTACCCGCCGTTCTCGAACACCGCCGGCAACGGTCAGTGGACGTGCGTCCAGCTCATTCTCCTCGTCGTTGGCATCGCGGCGACCGCGCGCCTCCACCTGCTGTTCCGTCGCAGGGATCCCTTGGAGCGTGCCGCCGAGCGTGCTGGTCTCACCGATGAAACTGACGTGGACGCGGAGGAGGCTGCTCTGGCCTCGGCTCAAGAAATCGAGGAGTCTGAGGAGGAGGCGCAGCCCCTGCCGTTCTGGCCGCTGGCCTCCTACATGATCCTTGCGGGCCTCACCGCCCTGGCGTACTCGCCCAACTCGGCGCTGCGCACCTACCTGCTGGCCCCCTGGTACAAGGACGCCCGCCGCATCATGGGCGTCGAAGACATCGCGCTGACCATCCTCATGGCGGTCGGCGTCGCCGCCATTGTTCGCCTCATTCACACCGCCTGGACGAGGTCGCTGCAGCGGATTCTCGCCGAACGCGGAGCCGATGACAACATTGAGGCGCCGCGTTGGCCAATCCAGTTCGCCGTCGGTCTGCTCGTGCTGGTCCTCTCCGGCTTTGGCGCCATCGACGCGCGAAACGCGGCGGTCGCCCAGGTGTATGACCCGACTCGCCTGGGGAAGCCGGGCATGGCCACGATCGGCGAGCTCGCCATGCTGCGCCGCATGCCGTACACGACCGCCCCCGACGCGCTCATCCTGGGCGACCCGATCGCGGGCGCTGCATACTCCGAAATAATCGGCGGACGCAAGGCCGTCTTCCCGCAGCTGAACACCGCTAACAAGGATGTGGCCTCCCAGAAGATCCTCATCCAGCGTTTCCACGACATCGCGACCGATCCCGAGGTGTGCGAGGTCGTGCGCAGGCTCGGCATTACCCACTTCTACGAAGAGGAAGACGGCGCCTACTACAACTTCATGCGCTCCACACGCCACCCCGGCCTTTATAACGTCGACACGTCCACCGGCTTCGAGCTGGTCGACGCGGGCGGCACCGCGAAGCTGTGGAAGATCACCGCGTGCGGCGAGGTGACGCCGGGCGGCGGACGCGAGGCCTTTGCGACCGGCGTGACCGGCTCCCGCGACTGACGATCGCCCGGCCTCGGAACCCGCGCGATTGGCCACAATGCGCCCTCGTCTCCGAAACGAGGCCGCGTCACTCCCTTCGCTCTCGTTACCCTTGACACCATGACGACGAACATTCCCGGCCCCGCGCCCCTCGGTGACAAGCTTCGTATCGCCTTCCTCGGCCCCTTCGGCACGTTTACCGAGCAGGCGGTCCACCAGGTCGCTCCCGCCGGCGCGATCCTCATGCCCATGACGAGCGCCCCGCAGGCGCTCGCGGCCGTGCGCCGCGGCGAGGCCGACCGCGCCGTCGTCCCGATCGAAAACTCCATCGAGGGCGGCGTCAACGCGACGTTGGATTCGCTCTCGCACGGCGACCCCCTCGTCATCGTCGCCGAGATGCACGTGCACGTTGTCTTCCAGCTGGCCGTCCTGCCGGGTACTCGCCCCGAGGATATTCGTCGTATCGGCACCCACCCGCACGCGTGGGCGCAGTGCCGTGGCTGGGTTGAGGAGACCTTCCCCGGCGCGATCCACGTCCCCGCCACGTCGACGGCCGCCGCCGCCGAGCTCCTCTCGGACGGTGACGCGTCCTTCGATGCCGCCCTGTGCAACGCGGTCTCGGTCAACACCTACGGCCTGGAGGCCCTGTTCACCGACGTTGCGGATAACCCGGGCGCGATCACTCGCTTCGTGCTGGTGGCCCGCCCCGGCGTGGTGCCCCCTCCGACCGGCGCGGACAAGACGACCATCCAGGTTGCCCTGCCCGTCAACGAGTCGGGCGCTCTGCTGACCCTCCTCGAGCAGTTCTCGGCGCGCGGCGTCGACCTGTCCCGCATTGAGTCTCGCCCGAGCGGCGATGGCCTCGGCAACTACACGTTCAGCATTGACATCGTCGGCCACATCCGTGAGGAGCGCGTTCAGGCAGCACTCGTCGGCCTGCACCGTTACTCGCCGGATGTTCGCTTTATGGGGTCCTACCCGCGTGTCGATGGTGTGCGCGCGTCGGTTGCCCCGGGAACGACGGACGAGGCCTTCCGCGCGGGTCGCGCGTGGGTCGCGGACCTGCTGCACGGCGGGGATGGCGCGGGCGAGGCTGCGGGCAACGCCCCGTCCTGGCCGCTGGTCTGACGCCCGCGTCGCCGCGCTGAGCCAGTAGGCGTCGCCTCGGCAGGGATAAGCCGGGTCACGGCATCTGCTGCTCCAACGAACTGTCAACCGAGCTGTATTGGGCAGGTCTGCACCAGATAGGGAGCATTACACCAGTTAGGGGGTATTACACCACCTCCGAGCTGGTGTAATGCCCCGTTAAGTGGTGTAACACCACTTAGAAACAAGGCAGATCTGGGCACAGACCCTGCAGCGCTGCACTAGATGCGGGAGCAATGCACTAGTTGTGGGGGCATTGCACTGCCTGCTATCTGGTGCAATGCCGCGCTAAGTAGTGCAATGCCGCGTTAAGTAGTGCACTGCTACTCAGCGACAAGCTCGTGCGCGTCGCGCGTCGGGTAAGGACGTGGGCTTAGCCGGGCAGCAGCTCCATCCACGTGCGCTCGGCGGGCACGGCAATGTCGAGGGCACCCGCCTGCATGCGAATGTGCATGGTGTGGGCGAGCCCGATCGCGTCGCCGTCCACCTGGCACACCTGGGCCTCTTCGGCCGTGACGGACGCTCCCTTCGCCTGGCGGAACGCGACCTTGCCGGTCGAGACGGGCAAATTGATCGGGCGCAGGCCGATGAGCTGGCCGAGCATCTTCCAGGTCACGTCCGCCCAGCCGAGCAGGCCAGCGAGCGCGTCGACCGCGATGACGTCGATGAGGCCGTCCGACAGCTCCGCATCGGGCGCGAGGACCAGCATCTTCATCTCGCCCGCGTTCGCGAACATGACGGACCGGGCCTCGACGCGGGTGATCTCATCCGCGGGTGAGCGCAGGGTTTCCGTGCTCGCCGAGGAGGTCTCGTCCAGGGCCTCTCCAGTGATCTGATCGCCGACGCCCAGAGGGTCTGCCACTCGAGCGGCGGGGGAGCGCAGGGTCAGGCGTGCCTTCATGCGTGGAACGCCCATTGCGCCCAGTCCGGCCCACACGTAGGCGATCCATCCGATGCGCTTCTTCAGTTCGGGGTTCGTGTCCGCCATCGTTGCGCCGTCGTAGCCCATGCCCGCGACGACGAGGCACGCGTACTCGTCCGCGCGCGGCTCCATCGACGAGGCCGGGGCGCCCTGGTCCGCAGCGCTGGCTTCGGGGTGTAGCGCGGTGCGTGCCGCGAGGCGTAGTCCGCCTTCGGCGGGCTGAGTGGATTCCTGGGTGACGTCTTCGACGCGTACCCACGCCAGGTCGACGGCGCGGTGGTTGCGGTCGACCGCAACGGTGAGGGCCTCTTCGGGGTCGTCGGGGACGGAGAGGTTTCCGGCCAGGACGTTGCCGGTGCCCACGGGGATGATGCCCATGCGGACGCCGGAGCCTGCCATGCCGGCGGCGACGGCGCGCACGGTCCCGTCTCCGCCCGCGGCGATCACGACGGTGGCACCTTCCTCAAGGGCGCGCACGGCCTGCCCGGTGCCTGGGTCTTCGCGGGTGGTCTCGCGCCAGTGCACGTGGTCGATGCCGAGTTCTTTGGCCTTGCGGTTGATGCGGTCCTTGAAGGCCTGTGGGTCCTCGTGCTTCGAGGGGTTCATGATGATCCAGGGGCGGGGACGTCCGCGCGTCGGGTCGTCCACCGATGCGGGGATGTCAAGGGCCTTGCGGCGGCGGTGCCTGCGGGTGAGGGCGGTTGCCAGACGCGCGACTCCGATGGCTCCGGCTCCGGCGGAGGCTGCGAGTGCCCAGTAAATTCCGTCCATGTGCCTAGCGTATCCCGCTTTATGCCTGTGGACGGGTTGTGAAGTGGCTTTTCGTTGCACTTCGTGTCACCAGAGACGAGCTGACGTGTGCTCACCGTCATCTTGTCCACACGGTTATGCACCAAAGGTGGATAACTTTCAGGGTTTTGAAGACCCCAGGGGTGTAGTTTGTGCATAACCTTGACCTGCTGTGTTGAATTCAAAGTCGTGGCGGTAGGGGACATGGCGCGCCCACCTGGCATAGGATGGGACGCATGATTGATGTGCGTGCCCTGCGTGAAAACCCCGAACCCGCCCGCGCCTCCCAGCGTGCCCGCGGAGCGAACCCCGGCCTCGTCGATGAGATTATTGAGGCCGACGCCGCCCGCCGCGAGGCCCTGCAGGCTTTCGAGACGCTGCGAGCCACCCAAAAAGAGGTCTCCAAGTCTGTGGGCCGCGCCTCCAAGGAGGAGCGTCCGGCGATCCTGGCTCAGGCCAAGGAGCTCGCCGAGCAGGTGAAGGCCGCCGAGGCCGCCGCAAATGCGGCCGACGCCGAGGCTGACCGCCTCGCGCGCCTCCTGCCCAACCTGGTCGTCGACGGCGTGCCCGTCGGCGGCGAGGAGGACTTCGTGGTTCTGCGCCACGAGGGACCCGCCCCCCGCGACTTCGCGGCCGAGGGCTTCGAGCCCCAGGATCACCTCGCGCTCGGCGAGGGCTTGGACGCGATCGACACCAAGCGTGGCGCGAAGGTCTCCGGTGCCCGCTTCTACTACCTCAAGGGCATCGGTGCCCGCCTCGAGCTGGCCCTCATGACGATGGCCATGGACCAGGCGCTGGCCAACGGCTTCGTGCCGATGATGACCCCGACCCTCGTGACCCCGCAGGTCATGGGTGGTACCGGCTTCCTCAACGAGCACTCCGACGAGATCTACTACCTGCCCGCCGACGACCTGTACCTGACGGGCACGTCCGAGGTGGCCCTCGCCGGCTACCACGCCGATGAGATCCTCGACCTGTCGGATGGCCCCAAGCGCTACATGGGCTGGTCCACCTGCTACCGCCGTGAGGCCGGTTCCGCGGGCAAGGACACGCGCGGCATCATCCGCGTTCACCAGTTCAACAAGGCTGAGATGTTCAGCTACTGCCGCCCCGAGGACGCCGCCGAGGAGCACCAGCGCTTCCTCGCGTGGGAAGAGGAGATGCTCGCCAAGGTCGAGCTGCCCTACCGCGTCATCGACACGGCCGCCGGCGACCTGGGCACCTCCGCCGCCCGCAAGTTCGACTGCGAGGCGTGGCTGCCCACCCAGGAGCGCTACATGGAGGTCACCTCGACCTCGAACTGCACGACGTTCCAGGCGCGCCGCCTCGGTATTCGTGAGCGTCGCGAGGACGGCATGACCGCGGTCGCCACCCTCAACGGCACGCTGGCCACGACCCGCTGGATCGTCGCCTTCCTGGAGAACCACCAGCAGGCGGACGGCTCGATCTACGTGCCCGAGGCCCTGCGCCCCTACCTGGGTGGACTCGAGGTTCTGAGCCCGGTCGCTCGATGAGCCAAGAGCGCTTCCTGACGGTCCCCTCCACCGGCGAAGTCGCTCGCCCCTTCGAGGATCTTCTCGACGAGGCCTCGGCCGCCCTGCCCGCCGACTTTCCGACGTCGGCGGGCCAGGTCCTGGTCGCGCTCGACATCGACGGCACGATCCTGACTCCGGCGGGGGCGACCCCGCGCGTGCTCGAGGGGATCCACGGCCTCGCCGCCGCGGGCGCCCAGGTGCTCATCGCCTCGGGCCGCGCGCTCGAGGGCGTGATTCCCGTTCTTAAAGCCCTGGAGTTCACGGACGGGTGGGCGCTGTGCAATAACGGCGCGACCCTCGTACGCGTGAGCGGCGGGGCGTGTGAGATCGTCGAGGAGCGCACCTTCGTGCCCGGCCCGATCCTGGAGGAGATTGCCGCGGCCGTGCCCGGCGCGGTGTTCGCATCGATGCCGCACCCCGACATCCTGCTGTCCGCTCCCTTCCCGAACAACGAGATCGAGGGGAGCGATCACCGCATCGTGTCGATGGAGGAGCTTGCTTCCACGCCGACGCCGAAGATCGTGGTGCGCGCCGCCGAGATGGATCGCGAGGAGTTCGATCGGATCCTGTCGTCCCTGGACGTGTCGCGCACCCACGAGGTGTTCGTCGGCTGGACGTCCTGGGCGGACATCGAGCCCCTCGGCGTCACCAAGGCGAGTGGCCTGGAGTCTCTCCGTCAGCGTCTCGGCCTGCCCGCGTGCGGGACCGTCGCCGTCGGCGACGGAACGAACGACATCGCGATGATCGAGTGGGCGGCTTTCGGCGTCGCCATGGGTGGCGCCTCCGATGAGGTGCGCGCCCACGCCGACCACGTGACGGCCGCCGTCGAAAACGATGGCGCCGCCGCGGTCATGCACGGCATCATGCGCCGCTGCGGGGTTGGCGGCCGCTGAGCCACTCACCCATGATCGCGAAGGCGCGGTCCAAGTCCCCTATCTGACAGTGCTGCGCCATGTCCGGGTCCTGCGCGTGATGGAACGCGCGTACCTCCAGTAACTCAGCGTTTCTCAGGGCGCGGCGCACGTCGCCCAGGCGCTCGAAGGGCACGTACTGATCCGCATCCCCAGCGAGGACGAGGCACGGCTGGGTGATGCGCCCCTCGAAAGGTTCCATCGTGTAGTCGCCGAAGGCTCGCAGCACCTGGCTGGGACTGTTCAGTCCCGTGAGGTGCTGCGCCTGCTGGAGCTTCCACGATAGGTCCGCGCTGAGTCGTGAGACCATCCCCAGACCGGCGTCGATGAGCCGAGCGGGCCGCGGGTTCTCGATGACCGCGTTCGCGATGGGGCGAAGGGGACGAGGCAGTGGCATCGTCAGGCCGTCCAGGAGCCGGTACATCATGTCGAAGGCGATCACGCGCGTGATGCGCGGGCAGTGGGCGGCCGCGCGCATGACGAGGTAGCCGCCGAAGGAGACCCCGAGGGCGGCGGCGTTGTCGATGCCGAAATAGTCCAGCACCGCCTCGGTCGGGCGCTCCCACTGGGGCTCTAGCGGCATGCCAGCCAGCGCCGTGTGTCCCTGTCCCGGGCCATCGAAGGCGATGATGTCGAAGGGGCGGGTCGGGAAGTGGGACGCGAAGTCCATGATCTCCTCTGCATACCCGTCGAATCCGTTCATCATGACGAGCGTGGTCGGGGTACCCGCCGGTGCCTGCGCTCGGTCCGCCGGATCCGCCTCCCAATGCATCGCGGTGAGCTCCCCGCCGCGATAGGGGACCGCGTGCCGGGTGAGCGCGAGGCCTCGGTGGGCCTCGTCGAAAGAGCGTGACATCGCGTCGATGAAGCGATGCTTGCGGGGGTCGTCGGCCCCGAGGTAGAAGGCTGCGAGCTCGTAGAGGCGCCACGCGGCATCCGCATCCCCTCCCGACTCGAAGCGCTCGGCGAGGTGCTGGGCCAACGCCGTGATCTGCGTCGTCGTCCGCAGGCGGGGGAGTGTCGTGGCCGCGATCTTGTCCATTCCGGGGCGATGGAGGATCGGTGCGAAGGTCCGGTTGAGCTGCAGGTCGAATTGGCGATTGCCGGTGTACTCGGTGAACATGGTTCGACGCTATCGCTCTTACAGCTGGGGCGGACCGCACAATAACAAACGGAGTGTTGGATACCGTACGACGCGAACGCCATGCGTAGGATAGGCCCATAAATAGGGCAAAAATGATCGGAGAAACATGTTTCTGCGGAGTGCGGATAAGCATGGGCGCGAGGCCGAGAAGAACCTGGATCTGCGCATCCGGAAGACGCGTCGGGCCATCCGCTCGGGCCTCGTCAAGGCGTGCCAGGCAAAGCCCTACGCGCACGTGAGCGTCACCGACATCTGCGCCGCGTCGATGGTGTCGCGCACGACCTTCTACGACCACTACACCGACAAGGACGCGCTCCTGGCCGAGGTCGTGTCCTTCCTCCTCGAAGAGATCACCCCTGCCCTCGAGGGCCTGTGGTTCGGCGAGGGACGCGACGCCCGCGCCGTCGCCCGCCATCTCGCCGACGTCTACGCGCGCAATGGGCAGGCCCTGAAAACCCTGCTGGCGATCCGCGTGGGCGGCGAGGGGGATCTGCATGAGCAGCTTTATCGCACGTGCTGTTCGGTATTTACCGATTGGGCGCGCGGTCGTATGGACGACGAGGTGCTTCCACTGGCCGCGGACGTCTACGCGTCCGTCGTCCTGACCTTCATCGAGCGTAGCGCCACCAAGCCGCTCACCGACAAGGAACTCGCCGCCATCGACCGCGCGCGTGAGCTCTTCATCGAGGGCTTTGGCACTCGGTAGGTCAGCGGTAGATGCGTGACTGATGATCGAGGGTGAGCAGCTCAGCCCTCCAGGCCAAGAGTCTTCACCGCCTCGTCAAGGCTCACTGATGTGGCTCGGCCGCTGCGAATGTCCTCGAGTTCCGCCTGTAGTGAGTAGGCCAGCTCGATCTCTTCGAGCGCTGACTCGATGGCGCGATTCATGTAGAACGACTTCGTTCGCCCCGTCCGCTGGGCGAGGGCGGTGAGGCGGGCGTCGATCTCAGGATCGAGCTTGACGGAGCGTGCGACCCGTGCGGTAGACATGTGTCCTCCTCAAATATGACTACGCGTAGTCTACGCTATTCGCCCGCCCTGTGAAACTGTTTCGACGACGCGTGATGGCGTGGGTTGAATGGGCAAGTGGTGGTCTGGCTATTCCGGCCTTCTGTCAATCGGAATAGAGTGATCGCGAACAGAGCGTTCAGTATCTCCCAGACGGACACTACCCGCTTGAGCGCAAAGGTGTTATCGTTAACGCAACCCCGGCCCCGGCCTCGTCAATGAAGACCCAAGGAGCACACATGAGCACCGACCCCCGCGCCGCCATCGCCGCCGCTGACACCGCGCTTGGCATCGAGTTTGGCTCGACCCGCATCAAGGCCGTCCTGATCGGCCCCGACCACGAGGTGCTCGCCACCGGCGGCCACGGGTGGGAGAACCATCTGGAGGACGGCTTGTGGTCGTACACCCTTGACGAGGTCGTCGCCGGCCTGCAGAGCGCCTACGCCTCCCTGGTCGCTGACGTGCGCGAGCGGTACGACGTCACCCCCACGACTTATGGCTCGATCGGCATCTCCGCGATGATGCACGGCTACCTTGCCTTCGATGCCGAGGACAACCTGCTCGCGCCGTTCCGCACGTGGCGCAACACGAACACCGGGCGCGCGGCCGACGAGCTCACCCGCCTCTTCGGCTTCAACATTCCGCTGCGCTGGTCGATCGCGCACCTGCACCAGGCGGTCCTCGACTCCGAGGAACATGCGCTGCGCGTCGCCCGCCTGACGACCTTGGCAGGCTGGGTCCACCACCAGCTGACGGGACGGCATGTCCTGGGCGTCGGCGACGCCTCGGGTATGTTCCCGATCGACTCGGAAACCGGTACCTACGTGGAGTCCTACCTTGATCAGTACGAGGCCCTGGTTCAGGACCGGGTCCCGTGGCGCCTGCGTGATGTCCTCCCGACCGTGCTGAGCGCAGGCGAGGACGCGGGGATGCTGACCTCCGAGGGCGCCGCGCTCATCGACCCGACCGGCACGCTTCAGTCCGGGATTGCGCTGTGCCCGCCGGAAGGTGACGCGGGCACGGGCATGATTGCGACGAACGCGATCGCGCAGCGTACCGGCAATATCTCATGCGGCACCTCCGTCTTCCTGATGGCTGTCCTCGAGCGCTCCCTCACTGAGCTGCACACCGAGATTGACATGGTGACCACGCCCGACGGCTCGCCCGTCGCCATGGTTCACTCGAACAACGGCGCGTCCGAGCTCGACACGTGGGTCGGCTGGTTCGCCGACTTCGCGCGCCTCGTCGGTGCCGACGTGCAAGTCCCGGCGATCTACGACGCCCTCTACAACCACGCGCTCACGGGCGAGGCCGACGCGGGCGGCGTCATGGCCTACAACACGCTGTCCGCCGAGCCGCTCGTCGGCCAGGAGGCAGCCCAGCCGGTCTTCACCCACACCGCGGACGCGCGCGTGAGCCTCGCCAACGCCGTGCGCGCCCAGCTCATGAGCATCTTCGCGGCCGTGCGCATCGGAGTCGACATCCTGAGCGGCGAGGGCGTGCGCCTCGACTCGCTCTTCGCCCACGGCGGCCTGTTCAAGACCCCGGGCGTCGCCCAGCAGATCCTCGCGGACTCGCTGAACATCCCCGTCTCCGTTGGTGACACCGCGGGCGAGGGCGGCGCGTGGGGCATCGCGGTGCTCGCGCGCTACCGTGCGGTCCTCGCAGGGGACGAGGCCGCGCCCGCCCTGCCGGACTACCTCTCCGAGCGTGTCTTCGCGGGCGCTTCCGTCTCCACCCTCGAGCCCACCCCCGAGGGCGTGGCCGGGTACGAGCGCTTCCTCGACGCCTACCGCGCGGCCCTGCCCGGCGTGGAGGTCATCGCCCGAGGCGCCGCCCGCTGACAAGGCGTCGGCACGGACCCTGCGCAGGCGCATGTTTACCCAAAAATGTCGCACGTAATTCCCCGCGATCTATTTCAAATATTGAAATCAGATCGTTGAAATTCCGCGTAATTCTCGATACCTAATAAAAGGTAGGGGTACCAAATTACGTGCGACATTGGGGGAGGGGGCGCGGGGGGCGAGGGGACCGGCTCGCCCAGCCCCCACCTCGTCGATTGGGTGAAACCCGCTACGATTAGACCCATGGGTAAAGCTAGCCGCCGTAAGAAGGTCACCGATCCCGCCAAGCTCAAGGCGTATCGCCCGCCGATCCCCTTCGTCGCGCGCCCCTACGAGGGCCTGCCGAAGGAGATCGAGCTGGTCGCCATGCGCGAGCTCATCCCGGCGGCCACGCTGACCGCACGCACCGACGCCGACCACGGCGCCGTCGAATTCGACTTCGTCACTCTCCTGCCCGAGGGCCACCCCGCGATGGTGCGCCCCGACGGCCGCATCCTCGTTGCGCTGCAGACCCGGTCGAACTCCGCGGACCTCAGCCACGACGCGGGCGCCGCGCTGCTCGCCGCCATCGCCGCGAAGGAAGCGGGCGACGAGGGCGTCATCTCGATCGACGTGCGCGAGCCCTCCGAGCGTCTCCAGGACATCGTCGACGCCGACAGCTTCACGGACATGAAGCTCGAGGAGGACTTCTCCTTCTGGTTCGACCCGGCCGAGGAGATCGACGACCAGACGCGTCGCGCCCTCGAGCAGAACCGCGACGAGATCATCCCGACCGAGCCCGTGCCCGGCGTCCCCGGCGCGTACTGGTGCGAGATGAACCGTAACTTCGTGCGTTTCCTGACGGACAACGACGAGACCAAGCTCTTCGACGCGCTCGCCCGCCTGGCCGCGCGCGGCGAGGCCAACGTCGGCGAGGGCTCCCGCTACGTGGGTTCCTTCCGCGCGTGCGGCCTGATCGTCCCGGTCTTCGAGCTGCCCGAGGGCGCCAGCGCGGCCGACGTCGCGCCCGGCACGCAGGCCCTCGCCAAGGCCCTCGAGGAAGCCCTGAAGGTCACCGACCGCCTGGATGACAAGGAGCGTCGCGCACGTCAGGGCCTCGTCTCCCGAGCTGTGACGATCCGCTAAGAACATTTTTACCTGTCGTTTAGACAGGTTTGTCGCTCACATTACGGGCGGCGGGACGCGATTGCGCCCCGCCGCCCGTAGACTGTTAGTCGTGAACTATCCCGCCGGATCTCGAGGTTCCCAGCCGCAGCGCGTCGCCGCCGTCATCGCTGCACACAACGTCGGACGCGCCGTCGCGGCCACCGTGCGCGCGTGCCGCGCGATACCCAGCGTTGACCTCCTCATTGTCGTCGACGATGGTTCCACGGATGACACCGGCCGCGCTGCCCGAGCCGCCGGTGCCGTCGTCGTGCGCCACTCCGTCGAGCGCGGGCGCGCCTCGGCCATTGAGACCGGCGTGAAGGTCGCCGCCATGCGCGACCGCCCCGACGGGCCGCCCCGCCACATCCTGCTGCTCTCTCCCGACCTCGGCGAATCCGCGGTCGAGGCCACCGCCCTCGTCGAGGCCGTTTTCGCCCGCCAGGCCGACATGGCGATCGCCGTCCCGGCCGCGGGACGTGAGTACTCCGGCTACGGGCCGGGCGTCGCACGCCGGCTCATCCGCCGCAAGACCGGCTGGAACTGCCACTACCCCCTCAGCTATCAGCGCTGCCTGACGCGTGAGGCCATCGACGCGGCTATGCCCTTCAGTGGCCGCTACGTGCTCGAGGCCGCGATGACGATCAGCGTCTTGCGCGCGGGGCTGTCCGTCATGGAGGTGCCCTGCAACTTCACGCATTCGGGCGCGGACCGCTCGCTCGGCTCGCTCAACCGCCCGGCGCGCATGTTCGACGCAGTTCGCGCTACGGTCAGCCAGCTCTTCCACTCCGACGCGCGCTCGAAGCGCCGCGCCGACCACGAACAGGGGATCGGCGTGCCCTATCCGGCGCCGGCCTCGGCCCGCGACGAGGCGGAGGCAACTGACTTCTCTGACGCGCGCCGCACGGAGATGGTCGGGTGAAGGGCCTGGATCGGTTAGCCGTCCGTCGCTTCATCGCGACCTGGTGGCTGCCCACCGTCATCGCCTGCGCTGTCGGTGCGCTCTACGTCTTCTACTCGGTGGCGCAGTGGCGCGCGCTCGTCGCCCCCTCGTGGGACCTGGGCATCTTCGCCGAGGCCGTCCAGGCCTACTCGCGCTTCGAGGCTCCGGTCGTCCCCATCAAGGGGCCGGACTACAACCTGCTGGGCGATCACTTCCACCCGATCCTGGCGCTCCTGGGACCGATCTTTCGTCTCTTCCCCTCCGCGCTGACCCTCCTCGTCGTTCAGGACCTGTTGATCGCCGCGTCGGTGTTGCCGATCGCACGCCTCGCGCAGCGCCTCCTCGGCCGTGGCGGCGCCCTCCTCGTCGGGCTTGCCTACGGGCTGGGGTGGGGGCTGCAGGGTGCGGTCGGTGCCCAGTTCCACGAGGTCTGCGTGGCCGTCCCGCTGCTGGCGTTCGGAGGCGTCGCCTTCGTTGAGCGGCGCTGGGGAGCGTGCATGGCGTGGCTGGCGCCCCTCGTTCTTGTTAAGGAGGATCTGGGGCTCACGGTCTTTGTCGCCGGACTCGCGATCGCCTGGCGCCGCCGACGCGAAGGACGGTCTGCTGTCCTGCGGTCGATAGCGTATGCGTTGTTCGGCATCGTCGCGTTTGTGCTGACGGTGAAGGTGCTGCTCCCGGCGATGAACCCGGCGGGCACGTGGGCCTACTCCCTCGATGGGGCCGCGACCGGGGCGGGCACGCCGACCGGCGGAACCACCGCAGCGCACGCAATCCCCTCCCTGTGGGACATCCTGACGACCCCCTCTGTCAAGCTCGTGACCCTCATCGTCCTAGTGGCCGGTGCTGGCTTCGTGGGCACGGCCTCCCCGTGGTTCGCACTGGTTGCGCCGACGCTCGCGTGGCGCTTCGCGGGTTCGGTGGAGAGCTACTACGGATGGGACTCGTGGCACTACAACGCCGTGCTCGTCCCCATCGCGGCGTGCTCGCTGCTCGACGTCATCGACCAGTGGCTCGCACCCGAGCGCGCTACCGCCGAGACCGACGCGGACGCTGAGGAAGAGGCCCCGGCCTCGTCGAACCTGGGCTGGCGCGTCGCGGCCTGGGCGGCCGCGTGCGTGCCCGCTATGTCGCTGGCTCTCACGGCCTCGTCCCTGCCGCTGTGGCACCTGCCCGACCTCAAGGAGGACCCGCGCATGGCCGCCGCCCTCGGCGCGCTCGACGCGGTACCCGAGGGGGTGAGCGTCGAAACCGACACGACGCTGCTTGCACGCCTCGTGCCCGGTCGCGAGGTCTACTGGGTGGGCACGACCGGCACTATGGATACCCCTCCGGAGTATGTCGTCATCGACGCGCGCTCCTACGCGTGGGGCGATCAGCAGGTCGATGCCGAGTCGTGGGGGAGCGCCGCCCACCCCGGCCACACCTACGAGACCGTCTACGCCAAGCAGGGCTTCCGCGTCGCGCGACGCACCTCGTAATACGACAGGCGTTGCACGTTCAATGCGGCTGGGTTCACTAGACGAATGACAGCTTTATTGCGCTGAGTGAGCATCGAGTGTGCATAGCACCACGGCGTCCTCTTTCTCGCATATGATTGGTTCATCTGAAAGCAGGAGAAAAATATGTCCTCTCTCGTGTCCCGTCGCGCATGTGCGGCCACCTCGTCCCTGCTGCTCGCTGCCGTTGCGCTGTCGGGCTGCTCCCTCTTCGGTGGGGGTGGCTCTAAGGCCACCGATATCAGCAAGCTGCCCAACATTCCTCAGGGGCAGAAGCAGCAGCTGGTGCAGCAGATGCAGTCCGCGTCGGGCGATCAGAAGAAGCAGATCGCTGCGAAGGCCGTCGCCTTGAACAACATGGTCGGCGCGCAGCTGGTGGCCGAGGATCCTGTGTCGATCTCTCAGCAGAAGTTCAAGCTGGATCCCAAGGGCCAGACGGTCGTGAATAAGAATGAGACGATCTACCAGATGATGTCGGCGACCGACTACTGGCGTCTGGGCAATGACACCTACGACCTGTGCGTGGAGCAGAACTGTGAGTACTACTCGTCCTGGACCGTGGACGTGGAGGGTTCGGGCTCTGACCTGACCTACGTGTGGACCCTGAAGATCGAGGGCCCCGACCAGCCTGACCAGCCGCTGGTCCGCCGCTTCAAGGTCGCCAAGTAAGCAACTGGGCGCATCGCAGCGCTCTCTTCATCTTCCATCAATTTTAAGGAGCTACGAATGGCCGATCAGGCAGGAGTCGACAGCGAGAAGCAGGTAGCGGCAACCGCTCACGTGGTCGAGAGCGGCGATGCCGTGACTTCGTCCGCGCAGGGTTCCTCGTCTCTGGGCGCTGCCCAGAAGACGATGTTCTGGGGGCAGGAGAACGGCCCCCAGTCCATGGGCGACACCTCCGCCGCTCTGTTCGACAAGATATCTAAAGTCCTCGCGAAGGAAGCAGAACTCATCTCCACCTTCGAGGCTCAGATCAACGCAACTCTCAAGGACTTCACGGGTACAGAGCAGGACAACAAGCTCCAGCTCGCGAAGATTCAGGAGGCGCTCAACCGAGTCGACAAGTCCGACGCCGCAGTAGCAGCCAAGGCAGCGCAGCATGAGCTCGACAAGTTATTCGGGACCTTTGGAATTAAGTCGCCTATTCAGCTCCCCATGCAATCGGGGCCGACGCATTCAACGTCTTCCGCTGGTTCGGCACCTACCACTACACCCGGTCCGCGCAAGTACTGAGACATTTCGAGACAAGGGGATTAAATCATGGTGTCGTCACCGATGTACGAGCGACTCAAGGTTTTCATGCAGGCCGCCCGCTCCAATCGCGATCTGGACGCGTGGGAATCCGACCACCAGCAAACGATTAAAGGCCTCGAAGAATCCGTTGAGCGCCTCAAGCAGTACCGTGACTCGCAAGGATTCGTGGGAGAAACAGCCGATGCCATGAATGCGTGGGTTGATAAGGCAGTTGCGCGCATCAACGGCTACAAGGCCCACTATCAAGTGAGTCACGAAACCTACGAGGTAGGCCGTCGAGCAATGGAGGCAGCCCTCAAAGAAGCCGAGCTGCTCTCGCCAACCCTCCTGGATGCCGATACAGCCGCCATGCGCGACAACCCCGTCGTCATGGTTCCCAGTTCCTCGCCCGGAGGCGGCATTTCTGTGTTGAGCAAGCGCTTCACAACCGGCGCTGCCTACGTGGACGCGGTAGAAGCCCAGGCCAACGCCCAGCGCGAGGCCGCGGCAACACGTATCCTCACCCAGGTGAATGCGATGACGGGCGCACTCAGTATGTCGATGCGGACCCTCAGTTCCATCGCGGATGCTCAGCAGAAACAAGACCTCGAGTACGGCGCGGATGCTCGAAAGGCTACCAAAGCTGTAGACGACTGGGCTAATGGCGCAAGCACTTCCTTTGACCGTTCCGCGGGCCGAAACCCTTCCTCGGGCACGTACCCGGGTGGTTTCGCCCAGCCCTGGTGGAGCGAGGCGGACGCCGCCGCGGCGCGTAACCGTACGGTCGCATCGGGCGCAATCCCGACTCAGGAGCCGGCCTACGGTGAGCTTGGGTCGCGCACGAACCCGATTACGGACCCCCAGGAGCTCATGGGGACCGACCTACTCCACACCCCCGCGAACGGCACGGCGTACCGTAACGGCGTCCTCGATGGGCACACCCCAGCACCGCCGGCGGACGCTCATCACCCGCTGTGGCGTCTCAACGGCGGCGCGGCTTCCGACTCCGCCACGGCAGGCCGCCTCGGCGGCGCGGGCGTCCTCGGCGCGGGCGCGCTCGGCCTGCGCGGCGCAGCCCGCATGGGCTCGGGCAGCTTCGGAGGCTCCGGTTCCCTCGGCGGCTCGAGCGTCTTTGGTCGCTTCGGCGGCGCGGGTGCCGGCGCGAACGGCCTCGGCGGTTCCGGCTCGGCCAGCGGCCTGTCCGGTGCTGGTCGCATGGGTGCTGCGGGCATGCGCGGCGTCACCGGCTCGACCAACGGTCTGGGTGCTTCGGGGGCCGCTGGCCTGAAGGTCGGCTCCTACTCGGGTTCCGGCTTCGGCTCCTACACTCCCCCCGCTGGCTCTGCGGGCGCAGCCGGTGCTGGCGGCGCAAACGGCGCTGCTGGTTCCTCCGGTGTCACCGGCACCACGGGCGCAAACGGCGGCAGTGCCGCCGGAGCTGCCGCTGCTGGTAAGGGTGGCTCGACGGGCGGCGGCTTCATGGGTGCCGGCGCAGGAGCAGGTGCAGGCGCGGGTAAGGAGGACAAGAAGGGCCGCAAAAACCGGTACGTCGCCTTCAAGTTCGACGACGACGAGGACGAGCTGCCCGCGGGCTACGTGAATCCCCTGTCGCAGACCTCCGGCACCGACAAGGACATCGCACCGGCGAAGCGCACTGACGACGGATGGGACCCGCGCCAGTGGTGAGCATCTCCTCCAACGCCGCGCCCCGTTCTCCCTTCGCTTTCGTGGGGAGGGCGGGGCGCGCCGCGCGCGCCCTGACCACCGCCGCCTCCGCGCTCGTGCTGGCAGCTGGGGCCCTCACTCTGGCCCCAGCACCGACCTATGCGGACGATACTGTGCCTTCCCAGGAGTATTTCTCCTACTACTCATTTGACTCTGCACGTCAGAAGGGATATACGGGCAAAGGCGTCACGATTGCTCTCATTGATGCCGGTGTCAATACGAGTGCGCCCGCGTTGAAAGGGGCGAACGTCACCGACAAGAGCCGGTGCACCGTCGAGAGCAACGCTGAGGGAACGCGCCACGCCACTGATATGGCGACCATTTTGGTCTCGCCCTACACCGGCGTCGCACCCGACGCGACACTGTACTCCTACCAGAGCACCAACTCCGGAACACAATCCGAAGGAACATGCACAGCAAACGGCGCGGCGCTAAATTCCACCGGAGCTCTCATCAACCAGGCAGTCGAGGACGGGGCCCAGATCATCTCCGTCTCTCAGAGCGAATCCGACAGCAGCAAGGAACTCAAATGGGCGATCGCCAACGCTGTGTCTCGCGGCGTCATCATCGTTGCATCCGTCGGAAATAACACGAAGGATGAAAACTCCCGTCACCTCAGCCGGTGGTCCGGCGTCGTTGGTGTTTCTGCCATCAATAGTGACGGCACGTTCGCGTCCTACTCCTCCTGGGGTAACGGTGTCGTCACTGCTGCTATCGGCGGTCCTTACAATTCGTATGATCCCTCCACCAACGAGCCCACAACCGTCAGCGGAACTTCTGTGTCAACTGCGCTCGTCGCTGGCATGCTGGCGTTGGCGCGCCAGAAGTGGCCCGACGCAACCACCAACCAGATCCTCCAGTCACTCGTCCACTCTGGTCTTAACCCGAATCACGAGTGGAATCAGTACACCGGTTATGGTGCTATTGACGGCGGCGGACTCGTCATCGACGATCCCTCACAGTACCCGGACGAGAACCCGATTCTCAACAAACCAGGCGGTTCCGAGCCCACGGCTGATGAGGTCGCCGACTACGCCGACGGACTCATCAATCCCGCTGACAACCGGGCGATCCCTGATTCCTACGTGTACCGAGGCGCCGACGATAACGTCGTCATGTACCAGTCCGAGCTAAAGACACAGCTCCACCTGGGAACCAGCCCCCGCTACCACCGGAAGTGACCATGACACTCGCGCGCGCCCTGACTACCGCGGTTTGCGCTCTGGCTCTGGCTGTTGGTGCTCTGACGCTGGCACCCACCCCGGCTCTTGCTGACGATGCGGTGCCTTCACAGGATTATTTCTCCTACTATCCCCTGGATACCGTGCGCGCCAAGGGGTACACCGGTAAGGGCGTCACGATCGCTGCCATTGGCGGTCCGGTTGATACGAGTGACCCTGCGCTCAAGGGGGCCAACGTCACCGACAAGAGCCGCTGTACGGTGGAGGCGACCCCCGAGGGGAAGCGTCATGGCACCGACATGGCGATTATCCTTGTTTCCCCCAAGACCGGTGTGGCACCCGACGCGACCTTGTACACCTACCAGTCGTCGACGGCATCGACGACGTCGAACGGAACATGCAGCTCCGATGGCGGTCGGCTCAACACTTTCGCCAGCCTTATCAACCAGGCCGTTGAGGACGGTGCTCAGATCATTTCCGTCTCGCAAAGTGTCTCGGAGGAGAGTCCTGAGCTGAAGTGGGCGATCGCCAACGCGATCAGCAAGGGCGTCATCATCGTCGCCTCCGCCGGAAATGGCGCCAGTGACGACAATGTGACGCACCTGAGCAGGTTCTCTGGCGTCGTTGGTGTGTCCGCGATTAACGCCGACGGTACGTTCGCGTCCTACTCCTCCTGGGGTGACGGCGTAGTCACAGCTGCTTTTGGCGGACCCTTCAACACTTTCGACCCTGCGACAAACCAACCGCAAACGGTCAATGGGACATCTGTGTCTGCGCCGCTTGTGGCAGGCATGCTGGCTTTAGCGCGCCAGCGGTGGCCCGAGGCCACTACCAACCAGATCCTCCAGCTCCTGGTTCGCACGGGCCTGAACCCCAATCACAACTGGGATAAGTACACCGGCTATGGTGCGGCGGCTCTGGGGTCATTGGTTAACACGGATCCGTCGCAGTACCCGGATGAGAACCCCATTATTCCAAAGCCCAATGGCTCTTCCCCCAGTGCCCAGGAGGTGCAGGACTACATGGACGGAATCGCAGGGGACACGCTGACAGAATCCTTCCCGTCGTCCTACGTCTATCGCGGAACGGACGAAGGGGTCATCTTTAACGACAACAAGACGATCACCGTCCACCTGGGGACCAGCCCGCGCTACCACCGGAAGTGACCATGACACCCGCGCGATCTCGTAATACGGCAGGAGTGCCGCGCAGCCGGACACCCGGCCACGCGGCACTCGTGCCGTTTGTGCGACTACTTCGCGGCGCGCAAGCGCAGCGAGTTGAGGACCACGAACACCGACGAGCACGCCATCGCGGCGCTGGCCAGCATGGGGGAGAGGAGCCCAGCGATCGCGAGCGGCACCATCAGCACGTTGTAGAAGAACGCCCAGAAGAGGTTCTCCTTGATGATGCGCAGCGTCCGACGCGACACTCGGATCGCGGTCGCCGCCGAGGTGAGCGACGAGTTCATGAGCGTCATGTCCGCAACCTCGATCGCCACGTCCGTGCCCGATCCCATCGCGATGCCCAGGCCCTTCGCGCTCGCCTGCGCGAGTGCGGCCGCGTCGTTCACGCCGTCGCCCACCATCGCGACCGTGCGGCCCTCGGCCTGTAGATCGGCGACGGTGTTGCGCTTGCCGTCGGGCAGGACTCCCGCGATGACGCGCTCGATCCCGACCTGGTCTGCCACGTGGCGCGCCGCCGCCTCGTTGTCGCCGGTCAGCAGGATCGGCTCGATGCCGAGCTCGCGCAGCTGAGCGATCGCATCCGCGGAGGACTCCTTGACCGTGTCGCGCACGACGAGCGCGGCGATCGCACTGCCCTCGACGCGCTCGGGGATCACCAGGGACGAGGCCTGGGCCCCCTCCCGCTCGCCCGCGCCCGGGGTGGTGCCGGGTTGAGTGGGGGTACCGGTATCCCCACCCGCGCTGTCGCCAGCCGCGGGTGCGCCGTCGGCGGTCGCGGCCTCAGAGCGGGAGGTGACGGTGCCGGAGTAGCCGGCGGCGCTCACGACGGCCTCGAGCTCCTCGTCGCTGTGAGGGACGGTGAGCGTGATGCGAGCGGATTCGGTGGCGAGGTTGACCTCGGCCTTCACGCCGTCGAGCTTGCCGAGCTTGCGCTCGACGCGGCGCACGCAGGAGGCGCAGGTCATGCCGCCCACGCTCATGGTGAGGGTTGCGAGGGGCAGCTTGGCGTCGGGGCCGGGCAGGACAACGTGCGTGTGGGCCTCGGGCATAGGGGTGACGGCCTCGGTGGTCGCCACTTGGCCGAGCTGCGGTGCGAGGGCCGCGACGACGGCGGAGGCGCCCGAGGCCTCGGCCTCGCGCACGGCGTCGAGGAGGGAGGCGGGCACGTCGATGCCCAGGGAAGCCAGCCACGACGGGCGGCCGACCAGCACGCCGCCCTGGGTGGTGATGCCGACGACGCCGAGCCCGGGCTGGTTGGCGAACGCCGTCACGGGGACGAGCGACAGGCCGCGGTCTGCGGCACCCAACGTGATGGCGCGGGCGACGGGGTGCTCGGAGAGGGACTCGACGGAGGCGGCGAGGGACAGGGCCGAGGCCTCGCCCGCGCCGGGTGCGACTGCGACCGACTCGAGGGACATGACGCCCGTGGTGACCGTGCCCGTCTTGTCGAGCAGCATCGTGTCGATCGAACGTGTCTGCTCGAGGATTTCGGCGTTCTTGATGAGGATGCCCAGCTGCGAGGCGCGCCCCGACCCGACGAGGATCGCGGTTGGCGTGGCCAGGCCGAGCGCGCATGGGCACGCCACGACCAGAACGGCGACGGCCGCCGTGAATGCGGCCTGTACGCCGCCGCCCGCGAGCAGCCAGCCCCCGAGCGTCAGCAGGGAGACGGCGATGACGATCGGGACGAACACGCCCGAAATCTGGTCTGCGAGGCGCTGGACGGGAGCCTTTCCGGCCTGGGCCTCGGCGACCATGCGCCCGATCTGTGCGAGCGTCGTGTCCGAGCCGACGCGTGTGGCGCGCACCAGCAGGGATCCCCACGTGTTGACGGTCGCACCCGTCACCGCGTCGCCGGGGGCGGCGTCCACGGGCACGGACTCGCCCGTCAGGAGCGAGGTGTCCAGGGCGGAGGAACCCTCGACGATGACGCCGTCGGTTGCTACCTTCTCGCCCGGGCGCACCGCAAAGAGGTCGCCGACCTGCAGGGACGAGGCGGGCACGACGCTCTCGGAGCGCTCGCCGGTCGCGGGGTCGACGCTCACGAGCGTCGCCTCCTTCGCGCCCATGCTCAGCAGCGAACGGAGCGCGTCGCCCGCGCGGTAGCGTGCGCGCGCCTCCAGGTAGCGTCCCGTCAGCAGGAACACGACGATCATGCATGCGCCCTCGAAGTAAATCTCCGCGTGGCCGGCGTGCGCCGCGCGCGGGATCAGGCTCATGTGCATGCGCATGCCGAGCATCCCGGCGCCGCCCCACAGCAGCGCCCACCAGCTCCACAGCGTCGAGGAGATAACGCCGAGGGAGACCAGCGTGTCCATTGTCGTCGAGCCGTGGCGGCCCGCCGCGAAGGCCGCCCGGTGGAAGGGCCACGCGCCCCACGTCACCACCGGGATCGAGGCCACCGCGACGACCCACTGCCACCCCGTGAACTGCCAGGCGGGCACCATCGACAGGATCATCGCGAGGATGCCCAGGGGCGCGGAGACGATGAGGCGAGCCCGCAGGTCGGCGGCGTGGGCGCGGGTGCCCTCGCCGACCTGGGGGGCCGGGGCCGAGGCCGGGGTGGCCTCAGGGGAAGAAGGGGCGGCCGCGGGAGTGGTCGTCACAGAGTCAGTGGACATGGGTACCCTCCGGGGGTATGTATCGGGTGAAAGGAAACGAGGCCGGGAAAGTGCCCCGACCTCGTCGGTGAGGTGCGGAAAACCTCAGAAGTCGCGCGAGATGCCGACCAGCTTGAAGCCGGCCTCGGACACTGCGTCGCTCAGCGCCGCGTCGTCCAGGGGGGTGTCGGTCAGGACCGTCACCTTGGAGGTCGCGCCCGAGTTGAGGATCACGTCGACGTTCTTCACGCCGGGGATCTCGCTCAGCTCTTCGCTGACGCTCATTACGCAGTGGCCGCAGGTCATGCCGTCGACGGACAGCTCAATGGTGCGATCGATTTCGGTGGTCATGGTTTCTCCTTGTTGTTAGGACTTGATGAGGCGTGCGATGGCCGCGGCCGCCTCGTCGACTTTGGCCTGCGCGGCCTCGTCGGATTCGCGCGCCGCCGTGACGACGCAGTGGTTCATGTGGTCTTTGAGCAGGTTGACCGCGACCGAATCGAGCGCGGACTGGACGGCCGAAACCTGCGTGAGGATGTCAATGCAGTACTCTCCCTGCGAGATCATGCGCTGCAGGCCGCGGACCTGGCCTTCGATGCGGCGCAGGCGCGCGAGATGATTCTCGGTGTTGCCGTGGTAGCCGTGTTCGTTGCTCATGGAAGTGATGGTACCCCTAGGGGGTATGGGTGTCAAGGGGTGTCGACAATCGAGCGCTGTGGGGGTGGCGACACGCATCCCCCAATGCGGCGCGCCCAGGCCCGGCCCGCCGTAGGGTGGAGACAGCACACAGGGAGGGAGGGGACATGAAGCGACGCCCGCGTCGGCGCTACCGCGCGATCCGCCGCGTCCCCCAGGCCTACCCCGGCCTCTACCTGCGCCTCAAAGTCGCACCCATCGTCCCCGCCCTCGCGGCCACGGTCGCAGTTGGAGCGCTCGCGGACATCTCCGCCCTGCCGCAGGATGTGCGCGCCCGCGCGCGCTCCCTCTCCGACGCCATGGGAACCGCGATCAGCGAAAAATCGCAGCGCATCTTCTTCGATAACCCCGGCCTCGACACCCTCCTCATCCGCTCCCTCTCACACGTCGCGCGGCGCACCGCGACCGTGGGGCGCGCCTGGGCGCGAGCGGTCGTCGCCGTCGGCGCGGACAAGGACGGGCGCATGGCCCGCATGCTGCCCCTCATCCCCAGGCGCGCATACGACGCCCTCATGACCGGCATGCTGACGATCGGCACGGCAGTGGGCGCCCTGCGCGGCGGCGAAGTCCACGTCGCGCTCCTGCGCGACTCCGACGCAGACCCCGCCTTCCAGGACCCCCTGCCCGGCCACCCCGAGGCCCAGATCCGCCGCGTCGACGCACCCGCGCTGCTCTCCGACATGTGCGCCGATATCGACGAGCTCTACTGGTCGCGCACGATCGGCCCCGCCGTCAAGATCACCCGTGTCGGCGAGGGCGAGGCCCGCCGCTGGCTCCTGAGCCTGGTCGGCACCGAGTCCATGACCTGGCGCTCCACGAACAACCCGGCCGACGCCGAGACGAACATCCGCCTCATGCTCGGCCTGGAAAGCGCGATGAGCGTCGGCGTCGTGCGCGCGCTGCACGCCGCCATGGAGCGCGACGGCGTGCCTGCCGATCGGTGGTCGTGCGAGCCTGTCGTCATCTGCGGCCACTCCCAGGGTGGGATTGTCGCCGCCGCCCTCGCCTCCGTCCCACCCGACGAGGCCGGGGTCAACGTCGCCGGCATCCTGTCCACGGGCGGCCCGAACCGCCGCATCCGCGTGCGCCCCGACGTGGTGACCGTCGCCGTCTACCACGACCAGGACGTCATGCCGAGCCTCGACGGCTCGCCCGACCGTGCCCCCGACCGGCGCGTCACCGTCGGACGCAGCCTCGTGAGGCCTCGGACCCGTCCCCTCTACTACGCGCACTCCTCCTCGACCTACACCGAGACCGTCCGCCTCCTCGAGCGCAAGGTGCGTGTGACCCCGTGGGGCCGGCTGGCCTCGTCGATGGCGGCCCTGCAGGATTTCCTGCCCGCGCCGGACGAGCCCACGCGCGTCATGCACTACGAGATCTGGCAGGACATCCTGACCCCGACCTCCGAGAGCACGTGGGACACGGTCGCCGCACTCGAACGCGGCGGCTCCTACGAACCCGCCACCTACCCGATCGACTACGCGGTCACGGCCCCCCGCCTGCCCCGCGTCGCCAGAGCCCGGCGCCGCGCGGCCCTCCCGGCGCGTATCGCTTCCGCCCTCTCCTCCCTGAGAAAGGACAGGTCATGACCGACCCCAACGCCCCCCTGCGCGAGGTGCGCCGATGGATGCGCGTCTCGACCCCCGTCAACAAGGCCGCCTCCTCCGGCCTGCGCGGGCGGCTCCCGCAGATCGCCGGGCCGCTCATGATCGGCGCGCTCGGCGTGGGTGCCCTGGGCGCGGGCATTGCGTGGCGCGCCCTGTCCTCGACGAGGGGCACCGGGCGCACGCAGCGCTTCGTCGACCTGGCGACCGCGGCGCTCGACTCCGGCTTCCCCGTGCGTGCGCACGACGCCGATGCAGGTGAGGCTCGCGCGCCGCGCCGCGTCGTCCACGTTGAGGTCGGCGAGGGCTTCGGGCGCCCCTCCCTCGTGTCCATCGACGTTGTCGTGGCCTCCTCGGACACGCTGTCGGAGCACGAGGCCGCCACGCGCGCCCTCGACGCAATCACCCGCGCAACCTGGAACAATCCCGAAATGGCACCGGTGAGCGTGCGCGCACGAGTCCTCGTCGCCCACGACGAGGCCGGCGATCTCGAGGCCCCTGGCGCGCAGACCGACACGGTCGTCGACATGAGCGCCCTCGGCTTCGCCGACGAGATCGCGCGCCCCGACGAGCTCTACGACCGCTACGGCGCGCCCGAGTGCGACCCCGCCTGGAGGCCGTGACCGTCCGGCGAGAGTCGGCCTCGTTTCTTTGACGAGGCGGGGTGTCCCACCCCTTGGGGGCGCTGTTGTTCGCCTTGTGACCGTTTGGTAGGGTCTAGCTTAACAGCACCGAAATGACATCAAAGGAGCATCATGGCCGGCGATCTTGTCATCGAAGAAGGGGACCTCGAAGTCCTGCGCGACCGCACGAGAGACCTGTCCGGCAGACTGCAGTCGGTGACCGTCGCGACGGCGGGCGACTACATTTCCTCCGGGGTTGGCGGGAGCCCCCTCGCAGGACAGGGGCGCAGCGCGGGCGAGACTATTGACGACGCGGTCATGGCAGCGTCGCGTGACCTGGATGATTTCTCCCAGTCTGTGAATGATTCGATCAACGCCTATAACGCAACCGAAAACGATGCTGCGGTGAGCTTCCAACAGACCGACCACGGTGGCCCGGCGATGACGATGGATGACCTGCGACACATGATGGAGGAACAGTAATGGCAACCTGGGCGGACATTCAGAGCTGGGACCACAACGCCATCATCGAGGCCGAGGACCTCATCGAGGCCGAGGTGCGCGAGGCGCGCGAGATCATCGCCGACCTCGAGCACGCCGCGAACGACATCCGATCTCAGGGTGAGGCGCCCGACCGGATGCGTGAGCGACTCTCCGAGATCCAGGACAAGCTGGACGCGCGCCTCAATGAGCTCACTGAATACGCGCTGGCGACCGCAGAGCTGCACGGGTACGTGAGCCGAGTCGTGGCGAAGCGGAAGTCCGCGTGGGAGGTCGCGGCAGAAGTTGGGTATGACATTCCGGAGAGTGGTGTTGTTCAACCGTCAGCGCCTGAAACGAGGTTTGAGCCGATAGCGAGTAAGTTTGCTGAGCTACGCGATTGTGTTGACGATGCAGTGCGAATTGCGACGGAAGCCGAGGAGACGGTGGGGCCACGCTATCAGGCGTTGGCCGACGGCCAGTATGTCCTGGCCGAGGGGCGCCACTCGGCGTCTGCGGGCCTGGCAAACGACGCCGACCCCTCGTGGAGTCCCGAGGAGGTCTCCGTGTGGTGGGCGCTCCTGTCGGAGTCCGAGCGCGAGGCGCTCATCAACAAGGATCCCGAAAAGTACGGCAATCTCAACGGTATCGACATGGCCTCGCGAGTAAAGGCGAATGAGCTTGCGTTGAATGGGCACCGCGACGCCGCGGGAAATCGTATTCCGGGACTACTTGAGAAAGCACAGAAGGAGTACGACGAAGCGAAAGCTGCATATGAGAAGGATAGGGATTCATTCTGGGGTAACCCGTATAAAGTTGATGCAAGCCTTGAACGCTATCGCAACGCTGAAAATAAACTGAATGATCTCCTAGCCGTCAAAAAAGCCCTTGAGGGTGAAGATATCTCACTTGTTGCTCTTGAGTTTGGTGAACGTGGAGAAAACGTGCGTGCGGCGCTCGCTATTGGAGATGTCGATAACGCAAAGCATGTAACGACCTTCGTTCCGGGCATGACCACGTCTTGTCGTAAGAGTACTGACCTCAACTTGGGGTATGCGCGTAACTTGATCGACGCAGCGGAGACTGTGGGCGGTGCAGAAAAAGGAAGTGTCGCAGCGGTCGCGTGGATGGGGTACGAAGCGCCGCCGGGTCCAGAGACAGGGGACCTGTCTGTCGCGTCTCCAGGCAAGGCACAGGCCGGAGCTGAGAAGCTGAACGGCTTCCTGACAGGAATCCACTCGTGGCGCTCAGAGCGGGGAATGGACGTGCACCAAACTCCGGTCACGCATTCCTATGGGTCCCTGACGGGCGGCTTCGCGATGCGTGATATTGGAGAGGGCGTCGTCGATGACTTCGTGTACACGGGTTCCCCGGGCTCAGCGGTGAATTCTGTCGGGACGCTGGGGGTAGACCCCGAACACACGTGGGTATCCGCGATTCCGCTACACGACGAGGTGCAGGGGATGGGGCTCGATGTTAACTTCGGTCGCGACCCCAAGGAACTCGAGGGAATCGGGCACCTCTCGGGTGACGCGACCGGGGGAGACGGATACAACTCAGATCCAAACGCCGAAAAATATGCGAATCACTCCGCGTATTTCTATAAGGCGAAAGCTGGCCAGCATAACTACTCTCTTGAAGACATTGGTGAGGTCATCGCGGGTAAGAAGAAGAGGTTATGAGCCGGAAACAGCTGGTCACACTGCTGGGCGCCGCCTGCGCCTCTCTGGTTGTGTCGGCGTGTATTCCGAGCCTGCCGGACGCTGCCCCCTATCCGGATAGCGGAAGCGTTCCCGCAGCTGAACGCCAGACGTTGGAGGCCTTTGTCAGTGACGCGATGCCTCGGTATATGAGCATCATCGAGGAGGTCGCGATGGAATCGGGAGGAGTCATCGCTGACGTCGGTCACTCGGAGACTCAACCCTGTCGGTCAGAAGTCAATGGGTACGAGATTCGTGCGGTCCGCTTTAATCTTCCGCTGATTGAATATGAAGATATGCGCAGGATTGTCGGAGAAGCTGCTCAGCGCTACGGCTACCTGTATACGTCTGATCCTGTTCCTCGGGATGAGCGACACATGCGCAGCGTCGGTTTGAGCGACCAGGACGGTAATTCTCTGTTGTTTGATCACTTCGAGAATGACGTTATCTTTGTCCAGTTTTCCTCCGGGTGCCTGCCGTCTTTGCGTTCGAGGGACATCCACGGCCAATTTGCGCTTCCAACAACGCAAGAGATGTTCCCTCACTTAACGGTCGTCGACGCGTACGACGCTGATAAGCAGAAGAATCCGTTGATTTTCCGTCATGTGGCGGCGGATTCCGAGCAGCAGTCGGGGAGTTGAGGGCGATGAAGTGGACGCCAGTGCGTGTTGGTCTCGCGGCGGTTGTGGTGGTGGCCGGTTTGTACGGGTGGGATGCGGTCATGCCGCGCCAGGGTGAGCTCGTTCCCTTCCCTCAGCGGGTGAGTTTCGAGGAGTACATGAGCCATCGGCTGCCGGAGCTGTCGCGCATGGCTGGGCAGGTGGCCGCCGAGACCGGTGGCGAGCTGACGGTGATGGGCCTGCCCTACGTGCAAGCGTGCGGGATCAGCGGTTTGCAGGGTTATCGGGTTTTTGGCTACAGCACTGTGGCTCCGCAGATCTCCTTTGATCGGCTTGAGGAGGTCGTCAGGGCCCACCGGCGTGACGGTACGTCTGGCCTGTGGGTACAAAACGATTTTCGGAATGATGGAAGTCGGAGAATTTACTTCACAGACAATGACGGCAATTCGGCTGAGTTCAAGTACACCGAGACCGGTATCGAGATGAGTTCCTACTCCTCGTGCCTGCCCACCTCTCACGCCCTGAATGATCCCGGTCAGTTCGTTCTGCCGTCGGTGGAGGAGGCGTTCCCGAGCGTGCGCGTGACGGTCAGTGACAACACGAACCCGGACCTGCACCCCCTTCCCACGCTCACCCTCGGTGCGCAAGCCGACCCACAGCCTGACGCTCAGAGCGGCGCCCAGTCGGGCTCGTAAACCTGCCCCGGCCTCGGCGATACAGGGCAGAAACGGGAAAGGCGGCGAGGCGCGGACCAACCGCGCACCCGCCGCCCCAACCGGTGAAGCTCAGGCCTCCCAGTGCGCCAGGCGCTCGGACAGGCCGATGTAGGTCGCGGGGGTCAGCGCAAGGAGGCGCTCCTCCACCTCGGCCGGCAGACCCAGGCCCGCGATGAACTCACGCATGTCTTCCGCGCCCACCTCGTGGCCGCGCGTCAGCTCCTTGAGGCGCTCGTACGGGTTGGCCATTCCGGTCGCGCCCGCGATTGCGGCGGCGCGCATCGCCTGCTGGACGGCCTCGCCGAGCACCGCCCAATTCGCATCCAGATCGCGGGCCATACGAGCCGCGTTGATCTCGATGCCATCCAGGCCGCGCACCAGGTTGTCGTAGGCCAGTACCGCGTGACCGAACGCGACGCCCACGTTGCGCTGCGTCGTCGAATCCGTCAGGTCGCGCTGCATGCGGCTGGTCACCAGCGTCGCGCCCAGGGAATCCAGCAGCGCGTTCGACACCTCCAGGTTCGCCTCCGCGTTCTCAAAGCGGATCGGGTTGACCTTGTGCGGCATCGTCGACGATCCCGTCGAGCCCTGCGCCGCCAGGTTCTGGTGGAAGTAATCCATCGAAATGTACGTCCACGCGTCCGTCGCCAGGTTGTGGGCAATACGGCCAGCGCGCGCCACGTCCGCGTACAGCTCGGCCTGCCAGTCGTGCGACTCGATCTGCGTGGTCAGCGGGTTCCACGTCAGGCCCAGGCCCTCCACGAACGAGCGGGCCAGCGTCGGCCAATCCGCGCCCGGCACGGATACGACGTGCGCGGCCCACGTGCCCGTCGCGCCGTTGATCTTGCCCAGGTACTCCGTGGCCTCGACGCGCTTGATCTGGCGGGACAGACGGTGCGCGAACACCGCCATCTCCTTGCCGACCGTCACGGGGGTTGCCGGCTGGCCGTGCGTGTGCGCCAGCATCGGGACGGCCGCACCGGCCTCGGCGAGGCCGCGCAGGCGATCGAGGAGCGCGCGGATCGCGGGCAGCCACACCTGCTCGGTCGCCGCCTTGATGGTCAGTGCGTACGCCAGGTTGTTGATGTCCTCGGAGGTGCAGAAGATGTGGACGACCTCGCGCAGCGACGGCAAATTCGTGCCCTCGCCCAGCTTCTCGGACGCCGCCTCGAGGTATTCGCCGATCAGGTACTCGACGGCCTTGACGTCGTGACGGGTGACGGCCTCGAACTCGGCCAGGCGCTTGATGTGGTCGGCGCCGAAGTCGCGCGTGAGGGCGCGCAGGTAGTCGCGCTCGGCGTCGGTCAGCGTCGGGGCGCCGGGCAGGACCGAGTTGTCGAGGAGGAAAATCAGCCACTCGATCTCGACGTGCACGCGCGCGCGGTTCAGGCCCGCCTCGGACAGGTAGTTCGCCAGGGGCGCGGCCACCGCGCGGTAACGGCCGTCCAGCGGGCTGAGCGGTTCACCCCCGCCCGCCAGGTCCGAATAGCCGTGGGCAGTGGAGAACAGTGTCATCGTGTCGCTCATACCCCTATCTTCCCAGAACGAGGGGCCATCGGGATGCCCAGTCCGCTCGGCGGTTCGTGGCGTGGGTAACGTACGAGGCCGGGGCTGAGTGGGTGCGCGCGTGAGGGCTCCGGGCGTGTCGTCCACAGGGGTGGGTGGCGTCGGGCGCTTATCCACAGGGAGTGCCGCGCGGCTGGTGGTGGTGGAGTGGGGCGGCGTAGCGTGCGAGGACAAGCAACGACTCTTCCGATGATGGGAGACACCATGATCCTCGATCCGACCAGCCCAGGCCTGTCCCTCCAAGCCGCCCAGGGCCTCGTCGACGGCCTGCGCGGGGTACTCGCGGGCGCGATGTGCCCGCAGTGGACGGGAGTAGGGGGTGACTCCTACCGGGCGCGCTGCGGCGAGGTCGTCGCCGGCGCTCAGGCAGTCGTCGACCAGATCCAACAGGCCCTCGACCTTGTCCCAGCCTTCGATACGGAGCGGGCGCACGGCCTCGCGCGCAGCCTCTCTGAGTCCGCCGAATCAGCCGTACTTCATCCCGAACTCGTCATGCTGGGAGTGTGGTGACCGTGGCTTTCGATCCGAACCGACACGTGTCCGTGTCCTCGGGCTCCTTCAGCGTCGACGTCAACGAGCTGTGCGCCACGCACACCCTCGTCACGTACGAAGAGAACCTCTCGATCGGGCCCGCGCGCCTCGCGCTCAACGCCGCCCTCGCCGAGTCCGACCTGGCCTCGCTTTTTGCCCCGGAGACTGCGGCCGGCCTCATAGGCGCGATTAGCGCCGCCCTGAGCGCCCTCGACGCCCTCGAGTCCAGCGTCGACGACCTGCGGTGGAAGATGCAGGACGCGGCCCTCACGTACGCGGATGCGAACGCCGCCGCTTCCCTGTGGGAGGCAGTACCCGGCAGCCCATTGGGAGCGCAGCTCAGCTGGCGGAGCCTCGGAGCGTTCGCCCTATGCCCCGGTGGCGCCCTGGCCACCGGCGGCGTGGCGCTCTACCACGGGTTTCAGGACGCCTCCGCGAGCGCGGGGGTCCCCTGGCTGCCCACCGTTCTTATGCCCGGCTTCGCGGTGTTGGCGGCAGAGAAAGACCTATGTGACACCGTGATCGACGGCATCACCTTCGCGCGGCACGGAGATGCGGAATCTGGGGCATTGTTCCAGCGCGACCTCGGTAGGTTCGCCCTCGACGTGAATTCCCTGCCTGCGTTCCGAGGCGTCGTGCAGACACTGTCCGGGCTGGGAGTCAGCCAGGATCTGAACTCGACGTCCACGCAATCGGCGTCCGGGATGGCGGCGCTCGCCGCGCCCTGGGTGGCGGCCACCCTGTATAACCGCAAGGGTTCTGGGCATGGAGCCAGCTACGGGGTCGCCGTGAGGGGACCGGACGGGAACACTCGTGTCCATCACAGCGAGGCCGCCGCACGTATTCCGTCCGGGACCCTCGACGCACGCACCCAGGCCGCGCTCGCGGCCATGCCCGACGCGGCACCCGACACCCACTACGAGGGTGTTGCTACCAGCGCCGACACCATCGAGCACATCGTCGACATGCACGGAGGCGACGCCGACAACGGAGAGATCGCCATTGAGGAACACGTGACCGTGGGGGAGGATGGCGCGACGAGTCGCTCGTGGACCGTCGACATTCGAGGCACCCAATCGTTCGCCATCGGGCAGTCGGGCCCCCAGGACATGACCACCAACCTGCAGGGCGTGGCAGGAATGGCCTCGGATCAGCTCGACGCGATCATGGAAGCTATGGACGCGGCCGGCATTCCGCCCGAGGAGGCCGTCGAGTTTGCCGGCCACTCGCAGGGCGGCATCATGGCGGCTCAGCTGGCCGCCGACCCCGCCGTGCGCGCACGCTACAACGTCGTCTCCGTCGTTACCGCAGGATCACCCACGGCGACGGTTGCGCCCAGCGACGTACCCGTCCTCTCCTACGAAAACTCGGGCGACATCGTCCCCGGTCTGGACGGGAACGCGACCCGCGGAGACAACGTGACGACCGTCAGGTTCCACGACTACGAGGCCGCGTCTCACCCCGAAGACCCGGTTCCCTCCTCGCACAGCGCGCCGCTGTACGTGGATGAAATCCGAAGTACCCTGGACGCCGCCCGGGCCTCGTCCGATCCGGGTCTGAGCGCCCTGGCGGCCGCCGAGGCCCACCGTACCCAGGCGCTCGGCCTCACCCAGGACACGCAGACCACCATCCACCACTATCAAACGAGGCGCATCACCCAGGGGTAATGCGCCTCGACGGAGAAGGGAGCGAAACGTCAGTCCCGCTTGTCCTTCTTATCCCGCAGGATGCCCGAGACGATCGAGGACACCACGGAGGTGATGACCGCGCCGACCAGGCAGGACCAGAAGCCGCCCGTCGTCATGGGGAATCCGAGCGACGTGGACAGCCACCCCGTCAGCGCAAATAGCAGAGAGTTTGTCACCAGGGCAAACAGGCCGAAGGTCAGGAGGTACAGGGGGAATGTCAGCGTCGTCACCACAGGCTTGATGATCGAGTTCACCGCAGTGAACACCAGGGCGACTGCCGCCAGAACGATGACGGTTTGCGACGCCGACGACGATTCGATCGAGATCGACGAGACCAGATGGGTCGTCACCCACAGGCCGGCCATCGTGGCCAATAAACGAGCAATAAAGTCCATTTCTCCATTCTTGCGCAGTGGGATGATGCTTGCATGGTCCAAGTCCATGGGATAGGACTACACACATGACCAACCTGCGCATCCGTCCCGCCGTCGCCTCTCTGCCTCGCTACGTCCCCAGCAAGACCGCGCCCGACGCCGTCAAAATCTCCTCTAACGAGATGCCGACGCCGCCCAGCCCAGCGGTGCTTGAGGCGATCGCCCGCGAACTCGAGACGATCAACCGCTACCCCGACCTGACGGCCGCGCCCCTGCGCGAGGCCCTCGCGCAGCGCTTCGGCGTCGGTGCCGACCAGGTGTGTGTGGGTACTGGTTCTTCGGCGATCCTCGTCGCCGCACTGTCCGCCGTCTGCCAGCCCGGCAGCCAGGTCGTCTTCCCCTGGCGCTCCTTCGAGTCCTACCCGATCGCCATTCCCTCCGTGGGCGGCGAACCCGTGCCCGTTGAGCTCCTCCCGGACGCCACCCACGACCTCGACGCCATGCGCGCCGCGATCACGCCCGACACCGTCGCCGTCATCGTCTGCTCGCCCAACAACCCGACCGGCTCGGCCCTCACCTACGAGGAGATCGCCGGTTTCGTCGCCGACGTCCCCGATGACGTCATGGTCATCGTCGACGAGGCCTACATCGACTTCGCGACCAAGCCCGGCGTGCGCACAGCGGTCCCCCTCATCGAAGAACACCCCAACGTCATCGTCATGCGCACGTTCTCCAAGGCGCACGCCCTGGCCGGCGTGCGCGTCGGCTACGCCATCGGCGATCCCGAGGTGATCGGCGCGATCCAGGCTCTCCTCGTCCCCTTCGGCGTCAACTCCCTCGCCCTCGCCGCGGCCCTCGCCTCCCTGAAGGACGCCGAGGGCGTGCAGCGCGCGGTCGCCGAGATCATCGCCGAGCGCGAGCGCATCATCCCGGCCCTGCGCGCACTCGGCTACGACATCCCCGACAGCCAGTCGAACTTCTACCTGATCCGCGGCGACGTCTACGGCCTCGTCGAGGCATGCGCGCGCGTCGGCCTCATCGTGCGCCCCTTCCGCGTGGGCGTGCGAGTCTCGGTCGGCTCGCGCGAGCAGAACGACCGCTTCCTGTCCGTGGCCGCTGAATTCGCACGCACCGCGGGCGTCGGCGCGTAGGGTCAGCATGCGAATGGGCGCGCCCGACGAAACGGACGCGCCCACGACCACCCACCGGGGTGCAGTGGATTACGGGATCAGCAGCGAGGCGATGAGGAGAAGCGACCAGCCGAGCTCGCTGAAGCCGATCAGCTTGGGTGAGAAGGGACGCGTGCGGGTCCGGTTCAGCGTCGGCATGACCCACGCGCGCGCGGTCAGGCACGCCCACATGAGGACGGGCCAGATCGTCAGCGCGCCGAACCACCACCCCACGGCCGCGCACAGCGTGAACGCAGCGTGCAGCAGCGTGGAACCCGTCGCCCAGCGCGGGTCCTTGCGGCCTCGGATCATCGAACGAACCAGCGGAACTGTGCCGATGTAGTGCAGGCCGAACGCGGCGCACGTCGCCCACGCGTGGAGGGTCACCGCAGACGGTGAACCATCAGCGATCGCCAGCGAGAACGCCACGGGTCCCATGATGTTGCCCGCCAGGATCGAGGCCGCACGGGCGCCCAGGGAGCGCTCGCGGCCCTTCCACACAAGGTAGAGTGCCGACGAGGCCAGGGGGGCGAAAGCGATCGCCCACCATAGCAGCTGTGGGCGCAGTGCCAGGAGGGTGGCGCCGGGGAGCGCCGCGAGCACGCCGTAGGTCAGGACCGCGGGGGCAATGCGGGAGCGGCGCTTGGCGGGCGTTTTCACCCACAGGCACACGGCGGAGAACATCTGGAATGCCATCGCCCACGCCACCAGCATGAGGACGACCGTCCAGGAAAAGGTGAAGGACAGTGCCCACCCGAGCAGCGGCGGGAAAGCCATCATCGTCCACGCGCCGTGCTGGTCCGAGATCCAGCCGTCGCGGGCAAGCTTACGCATGCGGGGATTGTTGTGGTGGCGCGGCTTCGGGCGCCCCTGAGGGCGTCCCGATGCGCGGTTGGGGGAGCTCTCCGCGGTGCGTTCGGGCGTTGAGTGAGTCTGCGGCGCTGCACTGTGCATAGCCTTAGCTTAGTGAAGTAGGCCTGTGAGGCTCAATACTGGGAGGGTCACAACGTGAGACTGAAGCGGGAAAAATACAACGAGCGGTGAAATATGGTGGCATGTCCACATCAGACGCAGTTACAACTCAATCCCCCGTCCTTTCCTCCGAAGACCGAAGTGCGCGCATCGCCGTCACGGTCTTCCCGCTGCTGATCCTGGCGGCCTTCGCGATCGCCATGATTACGCCCGACACCTTCAAGCCGCTGGCTCCCGGCGTTAACTGGGCGCTCGGCGTCATCATGTTCGGCATGGGCCTGACCCTGACGCTGCCCGACTTTGGGCTTATCGTCAAGCGTCCGCTGCCCGTGCTCGTGGGTGTTGTCGCCCAGTACCTGATCATGCCCCTCGTTGGTTGGGCCCTGTGCTACGTGTTTGGTCTGCCCGACGCGGTCGCGGTCGGCGTCATCCTCGTCGGCTGTGCGCCCGGTGGTACGGCCTCGAACGTGATCTCCTACCTGGCGAAGGCTGACGTCGCGCTGTCGGTCACCATGACCTCGATCTCGACGCTGCTCGCACCCCTCATGACGCCGCTGCTCACCGCCTGGCTGGTGGGTAATCGCATGCCGGTGGATGGCGCGGCGATGGCGAAGAACATCCTGCTGATGGTTCTCGCCCCCGTCCTGGGCGGCTTCATCGTGCGCTTCGTCGCTGGCAAGTTCGTGGAGAAGATCCTGCCGCTTCTCCCCTGGATTTCCGTGTTCGGTATCTGCTACGTGCTGCTGGTCGTCGTGTCTGGCTCGGTTAACAAGATCCTGACGTCTGGCGCTCTCATCATTGCGGTTGTCATCTGCCACAACCTCCTGGGCTACCTTTTCGGCTACCTGGCCGGACGCGTCGGCCGTGGCTCCGACAAGGCGGCGCGCACGACCGCAATCGAGGTCGGCATGCAGAATTCGGCGCTGGCCGCGACGCTGGCGAAGACTCACTTCGCCTCTACCCCGGAGACCGCGCTCCCTGCAGCCGTTTTCTCCGTGTGGCACAATCTGTCCGGCGCGCTGCTGGCGATGTTCTTCCGTCGCTGGAAGAACGGCGGACAGGCCTAAATGAACGAGGCCGGGGCGGGACGAGCACTGGTCCCCGCGTCCGGTTCTCAACTGAGTAGATGACGAGGAGGGGGTGGCCCGCAGGGGTTGCCCCCTCCTCGCGCGTGCTCAGGGGTTGCCCCCTCCTCGTATCGAGTGGTGCGGCCATCACGCTCGTTTGTAATTCGTGCAGTGGAATGTATCAATAATGCACGAATCTTCTTTGACGGCGAGGAAATTAATAGCGTGAAAATGCGATATGATTCGCAGGTACCCATCATAAATACTCGAAGGAGTAACCCTCATGAAAAAGCGTCTTCTGACGGCCGCCCTCGTTGCACTGCTGCCCCTGAGCCTGGCCGCCTGTGGTGGGCAGTCCAAGCAGGCTGCCTGTCAGATCATCAATGACAAGGCCGTCAAGGCAATTGATGGCCTTGATCCGAGCAACACGGAAGACATGGTCCAGGGTATGAGCAGCGTTGCGACTGTCCTGAAGTCTGACGAGATTACCAACTCGGAAGTGAAGGCTGCTGCGGTGGCTGCGGGCGATAGTGCTCAGGCTCTCGCTGATTTCGCCAAGACGGTGGGAGACGAACCTTCGCAAGAGCAGATGACTGAGGCTATGGATCTGTACACGAACCTCGCGACGTCAATGTCGTCGCTTGAGACGGTGTGCAACGCGCGCTGACGAGCAACATCAGATGTATGTGCCCGCGTGCGGGCGTTGAGTGAGGAGGGGCGGCCCGACGGGCCGCCCCTCCAACGCTATGTATCGATGAACGAGTACTTACCTGTTCGTCAGTCCTCCAGCAGTGCAGGGCACAGCTGGCCGAGCGAATACATCGAGGTAGTGAGGCGTGCGATCAGCTCGTTGGCCTCGTTCTGATCGGCGGCGCCCGGGTTCGAGTCGTACTTGTTAGCGAAGTTCACCGTATCCGTCAGGACCGCAGCCACCTTGCCGGCTGCCTCCTTCACATCGGGATTGGTGATCTGAGGCGAGTTGAGCGCCTTGATGGTGGCGTCTGCCATGGCTTTCTTCTGTTCCGGAGTTGCGTCCGTGCTGGCGCTTTCGGAGAAAGATTTGAGCTGGCTCGTCACAAGGCCGCAGGCCTCATCGACGGACTGGCTGGAGTTGCCGGGGGCCTGCGTGGGGGCGGGGGTCTGCGTGGGGGCAGCGTTCTGTGTCGGATCAGCGCTGGCGGTCGCCGCGGGCGCCGGGGTGCTCGGGGTGGCCTTGCGGGACTTCGTGCCGTGGCATGCTGCCATGCCCAGGGGGAGCGTGATGATGAGCATAGCTGCTGCAAGACGACGCTTCATAGAGATTCTCCTCAAAGTGAGTGATGGGTACGACCTCAGTCTAATGGGCGATCGCGCTCTTTCGACCCATTGGTCAGTGATTCTGAGCATAGCGCCTATACAAAAGTCGCCGGGACCAAACGGTCCCGGCGACTACCGGTCGGGGTGGCGGGATTTGAACCCACGGCCTCTTCGTCCCGAACGAAGCGCGCTACCAAGCTGCGCCACACCCCGGTGCCGTTCGAGTATAGCCTCACCCCGTCGAAATTCCCAAACGGAGATGGAGGGAGCGCTCGAAGTGTGGTCCACGCCGCATGTCGTCCGGCCGCGTGGGCTCCAGAAAGCCCGGCAGCCGGTGGCGCGACTCCCTCCTATGCGGGGTGGACGTGCAACAGAGACGCCTCGGGACGCGTTGCGATGCGAATCTTTGCGTAAGGGGAGGTTCCCAGGCCAGCCGAGACGTGCAGCCACGCTTCAGTGCCGTCCGGAGCCTCCCACCGCTTCAAGCCCTTCGCGTAGGGGCGCGAAATGTCGCAGTTCGTGATGATCGCCCCGACTCCGGGAATGCCGATCTGGCCGCCGTGCGTGTGCCCGGCGAGGATCAGGGCCGAGCCTGCCGACGTCAGCGCGGACACGACGCGCGTGTAGGGGGCGTGCGTGAGACCCAGGCGCAGGGTGCCCGGTGCCGCCCATGACGAGGCCGGGGTTCCCATGCGGTCCCGGTGGATATGAGCGTCATCCGTGCCAAGCAGGGACACCGTGCCGGTGGGCAGGCTGATCGTGCCGGCAGCATTCGACAGATCGACCCAGCCGGCCCGACGCATGTGACGCACCATCGGCAGGTAGGGAAGATCGGGAACAACCCGCGCGGGGTGCGGCTTCGATCGTGACAGGTAGCGGCTCCAGCGCTTCGGAATCGGCGAGTAGTAGTCGTTCGAACCGAGCACGAAAGCGCCCGGATAGGACAGGAACGGGCGGTACGCGTCCATCACCATGTCCAGTGCATCCACAGATCCGAAGTTGTCGCCGGTCGCTACGACCATGTCGAAGTGCTCCGAGGCTGCGACATCCGATAGGAAACGCAGGAGGAACTTCTGTCCGGCAAACAGGTGCAGGTCCGCGATCTGGAGGATCGTCACCTCGGGGACGTCACCCTCAACGGGGACGTCGTAGCGGCGCAGCACCGGCATCGTACGCTCGACCGAACCCCACGCGAGCGCCGCGCCGCCCGCGGCCAGGCCAGCGAGACCCAGCCCGCCGACGACCGCTCCCGCAGTGCGCAGGAGGCCACGGCCTCGTCGAGCGGACGAGGCCGTGGCCCCTGCGAGTGCAGACGTGACGTCAGTGGTCATTGCTGTTGGGGGACGCGCTCGGCGCGGGAGTCGGAGTCGCGCCGCGCTGAGGCGTCGTCGCGCCGATGTTCGCGTTCGAGACGGCCTCGACGGGTGTGCCCGCCAGCGCCTGCGTCATGTAGGGCGCCCAGATGTTCTGGCCGACGTAGGTCTCACCGAAGATCTCGCTGTGGTACACGCCGTTGATGACAACGCCGGAAACTTCCTGGGAGGAGTTGTCGCCGTGGCCCACCCATACGGCAGTGGCGAGCGAGGGGGTGAAGCCGGTCAGCCACGTGTTGGCGTGGCCGTCGGTCGTGCCCGACTTCGCGGCGAAGGGACGGCCGTCGCCCAGACGAGTCGACGTGTAGTACTGGCCGGCCGAGGCCGTCAGAAGTGCCGCCGTCTTGTTTGCGAGGTCAGGGGAGATGACCTCCTTGCAGTCCGCTGCAAACTCCTTGAGGACGTTCTCGTCGCGGTCGGTCACGGACTCGATGGACTGGGGCTTGCACTGCTGGCCGGAGTTCGCGATCGTCGCGAACACGGAGGCCATCTGCAGCGGGGAGGCCGACACGGAACCGAGGATGTTGGCGGGGAAGGGAGACGGAACCTCGCCGTCCTCCGTGATGCCCATGTTGTAGGCGGTCTCGAAGATCGAGCAGAAGTCCACGCGCGACGCCATGTTCACGAAGGCCTGGTTGACCGACTGGCCGGTGGCGCGCACGACGTTCATCGTGCCGGTCTTACCCGCGAGGTCGTTGACCTGGTAGCCCTCGGTCGTGATGGAGCGACCGTCGCACTTGAAGGAGCCGTTCGGATAGAAGGTGTTGGCCGAACCCACGGTTTCGTAGGCCGAGTGTCCCTCCTTGAACCACTGCAGGAGCGTGAACACCTTGAAGGTCGAGCCCACCTGGAAGTTACCGTCGGCCGAGTAGTTCGACATCGTCTGGCCGGCCTCGATGCCGTAGGTCGTGTTCTGGGCCATCGCAAGCACCTTGCCGGTGCGCGGGTCCAGCGAGACGAGCGCGTCGTTCAGGCCGGAGGCGTCGCCCACGGGAATCGCGTTCGTCAGCGAGGCGTAGGCCGCGTCCTGCTTCGCGGGGTCCAGCGTCGTGCGGATCGTGATGCCCTGGGTCTTGAGCAGGCGCTCGCGCTCGATGCGCGTTGCGCCGAACGTCGGGTCCTCCAGGAACTGAGAGAGGACGTAGTCGCAGAAGTACGCCTTCGAGGATTCGGCGCCCGAGCAGCCCTCCGAGGACACCGTCGGGTGCAGCATCGAATCGACCGTCGTCGCGACGCCCTCGTCGTACTCTTCCTGCGTGATGACGCCCTGGTCAAGCATCGTTGCCAGGACCGTGTCGCGGCGTTCCTGAGCGGCTTCCGGGTGGGTCAGCGGATCATACTGGACGGGGGACTGGACGAGGCCTGCGAGGAGCGCAGCCTCCAGGTAGTTCAGCTCCGACGCGGACTTGGAGAAGTATCGCTGCGAAGCGGCCTCGACACCGTAGGTGATGGGGCCGAAGGGGGCGATGTTGAGGTAACCCGTGAGGATTTCGTCCTTCGACTGGGTCTTCTCCAATGCCAGCGCGTACTTGATTTCGCGCAGCTTGCGCTCAGTGGTCTGCTCGGTCGCTGCGCTCACCTGGTCCGCGTCGCCCTCGAGGTAGCCGCGCTCTGCCAGCGAGTTACGCACGTACTGCTGGGTGATCGTCGAAGCGCCCTGGCGGCCGCTATCGCCCAGGTTCGTCACGAGCGCACGAGCGATACCCGTGGCATCGACACCGTTGTGCTCGTAGAAGCGCTTATCTTCGATCGCGACGATTGCCTTCTTCATAACGTCAGCGATGTTGGCGCTGGGCACCACGATGCGCTGCTTGTCGTAGAAGTGTGCGATCACGCCGCCGGACGAATCGAGGAGCTGCGACTCCTCGGCCGGGGCCACGGTCTGCAGGTCACCGGGCAGCTCGTTGAAGACGGAGGGGACCGACTTTGCTGCCAGCGCGGTGGGTCCCGCGACGGGGACGAGCATGCCGGCCGTGACGACGCCCATGAGCGAGGACACGCTCAGGAACGCCAGTAGCAGCGCGAGCAGCTGGGCCGGTCGGACAGCGCGAGAGTGAGAGTGCGACATATTCCTAGCTTACGTGTCGGCCCGCTCATCTGGCGTTTGGCGGCGCGTGAGAATTGCCTGATGAATCACCTTGAGGTGCCTTCGACAGTGGTCGCAGCGTTTGCACCGGCACACGTATGTGTGTATGGTCACAGGCAGGGCTCGAAATACAGTGAAGTGGAGTTCCACGATGTCAACGCAAGGCGACGACCAGAGTTGGGTCGCCCGCGCGCTCTGCGCGTCCATCGAACCGGACGTGCTGTTCGTGCAGGGTGCCTCCCAGCGTCAGGTTCGTATGCGCTGCTACGAATGCGAGGTTCGCCTCGAATGTCTCGCCGACGCTCTCGAATCCGAGGCGAACTACGGCGTGTGGGGCGGGCTGACGGAACGTGAACGTCGAGCGATTCTGCGTCACTATCCTCACGCGGACAATTGGCTGGAGTGGCTGCGCACCTCCGACGAGCCGCTCGCCCGTGAGCTCCGCAGCCCCCACGTCCCGAAGGTTCTGTCCTTCGTGCGCCCCCAGTTGACGGGCGGGTAGGATAGAGCCATGACTAAATGGGAATACTCCACGATTCCGCTGCTCACGCACGCGACGAAAGCAATCCTCGACCAGTGGGGCGCCGACGGGTGGGAACTCGTCCAGGTGATCCCCGGTCCTACGGGTTCCGAGAACCTGGTGGCCTACCTCAAGCGTCCGATTGAGGAAGCGCCTGTCGTTCAGAACTGACGCGCGCCAGCTCCGCGCATGAACGAGGCCGTGGTCGGCACGTGCGGAAAACGCACGAGGGACCACGGCCTCGTTCATATCGTCAAGCAAAAGGTTGGGCCCGGCACCTCACGGTGTCGGGCCCAACCTTGTGTAGGCTGCGGTCAGCGAGCGCGACGCGCCAGGCGATCGACGTCGAGGAGGGTCACGGCGCGACCTTCCAGACGGATCCAGCCGCGCGACACGAAGTCGGCCAGAGACTTGTTCACGGTCTCACGGGAGGCGCCGACCAGCTGGGCGAGCTCTTCCTGCGTGAGGTCGTGGGGGACGTGGACGCCCTTGTCGGTCGCGGTGCCGAAGCGATCCGCAAGGTCCAGGAGGGCCTTGGCGACGCGGCCGGGAACGTCGGAGAACACGAGATCCGAGAGGGACTCGTTGGTACGGCGCAGGCGCTGAGCGAGGGCGCGCAGCATGTGCTTGGCCAGGGTCGGGTTGGTGTCGAGCACGTGCATGAGATCCTCGTGCTCGAGGTAGAGGAGGGACGCCGGGGAAACGGCGGTTGCGGTGGTCGAGCGCGGACCCGGATCGAAGAGCGTGAGCTCACCGATGATCTCTCCGGGGCCCAGGACTGCGAGCAGAGACTCGCGGCCGTCGCTGGACGTGTGGCCGAGCTTCACCTTGCCCTCGGTCACGATGTACAGGCGATCGCCGAGATCGCCTTCGTCGAAGAGAGTCTCTCCGCGACGCAGGGTCGTATGACCCATCTTCTGCTGGAGGGACACCTGCTGTGCATCATCAAGGCCACCGAACAGCGGCACCTGGCTGATGAAGTTTCCGTCACCGATCATGGTGCGGAGCTCCTTCCGCTCGTGCCCGATTGCTCGGGCGTTTCGATTTGGATTGCGCAGTGGATCCCATACGTAATACCACTCACGAGGAGGTACCGCGCATCACACCATTATGCCCTATCTATCAGGTGAAATGGGCTTCATTTCGCGTTTTGTGTGACCTGTCTAATGAAAAACCGGTTACTGAGCGTGCGTGCCGACGTGCTCTGACAGAGCCTCGGCCACAGCCTGCGGCGCTTCTTCGGGGAGGAAGTGTCCGGCTTCGCGAATGACGATCTGCGTCAGCGGCGCATCCACGAATTGGGCGTCGGCCGCGTGATCCAGGGCCGACCATGCCCCGTCGTCGCGCCCCACCAGGGACAGGACGGGCACGCGCACAGGCTCCGACAGCAGTCGGCGCTCTTCGCGCGAGATCTTGCGGGCGGCGCTCAGGCCGCGCAGCGCGGTATGCGCCGCGAAGGGGCGACGCAGCGCGGCGCGGTACGTGCCCGACTGGGAGACGAGGGCGTCGACGTTCCCGGGCGAGGCCCACGCGCGGAACACGGTCGTCACGAGAGAGCCCGAACGCAGTGCGCGCTCACGCCCCGTGGGCAGCGCGAGGCGGCCCTGCAGGACGCGGCCACCCGCCCAGGGCGCGCGACCGATCACGGGCTGGACGCCGAGGGGGTGGGGTGCCGACAGGACGGCCACCGATCGCAGCTCGAGGGGCGCCAGGGCGCCGATCATCCACGCGACCGTGCCGCCGATCCCCATGCCGGCCACGGAGAACGAGGCCACGCCGAGGGCGCGCACAACGCCAATCACGTCGTTCGCCATCTGCTGGAGGTCGCAGTCTCCGCGCGTCAGGTCGGAGGTGCCGAAGCCTCGCAAATCGAGGGCGAACACGCGCGAGGTCGACTCCGCGAGTGCGGGCAGGACGTCGCGCCACGCCCACCAGTGCTCGGGGAAGCCGTGCAGGAGGACGAGCGCATGGTCCATGCCCTCGCCCATGTCAGCGACGTGGAATGCGGCGCCGCCAGCGCTCACGTGCCGATGGGTCCACGGACCCTCGAGCTCGATCGCGCTGGCGGGAATCAGAGTTTTCACTTGCGGGCCGCTTCTTTCGCTGCCTTCTTACGGGCGCGCTTGGAGTAGAAGGCGCCCGCCGGGTTGGTGGCCTCCAGCGAGACGCGCAGCGCCTCCTCGGCGCGGCCGGTGCGGCGTGCCGAGTGGGACACGTACGCCAGGCCCATGAGGGCGATGCCCAGCAGGGCGAAGCGGCCGGAGTAGCCGGAGGCCTGCAGGTGGTGCGAGAGGTTCGCGCCCAGCGATCCCGTGTTGGTGAGCGCGGTGAGCGTAGGCAGCACCGACGCCTCGGTGATGCCGGGGGCCATGAGCCACGGCAGACCCACGACGAGAGTCACGATGCCCATCAGCCAGGCGCCCAGTGACGAGCGGCGCGCGGTCACGAAAAGGATCGCGGAGATGACGATCGCGCCGAGGATCTCGCCCAGGGCCACGATCGAGGCGACGCCCGTGTATATGGGAGCGGCGTCCGCCAGAGTCATGCGTGCACCCGCGTCAGCGGCCAGGTACCAGCCGACGGGCACGAGCAGCAGGAAGAGGAGGAAGGATAGCCAGTGTGCGCCCGTGCGCGAGGGCATCTCCGTGATCTCGGGGGCGGCGGAGAAGAGCTCGTCGTCCAGGCTCGAAGGCGCGTCGGACTTGTCGCCGCGCGCGGCGGTCGACGCGATGGCGGCCAGGGTTGCCGCCTCGCTGTCCTCGTCGCCCTCGCCCAGCAGGGAGCGGCGGCGCGGGCGTGCGGCCTCGGCAGCATCCTGATCCTCGAAGGAGTACGAGGCCTCGGTGTTCTGCGTCGGCAGCTGGGTCGTCGGCTCGGTGAAGGGGGCCTCTTCCTCAGCCTCGGGCTTTTCCTCGGCGGAGGTTTCGGCGGGAGCGTTCTCCTCTTCGGCCGCGACCGCGGGAATCGAGGAGGACAGGGTCTCCTCGTCGCCGAAGATCATGGAGCGGCGCGAGGACGGCGAGTGCGCGGAGGCCTCGGCGGCAGCGCCACCGACTGCGGCGACCTTGTCCTCGGCGACCTCGTCCTCGGCCGGCTCGTCCTCGGCCGGCTCGTCCTCGGAGGGCTGATCGTCGCTCGAGGGGGCCTCGGCCTCGTCGGAAGAGTCGTTGGTCGCCTCGTCGTTGGCCTCGCTCAGGGCGGCGGCCGCCTGTGCGGGCGTCATGACGGGGGCGAGTGCGGGCTCCGGATCCTCGGTCACGTCCTCGGCCGCCTCGCCTGCCGCGTCCTCGTCTGCGGAGGAGAGCAGGGAAGCAAAGGAATTCTCGCCTTCTTCCGCCTGGTCCGCGGACGCCTCGGGCTGCTCGCCCTCCTCATTCGACGAGGCGGGGGCGGGCTCGTCGGAAACGGTGTCCTCTGCGGGAGCCTCCTCAGCGGGGGCCTCCTCTGCGGGGGCCTCGTCGGTGGTCTCGGGCTCATCGGTCGCCTCTGCGGACGGCGCGTCGGCCTCGGCAGGCTCATCGGCGCCCCGGTCGGCGACCGGAGCGTCGGCGGGAGACTCCTGCTCAGCCTGCTCCTGCTCGGGGGCGGAGTCGGCCTCGTCGGAGGAAGAAACGACCGGGAGATCGCCCTCGGGGGCGGACACGACGGGCAGCTCGCCCGTGGAGATCTTGTCCTCGATCGTCGGCTTGAGCGGTGCTGCAGCCGGCACGCGGCCCGTCAGGCCGCCGATCGCGACGGCCTCGATTTCGCCCGTGTGGATGGGATCGCTGGACTCGCCGATGATCGCCGACGCGTCGGAATCCTCACCGGGCAGCTCGATTTCCTCACCGGTCAGCACCAGGTTGTCAGGTGCTTCCTCGGCGCGGTCGCGCTGGGCGTCAAACTCGTTATCAGACATGCTTCCTCCTTATATCTGCCCACATATTACGGTCAGGGTGAGCGCTTGCGCGCATTAGCCCTCGGCAGGCCCCTCTTTTGCCGTCGAATCCTCATCCGCCTCGAGCTTCTTGAGCGCCCGCACGCGTGCCCACAGGACGCCCATCGAGGCGCAGCCGGTCGCCATTCCGAGGGCCGCCAGCGGTGGGCTCGCGAGCGCCATCTTCGTCAGCAGGGACGGGCCGGGGACGATCACGTTGCCCGTCAGCGACGCCCACACGGGCAGGACCACGTACGTGGGGAGCACCAAAATGAACCAGCTCGCGATCTGCGTGCCCGTTATCGACCAGCGGGCGCTCACGACGAGCACCGCGAACGCGACGCCCGCTCCGAGCGCGAGCCAGTGCATCGGCTCGAAGCCCTCGGTGACCCCCTCCAGGCCCATGGCCGCCACGTTCGTCGTGTCCGAGGGGGCCGCCGCGACCATCAGCGTGCCCGCCGCGACCGCCGCGGGAAGTGCCACCGTCGTGCCGAATCCGTGGCGGTGCACGCGGGCCAGAGGCACGCGCGTGCTCTTACCGGCGCGCACTCGCACCGACTTGATCGTCAGCGCGCACGCGCCGAGCATGAGCGACATGCACACCGGGTACAGGCACCAGGACACACCCGCGATGACATCCTCGGCGCCCACGGATGACTTCATGAGAAAAGGAAGGCGCGCCACGCCGAAGAACTGGGCCGCCCCCACGACGATCGACCACACGAAGGTCACGACCATGCCCGCGCTCGACTCCTCGCAATTGAGGGCGATGAGGGCCAGCAGCAGTGACGCGAGCGCCATGCCGATGAGCCCTTCGACCGAGGCCAGGGGCTGGCCGACCGAGGCCAACGCCTGTACGTCAACCATCGAGGACCCCAGGAACACCAGGGCGATCGGGGCGAAAACGAACGCGAACAACCCCGAGCGCAGGCGCGCGGAGAGGTTTCGATGCTGCAAAAGCGTCATGCCCCTAGTGTAGAGGGGTGAGTATCGAAGCCCTCGTCGACCCCGCACCCGCCGTGTTGTGCGCGTCGGCAGCCCGCCCCGACGTCGCCTCCGCCATGAACGAGGCCCACGCGGCCCTCGCCGACCTGCGCTTTAGCGAGGGACTGCGCCGAGGCTGGGAGGAAGCGCGCGCGGAGGCCGCCGTGCGCGAAGCCGCCGCCCTGTCCATCATCGAGGGCGCCCGCACGAGCGTCGACGACGTGCGTGCCCTGTCCATGGCTGACGAAGGGGGAGCGGCCTCGGATCCGGGGGCCGCCCTCGCGCTGGGGATCTGGCGCTCGCAGTGGAACCTGGCCTCGCGCTTCCCCGCGCTCAACACGCGATCCCAGGGCGGCGCGCGCGTCGCCCCTACGCCCCTTCCCGCGCTGATCGCGGGACTGCATAGGGATGCCTGCTCGGGGCTCGTTGCCGCCGGCCTCGTCGAGTCGCGGTCCGTCGCCGTGCCCGCCGACCCGTCCCTGCTCGCACCGGCCCTCGCCTACACGCGCGCCGATGCGCCCGGCCTCGCAGTCGCTGCCGCCCTGACCGCCCACTTCCGTTTCCGGCGCGTCTTTGACCCGGCCTCGTCCGTCGTGGGAGGCGGACTCGCGCGCTGGATCCTCGTCACCCGAGGCGTCGACCCGACCGGTGTGTGCGTGCCCAGTGCCTACGACGCGCTCGACCCGGCGCGCGCGGGACGTGAACTCGCCGGGTGGGTGAGCGCCGACGAGGCCGGCCTGGCCCGGTGGATCATCCACTACTGCGCGGGAGTCGTCTACGGCGCCCAGGTGGGGCGCGACGTCGCCCGCCACGTGCAGGCAGGCCGCCTCTCCTAGGGCTGTTTCTCAGCGGCGCAGGAGCGCGCAGGCCGCCGCGCCCACGGCGACGCCGGCGATGAAAGGCACCGCGACCTTCGCGGGCGTGAGAACCTCGCGCGGCAGGACACGCACCGTGGACGAGAACGTGAGGGTGGGCCAGCCTTCGCGCTGCGCCATCTCGCGCAGGCCGCGGTCCGGGTTGACCGCGTAGGGGTGGCCGACGAGGCGTAGGAGCGGCGCGTCCGACACCGAATCTGAGTAGGCCGAACACTCCGACAGGTCCCAGCCGCGCGAGCGAGCCAGGGCCTCGCAGGCATCCGCCTTGCCCTGCGCCTGGTTGAAGTGCGTGATCTCGCCCGTGAAACACCCGTCGTCGTCGACCGCTGCGCGCGAGGCGAGGACCTCATCAGCCCCCAGCATCTGCGCGATGGGGCGCACTACCTGCTCGACCGACGCTGACGCGATGACGACGATGTCGCCCGCGCGCTTGTGCGCCTCAATGCGCGCGAGCGCCTGAGCGTAGCAGACGGGCTGGATCGTGCGCTCGAGCGCGTCCTCGACCGTCGCCTCGAGGAATGCGGCGTTCCAGCCGCGCCCCATGCGCCCCAGCGCCTGCGCCATCTGCTCCATGCGGGACTCGTCCGCGCCCGTGAGCAGGTAGGGCAGCTGAACCAGGACGGAGGTTAGCGCGGTACGACGGTTCATGAGGCCGGCCTCGATGAAGGGGCCAGAGAGCGCCACGTTCGAGGACGTGTCCAGAATCGTCTTATCCAGGTCGAAAAAGGCCGCGCGTACCATTGCGTTTACTCCAGCGTTGGCTCAATCCACAGGGGTCCTCCATCGGATCCCTCTATGCACAGCGTGGCACCTCGGGTGCGCGTTGTCCACAGGGGCGCGCACGCGGGTGGACGGGACAAACGGTGCGGGCGCATCGTCGTCTTATGAACGCCCACGTCACCCCACCTCGAGGAACCGTTGCACTCGTCGGCCTCGCCCCGCCCGACCTCGACGGCGCGCGCGATGCCGCGGTGCTCGCGGGGGCGCGCGTGTGCTCGAACCCTGGCCAGGCCTCGTTGATCCTGGCATCTGCGTCGGCTCCCGTGCCCGAGGGAGCACCCTGCGTGCGCGTCGGGCAGGGCGGTCAGGTGAGGCTGCCCGGGGATAGTGCTCTCCTCGTGTCCCTCATCGCCGAGTCCTGTGCGCGAACTTGCCGCTCGGGCGCAGTATGGGTGGTCGCCGGGATCGCCGGAGGGGTTGGGGTCACCGGCGTTGTGCGGCTGTTGGCAGGCGAGTGCGGGCGTCGTCGGGGTGTCCGAGGGGGTATGCGGCGCGGGGCACGCGGTGCCCGCCGAGCGAGGTCGGGCGAGGCGGTCGTTGTCGACGCGTCCGGGTCCGTGCCCGGTGTCGCGCTCGCGGGTGACCACGACATTCCCGGCGTGCGGTGGGCGGATCTCGACGCTTCCGAAGACTCGTATCTGCCCTCGCTGCGCGAGCACTTGCCCATCGTCGGGGGCGTGCGGGCCCTCGTCGGGGATGCGCGCGGCGGGGCCGGCGCGGACGACCCGCGGGTGGTGGCCGCCTGTCGATCCCTTGACGCGCCCCTCGTCGTGGACGCGGGCCGATGGGATGAGCGAGCCGCGAGATGCGTGTCCGCGATCCATACCGACGCGCTCGTCTTGGTCACCCATGGGGACCTGGAGGGAGCAGCCGCACTGTCAGCGACATGCGCGGCGGTTCCCCCTCCATGCCCCGCGATCACGCTTGTGTGCGCTGGCGAGCGATGGGGCCCCGGCTTGCGGGAGTGTACCCCCGGGCCCATCCTGCGCGCCCCCACTCGCCCCGGGCGGAAACTGCGCGGCCTCATGCGCGCCCTCGATTCCGTTTCCTCCTCGAGTGCAGGTGGGGCTGCTCCATCAACGGGCGGGCTACTCGAGATCGAGGCGCGCCATGCGTGACGCGCTACGCCTGCTCGCCCGCGGTGAGGACCCCGCTCGTGCGGCCGCCGCGTGCTCTCCGCCCGGCAGCGGAGCCGCCGCGGTCACCTCCACGCTGGAGACGCTGCGCGCCCGGCAACGCGGCATGGACCCGCCCCTCGCGCGCCTCCTCGACGACCCAGCCGTCACCGACGTTCTCATCAACGGCACCCAGGCGTGGGTCGACCGAGGAGGCGGCCTCGTGCGCGTGGACGCCGGTATCAGAGACGAGGTGGACGCCCGCCGCACCGCCATACGCCTCGCCAGCGCGTGCGGCGTGCGCCTCGACGATGCGCGCCCCATCGCGGACGGAACCCTGCCCGGGGGCGTGCGCCTACACGCGGTCCTCGCCCCCGTGTCGGGATCGGGCACACTCATCTCCCTGCGCGTCCTCGGCACCCGTCGGCTGGGGGTCGCGGATCTCGAGGCCTGCGGGACTCTGCCCGGCGCGGTGGGGACGCTCCTGCGCTCCCTCGTCGCCTCGCGCGCCAACGTCCTCGTCAGTGGGGCGACAGGAAGTGGGAAAACGACGCTCCTGAGCGCCGCGCTCGCCCTCGTCCCCGCCGGTGAGAGGATCGTCTGCGTCGAAGAGGTCGCCGAAATCGCGCCCGCTCACCCGCACTGCGTGCACCTCATCGAGCGCGCACCCAATGTCGAGGGGAGGGGCGCGGTCACCCTCGCCGACCTCGTGCGCGCGGCCATGCGCATGCGCCCCGACCGCCTCGTCCTCGGCGAGTGTCGAGGCCCCGAAGTGCGCGACGTCCTCACCGCCCTCAACACCGGGCACGACGGCGGATGGGCGACGATCCACGCCAACGGGACGCGCGATGTGCCCGCAAGGCTCGCTGCCCTTGGAGCGCTGGCCGCCATGAGCGAAAGCGCCGTCGCCGCCCAGGCCGCCAGCGCCATCGACGCCGTCCTCCACCTGCGCCGAGCCCCCTCCGGGCGCCGCTGGGTGTCCGAGGTCGGGGTCCTCACGCGCGCTCGTGGGTCACTCGAGTGCGTGCTCGCGCTCAGCGCCACCGCCGATGGCTGTGTCACCACGCACGAGGCCTGGGCCTCCCTCGCCCGAAGGGTCGGGCTATGAGGGCTGGTTGGGATGCGTTCATGGACTGCCTTGGCCTTGGCGAGGTGGTGGCGGTCAGTGTGTTCGTTATATGCGTGGTTGCATTGTGTTGTCAGTGTTTTGGGGCAGTGTATCGGGGAGCGCGCGAGAAGCACATCGCGCGCGCATGGGCGCGGCCGACGCGTGTGTGTAGCCCGCGGCGCGAGGCCCGGGGGCGGTGGGGTCGGCTCATCCCCGGGCCGGGACGATCCGCGCGTCACCGAGGCCGCGCTCAGGGCCCGCCCACCCCGCGAGAGCTCTCCCTCCTCGTCGCCGAGGTCGCGACCCGTCTGCGCGCGGGAGCCCCCACCTCCCTTGCCTGGGGTCTCGCATTGGCGCGCATCGATGCGGGAGGGAGTGTCGGCGCGGAGGATTCCTACCCGGCCGTCCTCGACGAGTGGGCGCGCGCGCCGACGCGCTGGCGCTCCCTGTGCAGAGCAGAAAGGGCACCGGGCGCGGCCGCATCCCGTGTGAGCGCCGCATCCGTCGCCCTCGCCTGCCGATTCAGCCACGACCTCGGCGCGCCCCTCGCCGACGTGCTCGACGCGATCGGCAGCGCGATAGACGATGCACAGGCGCTCGAGGAAGCTCGTCGCGTTGCCGCCGCGGGCCCGCTCATGTCCGCGCGTGTCCTCGCGGCCCTTCCCCTCGTGGGGATCGCGTGTGCGCTCGCGCTGGGTGCCTCGCCCTGGCAGTTCTACACGGGAGGTGGGGCGGGGCGGATGTGCGCCTTCGTGGGTGTGGCCGCGTGGGGGGCGGGTGTCGCCTCGTGCCGACGGATCCTCGCCCGGTGCAGGCGCGTCGAGGAGGGGATAGACGGCGCGCTCGCCTGCGACCTTGTTTCCTCCGCCTTGGCCTGCGGCGCGGCGATCCCCCGCGCTCTCGACGCGTTGGCCGACGCCTGCGTCGACGAGGCGCTGTCGTGGGCCGCCGCATCGCTGCGGCTCGGGGCGACCTGGGCGGACGCCTGGGAGGATGCGCCCGAGTGGAGCCATCCCCTGCGCGATGCGCTTGAAGCCTCGTGGACCAGCGGAACCGCCCCGGAAACGCTGCTCGCCCGCAGTGCCGCGTGGGAGCGCCGATCTCGTCTCGTCGATGCGAAGGCGCAGGCCGAGGAGCTGAGCGTCCGCCTCGTTGGCCCGCTCGGCGTGTTCTTCCTGCCGGCCTTCCTGGCCCTGGGCATTGCGCCCCTGCTCGCGCATCTCGTGGGAGGAATCGGTGTGTAGGCGTGTTATCCACAGGGGTTGCGGGGCCCCCTTACTTATCCACAGGGGTGCGAATCCGCGTGGAGTTGCGAGGCGATCCCCGCGCACACTGGCCCTGCGCGCGACCGCGCGCGACGAAAGAAAGGACAGATCAATGACGATCATCGACAGAATCGACTGCGCCGCCACGCGCGCCCAGCTCATCGCGATGGCGGCCGTGCAGGAGGGAGCTCGGGCCCTGCGGCCCCGGACCACGGCCGAGCCCACCGAGGGGCGAGACCCCGAGGAGGGTGCGACCACCGTCGAGTACGCGATCGGCACCATTGCCGCCGCCGGATTCGCGGGCCTGCTCATCGTGATCCTCAAATCGGACACCGTGCGCGCCGCCCTCGAATCCATCATCCAGGAGGCGCTCAACACCCGATGAACAGCGACGAGAACGGATACGTCACCGTCGAACACGCCATCGGCTTCGTCGCCGTCACCCTCGTCGTCGGCGTCATCGTCGCCGCCGCGCAGGCCGGGATGACCGGAGCCTCCCTGTGCCAGGCGGTGCGCGAGGGTGCCCGGGCCGCCTCCATCGGACAGACCGACCCGCAGGGAGCGGCCTCGGCCGCCTACCCGCCCGGATCCTACGCGGTTGCGCGCTCCGGCGGGTGGGTGAGCGTCACCGGCACCGCCCCCTACCGCGGGGCGGCCGGCTGGGTCGGGGGCATCGCCCGATGCTCGGTGACCACCATCGACGAGGGGGACCTGCCGTGACGCTTGAACCGACAGCCCCGCGTGCAGCTGTGCATGGACGCGGGGCTGTCGCGGATAGGTGGTGTACCGGCGACCGTTGCGGCGAGGAAGGATCCGGGACCATCAATTCCGTGGGGCTCATTGTCTTGGCCCTCGTGCTTGCGGTTGTCCTTGGCGGGGTTGGCGTTGCTCACCGTGAGCGGGTGCGCCTGCAGGCCGTCGCCGACCTGGCGGCCCTGGCGGGGGCAGAGCAGTCAGCGACGGCTGGCTGGGAGGACGTGGGGGAGCGGCCATGCGGGGCGGCCTCCGCCGTCGCTGTGGCGAATGGCGTGGGCGTCCAGTCCTGCGAGGTGCGCGATCTCGACTGCCTGGTGGTCCTCACGCAGCCAGTCAGAATCGCTGGTATTTCAACGAATGTGAGCGCCCGGGCGCGCGCCGGACCGGAGCGGTGAAAAATTCTCAGGAAATTGCCAGGTTTGTTCAATGGTTCCCACAGGCGGGGTCCGTACATTAATAGTCATCAAGCCAAGGGCGACACCCACAAAGGGTGAGCCAAGAAAGGGAGCGCATCGGAAGACTTGCACTGTGTTGATGGGATACTCGAAGGGGTCGGCCTTATGGCCGGCCCCTTCGAGTATGTGCTGATGCGTTCCGTGTGCCGAGGCCTGCTAGCTGCCTGTGCTTGTCGCCATGGACGTGGGCCCGCTAATGCGCACGTGGGCCCGATGACATGTGCGTGGGTGCGACACCTCGCACGTGAACCCGATGATATGCGCGTGGGCAGCGCCACCCACGCGCACATCTAGAGGTTTACGTGCGTATTAAGGGGTTGACGCGCATATTCAGCGGTTTGCGTGCGACCAACACACCAGGTCAGGCACCGTTGTGCCCAAAACGCAGACCACTTCAGCCACAACACCCTAGTTTCAATGTTTTTCACCGAGGTGGTCTGCGATTTGGGCGCCTTACCGCCCCGAACTGTGACCTCGCCGCCACCAGACGGGGGAATTTGCACCATGAGGGGCGCGACACGCCGGCGACACGCCGAAGGGTAGCTCCTAATGGTGCAAAACCCCCACCGCCGGCATGGAGGGCGCCGGAGGGACCGCAGGGCCTGACTGCGGCACTCGTGGGCGGCACCGACACCACCGCCAGATAAATTTCGCACGTAATTTATCGTGGTCATTTTTCGAGGTGCCTCAAAAACGTTGCAATTCCAACGACGCAAATTCGAAGTTTGAATGAGTCATCGAGGAATTACGTGCGGAATTGCTGGTTGACAGCCATAGCTGGGCATCAGGGCAACGCACCGAGCAACATCAGCCGCGAAGGCCCCACCGGCGTGGAGGACACCGGAGGGACCGCAGGGCCTGGCCGCCGCCCACGGGCACACCAAGCAGCCCGGCCCCATGGCCGGGCCCGGTGCCCAGAAAATCTGCGGGTCCACAAACAACAACCAGCGCCACACAGCAACACGTAGTGTTCTATAACCCCGGATGTGCGGTGCCCGGCACCCTTCGATGTGCGCAGGCGCCCCGCGTCCCCGTTGGCTTACTTGCCGTGGTAGCGCGGGCTGGTCCCCAGGTGGGTGGGGTAGTGGTTAAGATGGTCGCCGACCACGCCCTCGTCGAAGCCGCGGTACGTGTAGGAGTTGTCGTAGGCGATCTCACGGGGGGAGACGACCCCGTCCACGTACTGCTGGATCTCCTCGGGCGTGGGTTCTACATCCGGGCGTTTAGTCATCAGGGGGTTCTCGTCCGGGTACTGGCTGGGGTCCGTATTGACCATGGCGCCGGGGTCAGCGGGGCCGTAGCCCGTGCGATCGTTCCACGCATGATTAGGGTTCGTCCCGGTGTGGACGAGGAGCTGGAGCAGCTGGTTCGGGGTCGCCTCGGGCCACTTCTCGTGGGCCAGAGCCACGAAGCCCGAGACCAGCGCAGTGGACACCGAGGTGCCCGTCACCGTCGTGTTTGCTCCCGTCGAATAGTCGCGCACGGTCGCGGTGCCCACGGCCGCCGATACGAGGCCTTTGCCGCTGGAAGAAGAATCGACCACCTTTCCTTGGGTGTCGATCGCTCCGACGCCGGCGACGCCCGACCACCAGGACAGTGCAAATTGGTCGGAGTACCTGCCTGTGTTACCGGCTGCGGCAATGACAACGACGCCCTGGGAGATGGAGCGGGCCACCGCCCACTTCAGGGCGTCTAGGCTTTCGTCGCTGGATACGGACATGTTGATGATCGTCGCCCCGTCGTTCATGGCGTGGTTCATGAGGGAGGCGTAAGTGTCCTTGGTGACGCCAACAACGGAGTCGTCGTTGCAGTCCTCCCCGGACGTGTCACCCTGGGTGGTAAACGACATGCGATACGACAGGATCGTCGCGTCGGGGGCAACGCCGTAGGCATCCGAGGCAATGATCGAGGCCATCGCGGTGCCGTGCGTCTTGCTCTGCGTGCTGGAGGTGACGGTGCAGGGAGTCTTGTCGGTGATATTCGTTTTCGCCAGCTCGGGGGCTGTCGTGTCGACCTCGCCGTCGATGAGCGCGATCGTGACCCCTTTACCCCTCAAGCCCATGTTGCGGGCTTCGCTCAGGTAGTAGTAGGCAAAATACGGCTGGTCAGCTGCCGTGATCGGGTCGGCGGCGTGCGCGGGGCCGGTCGGCAGCGCGGTGGCTCCCGTGGCGAGCGCCAGGGTCGAGGCCGTGACGCCGAGCAGGCGCGCCGTGCTGATGTTGCGTGTCACCATTGGCGGGGATCCCATCCGTCGTCTTTGCGTGGTGCGGGTGAAAGGTCCTTGTCGGACCCGTAGGTCTGTGACAGGGGGTTCACGTAGCCCTCGGGCAGCTCGTCCTCATCGTCCTCAAAGCGGAACGCGGTGTACCTGTGCCGACGAGCCTTGCGGTCTTCCTTGCCCTTGCCACCCGCACCGGCACCGGCACCCATGAAGCCACCCGTGCCGGGGCGCCCGGCCGCGCCGCCAGCACCAGCTGCGCCCGCGCCGCCCGCAACGCCCGTGCCTCCCACTCCGGCTCCAGCTGCTCCTGTGGTGGCGCTGTTGAGAGACAAGCTGCCGCGCATCCCCAGAGCGCCCGCGCCGAGTGCGCCCGCGCCGAGTGCGCCGGCGCCGAGAGCACCCGCGGCAAGGGCACCGGCACCGAGGCCGGAACCCTTTGCCGGGCCGCCGTTCAGACGCCACAGCGGATGATCGCGGTCGATGGGTGAGGCGGGGGTGTGTCCGCCGATCACGCCGTTTGCGTGCCGGTCTCCGTTCACTCGAGAATGCAGCAGATCGATATTCATAAGATCGTTCGGGTCTGTCACGGGGTTGAGACGAGAGCCGAGTTCGCCTTCGGGCACAAACGTGTTCGGGATGCGCTTCGACGACATGATGCGATCGCTGATTCGGCCGCCTTCGTCGTAACCATCCGGATACACGCCAGACTTCGGGTCGCGTTGGTCGGAGCGGCCAAAATCAGTGTCGCGGTCCCCACCGTAAACGCTTGGATCGTGGGGAGACACCGGCACGTTGCCCCGCTTGATTTCTTTAACGACGGGGGTGGGTGACGGGGGAGGAACGGGGAACTGCGTGCCGTCCTTAGAGCTGGGGATCTTCTTCATTGCTTCTGTGCACTCACGCAGAGAAGAGGCAAGCGAGAACGAGGCCCTTCTCATTTGGGCGAGAATCTCTGCGGATTTCTTCTCGCGCGCCTCGTTCGCCTGCGCTTCGACGGCATTAACGTAGGCCTCGCCCGTTGTCGCGAGGGAGTTAATTGGAAGACCGAAAAAGCCCATGTTCTTCGTATACGGGATGACGACCTGCGCGAGGTCGCGCATCGCCGCGGTCTTTGAGTCGAGGAGGGCGGTTGGGAGGAGCCGCGCGTCCTCGGCGGCGTGCTTCAGCATGCGGCGCGCTTCCACGTAGTGCGAGAAGCCGCTGACGTACCCCGTGAATTCAGCGTCATATCGGGACAGTGAGGCCTCAAGCCACTTGTTGATGGCCTCACCGGTCAGGCCTTGAAACCCCTGATGCTGGCGGAAATGCGTCACTCGCTCGATCATGTCTGCGAGCCCTTCAATGGTCTGCCTATGAAGGGGGTCGTGTTTTTCGAGCTGGCTCAAGCCTGCTTCGGCTGCTTGGGCGAACCGCATCAGCTGCTCGTATTTCGGGCTGGCAACCATGAAACCTCTCCTTGTGCCTGGAACCGCAGGGGAATATTACTGGCCGGTGATCGTGGGGCCGCCGGGCGCGGATTGGCCGAAGTGGGACGGACCCGAATGCGTGGCGTCCGCGGCCGCGGATGCTCCGGTTGCCTCGGTTGCCAACGTGTCGGATCCGTCAGTCTGGATGGGAGCACCGCTTTCATCGGCCTCCTGAGCGGCGGAGGCACCCGCCTGTGGCAGTCCCTTTCTGAGCTTCTCTCTGATCTCAGGGTTGGTAATGCTGTCCTGGATACGTTTCAGTTCATCGCCTGTGGATTCGTTGACGCGAGCGAATTCTGCGATGGCGAGGTCGACGTTCGTGCCGAACTCGTCCAGAGCGTCTTTCTCCTGACGGAAGGCTTCGTTGCAGGCAGAGAAGAAGTTGGCGACGGCCGTGCCAAGAAGCTGCGCCGCAGGTTCGGGCGTCCAGTCTTGCGCGGTCTGTCCTTTGGCTAGGTCCCCGACCGCTTGAGAGCTCTTCTGCAAGCCTTCCTCGCCCTGAGGAACGTCAGACTCCGTGAGCTTGTGATCTGAGGAGTTGAAAGCGACGTCAGCCATGGCTTACCTCCTGTCTGAAGAAACCGTCGAGCGTGTGTCCGGCGAAACAAAGATGGGATTTTGCTCAGGATATGTTGGTTAACTGCTAAATACAAGTTAAAAGGGGACTCATAACGCCCCGGGTGCTCGCTCCAGGAGGTAGGTCAGCAGCGTGATCGCTCCCTGCTTCGACAGGGGTTCGTTGCCGTTGCCGCACTTGGGGGACTGGACGCAGCGCGGGCACCCGGACTCGCAGTCGCAGGAGGAGACGGCCTCGAGGGTGGCCGCGACCCACGACCGCGCGCTGTGGAAGCCGGCGAGCACGTGCCCCGCGCCGCCTCGGAACGCGTCGTGAATAAAGACGGTGGGTGCGCCCGTGTCGTCGTGCAGCTCGGTGGATAGGCCGCCCAGGTCCCAGCGGTCGCAGGTGGCGACGATGGGCAGGATCCCGATCATCGCGTGCTCGGTCGCGTGCAGCGTGCCCGCCAGATCGGCGGCCTCGATCCCCATCGTGGCCAGCGCCGCCGGAGTGAGGGTGAACCACGTCGACTTCGTGGGCAGCGTGTGGGTGGGCAGGAACAGCTCGATGTTGCGGATGAATTCGAGCCCGGGCAGGCGCAGCAGGTCGTAGTCGGTGACACGCGTCGACACGTTCGTCGGCCCGTGATGCCAGGTGACCGTGCCGTCCCTGCACACGTACGTCTCCTCGATGGCGCACACCTCGACGCTCGTGTGGGTCGCCGAGCGCGTGCGCAGGGGAGTGCGCACCTCCTCGACCAGGGCGACGCGCGCGTCGTCGGCCCGCGCGGGCGGGATGATGATCGACGAGGCCTGGGCCCCCTCCCGCTCCCCGCCCCCGAGGTGCTCGGTTCCCCGGGTGCCGCCCGGCGCCTCGGGCAGGAGTGCGCGCGGCCACCCCTGGGCGGCGGGAGCGGTGGGCGTGGTGAGGGAGCTGAGGGAGAGCACGTGGAAGGTGCGCCCTTGGTGGATGTAGATGGCACCGGGGAAGACGTGGGCGTCGGCGGAGGCCTGGTCGATGGTGCCGATGACGGTGCCGGTGGCGGCGTCGACGATCTGGACGTCGCCGGCGGCTCCGCGCAGGTCGGTGAGGTCGCTGGGGCGCTTGGGCCTGGTGGCGTCCCAGAAGTACCCTGCGGGCCGTCGCTTGAGGTACCCGTCGGCGACGAGGCGTTCGGTCACGCCTCGCAGTTCCTGGCCAAAGTAGGTGATATCGGACGGCGTGATCGGTATTTCGGCGGCCGCGGCGGCGACGTGCGGAGCCAACACCCACGGGTTGGAGGGGTCGATGACGGAGGCCTCGACCTCGCCGAGAATGTGCTCCGGGTGGCGCACCAGGTACGCGTCCAACGGGTTGTCGGAGGCGATGAGCACGGATGTGCCCGGCGCGCCCGCGCGACCCGCGCGGCCGATCTGCTGGCGCAGGGACGCGCGCGTGCCAGGCCAACCGACCGTGATCGTCGCGTCCAGGCCCGAGATGTCCAGGCCCATTTCGAGCGCGGACGTCGTGGCGAGCGCCCGCACTCCTCCCGTGCGGATCGCCTCCTCGAGCGCTCGGCGCTCCTCGGGCAGGTATCCGCCGCGATATGCGCCCACCTGGCCCGCGTTCGCGGAACCGCGCGCCGAGAGGCGGTCGCGCACCTGAGCGGCCACGGCCTCGGCCCCCGCGCGCGAACGCACGAAGGCGAGGAGGCGCGCGCCCTCCTCGACGAAGGCGGTGGCCAGGTTGGCTGCCTCGACCCCGGCGCTGCGCCGCACGATCGGGACCTTGAGGGTGGCAGTGCCGGGCGGTGCGTCGAGGGCCTCCAGGAAAGAAGAGATGTCGACCTCGGACTCGTCGGCCATGATCGCGCCCTGCCACAGGACCAGCTCGTGGGCGCCCGCCGGCGATCCGTCCTCGGTGATGGCGATCGCGTCGCGTCCCGTGAGCGCGCGGCCCACAGCCGCCGCATCGCGCACGGTCGCGCTCAGCATGACGACCCGCGGATCCGCGCCCAGGTGGTGGGCGACGCGCAGCAGTCGGCGCACGACCAGCGCAATGTGCGAGCCGGTCACGCCGCGCCAATGGTGGGCCTCGTCGATGACGATGAGGCGCAGCGACGCCAAGAAACGCGACCACCGCTGGTGCGACGGCAGCATCACGTAGTGCAGGAAATCAGGGTTCGACAGGATCAGGTCAGCCCCCGCGCGCGCCCACTCCTTCGCCTCGCGCGGCGTATCCCCGTCCACGGTTGTCGCGCGCACGCGGCGCAGACGCTCATCGACGAGGCCGGGGCGCCCTTCCGCGTCTGCGCTCGCCTGTGCGTCGGTGGGCTTGTCGTCCTGGCCGAGCAGCGCCATGAGCGAAGCCAGCTGGTCCGCCGCCAGAGCCTTCGTCGGAGCCAGGTACAGGGCCGTCGGGCGGCGATGAATCGCGGAAATGCGCGACGAATCCTCGGCCTCCACCAGGTCGGAGAGGATCGGCGTCCACGCGGCCAGCGACTTGCCTGACCCCGTGCCCGTCGCGAGCACGACGTCGAGGCCCTCGCGCACAGCGTCCAAGGCCTCGCGCTGATGAATCCACGGGCGCTCCACGCCGCGCCGCGCCCACGCGTCCACGACCGCGGGCGACACCCACTGCGGCCAATCCGCGATCTTTCCCGATCGGCCCGGCAGCGTCACGTGGCCGAGCAGCCGGTCATCCCCGGCGCTCATGCGCTCCAGAACATCGAGCAGGCGCGCGGGAGAAGGAGACGACAGGCCATCGCGTGCCCGATCGGGCGAGGAAGCCCCGGCCTCGTTCGACGAAGACGTCTGTGAAGAAGGTGAGAGGTCAGCGCTCATTCGCGCCCGGATTCACCGAGCCCCAGCGCCTCGGAGGCGGACTCCTTCACGTACTGGATCGCCGCAATACCCGTCGAAATACCCGACGAAATCGCGTCACGCAGCTGCACGTCCGACAGGCCGGCCTCCGTGTCCACCACGAAATCCGCGTACACGCCCAGCGTCCCCTCCGGCGAGGTCGCCGTGTACACCGTCGGGAAATACTTCTCGCGATTCCAATTGTCGGCCGTCGCAAACAGCGCGGGCTCCGCGCTCTCGGCCGGCAGGTCCGACTCCCACAGCGCACGAATCGACAGGAAACGACCCGCCGCATCGAAAGACACGAGGAACGGAATCTCGTCAAAAATTGCGCCCGCCGCGTGACCCTTCTCGATCACGTCCAGCGCGTAACCCATCTCGCGCACGGCCTGAACGACCCGCTCAAAATCGGCCGGGTAGGGGGTCACCTCATCCTCGGGCACCACGTACGGAACGTTCACAGCGACACCTCCCGACCCTGGGAATCCCAATCCACGAACCCGGGCAACGTCACCTCAAGATCCGCGAAGAAACCCATGATCATCGACATGGACGTCTCAAAGAAATTATCCAACTGAGCCTGCGTAAGCCCCGACATGACCACGACGTTGCACTCCGCGATCAGGCCGTACTGCGTGCCATCCTCCAGGGGCGCCAAGTACGCCTTCGGGCCAGTGCGCGTCGAATTGCAGGCCGCGATCTCGCGGGCAAGCTCACCGAACTGCTCCGGCGTGCGCGCAATCCCGCGCCACTGAGCGCGCAACTGCAAAATCTGAGGGTTCGTCGCATTCCAGAAAAAAGCAGCGTTCGGCGTCAGATACGCCAGCTCGCCCTCGTTGTAGTCGCCGAAACGCACGTCCCGGGAACGCAGCAAATCCCGAATACGATCGGTGCTGACAGGTGAAGATGCAGCCACTGACAACTCCCGCGTGAGACATACAGAATCGGACACCTCCACTGTAACCGAGGCCTCTGCCCCGCGCGCGCCCACGTTGTCCGACAAGTCTTGACATGGGGCCTCCCGTCACTCTTCGACGAGGCCAGGGCAGGTATGCGGCACCCCCACCCGCTGTGTGCTTGCCTTCGATTTGCAAGAAAGCCGAACCAATACACGCGGCCGCGCCCCGCTCCACTACAGTGGACACGGAATACGGCATCGACACGAACGGAGGAGACCATGGACGACCCCAACGCCGCCCTGCCCTCCGACCCCACCGTCGACGAGTCCTACACCAAAGGCTCACGCCCCGTGCGCCCCCGCGCGCGCTCGTCGGCATCCGCCGACACCACCGGCCGCTCCTCCCGAGCGGAGCGCGCCCCCGCCACCCAGCGGCCCACCCGAGGGCGTGCTTCCGGGCCCCAGGCCAACGGCGAGGCCCCGGTGAGCGGGCCCCAGCCTCGTCGCCTGACCTCCGACTCCTGGTACCGGCGCAAGCTCGCCCGACGACTCGGCGGCGTGACGATCTGCCTGCTGCTGACGATGCTCATCAGCCACGTGGCGCTCTCGACCGCGCCCGGGCAGGTCCTCGACACGATCCTCATGGAGGGCACCATGCGCTCCGCGAGGCGCTACGAGGCCTTCTCCACCCTCATCACCGGCATCGTGTCCGTGCCCGTCATGGTCGCGGCCGGCATCGTCGTCGCCCTCGTCGCCGCCGCGCGACGGAGGCCCACGCTCGCAGGGCGCGCCCTCGGGGCGGTCATCGGCGCCAACATTACGACGCAGATCCTCAAGGACTACATCCTCACCCGCCCGAACCTGGGCGTCACGACGGGTGCCGGCAACTCCCTGCCCTCCGGGCACACCACCGTCGCCGTCACCCTGTCACTGGCCCTCATCGTCGTCGCCCCGCAGTGGTTCCGCAGCCCGTCTGCGTGGATCGGCTGGGCGTGGACATCCCTCATGGGTGTGTCCGTCATGATGGAAGGCTGGCACCGCCCCTCCGACGTCGTCACCGCCGCCCTGATCGCTGGGGCGTGGGCCCTCGCCCTGTCGCCCATCGAGCGGCGGCCCCGACACGGCGCGAAAGTCCAACGCGTCATGGTGTGGGTGAGCCTCGGACTCATCGTCATCGCGCTGCTGGCCACCGGCGCCGCCATGTGGGGCTTCAGCATGTCCGCCGCGTCCCCAGGATCCGGCTACGGTTTTGAGGACTTCCTGCAGGTAAGGCCCTGGCGTTCCCGCGTCCTCGGCGTCGCAGCCGTCGCGTGGGTGAGCGCCGTGTGCGGCCTCATCATGCATGAGGTTGATCGCCTCGCGGGCGAGTAATTCCTGCTGAGCGCCGCCTGATTTGTGGCGTCGCTGGTGTTCCGGCGGTGCTTGTGGTCCCACGGGTGTTCCGGGCGCCAGAGGGCCCGGCCGCCCGCGAGGTTAGGCGTCCTCACTTCGTTCGGCGCCGCGCCTCGAAGCCCGGCCAGGCCCCGCAGGCCTCGTGTCCAGCTCTCGCGCACATAGCTGCTGAGTCCACACCCAATTTCGCACGTAATTCCCCTGCGACTCTTTCAAATTCTGAATTCCGATCGTTGGAATTGCAACGTTTTCAGACTTTGTTGAAACTTCGTCCAATCGAATTACGTGCGAGATTTCGGGGGAGCTGTTCCTGTCGCCCAGCAATTTCGCATGCAATTCCCTTGAATGTGTTTCATGGTTTGAAATCTGATCGTTGGAATTCTGCGGAATCTACATTGGTGCGGGGTTGGGCTGAGTTGGAATTGCATGCGGAATTATGGGATGGGTCCTCGTCTCCGCGATGGCGCTTGTCCCTCAGGGGCATTGCACTGCTTGGACAGGCATTGCACTGCTTAGTTGCCAGTGCAATGCTGTGCTATCTGGTGCATTGGTCCTGTATCTAGTGCATCGCTTGCATATCCGGTGCTACGCGTTGCCAGGCTGAGACCGGTGATACCTTTGCGGCCCGGTTTTCGTGGTGGCGGTTTCATTTGGGCGCGAAAAAGTTCGCCCTGCGCGCTGTGTCAATGCGGAAGTACGAAAAAGTTCGCCCTGCGCGCTTAAAACACCCCAAATTCGGCGTTTTTGTGCTTGCTGGGCGAGTTTTTCGCGGAAAGGCCTCTGAAGGGGCCGTGCTGGGCGATTTTTTTCGCGGAATGGGCCCGGCATGGCGCAGTTGTTTGCTCGAAGGTCTCTTCAACCTCGTGCAATCTTCCGGTTGGGCTCGCACAGTGCACCGCCCCTAGCGTTGCGGGGTTTGGCCAGTGGATAATGGGAGAAGGGCGGCACGCTGTCGACGCCCTCACAACGCTCACCTGCAGTTCCGTCCCGAAAGGACTGACATGCCTCGTCCCGCATCAGCCGTCGTCACCTCCAAGCCCGCGCGCTTCGTCCTGGCCCTGCTGCGCATCGCGGTCGGCTTCATTTTCCTGTGGTCGTTCCTGGATAAGACGTTCGGCCTGCACTACTCGACGGGCCCGTCGCGCGCGTGGATCAACGGCGGCACGCCAGCGCAGAGCTACCTGACGGGCGCGACGACCGGCAAGCCCCTGGCCTCCTTCTTCGAGTCGCTGGCCATGCCCGCCATGGATTGGCTGTTCATGCTCGGCCTGCTGGGTATCGGCCTGGCATTCCTGCTGGGGATCGGCACGCGCCTCGCGGCTGTCGCGGGTGTCGTCATGCTGGGCTTCATGTATGCGGCGGTCGCCCCGTGGGTGTGGGGTTCCCTCAATCCGGTCGTCAACGAGCACCTGGTCTACGCTCTCGTTCTCATCCTGATTCCGCTGACCAGTGCGGGTGACACGCTCGGCCTGGGCTCGTGGTGGAAGGGCCTGGGGCTCGTCAAGAAGCTGCCCTTCCTCATCTGATTCGTTCGACAGTCTCGACGAGGCCGTGGCCGGGTTTCCGGTCGCGGCCTCGCTGTGTTGACGTCGGCATTTGTGTCGTAGTTTCCCAACAATCTCGCACGTAATTCCCTCGCACATCTTTCAAACATTGAAATCCAGTCATTGGTATTGCAACGTTTGTGGCGGTTGTTGAATTGTCAAGAAAGTGAATTACGTGCGAAATTTCCGGGGCGAGGCCGGGGTGATGCCGGTGTGTGGGAGTGTTGTCCGGTCGATCCGCGCAGTTCCGTGACGGGACGTTGGTCCTCGGTAGATGTCGAAAAAGCGCGCGCGTGATGAGCGGAACTGCTCGCCGCGCGCGTCGCGCTTCTGACGCACGTATGACACTAGATATTGTGGTCACCGTTCGCATCAAGCACTACATCTAGTGATTGATGGTCGCGCGACCCTAGATCTAGGGGAACCTCACGCCGGGCGGAGGGAAGCACCACCACCCACAGTGCCACGGCCTCGTCCCACGAGGGCGGAGCGTCCGCGCCGTGTCGATCACGCGACCGAACAGCAGTACCGGCCCGCCGCCCACCGAAGCGCAGGGCCAGAGGCGCATGCCGCCCCACGCATCTCCACAACCCAGTGCCCAGCAGCCCGCAGCACACAACGGAATCAAGACAGGACAAGGACCATGACCGCACCCCGCTACGACGTCGACGCCATCGCAACCGTGCAGGAGTACCTCGACCGCTCAGACTGGCGGGTGAACGCCAACGCGAACCAGGGGTATTCGCTCGGTGGCCTGATCTTGAACTCGGCGGGCAAGATCGTCGCCAACTACTGGCTCGAACACGTCTACACCCCCGAGATCGGCGCGCCGCACCGCGAGGGCGACTACCACATCCACGACCTCGACATGTTCGCCGGATACTGCGCCGGCTGGTCTCTCAAGCGACTCATCCAGGAGGGCTTCAACGGCGTGGGTGGCGCGATCGCCTCGGCCCCGCCCAAGCACTTCTCCTCGGCCTGCGGCCAGATCGTCAACTTCCTTGGCACCCTCCAGAACGAGTGGGCGGGTGCCCAGGCCTTCTCCTCTTTCGACACCTACATGGCCCCCTTCGTGCGCCTGGACGACATGGAGTACGAGGACGTCGTGCAGTGCATGCAGGAGCTCATCTACAACCTGAACGTGCCCTCGCGCTGGGGCAGCCAGTGCCCGTTCACGAACCTGACCTTCGACTGGACGTGCCCGGACGACCTCGCGGACGAGCACCCCCTCATCGGCGACGAGGTCGTCGACTTCACCTACGGTGAGCTGCAGCGGGAAATGAACCTCATCAACCGCGCCTTCATCGAGGTTATGACGGGCGGCGACGCGGACGGCCGCGTCTTCACGTTCCCGATCCCAACCTACAACATCACGCCCGACTTCGACTGGGAGGGCGAGAACGTCGACGCCCTCTTCGACATGACCGCGAAGTACGGCCTGCCCTACTTCCAGAACTTCATCAACTCCGACCTGGACCCGCACATGATCCGCTCCATGTGCTGCCGCCTGCAGCTGGACCTGCGCGAGCTCCTCAAGCGCGGCAACGGCCTCTTCGGATCGGCGGAGCTGACCGGCTCGATCGGCGTGGTCACGCTGAATATGGCGCGCCTCGGCTACCTGTACAAGGGTGACGAGGAGGGCCTGGTAGCGCGCATGGATGAGCTCATCGACCTGGCCTCGAAGTCTCTCGAGATCAAGCGCGAGACCATCCAGTACCACATGGACCACGGCCTCTTCCCGTATTCGCATCGCTACCTGGGCACGCTCGATAACCACTTCTCGACGATCGGCGTCAATGGCATGAACGAGATGGTGCGCAACTTCAGCGACGATGCCTACGACCTGACGGACCCGCGCGGCTTCGACATGTGCGTGCGCATCCTGGATCGCGTGCGCGAGCGCATGGTCCAGCTTCAGGAGGCTACCGGCCACATGTACAACCTGGAGGCGACCCCCGCGGAGGGTGCGACCTACCGCTTCGCGAAGGAGGATCGCAAGCGCTTCGCGGACATCATCCAGGCGGGCACGCCGGACGAGCCCTACTACACGAACTCCTCGCAGCTTCCCGTGGGCTATACGGATGATCCGTTCCAGGCCCTCGAGGACCAGGAGGTGCTGCAGGGCAAGTACACGGGCGGCACGGTCCTGCACCTGTACATGGGCGAGCGCGTGTCCTCGGGCGAGGCTTGCAAGGAGATGGTGCGCCGCTCGCTGACGGCCTTCAAGGTCCCCTACATCACGATCACGCCGACCTTCTCGATCTGCCCGGTCCACGGCTACCTGGCCGGCGAGCACTTCACCTGCGAGAAGTGCGCGGCCGCCCACCCCCACGCGGAGCCGCAGGCTTGCGAGGTGTGGACGCGCGTCATGGGCTACTTCCGCCCGGTCCAGTCCTTCAACATCGGTAAGAAGGGCGAGTACCACGAGCGTCAGATGTTCTCCGAGAGTGCTGCGGATGCGCACGGTGAGCTCGTCAGTGCCTTCCCTCCCGCGGGGAGCCGCTGACGTGGGCACCCGTCCCCGCTTCGACGAGGCCGGGGTGACCCGGGAGGGCACGCTGAGCCTGGGCGGCCCCGGCCTCGTCGGGGGGCGGGATGCGCGCGAGTGGACGCCGGACGACCTGCAGATCGCGGGCCTCGTGCCGATGTCGACCGTGGACTGGCCGGGGAAGTTCGTGGCGTCCCTGTTCTTGCAGGGGTGCCCGTGGGCGTGCCCGTACTGCCATAACAGTGCCATCATCGATCCGCGCATCCCGGGCGTGGTCGCGTGGAGCGCGCTGGAGGATCTGCTGGCGCGCAGGCGTGGCCTCCTGGACGGGGTCGTGTTCTCCGGCGGTGAGGCCACCCGCCAGATTGCGCTCGGGGCGGCGATGGCGCGCGTGCGCGAGCTGGGTTTTGGCGTTGGCCTGCACACCGCGGGCCCCTATCCGCGGCGCCTCGAGGAGTTGCTCGGCGCGGGCCTCGTCGACTGGGTGGGCATCGACGTGAAGGCGACCCCTGGCAATTACGAGGCCGTGGCCGGCCGCAGCGGCGCGGGCGAGCGGGCGTGGGAGTCGCTGGGCATCGTCCTGGCCCACCCCGAGGTGGACCACGAGGTGCGCCTGACCGTCTACCCGGACGGTCCCGGCGACGGGTTTGAGGTCGCGGCGCGGGCGCGTGAGATGGGGGCGAGGACCTTCGCCCTCCAGCAGGCCCGCGACCTTGGCGCGCCCGCTGGTTTTTCCGCGACGAGGCCGGGGTGGGACGACCAGGTTCGTTCCCTCGCGCGGGACATCGAAACGCTGGACTTTGACAGGTTTATCTTCCGTGGGGACTCGTAGAGCTTTTGTCAAGTGACAGCGCCGCATGTTGGGAAAAAATATGGGGAAGGTTTCACTTGTGACCCCTGATCGCGGTATTGTGTAACAACCTCGTGACCGTGAAGTCTGGAGTTTCGATGGCTGAAGAGCTGCATTTCGACGACCCTGCGGCGGCTGCCCAGGACCCGTCGACCGACGCTGAAGCGCTGCGCCAGCTGGCGTACCGCTACCCCGAGCTGCGCCCGGCTGTGGCCGCGCATCCGCACGCCTATCGCGGGCTGCTCGACTGGTTGCACCAGTTCAACGACCCGCAGGTCAACGCGGCCCTCGAGGCCCGCGACGACTATGACGGCTACATCGACTCCAACGGCTACCTTGTCATGCACGGAGATGTGTCCGGCGCGGTCGCCGGTTCCTCGATCCGCACCTCCGAATCCGGCATGTACGTGCTCGGCCAGGGTGGCGTGAACTCGTACTCGCAGGTCGAGCGCACCACCCCCTACTCGGCTGTCGTCGGCACGAATGCTCCCGTCCCGCAGGTGGGTGCTCGCGAGCAGGTCGTCGCCCAGGTGCAGCGTCATTCCATCATGGGCAGCAAGGGGACTCAGGACCCCGAGGCGACCGCCGTCTACCCGAGCGCGTCCTCCGGCTCGTCCTACCCCAGCGCGTCGGGCACTCCCGCGCGCCCCCAGTCCACGCCGCAGGCCTACCGGGGTGCCGGTGCCTCCTACCAGGTGCAGCCCAGCGCCTCGCAGGAAGTTGCGCCGCAGGAAGAAAAGGAACGCCGTGGCTTCCCGATGATGGGCCTCGTTCTGGGAATTCTGGGTCTGATCGCGGTCATCCTCCTCGGCTTCGTCATCTACGTCTTCACGCGCGGATATGAGGGCCCGGCCACGGGCTCGGACGCGACCCCCTCGACGTCCTCCTCGGCACCCGCACACGCGACGCCCTCGCCGAGCGCGACCACGGAGGAGCCCGTCAAGTACCCGGCACCCGCCGGCGCGATCACCGTGGACTCCTTCTCGTCCCCGTCCGGCAACATCACCTGTTCGTTCACCGCTGACGGCGTTAGCTGCGGCATCAAGGAATCCGACTGGGCCGAGGACGGATACGCCTCCTGCTCCGGCAGCCAGGTCGGCGTCCTGAGCGCCTCGAAGGACAAGGCGGGCCAGTCCTGCGAGGCCGCGGTGCCGGGTGGTGGCAACGCCCTCGCGTACGGCGCCGCAGCGACCAAGGGCGACTACGCTTGCCACTCCACGCAGGATGGCATCAGCTGCTGGAACACGAAGACCGGCCAGTCCTTCGCGCTGGCGCGCGGCGGCTGGATGACCGGCACGGCCGGCGAGATTGGCCCCCAGAAGTTCAGCTGGAACGACTGAACTCACGCACATAAAAGGGGCGGGCCCGAGGATTTCCTCGGGCCCGCCCCTGTCTTGGCGCAAGCCTACTGTGCCTTCTCGATGGGCCCCAGGATCAGGTTCGCCCACGCGGCGTGCAGGGACTCCTGATCGGAGGGCTGGAAGAGGCCGGCGAGCGCGTCGCGGTACAGGCGCGAGAGCTCGTGCGTGTTGTAGTAGGCGCTGCCGCCGCACGCGCGCATGGCCTGCTCGACGGCTCGCAGCGTGGCCTCGGCGGCCGCGTTCTTCGCGGCGGACAGCTGCGGCATCCAGGAGCGGCCGCGGTCCACGCCCTCGTCGATGTCGCGCGCAAGCTCGCGGATCTGCGGGCCGACCGCGTTCATGATGAGGGCGGCCTCGGCGATGCGCCAGCGAATGTCGGGGTCGTTGGAGTAGGTCGTCTGGTTCTTCACCGAGCGGCGTTTCGCCACGTGCTCGGCGGCGACTTCGACCGCGCGCTCGCCGACGCCCTGGTAGGTGGCGGCGAGCAGGATCTCGAAGTGGGAGAAGATGCCGAAGATGACCGGGTCAGCGCTCGGTCCCGGATCCGTGATCGTGAGGATGCGCTCCTCGGGCACGGTGACGCCCTCGAGCAGGGTCGTCATTGACTGGGTGGCGCGCATGCCCAGCGTGTTCCAGTCGTCCTTGATCGAGTAGCCTTCGTCGTCGCGGTGGACGACGCCGAATACGGACTTGGGGCCCTCCTCGCTCTCTGCGCGCCCGAAGATGAGCAGGCGCGTCCACACGGGGGACAGGGAGGTGAAGATCTTGGTGCCCTCGAAGGAATATCCGCCTTCTGCCGTCGCGGTCGCGCGCGTCGTCGAGCCGAAGAGCACGAGGTCGTTGCCCGGCTCGGAGATGCCGAAGCCAAAGACCTCGCCGGCGACGGCGTCGCGCAGGATCTGCTCGCCGCGCGCGTTGCCGTGGGCGACAAGGTAGCGGCCGAGCCCGACGATGATCTGGTGCATGTTGATGCCCAGCGCCGTGCCGGGAGCCGCCTTGGCCAGCGCCGTCTGCTCGGCGGCGATCTCGGTCAGGCTCAGGCCCGCGCCACCGAACTCGGTGGGAACGAACGCCGATAGGTATCCGGCCTCGCGCAGCTCTTCCAGATCCTTCTCGGGGTAGGTGTTGGTGGCGTCCGCGTCGGCGGCGCGCTCGTGGATGCGGGCGAGCAGGTCGGAATCCAGGAAGCTCATCGCGGTCCTCTTTTCGGTGGGGGTGAACGAGGCCGGGGTGCTCTGCGCACATTGGTGCCCGTCGAGGGGTGGTAGCGCGTGGAATCTCCCCGTTACTCAGGGTGACCTTACTGTATCGCTGAGGTGGGGCGGGGGCGAGATGTAATGTGCCTGACGGGGCGTTGTCTGGCCTCGGGCCGTCCGTATTAGCTAGGGTGGATACTGTGAGTACTCCGAACGCGCCCCGCCCTGCCCTCACTCCGCGTCAGCGTTTCCTGCGCGAGCGTCAGCAGCGCCAGAACATGACGTTCGCTGTCATCGGCATCGCGATGATAGTGGCCGCGGTGGCGGCCGCCCTCGTGTTCACCGGAATCGTTCCCGTCCCCTTCGGCAACGACTTCTCCGTGAAGGTCAAGTACGCCGAGACCGGCGATATCCCGTGTCCGACGGCGGACGCGAAACCTGTGGCGCCCTCACAGGTCACCGTCACGGTTATCAATACGACTCAGCACCAGGGCCTGGCCTCGAAGGCCACGGATATGCTCCAGACCGCGGGCTTCCAGACCGAGGAGCCCTCCAACTCGGACGTGGAGTACACCGGTAGGGTGCGCATCACGGCAGGCGCGGACTCGGTGGACGCCGCCTATTCGGTGGCCCGATTCTTCCCCGGTTCCCACGTGCGCCTGAGCGATGCGCAGGACGCCACCGTCAAGGTTGAACTCGGCACTTTCTACGATGACGCGATGAGCGCCGAGGACGTGCAGCGTGTCCTCAAGTCCAACGACTCGATCGAGCAGCCCGCGAAGTGCCGCCCGATGCCGGGCACGAAGCAGGACTGAGGCAGAAGGAAAGGCCGCCCCGAGTGGGCGGCCTTTTCGCTTCTCTGCGGCGCTCGTTGAGCGCGAAGAGCCGCGGGTGATGGGGACGTCGCTGTCAGCGGTCGCTCAGCGGCCCGGCCGTGCCACGGCCTCGGATGTTCTCCAGGAGTGCCTCGCCGTCCGAGCCGTACCAGACGGGAACGGACTCGGGGACGGTCCACAGGGCGTCGGGCACCATGGCCTCGAAGCTGCCGTGCGCCATGAACTGCTCGATCTCGGACAGGGAACGGATCGCGATGCCCGCGACGCACTGCGGGAACTCGCGGGCGAACTCCGCGTAGATTTCCGGGTCGTGCTGCCCGTTGTCGCCGACGAGGAGCCAGCGCATGTGCGGGAACATGCGGGCCAGGCGGCGCAGCTCGCGGCGCTTGTGCTCCGGTCCCGAGCGGAACCATCCCGTATTTGAGGGGCCGAAGTCCGTCATGAGGAAGCCGCCGGCCGGGTAGCCGGAGCGCTCCAGGAAGGAACGCACCGTCGGCACGACGTTCCACGCGCCGGTGGACAGGTACATGATGGGGGAGTGGGTGCCCTCGGGCACGCCCTCCGACGAGGCCGATGACGTCGTCAGCGTCGTCAGCAGGTGCGCCATGCCGGGGACGGCCTCGCGCGAGGATACGCGGTCCAGGAAGGCATGTTTCGCGGCCGTGATCAGGCGCGGCAGCATTGACACCATGACGGTGTCGTCGATGTCGGAGACCACGCCGAAATGCTCATGATCCGACACGATGCGCAGTCGCACGGAGGTGGGGCGGCCGGCGCGGATGCGGCCCTTGCGGGGCCGCTCGTACATCGCCGAGGCCGGGGCGGGCAACGGGGTCGCCGTGCGCAGGGTGGTCGCGAGCTTGGCGGCGGTGTCCTCGGACAGACCGAGTGCGCGCACGTCGCCCGCGTGCAGGACCTGGATGGTCGCGTTGTGCCAGCCGGGCTCGAGGCCGTGGCCGAGCACCGTCATGTCGACGAATCCGCCGCGGTCCGCGAATGCGAGTCGGCGCGCGTTGCCGACCGTGATGAGCACGGGCTGGCGGGGGACCTGCGCGTTGAAGAACTGACGCCACCCGCGCCGGGTCTGCAGCCAGGAACGACCGTCGTCGCCGCGCGCCATGAGGACGCGACCGAGGATGCGGGCGCTGCGCTCAGAGCCGATGCCGCCGAATCCGACCACGCCCGGGTAGTACCGGCCCTGCGACATGGCGGCGACCAGCAGAGACGAGGCAAATTCACCCACGCCTGCCGTCAGGGCGAGCGCGAGCGACGGTGATTCGTCGTCGATGAGGGGCGGTCGGAGGCGCATGATGGCAATCATAGGTCTTCGCGCCCGGGAGGGCGCAAGAATCGGCGAAGCCCGGTCCTCAGTCGAGGGGGAGCTCGGGCGTCGGGGCGGCCGTGGTGCCCTTACGTAGCGCGGGTAGGCCGATCAGCATGAGCACGACCATCGCCCACCCTGCCCCGGCCATGGTGAACAGGCCGCCGCGCGCGCCGATCGCGTCGATCGCGGATCCGGCGATCGCCGTGCCCAGCGAGGTGCCCAGGCCGATCGAGGTGGACATCCAGGTCAGGCCCTCGGTGAGCTTCGCGGGGGAGACGGACTTCTGGATGATGACGTTGACGTTCGTCATCGTGGGGGCGCAGGTAAGGCCCGTGATGAGGATGACGATGGCCATCGTCCAGACGTTGAAGGCCACGGGGAACAGGCTCATGCCGATCGCCATCGCGATCACGCCGATCACGAAGAGCTGCCAGGTGGGTCGCCTCCACGTGCGTGCGCCGTACACGAGGGCGGCCGTCAGCGAGCCGATGGAGAAGAGGGCGAGGAGGATGCCGCCGAGCGCGGGGGTACCCAGCTCCTCGGTGAAGCTGACCATCGACACTTCCATCGCACCAAACGTGATGCCCATGCCGATGTAGGTCGCCGCCATGACGAGGACGACGGGCTTGCGGATGACGGACTCGCGCGGGGCACTCGGATCGTGGGGGATGATCGCGGGTTCGGAGTCGCGGCGCGACAGGAACAGGAAGCCGCCCACTGCCAGGCTCGCGATCGAGATGATGAGGCCGGTCGCGGGGTGCAGGGCGGTGCCCAGGACGGTGGCCAGCACGGGGCCCACGATGAACACGAACTCGTCGACGGCGGATTCGAGAGCGTAGGCGGTCTGCAGCTGGCCCGGCTTGTGCAGGATCGTCGACCAGCGCGAGCGTACGAGCGCGCCGGGAGCTCCCCACGTGGCACCCGCGAGGGCGGCCGGGATGAAGAGCGTCCACGCGGGGGCGTGCATGATGACGGCCGCGACCAGAGCAGACATTGACAGGACTGAAATAGTCCAGGCTGGGCCCATGACGCGCAGCTGCCCGTGGCGGTCGACGCGGCGCGCGAGGATGGGCGCGCAGAGCGCCATGACGATGATGCTCACGGCAGAGACCGCGCCCGCGAGCGTGTAGTTGCCGTACTCGGCGCGCACCATGAGGATCGTTGACAGTCCCACCATCGACATGGGCATGCGCAGAATAAGGGCGGCCGCGGAGAATTTCCAGGACTGGCGGTAACGCAGAATGTTGAGATAGGTGCCTAGCATCCATTCACTGTATCACCGGGGCAGTGTCCCGAAAGGCAAGCGAAATGTGGCGTACGTAACCATTCGGACCTTCCGCGCTGCCGAGGGTACGCCGCGAAAAAAGCCACGGCCTCGTCCGTGGGGGACGAGGCCGTGGTGCGTCGGCAGCGTGGGCTCAGTCGGTCACCTCGAAGACGCCGAGCTGTCCCTTTTCCGCCAGGGAGAGCGCGTGGTTGACGAATGCGTAGTGGCCGGCCTCGAGCGGCGTGAACTCGACGAATCCGCCCTCGGCGGCGCCCAGGGTCAGGACCTGGCCCCAGCCGCCGCCGGACCCTCCGCCTCGGATCACGTAGGCGCCCTCGCGCCACACGGTGTCGAATTGGGTGCCCACGACGTGGAAGGTGGTCGCCAGGTTCGGGCCCGCGTCCATGACCCACACGCGCACGCGCTCGTTGGTCTTGATCTGGATCGGGTGCGCTTTGTACTGGAAGGGCACGCCGTTGAAGGCCATCGCGTTGGGCTGCAGGGCCGACAGGAGCGAGGCGTCTGCGCTCTGACCGTCCGCGCCCAGGTAGAGCTCGGAGGCGACCATGACGTACTCGCGGTCGACCTTGTCCAGGTCGGTCGGGTCGATGATGACGGCTCCGAACATGCCGTTTGCAATGTGCATCGACATGGGTGCGGTCGAGCAGTGGTAGAGCCAGATGCCCGCGTTCTTGGCGACGAAGGTGTACTCGAGGGTCTGCCCGGGCTCGATGGAGTGCATGACGTTATCGGGGGCGACGAGGCCCGCGTGGAAGTCCAGCGAGTGGCTCATCGTCCCGTTGTTGACGAGCGTGATGTGGAAGGTGTCGCCGATGTGTCCGCGCAGGATCGGGCCGGGAGCGTCCCCGTTGAAGGTCCACGACTCGCGCGTGAGCGAGCTCGTGACGTTCACGGTCTGCTCGGTGACCGTGAAGGTGTAGTGACGCTCGGTCTCGTTCGTGGCCGGCGGCAGCACAGGGTCGCGCGCGTCGATCGTCGCCGCGTAGTCCGTCAGCGCGGTCGGGGTGGCCGGTCCCGCGGCGGCGTCCTGGCCGTGGTCGTGCCCGTGGTGGGCGTGGCTACCCGAGGCCGAGGTCCCCGAGGAGGACGAGGGCGCGCCCGTGGCCTGCACGTGCAGGGTCATGCCCATCTCGCGGTGTCCGGGCAGGGAACACCAGCCCTCGACGTCCCCGGAGATGACGCCAAGGTCCAGCTCCTTTGTTTCACCCGCGGCGAGCGATCCGGAGGATACGCCCGTCTCGAACACCAGGTCGTGGCGCTGGTCACCCGAGTTCGTGAAGTCGATGATGAGACGGTCACCGACCGGCACCTCGATGTGGTTCGGCGTGAAGGCCATACCGTCGACGCCCACGGACACGTGGGTCGTGTGCCCGGTCGGCGTCACGGACGAGGCCGTGGTCCCGGTCCCCGTGCCCGTGCCCTGCGTCGTGGGTGCGGACGGGTTGGAGAGGAAGATCGCCAGCGCGAGTGCGACGACGGAGACGACGCCGACGATCGCTCCGGCCGTGCGGCTCACCGGCGAGTGGTCGCCCGTCGGGCTCATGCGCAGCTTCGGCGTTTCTTTCGACGTGGACGCCTTCGGGTTCTTGCCTCCCGACGACGGCGAAGCAGACAGGTTCAGGTCAGCCACGGCGGCCTCCTTGTGTGGTGGGGGATGAAGCGGCGGCGCGCTTGGCGCGCGCCTGGGCCACGCCGCAGCGGGCCATGAGGACGATGTCGACGACGTAGGTGGCCAGCAGGACCACCCACGCGGCGATGGTGAGGCGTTCGGCGGATGCTCCGCCCAGGGATGCGACGGCAAGTGCGAAGAGCGCGGCAACGTTGCGAGCGGCCTCCCGGATGGGGGCTGCGGCTTCGAGCACGCCGACGCCGACGCGCACCGCGGACGGGCCGCCGCCGATGACGACGGGCATCAGGTAGGTGAGCGCGCCGACGAAGAGCTGGCCCAGCCCGGCCGCGCCCAGGATCGGCATCCACGCGAGGAATGCTGCACGCAGACCGGTCGCGTCCGCCGCTTCGAAGGCGCGCAGGGACGCTCCCGCGCCGGCGACGAGAATCCAGGCGGCGCCCAGCATGAGGGACCACGCGCCGTACTCCGCCGGCCCCTTTGTCAGCGCCACGCGGACCAGCGGAACGCCCACGCCCAGGGCGGCCGCGCCCACGACGACGAGGAGACCCACGGAGGCAACGCGCATCGACCCGGCCACAGCGCCCGTGCCGGCGACGAGAAGCGCGGCCACCCACATGGGCAGGGCGCTCGTCGCGAAGGACACGGCTCGCGGATCCATACGCGTACGCATTGCGGTCGGCCCCAGCGTCACCAGGGTCCCGCCCATCGTCAGGCCCACCCAACCGGCGACACCCGCCAGCGCGTGGGCGACCGTCAGGCGGTCCCGTGCCTCGGCCAGCCACGCGGGAGCGTTCGCGTCGAACATGGCCGCCGTGACGAAACCGGCCAGCGTCGCGCCGACCACCAGGAAGAACGCCGCCGCGATGTAGTACCGGATGATCACCGCGAAACGCGAGGCCAGGCGCTCGCGGGACGCGGTGAGCAGCGCCCACCCGTGCCAGGCCGCGATCAACCCGACAACGGTCGCGCCCGTGACGGTCGCGTGCCACAAGCCCGACCACATGCCGCCGATGAGGAGCAGCAGGGAGAGGTTGAAAGCCGTGATACGCACGGTGTTGTCGCGCCCCGCGCGTCGGTCGTCTGGCGCCAGGTGGGCGAGCGCGCGCGTGAAGTACCAGGACCACTGGAAGATACCGTTCGACAGGACGCCGAGGGTCACCAGGTGGATCATCGTCCACAGGTTCTGCGGGATGCGGCCTCGGGCGACGATCGTGACCGCCGCGGCGACGGCTGCCGCGCACATCCAGACGGAGGTTGCGCGGTCGGTGCGGGGAACGCGGGGCTTACTCATCGGGCCTCCCGAGAGGCCGCGCGCGCCCGGCGAATCGTCACCGTCAGCGTCGTGGCAACAAACAGGAGCATGCCGACGACCCCGAGGGTGCCGCCCAGGCGCCACGGGTAGGCGGCCTCGCGCGCGCCCGCGAGGAGACGCAACAGGAGCGAGACCTGCAGGAACGCGAAGGGCACCCACATGGCGACGTGGTAGGGGACCTCGCGCCGGGCGACCGCCGGGATGATGACGGGCGCGTGGGACAGCAGCATCGAGACGACGAAGCCGATCGTGATCGCGTGGACGCCGGCGTCATAGCCGTATCCGTCGAAGGCGGGCGGAGCGATGACCCACATCAGCGCCGGTACAAGCGCCCACGCGTATCCGCTCAGCATGCACACGGCCGCCAGGCGAGGCAGGCCGCTCATGCGCACGGTGCCGCGCGCGACGTCGTGCCACGCGGTGTCCGCCATGAGAACGCCGAGCGAGAGCCCGATCAGTGGGTATCCGATCGCGGGGGAGTAGAGCGCGACGGTCAGACCCACCATGAGTGCGGCGCTCTCGGCGGTGATGCGCCGCTCGGTGGAGCCGGACGCGAAGGCAAGGCGCGCGAGCTCGACGCGTTCACCGACGATTGTGACGATCAGGAAAGCGAGCCACCAGGGCACCGCGCGCGGCGTCTCGAGGCCTCGCCACCATAGGAGGATGCCGCCCAAGCCAATGAGCGCGCCCATCAGCTGGATGAGGACCGCGTGGGTGGCCTGCCGACGGGTCCATACGTAGCAGTAGATGGCCGTCAGCAGGGCCATACCGAGGGTGATGAGGAAGCCGGGCATCATCCGCTCGGGCGCGAATCCGGGCAGGTGGGCGGCCAGGTAACGCGGAATCGGCAGGTTCGCGAGTGTCGCGCGTACGCCCTCGTTCAGGGAGATGACGACCGCGCTGATGCCGCCGGCTCCGGTGAGCAGGGGAGCGGCGTACGCCCACGCGCGACGCCCGTCGGATTGTAGGGCGACCGCGCGCTCGAGGCAGATCGCGGTGCCCAGGAACCCGTAGATCATGAGGAGGCCGTGCACGGTCCCCAGGCTTGTCGAGGCCACGGGCGCGATGGCTCCCAGACGCACGAGGGAGGCGTCCAGTCCCGCCAGGAGCGCGATGCCCGCGAGGAGCAGGAACGCGAGGCGGCCGACGGGCAGCCGGGGGATGGGAGGCCTCGTCGTCGCTATCGACGAGGCCTGGGCTGGCGCATCCGGTCCCGCGTCGCGTGCGGGTGGGCGGGATGCCTCGCTCATGTGGGCTCCTGGAGTCGGTGGGCGTTGCCGGTATTCCCATGTGGGGACAGTGCCAAGGTAGCGGCCTTGCTCGCACTTTTCCAGGGATAAAAACGGTGAAATTGGATGATGGGCTACAAGAACAATTCGAGGCGCAGCTATGGTGAAGCGGTGCGCCGCCGATATCCATCCGGTAATATTGTGTGTGTCACTGGTCAGTATTCAATGGAGTAAATGATGAGCGATCTGTCCTTTGTTGCGGGTGAGTTCCCGAAGCTCGCCGCGACCTCGCGTGAAACCGCAGACGCCGTCCGGTCTGCACGCCCGGAAGGAGGGGCGAGTGCGTTCGCCTCCGCGATGCCCGGCGCTGACCTGGCGTCGCCGATGCAGGCAGCCGAAGAGAAGCTCGCCGATCAGTGCATGAAGACCAGCGCGAGGCTTGAGGAATGTGCCGACTCGCTTGAGGCCGCCGAACGAGACTTCATCGCCGCGGAGGAAGAGAACGGCCAGCTCATCGGCTCGATCGTTAACGGCGACGACTGCGGTCACTCGGGTCCGGGTGGCGGCGGAGGTGGTCGTAAGAACCCGCGACTGGTTCCTCTTCCCTCGCCGATCAGCGGCGGCAATCCGCCTACGCGAGGCCCGCGTCTTCCCGGTGACCCGGGCAAGCAGAGGGGAGGCCACCACGGGGGCGAGGGGACTCGCGGCCACCGCCGACCGAACCCCGGCACAGGTCGGCCGAAGGTTGAGCCCATGCCCTATAACCCCGTCGGTCCGCTCAAGCCCTTGGATCCGATCATCACAGGGCCGACCGGTCCCCGCCCCTTTCCGAAGCCTGCCATCGAGCTTCCTGAGGTGCCTCCCGTGAAGCTGCCCAAGATGGGAAATCCGACCCCGGGAGTGGATCCGATCCCGGGATTCAATCGCTTTAGCGCAGAACTCGGAGGGCAGTCGTAACAATGAAGTGGTCTGATCTCCTGCAATGGGAGGGCTCGTCCCTCAGCCAGCAAGCGCAGGCATACGAAAAGAGCGCACAGTCGCTCAGGAGTGCGTCTGAGAGTCTTCAATCCAACGTGAGCTCCCTGACCGGTCAGGGGAACACGGTCGATGCTGCCCGTCGCGCGATGTTGAAGCTCTGTGCGGAGGTTGAGCGGCAGGAAGAAAAGCTCACGGCTCTCGCGAGCGTCCTCAGCGAGGCCTCGGAGGGTGCTGAAACGGTTGGAACGGCCGCCAGGAAACTCGACGGCACCGCCGCGAACCACTCCCTCCATATCGGGGCGGATGGATCCGTTCAGTACGTGGGGCCGCACAACGTGTCTCCGGCCGATGCGGTGACGATCAAGAAGAACATGAAGATCGTGTCCCAGCAGGTTGCCGCGATCATGGAAAAAGCGACGAGCGTCGTCCAGAACACGCAGAGCAAGCTCGCGGCCCTGGGTGGTGGAGCAAGCTCCTACGCGAATGGGTCAACCAAGGGAACACGAGTCCCGAAGAAGAACCTGAAGCTGCCGCCCAAGGGAGCCTCCGAAAAGGAAGTGGCCAAGTGGTGGTCGTCGCTCAGCGACGCCGAAAAAGAGCAGATGATCAAGGCTCACCCCCAGGAGATCGGCAACCTCAACGGCATCGACGGAACGTCGCGTAACAAGGCGAACCGCATTTACCTGGAGGACGCCACCGAGCGCGAAGAGAAGAAGCTCGAGCGTCTCAAGCAGCGCTACGGCCCACATCCCTCGCGCCGCGAGCGCCAGGAGCTGGAGCTCGTCGAAGAGCGTGTGAAGGCGCTCCATAACGTCAAGGACACGATCAAGAGGGAAGATCAGGACGGTGTGCCCCGCCAGCTCCTGAGCCTGGAGACCTCGGGCAAGCACGTCACCGCAGCTGTCGCGCAGGGCAATGTTGACACGGCCGCTCACGTCGGTGTGGTCGTTCCCGGCCTGTACTCCAATGTCGCCGAGAACTTGGATGACTATGACAAGCGTGCGGGTATCATGCGAGAGAATGTTCAGAAACACGCTCCGGGTGAGGGGGTTGCGATCGTTTCCTACCTTGGCTACGAGGCGCCCCAGAACCTCGCAGAGGTAGCGGACATTGGCTACGCCCGGAGGGGCGCGGATAAGCTGTCCGGATTCCTCAACGGCCTGGACGCGTCGCGCGAAGCCGGCCCGGCGGGCGACGCGCACATCAGCGTCGCCGGTCACTCCTTCGGGTCGACGACCGCCGGTATCGCGCTTACCAAGGTCAATCCCGGTGTCGTGGACGACCTCATCCAGTTTGGCTCTCCGGGCTCGGGTGTCCAGGATGTCTCCGAGTTCAAGCTGGAGAAGGGGCATGCCTGGGTGAGCGCCACGGACTACAAGCAGGACATGGTCCAGGGCATAGGAGACGACGGTCGATTCGGAAAGAATCCCGCCAAGATGCCGGGCTATAACCACCTGTCCGGCGATGTTGGCGACGAAATCGACAAGTCGCAGCCCTATCCGTTCCAGAAGCACGGCGGATATTTCAACAAGGACAGTAAGGCACTCGACGATATCTCTCGGGTCATCGCGGGCCGAGGTAAGAAGTGAGGCGCCCGCTCGTCGGAGCGCTCGCGGTTGTTCTAGCAGTGGTGTGCGCCTCGTGCGTACCGTTCGGAGGAGGAAAAGGAATGAATCCGGAACAGAAGGAAAGCCTGGAGCGGGCCTCATCTCTTGAGTCTATTGAGGCGTTCAAGCGAGACGTGGAGCCGGCGATCATTCGTGCGCGCGATACGCTGATGACGCGTGAGAACTACCGCAGCTACAGCCGCAACGATTACATCTATCGTGTCGATGTCGGTGACCAGGTTCTGTTCTCGATGGTGTCGCGTACGTACAATTTCGAAGAACGTGATCCTGCCCGGGTGCGCGCAGCATTTGACGCCGAGCTGAAGCCCCTCGGTTTCGATTTCCGTGAACACGTCTATGAGGATGACGGCCGTGGCAGTGACACGGTTCTCGCCTGGACGAGTGAACGATACGGAGCGACCGTACACATCATGGTGTCGGGTATTGGGTTGACAATGATGGACTATTACACGGGTGATCTGCGCAGCGACGGAACGTCCGCTAATCCCCAGGAACTGGCGGATATCCCCGGGCGCGTGCCGGACTGGTTCGCCGACGCGGCCGCCGGTACGCAGTCGTGACGGGATCCAACTCAGCAACCTGCTAGACGACGAAGGGGGCGGCGCTCAATCGAGCGCCGCCCCCCTTCACGCAACCCGCGTGAGCGGGCAGCGTCAGAGCGTCAGCTGTTCAGGGCATCGGACACGACCTGCTTGGCGGCCTCCTGGACCTGGGCCAGGTGCTCGGCACCCTTGAAGGACTCGCCGTAGATCTTGTAAACGTCCTCGGTGCCCGACGGGCGTGCGGCGAACCACGCGGACTCGGTCGTCACCTTCAGGCCGCCGATGGGTGCGTCGTTGCCGGGCGCGCGCACCAGCTTGGCGACGATCGGGTCGCCGGCCAGCTCGGTCGCGGTCACGTCGTCCGCAGACAGGGCTGCGAGCTTCGCCTTCTCCTCGCGGGAGGCAGCCGCGTCGATGCGGGCGTAGGCGGAGGCGCCGAAACGCTCAACCTGCTCCTCGTGCAGCTGGGAGGGGGTCTTGCCGGTCACGGCCAGGATCTCCGATGCGAGCAGCGCCAGGATGATGCCGTCCTTATCGGTCGACCACACGGTGCCGTCCTTGCGCAGGAACGAGGCTCCCGCGCTCTCCTCGCCGCCGAAACCGACGGTGCCGGACAGCAGGCCGGGCACGAAGTACTTGAAGCCCACGGGCACCTCGATGAGGTCGCGGCCCATGGAGGCCACGACGCGGTCGATGAGCGCGGAGGACACGAGGGTCTTGCCCACGGCCGCGTCCGCACCCCAGCCGGGACGGTGCGTGAACAGGTACTCGATGGCGACGGCCAGGAAGTGGTTCGGGTTCATCAGGCCGTCGGGGGTGACGATGCCGTGGCGGTCCGAATCTGCGTCGTTGCCGGTCGCGATGTCGTAGGGGGTGTTGCCCTCGGCGTCGGGGGTCATGGCCTCGCGCAGGGACGCCATCGCGTAGGGCGAGGAGCAGTCCATGCGGATCTTGCCGTCCCAGTCCAGGGTCATGAACGGCCAGGCCGGGTCGACCTCGGGGTTGACGACGGTCAGGTCGAGGCCGTAGTGCTCGCCGATGGCCGCCCAGTAGTCGATGGACGCGCCGCCGAGCGGGTCGGCGCCGATGCGCACACCCGCCTTGCGGATGGCCTCGATGTCGATGACCTGGTCCAGCTGCGAGACGTAGTAGTCCAGGTAGTCGAAGGGCTTGATGTTCGGGTCGTGCAGCAGGTCAGAGCCGGTGACGCGGGGAACGTTCTTCCATTCACCCGAGTCGAGGAGCTCGTTGGCGCGCGCCGCGATCCAGCCGGTCGCGTCGGTGTCGGCGGGGCCGCCGTGAGGCGGGTTGTACTTGAAGCCGCCGTCGCGCGGGGGGTTGTGGCTGGGGGTGACGACGATGCCGTCGGCCAGGCCGTCGCCCTCGGTGCGCAGGTTACCCGGGGCGCCGTTCGCGCCGAGGATGGCGACGGACACGGCGGGGGTGGGCGTGTAGGAGCCGCGCGAGTCGATGCGCGTGTCGATGCCGGCGGCCGCGAGGACCTCCAGGGCGGTGCGCCACGCGGGCTCGCTCAGGGCGTGGGTGTCGCGGCCGATAAACAGAGGACCGTTGAAGCCCTGGGAGGCGCGGTACTCGATGATCGCAGCGGTGATGGCGATGATGTGCGCCTCGTTGAACTTGGCGTCCAGCGAGGATCCGCGGTGACCCGAGGTGCCGAATGCGACGCGCTGTCCCACGTCGGTCGGGTCGGGCGTGATGTCGTAGTAAGCGGAGATGACATCGTCGACGTTGATGAGGTCTTCAGGTAGGGCACGTGTGCCAGCTCGTTCATGCATAGGGACAGTGTTGCACGTTACGCCCGCTTGTGGGTAATACTGTCCCACGGCGTGGACTTTTCCTTGTTTTCTCTTGTTCGAGGTCGTGGCTGGCCGTCTGGAAAAGGCCAGGTGAGAGCGCGCCGCGCCCCGGCCTCGTCCGTGTGGGCAGAGGGGTGTATGCACGTATTCCCAAAAACGGCGCCGAGCGACTATCCTATGAGATGTCGGTCACCGCAGACCGTGACTGTGTTGTCAGGAGGAACATCGTGGGATGGTTTGATTCCATCGAACATAACCGTTGGCTGAGCGGCCACATGCAGGCACTCATTGAAGAGGCAGAAGGCGCGATCGTCGCGACTGGTTTCGCGCATCTCGACGCCGATGGAAAGCCCGACCCGACCCGATCGATCGACCTGGCCGTCACTGGTCGCATGGCCTACGTGTTCTCGCTTGGCGCGCTCATGGGTCTGCCCGGCACGCGCCGCTACGCCGATCATGCCGTCAAGGCGCTCACCAACTACTTCACGGACCCCGTCAACGGCGGCATGTGGTTCGCCATCAAGCCCGAGCCTGACGCGGATGGTCGCGGCGTGCCGTGGGACGAGGACGCGCGCGTCAAGTCGCAGTACCACACGGTGTATGCGCTGCTGGGCGTCGCCGCCGCGACGGTCGCGGACCGCCCCGGAGCCCACGAGTTGCTCAACCGCATGCTCGAGGAACAGAAGGAGCTGTGGACCGACGACTACGGCCTCGTGTGGGATCAGTACGACGAGGCCTTCAACGAGCCCGTCCCCGTCCACACCCTCGGCACGCTCATCCACACGATCGAGGCCTACATGGCCGCGGCCGAGGCGACAACCGAGCCCGAATGGCTCGACCGCGCCGAGAAGATGACGGCCTTCGCCTACAAGGTCGCCTCCAAGAACGGATGGCGCATTCCGGAGTATTTCGACGAAAACTGGGAGCCCAGCCCCGAGGCGGGCAAGCTCCTCAACGACGGACGCCGCTACTACGTGGGCTACGTGACCGGCCACTCCATGCAGCTCGGGCGCTTCGCGCTGCAGGTGCGGGCGGGCCTGCGCTCGATGGGCTGGACCGTGCCCGACTACCTCCTCGAGATGGGCACTGAGCTCTTCGAGCGCGCGCGCGTCGACGGCTGGCGTCGCACCGACGGCAACCCCGGCTTCTCCACGGGCGTCAACGACGAGGGCGACCCCGTGCCCGGCGAGGACGAGCACCAGCAGTGGGTCGTCTGCGAGGGTGTGTGCGCCACCGTCGCCGTGCGCCGCGCGATGCTGGACGACGGTTCCGGTGTCCCCGACGTCGAGCACTTCGAGCACTGCTACCGCTCTTTCGTCGACTACATCCACGACTACCTCATCAGCCAGCCCGGCCGGTGGGTGCGTCGCCTCGGTCCCCGCAACGAGAACGTGCAGCCCGCCAAGTCGTCGCGCTGGGATGTCTACCATGCCGTCCAGGCGACGCTCGCGATCCGCCTGCCGCTGTGGCCGCCGACGGCCCCCGCGCTGTCGCGCGGCCTCCTCGATCACCCCGAGGAGCCGGCCCCCGACAAGAAGTCCTGGAACTTCTTCGGGCTGCGCGGCTGACGCGCCAGATGTCTGATGGGCTCGGGCCCGGGGATGCGAGGGTCGCATCCCCGGGCCTGGTCCTGTAGGATGATCCGCGTCTGGAGGGCTGTCTGAGTGGCCGAAAGAGACGGTCTTGAAAACCGTTGTGTCAGCAATGGCACCGGGGGTTCGAATCCCTCGCCCTCCGCCGAGCCGGCCGCCCACGGGCGTCGCAGCGGGTGCACGTTCGCGCTCGCGGCGAAAATGCCTTAAAGTAGTCGGCACTGGAGACGTCGCATAGTCCGGTCGAGTGCGCCTCCCTGCTAAGGAGGTAGGGGTGCATAGCCCCTCGCGGGTTCAAATCCCGCCGTCTCCGCGCATAACCCCCGCGCTTCCCTCGAAGCGCGGGGGTTTCGTATTCTCTGGCCCAGTGGGCGGGGAGCTATCCGGCGTTGCGCAGTTTATTTGCTAGTTGGTTTGGAAAGTGTGTCGTGCGTGGACCGCACGCGCGCCCTGGGAATACGGAGTAATTATACAAACGGCAGTATCTAAGTGTAATGCGTCACTAAAACCCGAGGTTGATTGTCGCCCAATCCATATTGCAGTGGTCATAATTTGATGATGCAAACAATGGCACGCTGATAATTATTGAAAAATCTATTGCTGATGCTCGAAACTGAGTGCTGACCAAGGGTTCAGAGAAGTTGTTACATTGCCGTTATGCCCGAAATTTCAACGAAATACATCGTTGTAGTTGTGGCTTAGGCGATAGTTGTTAGGCATGGTGGTTCACTCTGCTCCTTCACTAGGCTGGGATGCAAGTCCTGTCCACATTTCAACAAAAGAAGGAGAAGACGATGTCTCGACTGCGTCCGTTCCGCGCCCGTGTGGGCGTTGCGGGTGCTGCCAGTCTGGCCGCTCTCTCGCTTCTCGTCACGTCGCTGACACCCCTCGCTATGCGAGCCAGCGCCGCTGATGAAAGCACGCAATCGCCTGACGTAGCTTCCTCTCAGGAAGCTGCCACGGCCTCGTCCAACTCTGAGGCCGCAGACGCGCCCGCTGCCGAGGCTGGTGCTGAGGCTCCCGCCGCCGAGGCTGGTGCTGAGGCTCCCGACGCCGAGGCTGGTGCTGAGGCTCCCGCCGCCGAGGAAGCCCCCGAGGATCAGCCCCGCACGCGCCGCGCACGCTCAACCTCTGAGAAGCCGGCGACCTTGGCAATGACTGTCACGAACGACAGCGACACCCTTTCGGTGCGCGAAAACCAGGTGACGACGATCAACTACTCCTGTTCGTCGGTAACCACCCCCTGTGAAGGTGCCTCCATCAAGTTCTTGCTCCCCGAAGCAGTCACTCCCGCCGGAGTTCAGCTGAAGGACAATCTCTACACGGCCACTGCTGTTACCGGCTCTACCGTCGCCCTTACCAGCCAGAGTATTCTCCCCGGGCCTCCCCGTATGAAGCAGTTCATTTACTCTCTGAACCGCACCATCCCGGCAGGCACCTCCGACCGTATCCAGATCACCTGGCACTACGACGGAAACGATGCACCGACTAACTCGACAACCACTCAACGTGTCGAATTTACGGCGTGGAACGCAGATCCCGTCGAGGATTCGAAAACCACCACGTGGACCGCGGACACCGATATCGCCATTGAGAAGAGCGGTTCGACAAACCCGAACAGCTACCCTGCTGTCGGCGGTGAAACGACGTACAAGCTGCGCTACGGCTACCAGCAGATCGACCAAACCGACCCCAATAAGGTTGGTATCCGCTGGAATGGTTCCTCACTGAAGGGTGGCGTCAACGGCACCAACTTCGTGCAGGTCCAGGACATTAAGGTCGTCGATCCGCTTCCCGCACAGGCAGTATTCGTTTCCGCTACCAATGGCGGCGTTTACGATGCAGCGACGCACACTGTTACTTGGTCCTATGACAAGTGGGCTTGGCAAAACCCCATCGAGTCCTTGGTTACCGTGAAATACCCCGAAGGTTCGGTAACGACGGCCGACACGGTTACAAACAAGGCCACCATCACCGCCAAGGTGATGAATGATCCTTCAACGACCTTGACGAAGAGCTCTGAAATCACCCATGGTTTCTCCCTGCGCAAGCCGGGCGGTCGACTCGCCAAGGCCGGTAACGACAACACGTATGCCTTCCGTGAGGGCATGAGCGCGTGGCGTTTCGGTGTGTCGAACACCGGTAACACAACGACTCACGCTCACTTTGATGACACCATGCCCTGTACCTGGTCCTCTCAGGATGCCAAGGCAGCAGGCGGCTCGTGTGATCAACCGACCATGGTTGCCCCTTACCGTTTCAGTATTTTTGGCAAGTCTGGCTACGAAGATAAGGGCGGCTGGACTCTTGAGTACTGGACCAACAAGGGCAACCACGAGGTCGTCAACTACACCGAGACAAGCACTTTGAACCTTCCCGATGGCGAGTGGATCACCCGTTTCACCATCGATTCGGATGTTGCACCACAAACCAATCCATCCGTGTGGTTCTACGGCACGATCCCCTCGACTCTTCCCACCGAAGAGCCTGCGGATTTCGCCAGCCACTACAACACGGTTGCCCCGCCTGAGAAGTACTACAACTATGTCGCTTCTCCTGACTACGTCCGTTTCCAGAACTGTGCATCCGGCACCTTGACGGATAAGGACAGCGGCCAGGTCGTTGCCTCTGCCGATGATCTGTGCACCTGGATGCGCGTGCGCCAGGACTTCCCCAGCGTGGGAGTTGTGAAGGTTGCTCGCACGAACCCCGTGACCGTTGGAAAGACAGCCTCTTTCGGCGTTAACGGTATTGTTCGCAAGAAGTCCGAAGGCGGTAAGCCCACCCCATTTACCCTTGCGGATCTGCTGCCCGAAGGCTTCGATATCGACGATGCATCTCAGGTCAGCATCTTTTCTAGTTCACCTCTGACGAATCCTGATGGAAGCAAGTACGACGTCAGCAAGGTCCAGATTGAGATCACGAAGAATTACAACGGATCGGGCCGAACCCTGCTCCGTATGATTGTTCCTGATCCCGTCGAAGGAAATCTTTACACGGCCTTCAACACGACTGTGAAGAATACAGCGCCTGCTGGTCAGACCACGAACGATGCAAACGCCTACATGCCCGGCGACGGCGCGAAGGCGACCACCGAGGATAAGAGCCTGCGCAACACGAACTACTGCCTCACCGGCCGCGTGCAGGACACCTTCGACGTCAACGGCAACGGTTCAACTGAGGACTACGTCTGTTACGCCACTGCCAACTTCAACGTTGCGACCACCCCCGCAATGAGCATCGCGAAGGAAGTCAAGGGCAATAAGGACGCCGACTTTGTTCCTGCCGGAGACGTCGCAAAGATCGATCCGGGTTCGGATGGCGCATACCGCTTCACCATTGCAAACGCTGGCAACGCTCCCCTGACGAAGGTTGTCGCCTATGACATTCTTCCTCACCCGGGCGACACGGGTGTGGGTCCCGCCTCTTCTCAGGCACGCGGCTCCTCTTGGCAGCCTTTCTTGAACTCGACCAACTGGACCTTCCAGTCGATCAAGGAAAAGTCGGGCCAGGACCCCGAAACCAGCGAAATTCCCGCCTCGGATATCACGATCCAGTACACGACGGTTGAGAATCCCTGCCGCGGCGAGGTTATGAGCGTCGGTGGCGCGATGAACGACGGCCCTGCCGGTTGTACCCCCGACGCGTGGGGAGCAGCACCTGCAGACCTGAAGACCGTTAAGGGCTTCCGCCTCGTCATGAACCGCGATATTGAGGTCGGCGAAAAGATCCAGTTCGTGGCAACCATGACCTCTCCGGTTAACGCCAACCTCATTGCATGGAACTCCGTTGCAATGTCCGGTGGCGTCACCGAAAACGGCAAGGTTTCCTACCTGCAGCCGAACGAAGCACCCAAGGTTGGCATCAACGTCTCCACTGACGTGTCGGTCACCAAGAAGGTTGCTCGCGTTAAGGTGAACGGCGATCAACCGGTCATGGATGCAAATGGAATCCCGGAGACCATCGAGTCGACTGACCCGGTTATGCCCGGCGATTACATGCTGTACTCGATCACCTTGAATAACAAGGGACCGGCTGTCGCCTCTGGCATGAAGATTAAGGATGTCCTTCCGCAGGGAATCGAAGCCATCTCCACGCAGGTCCGCCTGTGCCAGACTGATGCAACCACTCCCTGCGTCGGCGTGCAGCACAATTCGGCTCCAGATCTCGCGAATTTGGACACCGACTGGGAGGCCATGCCCTCCGGCCAGTTGAATACAAACCTTGCGGTGAACGGAACCCAGACACTCTACGTTCTGGTCAAGGTCTCCGAGGGCTCCGAAGGTAAGACCATCACGAACACGGCGACGCTGGGTGAGTTCGATCAGGTCGACTCCAACCCGGATAACAACACGGACAGCGCGACCTTCAAGGTGGGCGGCTCCATTTCGGGAACCATCTACAACGACACGGATGCCACTTGGATCAATGATCGCGGAATCGACAAGCCTTTCGAAGGCGTGACTGTCCGTCTGCTGGATGCTAACGGCAACCCCGTTAAGGATTCCTCTGGCGCTGACATCACCGCGACTACCGACGCCAACGGAAACTACACCTTTAACCGCCTGCCTTTGGGCGACTACAAGGTTGAGGTCGTTCCCGACCATGCCACCGTTGACGGAGAGAACGTGTCACTGTCTGACTACACGCAGACCTACGGCTACCAAACCTCGACCAAGCGCAGCGAGGCAGGCAAGGGGAATCTCACAACCCCGACGATTTCTCTAACTACCTCGAACGCCAATGTTTCGAAGGTTGATTTCGGATTCGTCAAGCCCGCTTCGGTGGGTAACTTCGTGTGGTTCGACGCCAACAAGGACGGCGTCCAGGATGCGGATGAGGTCGGCGTTGCCGGCGTCACCGTCACCCTGACCGACGGCGCCGGCAACCCGGTCATCGACCTGGGCGGCAACCCGGTCAAGCCGGTGACCACGGACGCCAACGGCAAGTACGAGTTCACGAACCTGATGCCGAACGTCGATCGGATCGTCGCGAGCGCGGGCGAGGAGAACTACAAGGTCACCTTCACGGTCCCCGCCGGCTACTCTGCGACCAAGTCCTACGCGGCTTTGGATGATGAGAAGGACTCCAACGGCACCGAGAGCAGCGTGACGCTCACCGAGGGCCAGAACGATGAGACCGTCGACTTCGGCCTGATCGCCGATGGCACGATTGGTGACACCCTCTTCTGGGACGTCGACAACAACGGTGGTTCCGAGCCCTCGGGTGCGGACAAGCCGCTGGCCGGCGTGACCGTCAAGCTGACCTACACGACCCCCGCCGGCGTGGAGAAGACGCTGACCACGGTCACGGACGAGAACGGCAAGTACTCGTTCAAGGACCTGGCTCCCGGCGATTACGTCGTGACCGTTGACAAGGCCTCCCTTGCCACCGTGTGCCCCGAGTGCACCGCTCAGACCCACGCCCCGTCGGGCGACCTGACGGCCTCTGAGGGCCAGGAGCTCTCCCTCACCTCCAAGGTGACGCTGAGCCCCGGCGCGATGACGAACAACGACCAGGACTGGGCGTTCACCGGTTCGGCTGACACCGCCATCAAGAAGGCGATCACCACTCCCTCAGCAGAGGAGCAGGGCACCTTCGATTTCGCACCCGGAAAGGAAATCACCTACTCCCTCACTCTGACCAACAATGGTCCGAGCGTGGCAACCGGTGTAACCGCTTCCGATAAGCTGCCCGCAGGCGTCACCTTCGTGTCCGCTGAAGGCGATGGCTCTTACAACGCAGAGACCGGTAAGTGGGATCTGTCGAACCTGACCATTGCGAAGGACGAGGTCAAGACCATCACCATCACCGTGCGTATCACTGGTGAGGGCGTTGGCTCGCTGATCACGAACGTCGCAACGATCACGCACCAGGATCAGGTGGGCGATGATCCGACCAACAACGAGTCCTCGGCCTCGTTCAAGGGCGGATACAACCTGGGTGGCACGATCTACCGTGATTCGGATGCGTCGTACTCCAAGAGTGATTCTGAGCAGCGCTTTAAGGGCGTGACGGTTGCTCTGCTGAACGAGGACGGCACTCCGGTGCTTGACTCTGAGGGCAAGCCGATGACTGCGACCACGGATGAGAAGGGTGCCTACCAGTTTGTGGGTCTGGCTCCGGCCTCGTACCGCGTCGTGATCGTGGATCCCGATAAGGGTGATCTGGCTGGTCTGATCCCGACCCAGGCCTACACGGGCAAGGGTGCGACCGAAGCGGCCGTGACGATTACGGATGCGTCGGTGCAGGGCGTGGACTTTGGTCTGGTTGCCCCCGCCACGATCGGTGATCGTGTGTGGAATGACAAGGACGGTAACGGTGCGGATAACGGTGAGCCGGGTGTGCCTGGTGTGACCGTGATCCTCAAGGACGCCAACGGCGTGGAGGTGGGTCGTACCACCACTGACGCGAACGGTAACTACCGTTTCACTGGCCTGGTTCCGGGTACGTACACGGTCGATATTGAGGTTCCTGCCGGGTTTAACGCGGCGACGACCTCGATGACGGTGACGGTTGGTGAGGGTGAGGAGAACCTGAATGTGGACTTCCCGCTCACGGTGATCCCCACCCCGACCCCGGCTACCACGGTCGCCAAGGTCCTGGCTCGTACCGGCTCGGACGCATCCGTCCTGGGTGGTATGGCAGCCATGGCAGCTATCGCTGGCATCGCGGCCCTGGCGGGCAAGCGCCGCCGCGAGCGTGAGGATGCCTAACCCCACGGGTGCACACCCCACCCACACGGGGTAAGCCCACCTAGGTGAGGGGGCGCGAGACCAACACAGGTCCCGCGCCCCCTCCCGCATACCCACCCCGCCCCGACCCCACGACCCCGCCCCGGCCTCGTCAATGACAAAGGATTCCCAGAGCGTGTGGAACGCGCGGCGCGGGGCGCAGATGAGGGTGGGAACAACTAGGCTTGGAGGGTGACCACAGCTCTGTATCGCCGGTATCGCCCCGACACCTTTGATCAGGTGATCGGCCAGGAACACGTGACGGAGCCGCTCAAGGCGGCGCTGCGCGCGAATCGCGTGACGCACGCGTACCTGTTCTCCGGGCCGCGTGGATGCGGTAAGACCACCTCGGCGCGCATCCTCGCGCGCTGCTTGAACTGCGCGCAGGGCCCCACGGACACCCCGTGCGGCCAGTGCGAATCGTGCCGTGAGCTGGCCACCGGAGGCCCCGGCTCGCTCGACGTCGTCGAGATCGACGCGGCCTCACACGGCGGCGTCGACGACGCCCGCGACCTGCGCGAGCGCGCCACCTTCGCACCGGTGCGCGACCGCTACAAGATCTTCATCATCGACGAGGCCCACATGGTCACGAACCAGGGCTTCAACGCGCTGCTCAAGCTCGTCGAGGAGCCGCCCGAGCACGTCAAGTTCGTCTTTGCGACGACGGAACCCGAGCGCGTCATCGGCACGATCCGTTCGCGTACCCACCACTACCCGTTCCGCCTGGTGCCGCCGGACATCCTCGGCCCCTACCTGACGGGCCTGTGCGCCGAGGAGCACATCGGAGTGGGTGAGGGCGTCCTGACCCTCGTCATGCGAGCGGGCGGCGGCTCGGTGCGTGACACCCTGTCGGTGCTCGACCAGCTGATGGCCGGCGCGATCGACGGTCAGGTCACGTATCAGACGGCCGTCGCACTGCTCGGCTACACGGACTCCGCACTGCTGGACGAATCCGTCGACGCTCTCGCGGGTGGCGACGGTGCCGCGGCCTTCCGCGTCGTCGAGCGCATGGTCGAGTCCGGCCACGACCCGCGCCGCTTCGTCGAGGACCTCCTGCAACGTCTGCGCGACCTCCTCATCATCGCGGTCGCCGGTGATGGCGCGCGCGATGTCTTGGCGGACACCCCGCACGACCAGTTCGAGCGCATGCAGCGCCAGGCACAGAACTGGGGGCCGCACGGACTGTCCCGCGCCGCCGACCTGACCGACGAGGCCCTACGAGCCATGACGGGCGCGACCTCGCCCCGCCTGCAGCTCGAGCTCCTCGTCGGGCGCATCCTCGTGCCCGCCCCCGGCCCCGCCCAGGCACCCGTGCAGGGCACGGTCGGCATGACCGGTGGGGGAGCGCCGCGCGAGGCTTCCGCGCCGTCGTCCGAGGCCTCCTCGGGTCGTTTCGGTGCCCGCGAGGCCCGCGAGGCCCTGGCCCGCAAGAAGCAGGAGCGTGCCGAGGCCTCGGCCCCCGCCCCTCAGGCGCCGGCGTCGTCTGCCGCGCCTGCCCCCCAGGGCATGCCCGCGTGGGGGAGTGACCCTGACTGGTCCGCTCAGAAGCCCGCGGCCCCGGAGCCGAGCTCCGCTCCGGCGCAGTCCAAGCCGCAGGAGGCTCCGCGCCGGGAGGTCGCCCACGAAACGGCCCCCGCCCGCAAGGCCATGCCCGTGCAGGCCGAGCCGCGCCCCGCCGCGCCTCCGCAGCAGAGCAGCGAATTCGCCGCGCCGCAGCGCTCGGAGGCACCAGCACGCGCAGAGGCCCCGGCTTCGGGCCGCGACGCCGACATGCTGCGTGGTCGCTGGAACGAGGTCATCGAGCGCCTGTCCTCCATCAGCCGCGTCACGTGGTCGATGGTCGGCGGCAACGCCCAGCTTGGTGCCGTCGACGGCTCCCAGGTGGTCCTCCTCTTCCCCGTCGAGGCCATGGTCAACGCCTTCTCGCGCGGCCCCCGCGCCGCCGACGTCGAAAAGGCCATCAACGAGGTCACCGGCCTGACCGTGAGCGTATCCGCGCAGGTCGGGCAGGCCTCGGGCGGCCCCGCGACGACCGGTCCGTCCGCGCAGGCCTCGCACCCCGGCCCTGCCGCGCAACACTCTCAGCCCGGCGGCTGGGTCTCGGAGCCGCCCCCTTTTGATGAGGCCGCCGCGCAGGCGGCACCCCAGGGCGACCCCGAGCCGGTCGACACCGGCTGGCCGCAGCCAGCCCGTGCGCCGGAACCCGAGCTGCAGCCCACGCCCGAACCCGAGGATGCAGGGTGGCCCGAGCCCGTGCGCGCCCCCGAACCCGCTCCCGAGCCGGTGGAATCCGGGTGGCCCGCCCCCGCGACGGTGACGCCGATCCGACGTGACGAACCCGTCGCGCCCGCACCGGCACCGATCGCGCAGGTTGAGGATCCCCGGCCCGCCGAGCGTCCCGCGCTGCCCGAACGCGCCGCCCGCGCGCTCGCCCAGGCTTCCGCCGATACGCCCGAGGCCACCCATGCCTCGTCCCCGAAGGGTGACGCAGCCCCGCGCAAGCGTTCCTTCACGGTGTTCCGCTACCCCGGCGACCCGGAGCCCACCGACGAGCCGGCGGGCACACCTGCGCAGGCCGAGCCGGCCTCGTCCCCCGTCTTCGACGACGCTCCCATCGTGCCCGCCGCGCACACCCCGTCGACCCCGACCGGCTGGGGCGACCCGGTCGTGATCTCGGGCGGCGCGTCCGTTAACTTTGACGACGGCGCGGACTCGTGGACCCCGCCCGAGTCCTCGGCCCCCGCCGACGTGACCCCGATCAGCGCTGCGCCAAGCGCCCCGGCGCAGGCCCCGGCCTGGCTGGCCGCGGCCCCCGAGCCAGCCCAGGACTCCGCGCCCGGATTCGGCGCCCCGGAACCCCAGAGCGACGCCACAGGCGCGTCCGACGGCCCGCCGACCGGACGCGCCGCCGCCGAGGCCGCCCTGCGCGAGAAGGCCCAGCGCGAGGCCGCCGTCGTCTCGACCCGCACTCACGCGGCCGACGACGACAGCGCCAGCATCGACGACGAAAATATCGAAAACTCGCAGACGATCGGCCTGGCAGCGGTCCTGGAGATCCTCGGCGGACGCGTCATCGAAGAAAAGATGACCGAGGGAGGATACTGACATGTACGACGGCGCCCTGGCCGACCTCATCGACCAGTTCGGGCAGCTGCCGGGCATCGGCCCGAAGTCCGCGCAGCGCATGGCCATGCACGTCCTGGACGCGGAGCCTGAGGACGTCGCGCGCCTCGTCGACGCGATCAACGCCGTGCGCGGGCGCGTGCGTCACTGCGATATTTGCGGCAACCTCACGGAAGAGGACGAGTGCTCCATCTGCCGCGACGTGCGCCGTGACCCCAGCGCGATCTGCGTCGTCCAGGAACCCAAGGACATCCAGGCGATCGAGGGCGCGCGCGTCTTCCGCGGTCGCTACCACGTCCTTGGCGGTGTCATCGACCCGATCCATGGGGTGGGGCCCGACCAGCTGAACATCGCCTCGCTGATGAGTCGCCTCGCGGACGGCTCGGTCACCGAGGTCATCCTGGCGACCAACCCGAACGTCGAAGGCGAGGCGACGGCCGCCTACCTCGCGCGCATGCTCTCCACGATGGGTGTCGAGACCTCGCGCCTGGCGATGGGCCTGCCCATGGGCGGTGACCTGGAGTACGCGGACTCGGTGACGCTGGGCCGCGCGCTCGAGGGACGCCGCCGCCTCTAGGTTCTTATCGACGAGGCCGCGACCTGCGGTGTTTGTCGCGCTGCGGGCCGCGCGTCCCCCTGTCGGTGACGCACGTGTGACACAATCGTAGGGACCACGCTGCGACAGACGAGGAGGCCATGATGGCGACCCAGGCGAGCTCAGGCGCGCCCCGAGTGCTGGTTGTTGACGACGAGGCGATGCTGGCGGACCTGCTCTCGCAGGCCTTGCGCCACGAGGGCTGGGAGACGGCCACAGCGAAGGATGGGCTGGACGCGCTGGCGAAGGCGTCGAGCTTCCACCCGGACGTCGTGATCCTCGACGTGCAGATGCCGCGCATGGACGGACTGGAGACGCTGGAGCGCCTGCACGCTCGCGACCCGGAGCTGCCGGTCCTCTTCCTCACCGCCCGCGACGCGGTCGCGGATCGTGTGCAGGGCTTGCGCGCTGGCGCGGACGACTACGTGACGAAGCCCTTCGACCTGGACGAGGTGGCGGCCCGTGTGGAGGCGCTGCTGCGCCGGGCGGGGCGCACCCAGCAGGCGGCCTCGACGGTCCTTCAGGTTGCCGATCTGATCCTCGATGTGGACTCACACGATGTGCGCCGTGGCGGGGAAGAAATCACGTTAACGAACACTGAGTTCGAATTGCTCCGGTATCTCATGGAAAACGTTGGAATCGTGCTGTCCAAGCAGAAGATTCTTGACGCCGTGTGGAGCTACGACTTCGGCGGCCAGGTGAACGTCGTCGAGCTGTACATTTCGTACCTTCGTAAGAAGATCGACGCGGATCGCCCGGCACTCATCCGCACGGTGCGCGGCGCCGGCTACATCATGCGGGAGCCGCAGTGACGCGGCGGCGTTCCCTCGCCGGGCGCCTCTCGCGCGCGCTGGCCGCGTGCGTCGCCCTCGCGCTCATCGTCATGGTCGCAGCGTCCACCCTGGTGATGCGCTCCTGGATGCTCGGCAACATGGACTCCGAGCTGCACCGTCTCTCCCAACGTGCGGGTGAGCATCTGGATGTCGAGGATGCGCCGGACGATGAGGTGGACGCGGACGACGACTCCGACGACGATTCCGACGAGGGCGCCCGCGCGGTCCCGCAGTCGGGCGGGCGGGTGCCTCGTCCCGGTGGGCCTGTTGTCCCCGGCGGTCCCAAGGGGCCGGGGTTTGGCGGTTCCGGCATCGCCGAGGGCACACTCCAGTATGTGAGCGAGGATGGGCAGGCTGCAGGCGCGGTCGTCTCGAACTTCTCGGTGACCTACTTGAATGAGCCTGCACTGGCGATCCTGGCAGCGGTGCCCACGGATGGTGCCCCGCATACCGTGCGACTCAAAGGTTTAGGCACGTTCCGCGCGACCTCCCAGGTCGTCGATGGCAAGACGGTCCTCGTCGGCGTGCAGATGGACAGAGTCGATGACGTGGTCCTGATGCTTGTCGCGGTCGAGGTCGGCCTGTCCCTTGTTGTCGCTATCGCGGCGGGTTTCGCCGGCCGAGCATGGGTGCGCCGCGAGCTGCGTCCCCTCGGTGTCGTGCGCGCGGCAGCCGCTGACATCGCGAGCCGCGACCTGGCCGACGACGCCGAGGAGCTGACCCGCGTCGGCGAGGAGGCCACCTCCGGCCCCGTAGAGGTCGCGGACGTCGCGGGGGCCCTGAACTCGATGATCGACGCGGTCGAAGACGGCATGGAGCGCCGCGCCCGCAGCGAGGCGAAGCTGCGCCAGTTCGTCGCCGATGCCTCGCACGAGTTGCGCACGCCGCTGGCCTCCGTGCAGGGCTACGCGCAGCTCGCGCGACGCGACATTGACGAGGCGTTCCGGACCCAGGCGCTCGAGCGCATTTCCTCGGAGGGGGCGCGGATGGCATCCCTCGTGGAGGAGATGCTGACGCTGGCGCGCCTGGACGGAGATCGCTCCCTCAAACGGGAGAATGTCGACGTTATTCCGCTAATACTGGACGCCCTGTCAGATGCCCACGTGGTCGCTCCCGACCATGCGTGGGAGCTCGGCGAGGCAGCCGACGTGCAAGTCCTCGGCGACGAGGCTGCACTGCGCCAGATCCTCACGAACCTCCTCGCGAACGCCCGCGTGCACACGCCCGCCGGCACCCGCGTGACCGTCTCCCTGACCCGCGCCACCCAGGGGGCGGAAACCGACAAGGGTGCCCCGGCCTCGTCGATGGTGACCCTGCGCGTCGCGGACGACGGTCCCGGTATCCCGGCCGAGATCCGCGACCGCGTGTTCGACCGTTTCGTGCGTGGCGACTCCTCGCGCACGCGCGACGGCCGCGGCTCCTCGGGCCTGGGAATGTCGATCGTCGAGTCGCTTGCCCGCGCGATGGGTGGGTCCGTGCGGCTGGTCGACTCCGAGAAGGGGACCGTCATCGACGTGACATTGCCCGCCGCCTGAGCGCACCCGCACGGACGGCGATTTCGCACGCTGATCAGGATCGTTGCAATTCCGGGCAAAAAAGGGATGTGTGGCCTGGGTCGCCCCGGCGCGTCCCATGTCACCTGCGCCCACATGCCGGTCTTTCGCGGCGCGATGCCTAGCGGGCCGTAGGATTGTTGTGGTGGCGTGCGCCACCCGAAGGCGTGCGAATCGGCACGTACAGATAGAAATGAGGCTCTAGTGGCACTGATCGTGCAAAAGTACGGCGGTTCTTCCGTCGCCGACACCGAAGCCATGAAGCGCGTCGCCCAGCGCATCGTGGACACGCACAACGCGGGACACCGCGTCGTTGTCGTCGTATCGGCGATGGGCGACACGACCGACGACCTGCTCGACTCGGCCGCAGCCCTCACGGACACCCCGCCCGAGCGCGAAATGGACATCCTCCTGTCGGCCGGCGAGCGCATCTCGATGGCCCTCCTCGCGATGGCCGTCAACGAACTCGGCGTCGAAGCCCGCGCCTACACCGGCGCGCAGGCCGGCATCCAGACCGACAGTCGCTTCGGTGCCGCGCAGATCGTCGGCATGGTCCCCGAGCGCGTCGCCCGCGCCATCAAGGACGGCCAGGTCGCCATTGTCGCCGGCTTCCAGGGCATCTCCAAGGACGACGACGTGACGACGCTGGGCCGCGGAGGCTCCGACACGACCGCCGTCGCCCTCGCCGCCGCCCTCCACGCCGACGTCTGCGAAATCTACACGGACGTCGACGGCCTCTTCTCCGCCGACCCGCGCATCGTCCCCAAGGCCCACCGCCTGCGCACCCTCACCCAGGAAGAAACCCTGGAAATGGCCGCGCACGGCGCCAAGATCCTCCACCTGCGCGCCGTCGAATTCGCGCGCCGCTACGGGGTCCCCCTGCACGTGCGCTCCTCGTTCTCCGAAAAGAACGGCACCTGGATCTCCGACTCTCCCGCAAACCCTGAACTCAAGGGCCTCGTGCCCGACGCAGCCCTGAAGTCTCCCGAGGAAAACGCCATGGAAAAGCCCGTCATCTCCGGTATCGCTCACGACCGCTCCCAGGACAAGATCACCGTCACCGACGTGCCGAACAGCCCCGGCGTCGCCGCCCGCGTCTTCGCCGTCGTCGCCGAGGTCGGCGCCAACATCGACATGATCGTCCAGAACCTGCCGATCTCCGACCCCACGAAGGCCAACATCACCTTCACCCTGCCCGAAGGCGACGCGCAGAAGGCCCTCGACGCCCTTGAGGCCCACCGCGAGGAGATCGGCTTCAACGAGCTGCGCTACAACCCCAACATCGGCAAGCTCAGCCTCGTCGGCGTCGGCATGCGCACCAACCCCGGCGTCTCCGCGCGCCTCTTCAGCGCCCTGTCCGACGCGGGCATCAACATCGACCTCATCTCGACCTCCGAGATCCGCATCTCCGTCGTCACCCGCCTCGACGACCTCGACCGCGCCGTGAAGGCCGTCCACACCGCCTTCGGCCTCGACGCCTCCGAAACCGAAGCCGTCGTCTACGGCGGCACCGGCCGCTGATCGTTCATCGACGAGGCCCGGGCCGGGCTCCGTTCATCCGCGCGAGCTCCGGTGCCCCCGGGAGTGCGCCCCGGCCTCGTCCCCATAGATTTCACCCAGCGTTCGCCCCGTCGTATGGGCGCGCGCACCAACACAAGGAGAACACCATGAGTGGATTCAACGTCGCCGTCGTCGGCGCCACCGGCCAGGTCGGCCGAGTCATGCGCACCCTGCTGGAGGAGCGCAACTTCCCGGTCGAGACGATTCGCTTCTTCTCGTCCGCGCGCTCGGCCGGCACCACCCTGCCCTGGAAGGGCCAGGACATCGTCGTCGAGGACGTCGCGACGGCCGACTACTCCGGCATCGACATTGCCGTGTTCTCCGCGGGCGCCACCGCCTCGCGCGAGTACGCCCCCAAGTTCGCGGCCGCCGGCGCGGTCGTCGTCGACAACTCCTCCGCGTGGCGCAAGGACCCCGAGGTCCCGCTCGTCGTGTCCGAGGTCAACCCTGACGACGTCGACAACCGCCCCAAGGGCATCATCGCGAACCCCAACTGCACCACCATGGCCGCGATGCCCGTCCTCAAGCCCCTCGTCGAGGCGGCCGGCGGCATCAAGCGCCTCTTCGTGTCCTCCTACCAGGCCGTCTCCGGCTCGGGCCGCGCCGGCGTCGCCGAGCTGACCAGCCAGATCGAGGCCGGCGTCAAGCAGGACCTCGCGGGCCTCGCCCTCGATGGCCGCGCCGTCACCCTGCCCGAGCCCGGCGTGTACGTTGCGCCCATCGCCTTCGACGTCGTGCCGCTCGCCGGCTCCATCGTCGACGACGGCTCCGAGGAGACCGACGAGGAGCAGAAGCTGCGCAACGAGTCGCGCCGCATCCTGCACACCCCGGACCTCGCCGTGTCCGGCACCTGCGTGCGCGTCCCCGTCTACACCGGCCACACCCTCACCATCCACGCCGAGTTCGCCGGCGACATTACGCCCGACCAGGCCCGCGTCCTGCTGGCCGAGGCTCCCGGCGTGCGCGTCGTCGACGTCCCGACCCCGCTCGAGGCCGCCGGCCGCGACGAGGTCCTCGTCGGCCGTATCCGTCACGACCAGGCCGTCGACGGCAACCGTGGCCTCGTCCTGGTCGTCTCCGGCGACAACCTGCGCAAGGGCGCTGCTCTCAACGCGGTCCAGGTCGCCGAGGTGGTGGCCCAGCGACTGCGCTGAGTGCTTGAGTTCTCGACCGTGCTGAGTGCTTGCACTCTCGATTGTGTTGAGTGTCTGATCTAGTCGCGTGAACGCGCGGCGGCCCTGGCGGGCTGCCGCGCGTTTGCGTTGCTTGTGGCGCCGCTGGTGTTC